>JBQTHD010000053.1:0-30899 GCA_052390275.1 Acidimicrobiales bacterium | reverse complement strand
GCGGTGGAGACCAACTCACGGGACGTGGGCTTGCGGGTGGTGGTGGCAGAACGGGTCGTAGGTGTACGCCCTCGGCCGGTGCTGGTCGGCATGGAGACCCCCCTTAGGATCGGATGCGCCGAGCAGTGACCGACGGTCCTGGCTCGGTGACAGTTGTTCTGTTTGGTACCTGGGTTGCTGGGTGGTGCTGGCCGTACTGGGTGGTTCGGGAGGTGCGGTAGATGTTTCTCGCACCTATCTGAGAGCTGTCGTCAGGATACACCCGCTCTTTTGGAAATTCAGGTGGAAGTTTGGAAATCCTCGCGGGCGACTTGACCGGTGCTTGAGAATGGGTGCGCCCCCGGTTCCAACCGCCGGAACTCGGGGTTTCACGGCCGATGGTTGGCGCGAGACTGACCAGACCATGAGCTCCGTTGATCGAATCGTGGAGGCATCCCCGGTTCTTCCGGGTGGGGTTCCGCTCAGCGCCCCCTTGGCCCTGTCCTCCGAGTTGACTGCACCGGGGCCGGCGTCACCTGGGCCGGCGTCACCGGGGCCGGCGTCACCGGGGCCGGCGTCACCTGACCTCGAGCCGGCCTGGTCGGATCTGGCCCGGGCCTGCCTGGCCCTGGCCCGGCGCTTCTCGGCCGGGGCCACCGTGTGGTGTGTATCGGCCCGATGGCCCTTCCACGCCCACCATGTGGCCGTGGAGTTCGTGCACCCGGTGATCGTGGGCAAGCGGGCGCTCCCCGCTCTGGCGGTGGACCCGGCCGACCCGGTGGCCGCCCTGCGGGCTTCGGTAGCCGCCGGTGACGTCATCGTGGCGCTGGCTCCCGCCGATGACCCCAAGGTGGCCGACGCCCTGGCCCGGGGCCGGGCATGGGGGACCGAGACGGTGTGGATCGGGGCCGGATCCAATCGGCCGTCCTCCGGGGCGGCCGACCACGTGCTGTGGCTGCCCACCGACGATCCATTGGCGGCATCCGAGGGGTTCGTGCGCATCTATCACCTGTTGTGGGAGTTGACCCACGTCTGCTTCGAGCACCCCGGCCTGTTGCGTCCCGAGCCCGAATGCACCGAGGAGGTGTGCATCACCTGCTCCGACGAGGGTCGCCTGGCCGAGATCGTCACGGTGGAGGGCGACGAAGCGGTGGTGCGCACCCCGGCGGGTTCGGAGCGGATCGACGTGTCGTTACTTGGAGCCCCGGCGCCAGGGGACCTGGTTCTGATCCACGCCGGTGTGGCGATCAATGCCGGCTGACACGGTGGTGGCCCTGCACGACCTGGCGGCTGGCAGCGACGGGTCGGGTGCCACCACAGCGTCGCTTGCAGCCAACGGGTCGACGGGGACGCCCGGCCGGGTCGGTCGGGCGCGGCGCGCAACGGGAATGGACCGATGACCGAGTCGACCGATTTCCTCTACCCCTTCATCGAAGGGGCCGACACCGATGCCGCCGCCCTGCTCGACGACCTCTCCCTGTCGGCCGCCGGCAAGTGGGGGGTCAGCCTGGACCTTTGCCGGCAATCGTTGGCCGAGAGCCGGGACCTCCTGGCCGCGGCGGCCGGGGCCATGGCTGAATCTTTCGCCGCCGGCGGGCGGCTTTACGCCTTTGGTAACGGGGGCAGCGCCACCGACGCCGACGGAATCGTGGCTCTCTTCGCCGACGGGCGACCTGGGGTCCGGTATCTGCCGGCCCGGTCGTTGGTGGCCGACCAGGCGGTAATCACGGCCCTGTCCAACGACGTGGGATTCGACAATGTCTTCTCCCGCCAACTCATGGCCCACGGCCGGGCGGGGGACGTGGCCGTGGGGTTCTCCACCAGCGGGAACTCCCAGAACCTGCTGAGCGCTTTCGCCGAGGCCAAGCGCCGGGGGATGGTGACGGTCGGGTTCTCCGGCATCGACGGTGGCCGAATGGCGGTCGATCCCAACCTCAACTACTGCCTGGTGGCCCGGTCCCAGAGCGTGCACCGGGTGCAGGAGGCCCAGGCCGCCCTGGTCCACCGGCTGTGGCTTATGGTCCACCAGCGACTCGAGGCTCGAGCCCCGGCCGCCTGAGGGCAACGTGGTTCGGGCTCGGCCCCGGCCCGCAAGTCCGTCAGTTGTGACCCAACCGAAGTCCAGCCGGGAAGGTCAGCTGGCCCGGAGGTGGCTGGCGTCGGCCGCGGTGGCCGGTTTCGGGCCGATGACCAGGGGCCGGCAGGTGCACAGGCTGTCCTCGCAATAGCTGGTGCCGTGGTTGGCCTCCAGGCGGGCTTTGACCCCCTCCAGCGTGGACAACAGGGCGGTCAACTCCCCCAGCCGCTGGGCGGTTTCCTCGAGCTTGCGGTGGACCAGTTCCTCCAACTCGTGGTGGTCGGACCCGCAGCAGTCCTCGGCCACGGCGATGAACTCCCGGGTCTCGGCCAGGCTGAGGCCGAGCGCCTTGGCCCGGCCCACCAGTTCGATCCGCCGCAAAGCCTCATCGTCGTATCGGCGGTACCCGGCCTCGGTGCGCTCCGCCGGCTCCACCAGGCCCATTTCCTCATAGAGGCGCAGGGCTTTGCGGGACAGCCCGGTCCGCCTGGCCACGTCCACCACGCCCAGGAGTTGCTGATCCAACATACGCCGAAGCTATCCCCAGCCATCGGTTGGTGGCCACCAACCGATGGCTGCACCAAAGCCAGAGCATGCGGTCCCCTGGCTAGCTAGCTAGGGAGCGGGGACGATGTGGTGCACCATGATGATCTCGCTATCCAACGGCTCCCACAAAATGAGCCACTCGTCATTGCCACAGATGACCGCAATGCCCCACAATCCAATGGTGTTGAAGCGTCGACGCCGATTGCGAGCGTCTCCGGGGTCGGACTCAAGGAGGTCGAGTGCGCTGTTGATGCGCCCGACGCAAAACCGTTGACCCTCGTCTGTCTCCATCGACGTCAGCACTTCGTCCGCCTCCGGCGAGAAGGCGAGTTGCACGCCTAGCTAGGCGCGAGGAGAGGTCGAGCGATCCCGCTGCCGCAGCCGATCGGGATCCGTGCGGTTCGTTGCGACCACCTTCATCAACGATTCGTCGGCCAGCAACCGCGCTTCGGTGACCGACATCACCTCGGCGGGCTGCCATATGAGGGTGCCATCGGGCTCTCGGTGGACGAGGTACCGGTCATGGGTGGCCAGCTTCCCGAGGTTGGCCCGACTGCGGTCCTGGAGGGTGACGAGAACCTGCTCACTCATGGCCGAGACGATACGCCTAAACCCAATAGCCCGTAAGGGGTATCGCCCGACCCTCGTTCGACGAAGGCCAGCGCCAATGGACAACGGTCGCTACCCCAGGCGATGTCGTTGGATGCCAGCGGTACGTGACCAATAGCCCTGGCACAGCAGGCGCTGCTGACCTACGACGATCTCGCCGCCTTTCCCGACGATGGCGCTCACCCGCCTGCCTTCCCGGCCTGGTCATCGACGTGGCCGGCTTGTTGCGGCGGCAAGCCGACGCAGCCGGGCCGTACAGGGCCTTCGACAAAATGGGCAATCCTCGGCGCTTGCTGCCAGGACGTAGGTCCTCATCGAGGCGACGCTTCCTGTCCGCCTGAGGGAGCACCGGGTCTTGTCCTGGGCACGTAAGGGTGGACATGGTGCCGGGTCTCTTAGGCGAGGGAAGGGGAGTTCCAGTGGCGGGTATTCGAAAGATCGGTCAGTCCGCAGTGGCGAAGGGCCGATGGATGGCCCTGGCCCTGGGGGGGGGTCACTACTCGTAGGGTTGGTTCCCGGCACCGCCCAGGGCCAGGCGGCCGAGGCCCGGCGGGACTGCCCAACGGTCATCACCCGCCCCAGCGATACGACGGGGACAACCAACACAACCGGGCCAACCGGTACGACAGGAACAACCAACACAACGGGTCCAACGGTCACGGGTCCTGACGGCGTCAACACCTCGACCGATCTGGTCATCACCCCCAACCCCGCCCGTCGGCTGGATACCATCACCATGCGGGCCCAGGGCTTCCGGGATTTCGGATTTCGCGATAGTAACGTTCGGGTCCAAATCGCAGGTATAGCGGGGGCTGATTTCAGAACGGATGTCGACGGCGTGGGCCGCATCGCCGCAACATACTTTATTGCAACCGGGGTTCTCGACGGAACCTATTCGGTAATGGCGACGGGACCCAATCTTCAGGGCGGGCAGCTCATCGCTCGAGGATCTTTCGCTGTGGCCGGGCAGCGTCCGCCCACAGAGGCCCAAACCGACCTGCCGCCCGCGCCGGTGGCCGCTCGCCAGGACGACTGCCCGGATGGTCGTTCGGGTGGGGGGGCGGCCGAGCGGTGCCACGGTCGCCGGGTGAGCATCCGGGGGACCAGTGGAGCCGACACCCTGCGGGGCACGTCGGGGGCCGATGTGATCCATGGCGGCGCGGGGGATGATCGCATCGACGGGGGCGGCGGGGACGACGTCATCTGCGGCGGGGCCGGGGAACGACCTGCTCTTCGGCGGCCAGGACCAGGATTTCCTGGTCGGGGGAACGGGGGTCGACCGCCTGATCGACGGGGAGGGCCGGGACCGCTTCCGGGGAGGTAGGGGCGCCGACTCCGTGTACGACGGCACCGGCTCCCAACTTGTCCCCGGCGGCCAGGGCTGACCGGCCACGGGGGATTCTGCCAGCGGTAACGTGACCAATGGCCCTGGCACAGCAGGCGCTGCTGACCTACGACGATTTCGCCGCCTTTCCCGATGATGGCGTGCGCCGGGAACTCATCGACGGGGAGGTGGTGGTGTCACCGTCACCCGGAACACGACACCAGGACGTGGTCGGCGAGCTTTACGGCACGTTCTGGACGCACCTCAAGGCGCACGGCGGGGGCCGGGTCTTTGTGGCTCCCTACGACGTGGTTCTCGGGCCGCACCAGGTGGTCGAACCCGACATCGTTTTCGTGGCCGATGCGAACGTCGGCATCGTCGGAGATCTCAACATTGCCGGTGCGCCCACGCTGTTGATCGAGGTGGTGTCTGATTCCCACACTGACCGGGTTCGCAAGCGAGATCTCTATGGGCGCCACGGGGTGGGGGAGTACTGGGTGGTCGACCCCGACGGGGACCGGGTGGAGGTGCACCTCCTGGAGGCCGGAGCCAGCCGTTATCCCAAGCCCGTCATCTTTGAACCGGGCGAGACGGTCTCACCCGCCTGCCTTCCCGGCCTGGTCATCGACGTGGCCGGCCTGTTGCGGCGATAGGCAGGCAGGAGGACGATATGGGCGTGGGTTCCGAAAGGTCCGTAGTGCCTGAGGCTTGCTACGACAGGCCGTAGGGCTGGCCGGCTTCGTCGTAACAGTTGGAGTGGTAGTGCTCCACCCGGGCCCAGCGGCCGTCCACGTAGACGTTGGCGATCACCTGGGTGAGGCGGTGGCGGGCACGGAACTTCACCAGTAGGCCGCAGTGGGCACAGGAGGCGGAGTTGCCGGCTTCCACGATGCGCACGACCGCCCGGCTGGTCAACCGTCCCGGCGATGGGGCCGGGGCCGGTGCGATGAGAGGCGACTCCATCTGCATGGTCATGGGCGTAGTCATCGACGCCCGGCGGCACCGGCTTGAGACCCCGCCTGCGGGCGTCGGTCCCTGGCTGCCGGCGGAGGAAGGGGCCTGGCCGAGGACTTTCGGCGCCGGCGTCAGGACCGCACAAGAAGCCGTCGCAATTGGCCGTGAGGTCGTTGGCGACGAAGGCAGGCAACTGCAGATGAGGGCCGATCGAGTTTTTCCTTGACGTGGGCCAATGTTTCTGTCAAGTTTCCGACGCGTCGGGGTCTGGGGTGCGTCCGCCGTGCACCTCAGCCCCGGCCCTTAGCTTTGTTGGCCCCGTCGCCTAGCGACCTCGTCGCTACCGACCCTGGACGCGTAGGCTCAAACCGTGCCAGAACCGGCCGGGCTGGCCCCTCGAAGTTCCTCGTTCGGCGTCAACGCCGGTTGGGTGGACGACCTGCGCGAGCAGTTCCTGGCTGATCCTGCGAGCGTGTCGGCGGGTTGGCGGGAGTTCTTTCACACCGACGTGCACGACCCGTCCGCACTGCCCCGCTCAACCGCAGGCCCAGGACAGGCGCAACCGGCATCGGTGCAGGCACCGCCGTCGGCGGCCGCTCTCGACGGCCGATCCGCCCCGCCGCCGGACCGGCCGCTGGTGGGGTCCGCCGCCCGGGTGGCCGAGGCAATGGCGGCCAGCCTCGCCGTACCCACTGCCACCACCGTCCGGGTGATCCCCGCCCGCCTGCTGGAGGTCAACCGCACCATCGCCAATCGCCACCTGGTCCGGTCCGGCGGAATGAGGGTCACACTCACCCACTTCATCGCCTACGCGGTGCTCAAGGCCCTGGCCGAGTCACCCGTCCTTCGCACCACCCACGTCGAGACCCCGTCCGGGCCGGCGGCCCGGGCTCATGAGCACGTGGACCTGGGCGTGGCTGTGGACGTCGAGCGCCGGGACGGCACCCGCCGCCTGATGGTCCCTGTGATCCGCCAGGCGGACACCTTTGATTTCTCCCAGTTCCGGGCCGCCTACGAGGACGCAGTCGCCCGGGTTCGCACCGGCCGGGCCACACCTGAGGAGTTGGCAGGTCCCCTGGTCACACTGACCAATCCCGGCATGCTGGGAACCTCGGCGTCAGTCGCCCGCCTTCCCGCCGGCCAGTCCGCCATCGTGGCAGTGGGGGCCGTCACCTTTCCGGCGGAGTTCGCCGGCGCCGATCCCCGGGCGGTGGCCGAGTTGGGAGTGTCCAAGACGGTCACTTTGACCAACACCTACGACCACCGGGTCATCGGTGGGGCCGATTCGGGACGGTTCCTCACCCGGGTCCACGACCTCCTGCTGGGCGGCGCGCTGGCGGGCGGGGAGGGCTTCTACGACGACATCTTCGGGTCCTTGCGGGTGCCCTACCGGGCGGTAGCCTGGATGGCCGATTCCAACCCCCCGGATCACCGGGAAGGCCGACTGGCGAAGCAGGTAAAGGTCCAGAGGCTGATCAACCTCTACCGGGTTCGGGGCCACCTAATCGCCGACCTCGATCCCCTTGGCCTGGCAGCGCCGGTCACCCACCCCGAACTCGATCCTGCCAATCTGGGCCTGTCCATCTGGGACCTCGAACGGGAGTTCTTCGTCGACGGGGTGGGCGGCCGGGAGCAGATGACGCTGGGCGATCTCCTCGGTCTGTTGCGCGATGCCTATTGCCGCCATGTCGGGGTGGAGTACATGCACATGTCCGACCCCGAGCCCAAGCGCTGGATCCAGGACCGGGTGGAGCGCCCACAACACGCTATCGCCGGCGGGGACCAGCAGCGGATTTTGGGATGTCTGAACGCGGCCGAAGCCTTCGAGCGCTTCCTGCACACCAAGTACGTGGGTCACAAGCGCTTTGGCCTGGAAGGGGCCGAAAGCCTGATCCCCATCCTCGACACCCTTCTGGGGGAGGCGGCCGGGGCCGGGGTGGGCCAGGTGGTGATGGGCATGGCCCACCGGGGCCGATTGAACGTTCTGGCCAACATCGTGGGCAAGCCGCTGGCCCAGATGTTCCGGGCCTTCGACGGCGATCTCGATCCAGCCACCACCCAGGGATCCGGTGACGTGCAGTACCACCTGGGGGCGGCCGGAATCTTCACGGCCGCGTGCGGAGGGCGGGTGGCGGTGACGCTGGCATCCAACCCGTCGCACCTCGAAGCGGTGGGGCCCGTGGTGGTTGGAATGGTGCGGGCACTGCGCGACGCCGAAGACGGGCGAGACACCGGAAACGAGTGCCCGGAGGGGGCCGGCGCAGTACCGATCCTGATCCACGGCGACGCGGCCTTCGCCGGCCAGGGGGTGGTGGCCGAGACGCTCAACCTCTCGGGCCTGTCCGGCTACCGGGTGGGCGGGACCATCCACGTGGTCATCAACAATCAACTGGGGTTTACGACCTCGATCACCGAGGCCCGGTCCTCCACCTACCCGACCGATGTGGCCAAGGCGGTGCAGGCGCCCATATTCCACGTCAACGGCGACGATCCTGAAGCTTGCGTCCGGGTTGCGCGCGTGGCCTTCGATTTCCGCCGGACCTTCGGCCGGGACGTGGTTATTGATCTGGTCTGCTACCGGCGCAACGGACACAACGAAGGCGACGACCCGTCGTATACGCAACCGGTCATGTATCGACGGATCGCGCGTCAACGATCGGTTCGGATGCTCTATACCGAGGCCCTGATCCGGCGGGGAGACATATCGGAGGCGGAGACCGAAGGCGCCCTGGCGGACTTTTCAGAACGAATGCAGGCCGCTTTCGCGGCCACCCGATCAAGCCTTGACCGGCCAGTCGTCGAGTCCAACCCCGCCTCGGCGCCCGCCGTTGCGGGCCCGGAAGCCGACGAGGACGAGAAGCGGTCAACCGATCACGGACCCGACACCTGCGTCGATCTGGATCGGCTGTCGAGCCTGGTGGAGGGACTCCACCGCCTGCCCCCGGGTTTCACCGTCCACCCCAAACTTGAACCGCAGTGGGCCGATCGCCAGAGGATGTTCGGGGCGGGCACAGTGGACTGGGCCCTGGCCGAGGCCCTGGCTCTGGGATCGCTCCTGGGCGACGGCCACGACGTCCGTCTCAGCGGACAGGACTCCCAACGAGGAACCTTCGCCCATCGCCACGCTGTCCTGGTGGATTACCTCACCGGCGGGGAGTATACGCCTCTGGCGAATTTGGATATGCCCGGAAGGGCGTGGGTAGTCGATTCTTCCCTTTCAGAGTATGCCGCACTGGGATTCGAGTATGGATACTCCACGATCGCGGCCAATTCACTGGTGATCTGGGAGGCGCAGTTTGGTGATTTTGTCAACGGAGCCCAGATAGTGGTTGATCAGTTCATCGCCTCGGCGCAGGACAAGTGGGGGCAGAACAGCCGACTGGTTCTTCTCTTGCCCCACGGCTACGAGGGTCAGGGGCCGGAGCACTCATCGGCCCGACTGGAGCGGTTTCTCACCCTGTGCGCCGGGGAGAACCTCACTGTCGTCAGCCCCACCACCGCCGCCCAGTACTTCCACCTGCTGCGCCGCCAGGCGCGGGCGCAGGCGTCGGTCCCGATGGTGGTGATGGCCCCCAAGTCCGGTCTGCGGTCCCGGGCCTGGAGGTCAGCGGTGGGGGAGTTGACGGGTGGGAGGTTCCGGCCGGTGCTGGCCGATCCCAACCCACCCAGCACTGCCCGGCGCGTCCTTTTGGCCTCGGGCAAGGTGGCGACCGAAGCCATTGCCGCCCGGGACGCGAACAGCTACCCGGTGGCGGTCCTGCGGGTCGAATCGCTCCATCCGTGGCCGGGACAGGAATTGGCTCGGCTGCTGGAGCGCTACCCCGGTAGCGAGGTTGTGTGGCTGCAGGAGGAGCCGAAGAACATGGGCGCGGGACGATGGGCGTTGGATCGACTGGCCGAGGGCGGAATCGATGTCGTCGATCGTGTTTGCCGCCCGGTGTCGCCCAGTCCGGCCACCGGCAGCCGGGTGACCCATGAACGGGAGCAGGCGGCGCTGATGACAGCCGCGTTCAGCGGAGTTCGAGGCACAGACCGGGTGCCATCCCCTCGCGGCCATCCCGGGAATGCTTGACTAGTGCCGTGACCACGAGCCATTGCCGCGTTTGTCCGGCCAGAACCGCCGCTGGCGGCGTTGTCGTCCTTGACTCACGCAGAGGGTGAGCCTGCGTCGTGCGGCCTTGCCAGCGACGCTCCTGACTCGGCGCAACGCGCTCAGGCGTTTGTGGTCACGGTGATAGCGCGGTAAATGGGCTCGCGGGCATGAGGCTGGGGAAAGAATGAACGAGGCTGCATCGGCGCGCCGGGTGGTTGTCGACGGTTCCAACCTGGCGACGGAAGGGCGATCTCTGCCCAGCCTGGCCCAGTTGGATCAGGCCGTTCGGGCTTACCGGGACGAGAATCCTGACGACGAGATCATTGTGGTGGTCGACGCCTCCTTCGGGTACCGGGTGGCCGAGTCCGAGCGTGCCGTCTTCGAGGAGGCGGAGGAGGCGGGGGAGATCGTCTCGCCGCCGGCGGGGGCCATCGGCCGGGGCGACAAGTTCCTCCTGCAGATCGCGGATCGGATCGATGCCCGGGTGCTGTCCAATGACTCTTTCCAGGAGTTCCACGGCGAGTACGGATGGCTTTTCGACGAGGGCCGACTCATCGGCGGTAAGCCGGTGCCCACGGTGGGATGGATTTTCACCACTCGGACGCCGGTGCGCGGACCCCGCAGCCGGGTAGCGGTGCGGGACGCCGAACGCCGACGTAAACCCCACTCCGCCCCGGTGCGGGCGGCCATTGCCGAGGCCACGGTCGAGGCGGTTCTCCCCGATGAGGCCGCAACCGGGCGCCGCCGCCGCCGGCGAACGACCGAGGGCCCCACCGAGCCACTGAACGACCCCCTCCCTTTCATCACTTTCATCGCCGATCATCCCCTGGGCAGCGAGGTGGAGGGCGAGGTCGAATCGTTCACGTCCCACGGCGCCTTCGTCACCGCCGCCGGAGCCCGCTGTTACGCCCCGGTCTCGGGGCTGGGGGATCCGCCTCCTCGCAGCGCCAAAGAGGTGGTGGCCCGGGGCGATGTCCGGACCTTCATCGTCCAGGCTCTGGATGCTCCCCGCCGGGGCATCGAACTGGCCCTTCCCGGGCTGGCCAAGGTGGCGGGAAGTCCCACCGACGAGACGGTGGAGGCCGAGATCGACGAAGGTTCTCGACCCACCATCCGGCGCCGTACCGGCGTCCGCAGTCGGCGGCGTCCGGCGGTGTCGGCGTCCGCGGACTCCGCTCTCGCGGACTCTTTGGGCGCGACCAACTCAGTCTCCGGTGAATCCGGCGTGGGCGGGGCCATCGAGCCTGCATCGGGCGATTCCTCCCCGGAGCCAGCCGCGATGGTCGATCCGGGCCTGGTTGGGAGTGACTCGCCGGACCCGGCCGGGCCGGCACGCCCCCGGCGGAATCGGGTGCGGACCCTGAACACAACCGGGTTCACGGCCGCCCGTACCCGGCGAACCCGGGTGGCCGGCACAGAAGCGGACGCCGACCCGGCGGTCGCGCCAAGTCCCGATCCGGCAGTGAACCTCGAGCCCAATCCCGAGCCCGATCCCAGTCCCGAGCCGGCGACGACCGAGCCGACAGCCTCAGCCGCCGCCGAGAAGACCGCCCGCCCGACCCGGACCCGTCGACCGGCAGCCAAGGCCACCGACTCTGTGCCCACCGACTCTGTGCCCACGAGATCCGGTCCCACCAGATCTGCGACCACGAAATCTGCGGGCACGAAATCTGCGACCACGAAATCTGCGACCACGAAATCAGCGGGCACGGAATCTGCGGCCACGGAATCTGCGGCCACGGAATCTGCGGCCACGAAGTCGGCGGCGGCGGAATCTGCTCCGGCGGAATCTGCGCCCAAAAGGCGGTCCCGACGCTCCCCGGCCAAGGTTGCCGAACCCGAGGCTCTCTCTCCCGTTGCCGATCTCGCAGAAGCGCCATCGCCTCCGGCGACGGTCCGCCGCCGCCGGACGGCCACGCACTCACGCCCCACTGTCGCTGACCCCGAAACGACCGCAACCGCCGCTGCCGCTGCAACCGCTGCAACCGCCCAAGTGGCGGCTCCGGTCAACCGACGACGCACCCGTCAAACCACTGCTGGAGAAACTCCGGTGGCCGGCTCGGAGGAGATTGCGGCCCCGACCGGAACCGGTGTGCCCATTCCAGCCGGCCTGACCAGCATGGGCGACGGAGCCAGGCCGGCCCGCGCTCCGCGCAGGTCGCGAGCCAAGACCCCGGTCGCGGAACAGCCCGATGCCTCCTCCTCTCCGCCCGGCCCCTCAGCGGCCGATCCGACCGCCGGCGCCGAAGCGAAATCGTCCGAGTCGCCCAAGCCGGCACCTCGACTTCGAACCCGCCGGCGAGCGGCCGCGCCAGACTCCACCACCGGCGAGTAATGCTCAGGCGTCGGGCCCACGCCGACCCACACGCCCCAGCCAACGCGCACACGGCGGGCCGGCAGGCACCCGGCTACCGGTGAGGATCGCCACCTGGAACGTCAACTCCCTTCGAGTTCGAATGGAGCGGGTGGAGGAGTGGCTGGCCTACGCCCAACCCGACGTGCTCTGCCTCCAGGAGACAAAGTTGGCCGACTCCGCCTTTCCGGCAATGGCCTTCGCCGCGTTGGGCTACGAGTCGTTCCACTGGGGTCAGGGGCAGTGGAATGGCGTGGCCATTTTGAGCCGGGTGGGCATCGACGACGTGGTGATCGGGTTCGGTCCCAACCGGCGGCCCGAGGACGAGGCCAGGCTCCTGTGGGCGTCCTGCGCCGGCGTGAGAGTCGCGTCGGTCTACGTACCCAACGGTCGCCTGCTGGGCAGTGAGCACTACGAGGAGAAGCTTCGCTGGTTCCAGCGGCTCAGGGATCAGCTGGCCACGTGGGAGCCCGCCGACCCCCTGACCATTTGTGGCGATTACAACGTCGCCCCCGAGGACCGCGACGTATGGGACGTGAGCCGCCTCCATGGAGCCACGCACGTCAGCCCGGCCGAGCGAGAGGCAGTGGGGCAGTTGATCAACTGGGGACTGGTCGACGCCTTTCGGAAGTGTCACCCCGAGGCCGGTCTGTACTCGTGGTGGGACTACCGCGCCGGCGACTTCCACCAGCACCGAGGGTTGCGGATCGACCTGATTTTGGCCACCGAAGCCCTGGCCAACCGGGCGAGCTTCGCGCTGATCGACCGGACGGCCCGCAAGGGCAAAGCCCCGTCGGACCACGCGCCCGTGCTGGTGGATTTCGAATAGTGCTCCGTTTCGCAAGTCATGTTGGCGTGTCGCCGAGCGCTCGGCGTCGAGCGCCGGCGAGGCGCCTGTGGAACTTCTGAAGCGGTGCAGTTAGGTCTCTCGCCCCAGAGCGAACCTCAGTTGGACGAAGCCGCCCTCCGCCCCTTCCGGGGGCCCTGACCGTTGAAGGGTGCTGGTTGGTCAGCCCTGGCCGGCCACCAGGGCGAGCAACTCCGAGCCATACCGGCCGAACTTGACCGGGCCGACCCCGGGCAGGGCCAGTAGCTCGTCGGGGGCGTTGGGCTGCAGGCGAGCGACGGCGGCCAAGGTGGTGTCGTGAAGTACGGCGAAAGCCGGGACTCCGGTGGCTTGGGCTTTGGCCGCTCTCCAACTGCGAAGGGCGGCGAGGACGTCGGGATCGGCCCCAGCGGCCAGATGCGGGCTGGGGTTGGGCCATACGGAACCCTCGCGGATCCGGTTGCGGGCGGCGGCCAGGTGCTGGCTCCAACCTTGGCCGTTACCCCCCGCCGCCAGATCAGCGATCACCGCCTCGACCCGGCGTAGATAGGGGGAGGGGCGACGGCGGCGGATACGAGCGGCGAATGTTCTTCGTTGTGCCCAGGACAGGTGCAGTTCGCGTTCAGCGCGGGTCAGGGCCACATAGAACAGCCGGCGCTCCTCGGCAACAGCGGGGTCCTCGGTGGTGAAGGGATCCACCAAGGCGGTACCGGCCGCCGCCGCCGGTGCCCCCGGGGCTGCCGAGCCCTCGGCGACATCGCTTGGGAGGCCCCCGCCGGCATGGGCAATGGGAACGAGCCCGGCCTCGAGCCCCACCAGAAACACCACCGGCCACTCGAGTCCCTTGGCCGCGTGAAAGGTGGACAACTCCACCACCGACCGGAGAGGGTTGGTGGGACCGGTTTCGCCGGCCAGGCTGGCCTTGAGCCACGCGCCGAAGTCGGACCAGGTGGCGGAGTCCTCAGTGGCCAGCATCTCAGAGGCCAGGGCGCAGAGAGCATCAATGGCCTCGGTCAGCGCCTGCGGCGGCTGATCGACGCTGCCGGCAAATCCTCGCAGGTCGCCGACACAGTCTCGGAGAAGCCGCCTGGGATCCGAACCAACCGAATGCAGGACGGCACGCACCTCTGGGCGGTCGAGGAAGGGAGCCGCGCCTCGGAGGTGGTACGGAATCCCCGCCTGACGCAATGCCCGCTCGATCACCAGTAGCTGGTTGTGGGTGCGGGCCAGGACGGCTTGGGCGCCCCAGCCCGACGGGGCCCGCCGACGCAGAGCCGTGGCGACCGCCCGGGCCTCGGCCACTTCGTCGGCGTAGGAAGAAACTGTTGGGCGGGGCCCGGCGGAACTGTCAGCAACGAGATCCGGCCCCCGAACATGACGCCGATCCCACGAGGGAGCACCCGAAGCCAGCACCGAGGATGCCACGGCCAGGATTTCGGGCGTGGACCGGTAGTTGCGGTTGAGGCGAACCAATCCGGCGGCTGGGAAACGCTCCATGAAGCGGGCCAAGTTGGCCGGGTCGGCACCGTTCCAGGAGTAGATGGCCTGGTTCGGGTCCCCGACCACACACAGATCCAGGCTGTCCCCCCGCCAGGCGTCGAGCAGTTGGGCCTGAAGCGGGTTGAGGTCCTGAAACTCGTCGACGAAAAGGTGCCGGAAGCGCCACCGGCCGACCTCGGCGAAGGCAGGGTCCCTCTGGTAGGCCTGGGCGCAGAGGCCGAGCACGTCGTCGAAGTCGATTACCCGCCTCCGCCGTTTTTCTTGCTGGTAGCCGGCCAAAAGCTCGGCCACTTCGTCGGGCGGAAGGCAGGGGCGCCGACCGGCCTGAGCAGCGGCCGCCGCGTACTGATCCGGCGGAATCATGCGGGCCTGGGCCCACTCCACCTCGGCGGCCAACTCGGGCCCGGCCAGAGACCGTGACGGGCCCAGGAGGTGAAGCAGTAGCGACAACTTGCGTTCCACGAGGGCGGGGGCGGCTACGCCCCTGTCGGCCCACCGACGACGAAGTTGAGCGAGGGCCAGGCTGTGGAACGTTCCGGCGGCCACCGAATCCCGCAGGCCGAGGGTGACCAGCCGTCCCCTGAGTTCCTGCGCCGCCCGGCGGGTGAAGGTGACGGCCATGACCCGGCTGGCTTCGGCCGATCCGGTGGCCACCCGGTAGGCGATGCGGCGGGTGAGAACCCGGGTTTTTCCGGATCCGGCTGCGGCCAGGATGCACAGAGGACGGGCCGGGCTCTGAACCGCTTCTCGCTGAGCAGGGTTGAGGCCGTCCAGGAGGGCCTGGGTGGCGGGATCCAGGGAGCGTTCGGCGGCCATCGGGATGAAGCTAACGGCGGCCTGTGACAACAACGCGGATGGGTCGGGCGGATGGGTCGGGCGGATGGGTCGGGCCGATGGGTTGGTTCCGAACCAAGTAATCCAGGCGTCGCCCGCAGAAATGTCACAGGCCCTTCCTAGGTTGGGGCCATGGCTGATCCCGTTGCTTCTTCCCCGGTGGCTTTGGGCCGTTGTCGAACGGATCCCGTCACAACTACAGGCCCAAGGCCGCGCCGGGCGGATGTTCGGGGCATTCCGCTGGGTCCGGCCGATCTGGTCATCGACTGTCGGGAGTGCCTCATGCGAAAGTCCGCCGCCTGTGAGGACTGTGTGGTCTCATACATCTGCACGGAGCCCGACGTGACCCCTGGCTCCGCGGTGGTCATCGACCCGGCCGATCTTGGCGCCATGCGGCTGATGGCAGAGGCGGGGATGGTGCCGGACCTGCGCTTACAGCTATGGCGACGGCCGCAGAGGATCCACCAGTGACCCATGGTGGCGGTGCTACGTTGCGCCCTTCGGCGCTCGGGATCCGAGCGATTCTGGCATGGAGTACGGCGTGCGAAAGCTTCATCTCATCGGTGCCACGGCCGATGCCGAGGGACTCATCTTCACCGCCCGGAAAGGCTCCAAGTCCGGGGGTTTCGTCGTCGATATCGACCCTCATCTGGTCCGGGCCCTGGTGTTTGCCGCTCGCACCCAGGGTCTGGTTCCAGAGGGTCTGGTCCCGTCACCGCCGGGTTCGCCGGCTGGGGGATCCGATGGCCCCGGTTCGCGAGGATCGCTGTCCCCCCGGGAAATTCAGGCCCGTCTCCGAGCCGGTCGGTCCATCGAGCAGGTGGCCACCGAGGGCGGGGTGGATCAGGAGTGGGTTTCTCGATTCGCCGTACCCATCCTGGCCGAGCAGGCCCAGGTGGTGGAGTTGGCACGCACCTTGGTTTACGCCAAGCCCCGGGCGGGTGATTCGTCCCAGGATCTGGCTGATTCGGTGGTCTGGAACCTCTCGGATCGAGGCATCTGGTTCAGCGACGACGAGGTCGAGCATTCCTGGAGCGCCTACCAACTTCATGACGCCGTGTGGATGGTCCGGTTCGCCTTCAAGGCCAGGGGACGCCAACAGGAGGCGTTGTGGGAGTTGGACGTCCCCGCTCGTCGGTTGGTGGCCCGCAACCGCTTGGCCGGCGAACTCGGATTTGTTGAGCAGGGACGCAAGCGGGACGAATCCCGCTCGGCGGACGCAATCGTCGAGGCGGTTGCCAAACCCGGCTCGAAAGGCCAGTCCGTCCCCGGCTCCTTTTCCTCCGATAGCGCCGCCTCCGCCCAGATGGCTGCGTCCTCCAGCCTCCCCTCTCCCAATCGCTCGTCCGGTCCCGGTGCAAACCGAACCGGCCGCCAGGGACCGTCGACCCCGCCAGGTGCGCGGGTTGGCAGCACCGGCGCCCATGCGGCCACAGGCAACTCCGCCATGGCCGAGTCCGATATGGGTGACGCAGGTGGATCAGGCAACAGACCGCGCGGCCGCCCTGGGCTTGGTGAGGACGTGCTCTTCCCCCCATCAACGGGACGCAGAGCCGGTGGCGGGTCGGATGCGCTTCGTAATGCCGGATCCCCACGTCCGCGAGGGCCCCTGTCGAGCGAGGAGACTCCGCGACCCCGGGGTCGGCCCGGGCGCAGCGAGGCGGTTTCGCGGGCGGCCTCGGGGTCTCGAGTCGAATCTCGATCCTCATCGGGCAGTGCCCGGAGGAGCAGCGCCCCCGACAGCGACGCTGGGGACGGCAATAGCCGGACCAACAGCGCCCGGAACAGCAACGGTGGGTTGGCCATACCAGCAACAGCCACGCCCATCTCGGAAAGGTCCACCCCTCGGACCACCGGTCGGGCCGGAGTCACCAAGGGCGATCGGCGCTCCACTGGTCGCCCCGCGGGTCGCCCTGATCCGGAGCCCGTCGCGCTTGGAACCTCGGGAATCCGGGCGGCTACCAGCCAACTGGCCTCGGTACGGGTGGCCGCCAGCCGGGCCACGCGCCTTGGTAACCAGGCCGTGGTCACTCCTCGGCGGTCGTCGCTGGTCGGCGGTCGTTTTGAGAGTGAAGGCCGGCGGCCTGAGTCGGGGCGGCCTGAGTCGGGGCGGTTCGGTAGCACGGGGCTGTTGTTGCAAGAGGCACCCGCCCGGTCCGGACCCCCGCGAGTGGCGCCCGGAAGACTGCCCCCCGGTCTGGAGGATCTGCCTTCGCCGTCCCGGGCGTCGGGCCCCGGTGCGTCGGGGATCGCCGCCGGGTCCTACCGTCTGGCTGGCTCGAGCCTGGCCACCTCCACCAGTTCCATCGCTCCACCGAAGGACTCCGAATCTTCCTCTCGGGCCAACGGCCGGAACGGCAGCGGTCGCACCGACACGGCGGAAGCGAACGACTCGTCACCCAGGCCGCCGGGGTCCGAACCCAGAACCTTCCGCTCCCGAGGTCCATCGTCGTCGGAGGCACCTGGCCAGGCGATAGCTCCTGGAGACACCGCGGCGTCCGACGAGGGAGCCGACGACGCTCGCCGACGCCCAGGAGGAGGTTCTCAACCCGGTGACATGAGGTCCTCATCGGGCTCGTCGGGTTCGGTGGCTTCGTCACCGGACTGGGAGATCGACCTCGACCTCGACAAGGAGTTGAGTTCAGCCCCGGCCAGAGGAGGGGAGGATGCGGCGGCGGCGGCCAAGCCTCCGCCGTTCGTCCCCCGACCCCTTCCCACCGACGCCGGGTCGGTGGACAGCGGCGGCCCATCGCCCCGTATCTCCGCCCCCCGGGCCCGACCGCGCACCATCAGCGAAAGCTTGGCGCCCGATGGTCCCCTGTTGCGGGTGGACTCTTCGATCCCTCCCCCGGCCATTTCCGATACGGAGGGGCCGGCCCGCCGACGCCTTTTCCGCCGCCCCTGACTCTTTCCCCTCGGGCTGGGACCTTCCCGCCACGGTTGGATAGCTGAATGCATCTTCTGGTTTCAAACGATTTCCCCCCCAAGGTGGGTGGTATCCAGTCGTACCTCTGGGAACTCTGGAAGCGACTTCCACCAGGCCGCTGCCAAGTAATGACTCCCCGGTTCGCCGGGGACACCGACTTTGATGGGCTGGCCCCGATGCCGATTCACCGCATCGATTCCCCCGTATTGTTGCCTACTCCTCGGATGAGAAGGGCCATAATCGCCGCAGCCTTACGCTGCCAGGCCCGACTGGTGGTAATCGACCCAGCCCTTCCGCTCGGAACTGTCGGTCCCTCATTGGCCAGGGCTGGCCTGAGTTACGCCGCTGTGGTCCACGGAGCGGAGATCACGGTCCCGGGCCGGCTGCCCGGAACCCGCCGGGTGCTGGCTGAGACGTTGCGGCGGGCCGAACTGGTGCTGGCCAACGGGCCCTTCCCCGCAGGGGTGGCCGAGATGGTCGCCGGGCGCAGCCTTCGGGTGAGCGTGATTCCTCCGGGGGTTGATGGGGAGCGCTTTCGTCCCCTTGATCCGAAGGAAAAGGCGCAGTTGAAGGAGGGTTTGGGAATCGCCGCCAAGGACCCGCTGATCGTGGCCGTGAGCCGCCTGGTCCCCCGTAAGGGGATGGACGTGCTCATCGCGGCCGCCCACCTTCTGGCCCGGCGGATTCCGAGGCTGACCTTGTTGATAGTGGGGGAGGGCCGCGACCACCGCCGACTGGCGGCCATGGCGGCAGCCGCCCGCGTTCGGGTCATCCTGGCCGGTCAATCCGATCATGACCGGTTGCCCGGGCTCCTGGGGGTGGGCGACATCTTTGCCATGCTTTGTCGTGACCGGTGGGGGGGGATGGAGCAGGAGGGTTTTGGGATCGTGTTTTTGGAGGCTGCCGCCTGCGGGGTGCCTCAGGTGGCAGGGGCCAGCGGAGGGTCATCGGAGGCGGTGGAGCATGGTCGATCCGGGCTGGTCGTGGCCCGGCCCCAGGACCCGGCCGCCGCCGCCCGGGCCCTGGAGACCCTGCTGGTCGACGATGAGTTGCGAAGCAGGATGGGCCACTATGCCCGGCATCGGGCGTTGACCGAGTTCTCCAACGAGCGATTGGCCGCCCGCCTCGACGACGTGCTGCTGGAAGCAGAGGCCCGGGCGGCAGGGTCCGTATGAGTAGCGGGAGGCGGAAATGACCCAGCCGGACGAACTGCCCCCAGGTCAGCCCGGCGACCGACTGAAAGGTCGGGGTTTGCTGGCCGCCGCCCGTTGGGGGACCACCTGGTTCGTGGTGGCCCAGGCCGGTGCCGTGCTGCGTCGGAACCTGGCTTCGCCGGCCGCTGCCTTGAACGTTGCCCTTTTCGCTTTGGGATGCGTGGCCTGCCTGGTGGCACTGGCTCGGGCAGCGGCCCGCAGTCGCACTCAGCAGGTCGGCGTGGGCAGCCTCTTCTTCCTGTCCGGCGCGGTGGCACCGCCATCGGTTCGCCGGGTGCTGCTGGGGGCGGCTGCCGCCCAATTGGTGGTGGGGGTGGTCGCTGCCTCCTTGCGCCCATTCACCATCGTGGCCACCGCCATCCTGGTTCCCGTCTACGGCATCGGTTTGCTGGGGCTGTGGGCGGCCCTGCACGGCGATTTCCCGGACCGCCCTCCCAGAGGGACAGGGCGGGGGAACTGAAGGCGCCCATGGTGGACGGTGGGGGTCTTCCGGCTCGCGGCACGGGCCCACCCGGGGACAGGGCGGGGGAACTGAAGGCGCCCATGGTGGAAGGGTCCGAACCGATGGCGATCGGGGTGGACGTGGGGGGCACCAAGTGCCTGGCCGTGGCCCTGGCCGGGGCCGAGATGCGGGCCGAGCAGAAGGTTGGAACCCCGGGCGATCCCCATCGCCTCGTGGACACCATCGCAGCCCTGGTGGAGCGAATGGCCGGGCATCTACCGGGTGGCGACCCCGCCGTAGGCGTCGGGCTTCCGGGCCTTGTCGACCGGGCCGGAACGCTTCGTATGGCACCGCACCTGGGGGAGGCGGTGGGATCTTCCCTCGGGCCGTCACTCAGCCAACGGATGGGCAGGCCTGTCCGGGTCGAAAACGACGCCACCTGCGCCGCCTGGGCTGAGAGCCAGGTTGGGGCGGGGGTGGGGGCCGGCCACATGCTGGCTCTCACCCTGGGCACCGGAATCGGCGGGGGGTTCGTGTCCGGCGGGCGATTGGTGCGTGGCAGCAATGGCTTCGCCGGTGAGTTCGGGCACATGGTGGTCCGCCAGGGCGGGCGACCCTGCCCGTGCGGGCGGCGGGGATGCTGGGAGCAGTACGCGTCGGGGTCGGCCCTGGGGACGATGGCGCGCGCAGAGATCCGCTCCGGTCGGGCCCGAGCGGTGGCGGCCGTGGCCGGGAGTGGGCGTCCCGACGGAACGCACGTCGCCATTGCCGCCGCTAGCGGCGACCTTGAAGCCCGGGAGATGATCGCCGAGATCGGCCGGGAGGTGGCGGTGGGCGTCGCCAACCTGATCCATATCGTCGACCCGGACCTGGTGGTGGTGGGCGGCGGCCTGGCCGACCTCGACGACCTCCTCATGGATCCAGCCCGCCGGGCGTTGGGTGCGATTCTGGCTGACCAGGGTCGACCGGATCCGCCGCCCCTTGTCATTGCCAGCCTCGGGATGCGGGCCGGAGCGGTCGGCGCGGCCCTGCTGGCCCGCGAAGGGGACGGACTCTGCAAACAGCCATGGACAACCGGTGGGACGCCATGAATCCTGAGGTCATGAAAAATAGTTGCTTGAAAGCGCGAGATCCCTGAGGTTGGTGCGTTGAACAATCAGAAGAGTCAACCGGCCTCCGGGCTCCCCAGCCCCCGGAGGCCGGTTGCTCTCGAAGGATGGTTCCTCCATCCCCCCGAAAGTCACAAATGGCCCGCCCAGAGGTGGGCCATTTGTGATTATTCACGGACTCTGTCATATCCGCACGCTTCCTATCCCAGGCGGAGCGGCGCCCTGCCTGAGCCAACTCCGGCGGCCCTCGTATGAGACATAGCGGTTGTCGCCTGGTCATGTTCTGAACTCGTCCCCGACCCAGCCGACCAGTCAACGGTGTCTGCGGCGCCGGGATCCTCCATCCGCGGCAACCGGCCCGGGCGGATAGTTTCGGGCCAATGGAGTTCCGTCGGATCAATTCCCTGCCCCCCTACGTCTTCACCGTCATCGACGGCCTCAAGATGCAGGCTCGCCGGGCAGGCGAGGACGTGATCGACCTGGGCTTCGGGAACCCGGACATCCCCTCGCCCGATCTGGCCGTGGAGAAGTTGTGCGAGGCGGCCCGAAACCCTCGCAACCACCGGTACTCCTCTAGTCGGGGCATTCCCAAGCTGCGGGCGGCGGCCGCCAACCTCTACCAGCGCCGCTTCGGGGTGGAGTTGGACCCCGACACCGAGGTGCTCAACGTGATCGGGGCAAAGGAGGGCCTGACCCATCTGATGTGGGTGCTTCTCGGCCCAGGCGACACCGCCCTGGTGCCCACTCCGTCCTACCCCATCCATATCTACGCCCCCCTGTTCGCAGGCGCCGACGTTCGCCGGGTCCCGCTGGGACCGTCGACTCCGGGGGATGTGGCCGGAGGAGCCGGCGAGGCCAGTGAGGTCTTCTTCGGCAACTTGATGGACGCCTGGGAAACGGCCTGGCCCCGCCCCCGGGTGATCGTGCTTTCCTTTCCCCACAACCCCACCACAACCTGTGTGGACCTGCCCTGGCTGGAGCGGATCGTGGCCTTCGCCCGGGAGCATGGCGTGGTACTGGTCCACGACTTCGCCTACTCCGACACTGCGTTCGACGGATACGAGCCGCCCTCCATCCTGCAGGTTCCAGGAGCCAAGGAGGTGGCCGTCGAGCTCTACACCATGACCAAGTCGTTCTCCATGGCCGGCTGGCGGGTGGCTTTTCTGGTGGGTAATCCCCAAATCGTCCAGGCCCTGGCCAAACTCAAGAGCTACCTGGACTATGGCGCCTTCCAGCCCATCCAGATAGCGGCCACCGTCACGATGAACGAGGCCTCCGACTATCCCAAAGAGGTCAATGAGCTCTACTGGACCAGGCGGGACGCGCTCTGTGACGGACTGACCCGCTTGGGGTGGTCGGTGCCCAAGCCTCGGGGCACCATGTTCGTGTGGGCGCCGATCCCTGAGCCCTACCGGCACATGGGTTCGTTGGAGTTCGCGTCGTTCCTCGTCCGGGAGGCGAAAGTGGCAACCAGCCCGGGTGTCGGATTCGGCCCCGGGGGCGAAGGCTTCATTCGCTTCGCTCTCATCGAAAACGAAAAGCGAATCGCCCAGGCCACCCGCAACCTGAAGCGGGCGCTGACGGAACTCACTCCGCCCGGTGCGGCTTGATCGGGTTCAGCAGCCGTCCGGACCCGGTCGTCCGGGGGTCGGGGCGAGGCCCGTGCAGGATCGTCGTGACCTGGAAACGTTCCATTTACCGATTGGGGCATAGTTTGGTCATCCATGGAGCGGCTGATAGTCCGGCTGTGGGTGCCGGATAGACCCGGTGCCCTGGGGGCGGTGGCCAGTCGGATCGGAGCGGTGAGAGGCGACGTGGTCGGCGTCGAGATCCTCGAACGGGGGGGAGGCCGGGCCATCGACGAGCTGGTGGTGGAGTTACCCGACGCCAGCCTGGTCTCTCTGCTGGTGTCCGAGGTGGCCCAGGTCGATGGGGTTGACGTCGAGGATGTACGCCTGTGCAGCCGGCCAAGGGCCGAGTCTCAGGTGGCTGCGCTGACCGCCGCCGCCAGGGTCGTCGCGGCTGACGGGCCAGGGCATGTCTGGGAGGCCCTGGCTGAGTATGCCCAGGACCATTCCGGGTCGAAGTGGGCCGCCACGTTGGACCTGGCTCGACGGTCCATAACGGTGGCGGTGGGCGATCCGCCCCAAGCGGCCTGGCTGAGCGCCTATGTCCTGGGCAGTGGCCTTGGGAACGAGCCGGCGGCGGTGGGAGCCGAGGACGTGCTTTGGGCCCATCTCGACGTCGAACCGGGCGAGGTGTTCGCCATGGGCCGCCCCGGCCGCCCGTTCCGACACCGGGAGCGTTTGGAACTGGGGGAGTTGTGCCGCATCGCCGCCCTCCGCCGAACCGAAACCAGGGCCGCCGCCGGGGGCCTGGTCGGGGAACTGGTGGCTCGCCGGTAGGCACGGCACCCGGGCGATGCATGCCCCCGACGGCCCCGGCCGACCGGTAGCCTCCCTGCCTTGGCCGAGGACGGTTCCGGCCGGGGTGTCGATGAACTAGTGCACCGTTTCGCAAGTTCCAGTCACGTCTCGCCGGCTCTCGACGCCGACAGCTGCGTTGCTCCTCGCCCCAATACGGCGAGGGTATCGAGGCTCCGGTGCGCCTTGCTCTCGACGCCGAGCGCTCGGCGACACGTCAACATGACTTGCGAAACGGAGCACTAGTGGAGGGATCCCTGGCGTCGGTGGGCCAGCGCGTGGTGGGGGGACTGGTTGACCTGACGGTGGCCGGCGCGGTCCTGTCCACCCCCTTCATGCTCCTAGCGGGAGCACTGCGAATAGAGGATTTGAGTGACGGGTCCCGCCGGATCATTCAAGTCCTCGGGTTCATCTTCCTGGCTGCCTACACCGTCATCCCCACCGCCCTGTCCGGACGGACCGTGGGGAAATTGGTGGTGGGCACCGCCGTGGTCCGCCGCGACGACGGTGGAATTCCGGGATGGCGAGCGGCGGCACTGCGGTGGGCTCTGCCTGCTCTGGCGTGGCGGATTCCCACCGTGGGCTGGCTGGCCGTGATCGCCCTACAGGGAAGTCTGGTCGTCGATCCCCTCCGGCGCGGCCTTCACGACCGCCTTTCATCCCTGGACCCGGGTTCGTGTTCATCATCGCCGGGCTGGCGGTGTTGTCCACTCAGTTCACCTGGGCGGAGCGGGCCCTGATCAAAGTCAAGGAACGGGCGGCAGCCGCCCGGGCCGCTGCCGAGAGACGGCGATCTCGGCCGAGAACCTCCTAGGAAACTCGCCCGAACTTCCGGATGCGCCAGAGCCGCCGGCCCGGCAGGGCCTCAGTGCAACGGTACGGCTGTCGCTGGCGGACAACCCGGGACAGAACCCATCCCACCAGGTATTCGCGCCAGTGACGGTCGTCATGACTTGCGCAACCATGTGCTGGCGCCAACCAACTACTGATGGGTGCCGCGCCGAACGACGATGGTGTCGGCCAGAACAGAGGACGATCCCAGCTCCGAGCAGGGTAAACCCGACGCAGGCAACCACTACCTGGACGACACGCCTGAGCAGGGCCCGGGCCATTCCCGCCGAGTTGGCCGACAGGGTGAAGGTTCTTCCCAGGCGCTTCACCAGGGTCAATCTTGGCCCAACTCCTCGGCGGGCGGTGGTCACCGGGGAATCGTTCATCTCAAACCGGGGAAAGTTGCCGAGGCGAGTCAATTCCTGGCCACCTCCGGAGGTCCTGGCCACCCCGGAACGTCCTGGGCGCCTTCGTCAGTCCAAGACTTCTTCTGCGGCGCCGACAAGAGGTCGAGAAGGGGATCAACTAGCGCCGGTGACCCGGCCACCAGCGACCGCCCACCCGGGCGTTGGCTGGGGAGTTCGACGCTGACCGCTCCTGCTTCAGTGGCGATCAGGACTCCGGCGGCCACGTCCCAGGCCGCGAGATCGGTTTCGTAATAGACATCGAATCGCCCGCAGGCCACCCAACACAGATCCAGGGCTGCGGCCCCCAAGCGGCGGATGTCGCGAACCCGGGGTAGAAGTCGGGGAAGCATGCGGGCCTGCTCGGCTCGGACCGACGAGGAGTAGGAGAAGCCGGTGGCCACCAACGCCTGGTCCAGTTGGGCCAGGGTAGATGCCCGAATCGGCCGGCCGAGCGACGATCGCCCGGGTAAGGCGGCCCCAGGTGAGGCGGCCCCGAGTGAGACGGTGTTGATTGCGGCGACGCCACAACCGCCCAGGGGGGCCACGAATGCGCCGGATCCCCGGGAGGCGGCAAAGATCTCGCCCCGGCCGGGGTCGGCCACCACCCCCACCACCACCTCGCCGTGATATTCCGCCGCGATGGACACGGCGTAGGCCCGATGGCCGTACAGGTAGTTGGTGGTGCCGTCGAGCGGGTCGACCACCCAACGAATCCCGCTGGTTCCCAGCCGCTCGCCATCCTCTTCGCCCAGGACCCCATCGTCTGGGCGAGCGGCCAGGATGCGGGCGGTGATGAGGGTTTCGCTGGCCCGGTCAACATCGGAGACCATGTCTGTGCTACTCGACTTGGTGGCCACCCCCGGGGGCCACTGACCATGGCGGGAAGCCAGCAGCTCCGAGGCGTCGACGGCGGCTGACCGGGCCAAATCCAACAGCGCTGCCGTCGTTTCCGGGGGAAGCGGCGGATGGGCCGGCGCCGCCGTCCGGCCGGAGGTCTCGATCACAAGGGTCACAGCGTAGGGGTCGCCCACCGGCCCCCGGCCCGCTTCACCGACCCGGGCCGCGGGCCAGGCCGGACGAGGATGCCGTCAGGGGTGGTTCTGGCGCTGGAGCGAGCGTGGACGAATTCCGCTGCCGCCGGGTGTGGG
Organism: Acidimicrobiales bacterium; assembly: GCA_052390275.1. Classification (GTDB taxonomy): domain Bacteria; phylum Actinomycetota; class Acidimicrobiia; order Acidimicrobiales; family AC-14; genus JBQTHD01. Next base: position 5,304 of record JBQTHD010000053.1, on the reverse strand, counting down.
CACGGCCTGTGACCACGACATGTGGCCACGGCCTGTGACGACGACATGTGGCCACGGCACTAGGTTCGACGGCCATCGCCCCCCGGTTGTTTTCGGACGTTCCCGAGCGGGCTCTGGCGGTCTACGCCCACCCCGATGACCCCGAGCTTTCCTGCGGGGGCACTCTGGCCACATGGTCGGCCCACGGCAGTCTGGTTCACGTTCTGGTCTGCACCCGGGGGGAGAAGGGCAGCGGAGACCCAGCGGCAGATCTGGAGGATCTGGCCCGCCGCCGGGCCGGTGAGATGGAAGCCGCGGGCGCGGCTCTGGGCCTGGCCGGTCGCCACCAGTTGGAGGTCCCCGACGGGGAGTTGAGTCGGCACGACGGGCTGGTGGAGGCAGTCGTGAAGGCGGTCCGGCTGATCAAGCCGCAGGTCATACTGGCTCCGGACCCGACCGCTGTCTTTTTTGGCGACTCGTACTTCAACCATGCCGATCACCGGGTGGTGGGTTGGGCGGTGCTCGATGGGGTCGCCCCGGCCGCAGCCAACCCGCACTACTACCCCACGGCGGGTCCCGCCCACCGGGTCGAGACGGTCCTTCTGTCCGGCACTCTCGAGCCGGACGTCTGGGTGGACGTGTCGAACGGCATGGAGGCCAAGGTCAAAGCCGTCCTCTGTCACGCCAGTCAGATGGGCGCCGCCCCGGCCCGGGCGGCTACCGACCACCCCGGTGGTCAACCGGAATGGTTTGCCGAGGTGGTGCGAATGAGGGCGGCCGACGTGGGGCGCCAGGCCGGCTTGACGGCGGGAGAGAACTTCCGCCGGCTACGCCTGTAGCGGCACCAAGGTGTTACAGGCCCCGGGTCTCAGAGGCGGGGCCTGTTCCTCAGCCGGCCCCGGCCACCTGCTGGGCGAGGTAAAGCTCGGTGCCCATCTGGCGGATGAGCTCCAACTGGGTCTCCACCCAGTCGGCGTGTTCCTCCTCACCCGACAGGATGGTTTCCAGCAACTGGCGGCTGCCGTTGTCGCCCACGCTGGTGCACAGCGCCACCCCGTGGTTGAGTCGTTCGATGGCGGCCTTCTCCAGGTCCAGAGCCAATCGGAGCTTCTCTGGGATCGTCTCACCCACCCGAACACTGCCCAGGCGCTGAAGGTTGGGAAGCCCGTCGAGGTAAAGGATTCGGGTAATCAGGGCCTCGGCATCGCGCATCTCGTCGATGGAGTCCGCCTTGAACCGACCGGCCAGCCCGGCGAAGCCCCAGTTCTCCGCCATCTTGGCGTCGATGAAGTACTGGTTGATGGCCGTCAACTCAGCCGTCAGAACATCATTCAGCAACTCGATAACCGAATCGTTGCCCTTCATACCGGTTGGCCTCCGCGCTGATTGCGCCGACGGAACCGGGGTCAGGCGGCGTGGCTGTTCCGTCGGCGGCTTTCCGTTGTCGCCAGACCATAGTCCTGGGCCGATCGGTTCTGACCCAGGTGCTCCTGAAGCAGTTGGACAAGCGCGGGGTAGCAGCCTCCGCAGCCGGTCGCCGCCTGGCACCGGCGAGACACCTCGAGAACGTCGCGAGCCCCGGCGTCCATGGCCGCTTTGATCTCGTGGTCGGTGACGGCCAGGCAGTGACAGACGTACATCGCTAGAGCCCGACTCGGGGGGCTGGACTCTCGCCCAGGGCGATGGTCGGGGCGATCACGAAGGAAGAAGAAGAATCCATAGGAACGTCATCAGGATACCCTCGGATGTCGAGTTAGGCAACCCTAAGTTTGTAGAGGGCGGTCGAGCCCGGGGGCCTGCGAGGGCGACCACCCAGCAGCGCAACAGCGCCGGTTCAGCCTCCCTTGGCCTTCCATTCACCCATGGCCCGCAGAACCAGGACGCTGACCACAGCCACGCCGCCGGCGGCCATGGCGGCGCCGACCAGCCCGCCGACGCCCCGGGCCAGATCACAGGAGGAGGAACAGCCCAGGCCGGCCAACGACGAGCCGATCAGCAGGCCACAGAGTCCGGCGGCGGCCACTGCGGCGAAGGCGATCACCCGGGCCGCGACTCCGGGCAGGCTGGTGGGACCTCCGCCGGACACGGGAGGGCCAGGTGTCACGGATCCGGCCATCGGCGCAGAATCGTAGGCTGGACCCAGTCGGGCGTTGCTCGCCGTTATCATCGCCGGACCGGTTCGAACGGGACCGGATCGCACGGGTCGGCTGAATGGGCCGGCTTCCATCAGGCACAGGGTTGGGAACTCCCAGGAGGGTCATCAGGGCGTGCCGCTTTCCGAAGAAGAACAGCGGATCCTCTCCGAGATAGAGCAGCAGTTCTACGCGACCGACCCGGCTTTCGCCCGGGAGGTCGGCAAGACCAGTCTCTATACCCGGGCATCCAAGGCCCGGAAGCTGTCAGCCGCGGGGTTCGTTATCAGCTTCGGCCTGCTCCTGGCCTTTTTCCGGGATTCGCTGGTGATCGCGTTCCTGGCCTTCGCTGCGATGTTCGGCTGCGCTTACGTCATGGTGGCGAGCGCCCGCCGCGTGGGTCCGGGCCCCCGTCGCCCGCCGGCAACCGCAGCCACCGACCGGGTCAGGTCCACCCTGGCGGACACCTCTCAACGGCTACGACGGAAGTTCCAGCGGGACAAGTAGTCCTCTCGGGTCCGCCCACCACCACATCTGGCGCCAACGCCCGGCCTGTTGCCACGCCAGGGCTCGGAGGCGACCTGATGTCTCCTGGGCCCGGGCCACGGCTTCGGCTGACGGCTCTCCCGGACGCCAGCGGGCCTCGGTGGCCGCGTCGGCCAACCGGCTCAGCCCGGCCAGATCTTGCGATGATGCCATTGACTCCACCTGCCGGGGCCGGCTCAGGGCATCTGCCGCCCGCCGGGACATCTCGAGGGGGGTGTCACCCGCGGTTACGCCGACCAGACCGGCGGCCGCGAAGGCTTCCACCGCCTCGGTCCAGGCCAGGACGACCCGTTGAGAAGGTTCGGTCGCCCGGGATCGTCGTCGTCGGTGCCGGGCTTCCTTGGCGCCCGCCACCGCCAACCCGCCGGCGGGGATGACGGCCAGGACCCACATCCACCCGGGTGGCGCGCCCGCCGCCTCCTGGTCAGTCCCCCGTCCCTCGGACTGGCCGGGCTCCGGCCCGGTTCCACCTTCTCCGTCCGACACCGCGGGGTCGGGATCCTGGTTCGGGTCCTGCGGACTGCCGGTCTCGGCTTCAGGCTCGACTGGACCAGGGATTTCGTCCCCCGGCGCTTCGGAATCAGCCCCCGGCGGATCGGTTGGGTCGAATTCGGCGGTGGGGTCGGCAGCGGCCCGATCGTCGATGCCGGTGTAGGCCTCCCCACCGGGGACGGCCCGTCCGGGCGTCGGTTCAAAGGGGACCCAACCGTGGGGGGCCAGGAATACTTCCGGCCAGGCATGGGCGTTGGTGCCCCGCACCGTGGCCACCCCATCGGCCGCGGCCGACCCGGGGGTGAAGCCCACCGCCACCCGGGCGGGTAGTCCCACCATCCGGGCCAGGGCGGCATATGTGCCGGCGAACTGCTCGCAGTAGCCGGTACGGGTTTCGAACAGGAATCGCACCATGGCGTCGGTGCCATGGCCAGGGGGGACGTCGAGGCTGTAGCGGAAGCCCGACCGGAAGAAGTCCTGCAGGGCCCGGGCCTGGGCGTAGCCGGCCGGTTTGCCCCGGACCAGATCGGCGGCCAACTGACGGACCCGCGGGTCGATATCGGCCGGCAGCGCCAGGTAGCGGTCCCTCCCGGGGAACGAGGCGGCCGATCCCCGGCTCAAGCTGGCCGCGGTGAGCGATGCGGTGTGCGACTCGACCTGGTACCGGGCCCCGATCACCGTCGGGCGATCGGTCACCAGGCTGGCCGAGTCCGGGTCAAAGGTCGTGCGCAGCCGGGCGGGGTCCCCCCTGGGCCCCGCCGTCACCGCACCGATGCGCACGGGGCGGAAGGCCGCCGGCAGCCAGATCGAATCCAGCCCGGCGATCTCCACCTCCTGCATCACCCGATCGGGTCCCGGCCGGCCGGAGTCGGATTCGTCCGATGACGATGCCGCGGGCTGCCCCGGCCCGTCGGGCAGGACCTGATCGATGGCGCGATAGCTCCCCCGGGAGGACCACAGGGTGCCGTCGAAGGAATCCAGGGAGGTGAGGCGCCAGTAAGCGGCCCGGCTGGCCCGCACAGTGAAAAGAGCCTGGTTGGACTGGTCCAGGAGTCGGCTGCGAATGTCGACCAGAGGACTCACCGTTGTGCGCTCCGCCGCTGCGGAACCCCTCTGTCGCCATGCGGGTTCGCCGGTGGCACCCGCCAGAGCGGGGCCGGTGAGGCTGGCCAGAATCAGCGCCCCGCCGCCGACTACGGCGGCGCCGGGCCACCGAGATTGGCCGAAAGAACGGGTCATCTGGCTGAACCTGGACCCTGAGTCGGCCGAATATCCCGGTTGGCTCGCCATGCGCCACCAGAATCGAGGTTCGCTCGCAGCCAGGAAGATGAGCACCGCGGCCATGTATCCCAGAGCGGTACCGCGGGCTCCGATCCCGGTGCCCAGCACGGCGCCGAAGAGCACCAGGGTGAAGCTGGGCACCAGCGCCTCGAACCGCGTCCGGGCCCGAAAGGCGAAGGCGTCGGCCAGGGCGCCGGCCACCCAGATGGCCATGGCCCCGGCTATCACAAACCCCTCCGACCCCGGAGTGGGCGCCACCTCCCGCCCGAAGCGGAACCAGGCATCGGCCATCAGATCCCAGCCGGTCGAGAAGGTGGCCCAGGTGGGGAGCCCGAACCAGGTGGTCTCGCCCAGGGCCCCCCAGCCGATTAACGCAATCAGGCCGATAACCGAAACGGCCGCGCCCCACCCGGCGCTGGCCAGTCGCCGCCGGGCCACAGCCGCCACCAGATGCGTTCCGACGGCGGCAGCGGCCCAAAGGACCAGGTGGCGGTTGTCGGAGAACAGGCGACCCAGGCTGGCGCCGGCCACCACGGTGATCCCCAACAGTCCAAACTCTGCGCCGAGCGGGTATCGCCGCCAGGGTCCTTCGCGGGAGGGGCCCGAAGGGCGGGTGCGGCGAGCCTGGACAGGAGGTCCGCCCTGGCCGGTCGTGGCCCTCGCGATTTCTGCAGTGGTTGGGCTCATGGAGGCAACGTCATCCGGCCGGCCGCCCCACGGGCAGGCCCCATCGGGCAGGCCCCATCGGGCAGGCCCCCATCGGGCAGGCCCCCATCGGGCAGGCCCCCATCGGGCCGGCCCCCATCGGGCAGGCCCCCATCGGGCCGGCCCCCATCGGGCAGGCCCCCATCGGCGGGCGCGAGTTGGCGTCGCC
>JBQTHD010000052.1:0-33688 GCA_052390275.1 Acidimicrobiales bacterium | reverse complement strand
GTGGGGGGCGGGGTGGGTGGGGGTGATCGTGGTCGTGGCCCTCATGGGAGTGCGCACGGGGGCGTGGGGCACCGACGCCATCGGACCGTGCGCGGGTGGTTGGGGCGGCGAACGAGGGGGGGGGGCGTGGGGCCCCCCCCCTTCGTGAACTTCAGGCTCATGGCCCTGTCCGTAGTCGGATAGCGGCGTTAGCTTACGGATCTCACCGACCACAAGGAGAGCCCCGTGCCCACCCGAGACACCGCCCCCCTGGGGGCACCGTGCTGGATAGACCTCATGAGTTCGGACACCGGCGCTGCCAGCGCCTTCTATTGCGGGGTGTTCGGCTGGACGGCGGAGGATCCCGACCCTGACTTTGGCGGCTACGCCAACTTTCTCCTTGACGGGGCGCCGGTGGCCGGGCTCATGCCCGAGATGCCGGGCGCCGGGGTATCCAACGTCTGGTCGATCTACCTGGCGACGGCCGATGCCGCCGCGTCCACGTCCACGGCGGTGGCCAATGGCGGAAGCGTCCACGTCGAGCCCATGACGGTCGGTGAGTTCGGGATGATGGCGGTTGTCACCGACAACGCCGGCGCCACCTTCGGGCTGTGGCAGCCCGGCACCCACCTGGGTTTCACGACCGTGGGCGAGCCCAACGCCCCGGCCTGGTTCGAACTAGCCACCCGAAACTACAAGGCGGCGGTCGACTTCTACACCACCCTCACTGGCCTCAGCGGTGAGGCCATGGATGAGGGTCAACCCATGGGCTACACGGTCCTTCGCAGCGGCGACGCGATGGTGGCGGGAATCATGGACGCCGAGGCCGTCCTTCCCGAAGGAGTCCCCTCGCACTGGACGGTGTATCTGGGATCTGCCGACACCGACGCCACCCTGGCCCGTATCTCCGAGTTGGGCGGCCGCACCATCGTGGGAGCCCAGGACACGCCCTACGGCCGCATGGCCACGGCCTGCGACCCGCTGGGAGCCATCTTCAAGGTCGTCTCGCAGCCCTCCTAGTCGGCAGGACCATCGACAGCCAGGCGTCTCAGCCGGAGGGCGTCGCCGCCAGTAGCAGAGAGCAGGTGATGGAAGGGCAGGCGCGGGGGGTGGCGAGAGCCGGCCCCCGCCCGACCCGGCGTCAATCGTTGAGCAGCCGACTCCAGTGCGTAGTGATGTTGGAGGTGAGTGACCCGTCCACCACCACGCTGCGGTGAGCGTTGTTGGTGCCCCCGGAGATGACGTTCTGGCGGTTGCCGGGGACGTTCAGATTGCGCCACGACTTGATCTGAGTGTCGGTCCCGTTGTCGCTGCGGTGGGTCATGGCCGCCCACTTGGCCGGGGCGCTGTTGCCGTGGCCCAGAGTCCAAGACGGTGGTTCGTCCTCGGACCCGACCACATCGTTGGGGCCGGCCATCAGGCCCACCTGGGCGACCACGAACCGCTGGGCTATCACCGCTGCGTGGCCGGCGCCCTGCGAATGGCCGATCATGGCCAACTGGTCGGTGTTGATGGGGGAGGTGCTCGGAGTCGACGGCTTGTCCAGGAACCCCGACCAGCCGTCGGTGCTCGGACTGCTGGCGGCCAGGCGTCGGACCTCGGAGCGAACCTTGCCCAGAATGGAGTCGTCCGGGCCGATGTTGACCAGCGGACTGGCGTCCTCGCCGAAGCTGATCTCCCGGCGAACCTGGCCGAAACACGGGTCGGGCTGGTCGCGACAGATGGTCGCCACTGACCGCTTGTTGTCGTAGGCGACCCCTATGACGTGGTAGCCCTGACGCGAGGCGAAGTCCAAAAAGGCGGTCGAGTCCGACGGCTTCAGCCCGGTTCCGGGGATGAACACGGCCAGAAGGTTCTGGCGAGCGACTCCGGCCGCAGGGGTCAGAACGACGTTGGCGCTCTTGTTCTTCTTCGACTTGTCCTTCTTGGTCCCGTCGGCGTTGTGGCCGGCTGAGGCAGGGGCGACGGAACCAGCCGCGATCGTCACCAGAGCGAGAACCAACCCAGCTGAACACCGCCGTAGACGTTTCACAGCCGTGAAGGTAGCGATCGAGCCGCTCCCGGTCAACGACGCCGGTTCGCCATCAGCCCAGTCCAGGCGTCGAGGGCGGGGGCTTCCGGGCCGACTCGGCGGCCAGGTCGAAGGCTCGATGCACCTGCCAGCGCAACAGCGGCCCAAAGAAGCTGGCCTCGAACAGGTCCCGCCGCCGTCGCGCCCGGCGTTGGCGAGCGCCGATGTAGAGGCGCAGATAGCGGTCGATCAAAGCGGCATCAGCCGTGGTCATGGGTTGCGTGGTGGTGGTGAAGTAGGCCCGGAAGAAGCTCATGATGGGATCGACCAGGTGCACGGCCCCACCCACCCGGCCGGCATCGAATCCGCCGGCCAGCAGGTTCTTCTGCACCTTGTACAAAAAGCTGACCATGTCGTGGTGGACATAGGTGTACTCATCCCCGGCCGGCGGGTCGATCACCTCCAGCGCCTGAGGTCCCACCAGCAGGTTGTGGGGGTGGAAGTCCACCATCCGGCGGACGAGGACGGCGTGGCGACCCTCGGCCCGGGGGGTTCCCAGACGAAAGGTTCGTGCCGAAACCGCGGTGGTACCCCCGGGTGCCTGGGCGGCACGGTCGTGGATGACGGCCAGGGCCGCCCCGCCACGGCGCATCATCTCGGTGATGCGTCCGGGCTCGGCGTCCATCACCCCTCGCATCCCAGGGGCCTCCACCCATTGCAGGACCAGCGCACGCTGGTCGGGTGCCACAGCCAACGCCGGGCGGGCGAGCACGATCGGTTCCTGCCGGTCCGGGGTCGGAGCCAGGAGGCCAGCCAGCCGGTCGGTCGCCGCCGAGGCACGCTCCGCCGCGCCCGGGTGATCGAACACCTTGATCACGACTTGCCCCGGGCCGGTTGCGCCGGTGTCGAAGCGGTGGAGTTGGGTGACCCGGCGGAAACACGACCCAAGGTAGGAAGCCGTTTGCCCGGGGGCGAGCCCGTCCGCCAGGGCCCGGATGCCTGAGTCCAGATCCGGCCCGACGTACTTCCAGCGCGCCGGTCCGAACTGTTGGCCCATCAATGCCTTTCCCGGATATTCACCTGTTCGTCGAAAGCGTAGCCACCCAGGAAGTCGAACGCCCGCATCCGCTCGGCGATGGACTCCACCAGCCGGTCGGGCCAGTCCACCTGGTGACGCCGCCGGTTGGGGCTTGGGTTGATGCTCCCGGCGCAGCTGCGGGCCCATGACGAGTCGGCGTCGAGGCCCAGGAACCGGGCGAGACCCCCCAGGGTGGCGTGAGGCTTGGCGATGAGGTCCTCGTGGTGGGCGACGATCAGTTCACCTGGGCTGGCATGCTTGGAGATTGTTGCCAGGGTGGCGCAGCGGGCGAAGTAGCGGTCGGCCGATTCCGCCAGCGTGCGACCGTGGCGGGCCACCGACGCGATGTTGTCGTAGGGGTTGCGGGTCACGTGGATCAACCGCAGGGGCACCCGAACCGTTTTGCGCAGCCGGGCCAGTAACTCCGGGTTGTCACCCAGCTTCCGGGTGGTGGCCCCGGCCTTCTTGTCTCCCAGAACCCGCAGGTCGGTGTGCTCCCCCTGCCAGCTGCCCGCCACCGAATAGTCGTAACCGTTGTCGCCGTGGCGACGCCCTCGGGCACTGAACTCGGCGTCGCGACGCAGCACCAGGTGGAACAGTTGGGCCCGGGTGTAGCGCCACTGGACAAAGCGCAGAGTGTCGAGTTCGTGGGCGATAACGGCCTGGGGATGGGCGCTGAGGAGCGATCCCACGAGTGTGCTGCCACTGCGGGCGTGGCCCACGAAGAGGCAGTAGGCCTCGACGGCACCGAACCGGTGGTGGTCGGCCCGCTGGTCGATGGCCGAGACCACGTAGGTCCAGGCCATTCCAGGCCGGGACCGGAGCGCTTTGAGGTTCTCCCCGCCGCGCAGGAGGGTGGCCAGGCGATTCCGTGGATCGGGTCCCAACACGAGGCCCGTACTGGCCTTTGCCGCCACCCGGGCCGCCGACGCCATTCGAGCCGCGGCAGCCATGGCCGTCCACTGGCCCTCCGGCGGCGTCGAAACCATGACGTCAGGGTAACGGCGCCGGAAAGGCACAACCCGCACTCGTCGCCCGGCCTGTGCCCGCAGACGCGAAACTCGAAGGCTCGTCCCCTAATTCGGGTGTGTTGGCCAGGCCCGCGGGAGGACCAGGGTGTACTCGGCCGGTAACCTCCGACCAATCGTGCCTGCCGAACTTGAAGCTTCCAACCCCTACGGCGCTGCGCCGCCCATCGTGACCCAGGCCGATGCACCTCGCGAGGCCGAGTCCCCTCGCGAGGCCGATGCCCCGGCCCCGGAGTCGATCTACCGGCGCAAGATCCACCTGGGTCGGAGCCTGCCGGAGTTGTGGCGCTCCCGGGAGTTGATTCGGACCCTGGCCGAGCGGGAGATCCGGGCCCGTTACAAGCAGGCGTTCCTGGGAGCGTCCTGGGCCGTTATCACCCCCATCGTGCTCATGATCGTTTTCACCGTCTTCCTTCGCCGAGTGGCCAAGATCGATACCGGCGGAGTCCCGTACCCCTTGTTCAGCTACCTGGGCCTGCTTCCCTGGACGTTCTTCTCGTCCTCGGTCAACACCGGCGGCCAGAGCCTGGTTTCCAACTCGAGCCTGTTGAACAAGGTTTACTGTCCCCGAGAGGTATTCCCGGTGGCCAGCGTCTTCGTCGCCGCCTTCGATGCCCTGATCTCCACGGCGGTGCTGGGTGGCCTGTTCATCATCTTCACCTTCGCCCCCAAGATCACCAGCGTCTACGTGCCCATCCTCATGATCATCCAGATCGTCTTCACTCTGGGAGTAACGCTGGCGCTGTCCGGTGTGGTCGTCTACCTGCGGGACCTGCGTCAGGCGCTCTCGATCCTGCTGCAGTTGGGCCTTTTCGCCACCCCGGTGGCCTACGGAATCGACGACATCGTCGCCCCCGGGTTGCGCCAGCTCTACTGCGCCCTCAACCCCCTGGCCGCGGTCATCGACGGCTATCGCCGGACAGTGGTTCTGGGTCTGCCCCCCCGGTGGGAGCTGCTGGCTCCGGCGGCTGTCACCTCGGTCCTGGTTCTCCTGGTCGGCTATGCCCTGTTCAAGCGGCTGGAGACCGGTTTCGCCGATGTCGCCTGAGAGGCGGCACGCCGTGTCGGGCGCCGCTGGGAGTAGCCGGCCATGAGTTCCCTGCCCCAGGGCACCATCGCCGTCGACCACCTCTGGAAGCGATTCAAGGCCGATCGGGGAAAGGCCCAGATCCGGGACAAGTTCGCCCGAGCCAAGGCTCGGGCCGCCGGCCAGGGCGGGGCACGGGGCTGGCGCTGGGCCCTGTCCGATGTGGATCTGGTAATCGAGCCGGGGGAGTCGGTGGGGCTGTTCGGGGCCAACGGCTCGGGAAAGTCCACTCTGCTCAAAGTTCTGTGCAGGGTGATGTACCCCTACGCCGGAGCGGTCGAGGTGTCCGGCAGGATCGGCGCCCTGATCGAGGTGTCCTCGGGCATGCACCCGGAGTTGACCGGCCGGGAGAACACCTACCTGTTCGGGTCCCTGCTGGGACTGCCACGAAGCCTGGTGGCCCGGAAATTCGACGAGATCGTGGCCTTCGCCGAGGTGGAGAACGCGATCGACCGTCAGCTCAAGTTCTATTCGAGCGGAATGAAGATGAGGCTGGGGTTCTCCGTGGCCGCCTACCTGGAGCCCCAGGTGATGCTCGTCGACGAAGTCCTGGCCGTCGGCGACGCCAGCTTTCAGCAGAAGTGCCTGGACCGGATGAGGGCAGTGCTGACCGAGGGCACCACCCTGGTCTTCGTCTCCCACGACCTGGCTGCCATCGAGGCCACCTGTGCCCGCGGGGTCTGGTTGAGCAATGGGCGGGTCCAGGTGGACGGCTCGGTCGCCGACGCCCTGGGGGCCTACCGCCGGGCCATCGAGGAGGGGGCCGAGGCCAAATCGGCGGCCAACACCCTCTTGAGGTTGGTCAAGGTGGAGGTGGCCGGCCCGGGCCAGGCACCTCCTCGCACTCAGGAGCCCCTGGGGGTCAACGTCGTGCTCGAGTGCGAGACCGATGGTCAGGCACGTTTGTGCCTGGGGGTGAGCGAAGGCACGGCCAGCCCCATCTTCGTGGTCAGCCGGGACCTGGTGCTCGCACCGGGCCCGATCTCGGTCAGCGCCCGGTTCGCCCACCTGCCTCTGCCCAAGGGTGAGTACTTCGCCTGGCTGGGAGTGATCCGCAAGGGAAAGGGCCAGAACCCCTTGAACTGGCAGCCCGTGGCTCGCTTCGAGGTGGAGGGGGTGGCGCTCGACCCGGTTCCCCAAGCGGTGGTGCGGTCTTCGCCGGTGCACGTGGCCACCGAGTGGGACGTTTCGTAACTTGCCACCGGCGCCTCGACCTGGTCCGGCCAACCTGTCTGCATCGACCCGGGCCCTGTCGACCTGGGCCCTGTCGACCTGGGCTCTATCGGCCGAAGCTGATCGGTCAGCCCGGCGGTGATGCCAAACTGTGGGACCACCCACCCGACCCGGCGCCCGGTAGGCGTCCGTCGCCCCATGGGAGTTGCGTCTTGAAGCCCGACGATTCCACCAACGAGCCGGCTAAAGCAGTCCCCGAAGCCGCCAAGCCGGAAGCCGCCAAGCCGGAAGCCGCCAAGCCGGAAGCTGCCAAGCCGGAAGCTGCCAGGGCGGGAGCGGCGCCACCGGACGCAGAGCCGAAGGCCGCAGAGCCGGTAGCCGCAGAGCCGGTAGCCGCAGAGCCGGTTCCGGATCCCGTGGCGGTGGAGCCCAGCGCATCAACCCTGGCCGCGGCTTTCCCGGCCGCCACCGAGCCCGACCCGCAGCCGAGTCCTGCCGCCGAGGAGCCGCGGGTCACCATCGTTGTCGTGCCGCGGGAGCGCTTCAGCCTGTCGGACAAGTCGCTGGAGACCCTCTACGCCTGCACCACCGACGTGGCATTCAACCTGGTCTACGTGGACGGCAACTCCCCCAAGGAGGTGCGCTCGTACTTGGCCGAAGCGGCGTCGCGCCGTGGCTTCACGCTGGTGCGCAGCGACCGTTTCCTGTCCCCGAACCAGGCCCGCAACCTGGGCATGCGCCACGTCAAGACGCCTTACGTGGTGTTCGTGGACAACGACCTCTTCGTCACGCCGGGTTGGCTGCCCACTCTGATCCGCTGCGCGGATGAGACCGGCGCGTGGGTGGTGGGCCCCCTGTACTGCCAGGGCGACCCGGCCGACAAGATCATCCACATGGCCGAGGGTTGGATCACCCTTACCGGCGATGCCCCCAACCGCACTTTCGCCACCAACCAGTCCCACCAGGGCGTGGCCATTGCCGACGTGCCTGAGCCCCTGGTCCGACGCACCTGCGACTATGCCGAGTTCCATTGCATGTTCCTGCGGACCGATGTGTTCGACAAGATCGGTCCCCTGGACGAAAACCTCATGAACACCCGAGAGCACCTCGACGTGTGCATGCAGGTGGTCCGCGCCGGCGGCGAGGTCTGGTTCGAGCCGGCAGCGGTGGTCACCTACTCAACGCCCCCGCCCTTCGCCAACTCCGACATCCCCTTCTACTGGACCCGGTGGAGCGAATCCTGGGGCCAGAAAAGCCTTTCGGCTTTCTGTGACAAGTACGGGATCCGGCCCGACTACAGCGAACGGGTCCGCAACATGGCCCACCGCCGCCAGCGGGTCTTCACCCCGGTTCGCAGGTTGGTCAAGCGCAGCCTGGGCAAGAAGGCCGATGGGGCGGTCACCCTGGCCATCGCCAAGGTCGAGCCTCACGTCAACCGTTTGTTCGTGAAGGTCCCCGGCTCCTGAAACCTTAGGGGTCCGCCCTTTCGCTCCGACTGGGGATTGAATGCTGTTCGGGTGCTCATAGGTGTCGGCGACATTCATTGCGGGTTGTTTCCGATGATGCAAGCCTCGACCGTTCGACAGAACGGGGGGTGGCGGGCGTGCACGATCCTGAAGCACCCCGCGGGCGGGGTGGTGATCAGCGGCCGAGGTTCGGCGCAGCCGCTGACCAGGAGAGGCTGTCGCTCGCCGGGGCCGCCTCGGACGCCCGGGCTTTCCCTGTACCCATTGATGCGCCGAGCCACCCCCTCGACCATCGGTTTTGGCAGTGCCGGCGCCGGGCCAGGGCCGGCCCGGTACACGGAGGAGCATTCACCCACCTGCGCCAGTGGAGGGCGGCGCGAGACCGGAGTTGGCGGGACCCATGGCACCGATTCCGTTGCTGGACCGGCCATCACGACGTTCGCGGTGGCGAACAAATCCAACTGGGGAGTCACAAAGTGAACATGGAACGGCGCTGCGTATGGTGTCAACGGGGCTTCTGATTCCCCGCCGCTATCGAGGCCACCCGATCAGCCCGACAGGCCAAAGCGACTGAATCGGCGGGCGGGACATTGGTTGTGAAAGTGTCAGGACCCTTGGGGCCTCGAGGCAAATGACCGACGACGATTACGTTGCCGCCGAGGGTCGCGCCCGGCGTGAGATCGACCGCCAGCTCGTCGCCTGCGGTTGGGAGGTACAGAACCGCGCCGCGATGAACCTCTACGCCGGCCGGGGCGTGGCCGTGCGGGAATTCATCATGGCCCCGGGCCACGGCCGGGCCGACTACCTGCTGTTCGTCGACGCCAAGCCGGTGGGTGCCATCGAGGCCAAGCCGTCGGGCACGCCGCTGGCCGGGGTGGAGCCGCAATCGGCCAAGTACGCGGCCGGGCTCCCGAAGGAAGTCGGCGCCCAGGTGTCGCCGCTGCCCTTCCTCTACGAGTCGACCGGCGACGAGACGATGTTCACCGACGGGTTCGACCCCGATCCCCGGTCGAGGGCTGTCGTCACCTTCCACCGGCCGGAGACTCATGCCCGGTGGCTGCGGCACCGGATCGACGATGCCGGCGGCGGGTCGCTGCGGGCCCGGCTCCAGCGCCTCGGCCCGGTCGGCCCCGAAGGGCTCCGCCGCATCCAGGTCGAGGCGATCAACCGCATCGAAGGCTCGATGGTTCACAACCATCCGCGGGCCCTGGCCCAGATGGCGACCGGATCGGGCAAGACGTTCATGGCCGCCAACCTGGCCTACCGGCTCGTACTGACCGCGGGTGCGGAGCGGGTGCTGTTCCTCGTCGACCGGGCCAACCTGGGCCGCCAGACGCTGCGGGAGTTCCAGCAGTTCGCCACGCCCGGCGACGGGCGGCGGTTCACCGACCTCTACAACGTGCAGCTGCTCACCTCCAACCGCATCGACCCGGCCGCGAGGGTCGTGATCACCACGGTTCAGCGCCTCTACTCGATGCTGCGGGGCGAGGAGGAGTTGCCCGAGGACCTCGACGAGAAGTCCGGAACCGAGATCGAGCCCGAGCGGCCGGTCGACGTGACCTACAACCCTCAGATCCCGATCGAGACGTTCGACGTGGTCATCGTCGACGAGTGCCACCGGTCCATCTACGGCGTGTGGCGCCAGGTCATCGAGTACTTCGATGCCTTCCTGGTCGGACTCACGGCCACACCGGCCAAGCAGACCTTCGGATTCTTTAACCAGAACGTAGTGGTGTGGTATGGCCACGCCGAGGCGGTGGCCGACGGGGTCAACGTCGACTTCGACGTCTACCGGATCCGCACCAGGATCTCCGAGCAGGGCTCGACCGTGGAGGCCGGCCTGGTGACGAGGTTCCGCGAGCGCGAGACCCGCAAGGTGCGCCTGGAGAAGCTCGACGAGGATGTCGTCTACGACGCCCGACAGCTCGACCGCGACGTGGTCGCCGTCGACCAGATTCGCACCGTCGTCCGCACCTTCCGCGACAACCTGTTCAAGCCCCTCGACGACGGCGGGATCTTTCCCGGTCGCCGTGAGGTGCCGAAGACGCTGATCTTCGCCAAGGACGACAGCCACGCGGACGACATCGTGCGGATCTGCCGGGAGGAGTTCGGCCGCGGCAACGACTTCGCCGTCAAGATCACCTACCGCACCACGGGAGCCAAGCCCGAGGACCTGCTCAACCAGTTCCGCAACAGCTTCAACCCCCGCATCGCGGTGACGGTCGACATGATCGCCACCGGCACCGACGTACGGCCCCTGGAGTGCGTCATGTTCATGCGCCAGGTGAGGTCGAGGAACTTCTTCGAGCAGATGAAGGGCCGCGGCGTGCGGGTCATCGACCCCAACGACCTGCAGGCCGTCTCCGCCGACGCCACGGCCAAGACGCACTTCGTGATCGTCGACGCCGTCGGCGTGACCGAGGCGGAGTTCAACGACACCAACCCCCTCGAACGTCGCAAGACCGAGACCCTCAAGAAGCTGCTCGACCAGGTCGCCGCCGGCAACCGCGACCCCGACGTCGTGTCGAGCATCGGCGGGCGCCTGGCCCGCCTCGACCGGGTCATCTCCGGCGACGACCGGGCCGAGCTGGCCGAGGCCGCCGGCGGGGTCGATCTCACCGACCTGGTCCGGGTCCTCACCGAGGCCGTCGACATCGACGCGGCCTGGGAGCGGGCCGCGGCCGCCAACGGCGGCGCCGATCCCAACGACGATCAGGTCGACGAGGCCCGGGGCGAGCTTTTGGAGAGGGCGTGTCGGATCCTGGCCGAGCGGCCGGCGCTGCGGGCCAAGCTGCTCGACGTGCGTCGCAGCTACACCCAGGTGCTCGACGAGACCTCCAAGGACGAGGTGGTCGACGCCGGGTTCTCGCTCGCGGCCACGGACCGGGCCCGCCAGACCGTCGAGTCCTGGCGGGCGTTCGTCGCCGAGCACCGCGACGACATCGACGCCCTCCAGATCCTCTACTCCCGTCCCTACGGCAAGCGCCTAACCCTCAAGGCCATCAAGGAGCTGGCCGCCACCATCGGCCGCCCGCCCTACAACTGGACCCCCGAACGGTTATGGGCCGCCTACGAGGCACTCGAGGCGTCGAAGGTCCGGGGTTCGGCGGGCAAGCAGTTCACCAACCTGATCTCGCTGGTCCGCAAGGCCCTGGAGCCCGACCGTGACCTGGTCGCCTACCCGCTCACGGTCGACGAGCGCTTTCAGAGCTGGCTCGCCCAACAAACCCAGGCCGGAACCACCTTCACCGAGGAACAGGCGGTGTGGCTCACGAGGATCAGGGACCACCTGGCGACGAGCCTGACTATCGGGCGGGACGACTTCGACCTCGAACCCTTCGTCGGCCACGGCGGCTACGGCCGCGCCAACACCACCTTCAACGGCCGCCTCGCCCCGCTCCTCGACGAGCTCACCCAGGAATTGGTCGCGTGACGAA
This sequence comes from Acidimicrobiales bacterium, assembly GCA_052390275.1. GTDB lineage: Bacteria > Actinomycetota > Acidimicrobiia > Acidimicrobiales > AC-14 > JBQTHD01. Next base: position 22,429 of record JBQTHD010000052.1, on the reverse strand, counting down.
GCTGCCGGCGGGATGGGCATGGGCTTCCATCGGCGAGCTGGCGCTTCAAGGAGGTATCACTGATGGGCCGTTCGGTTCGAACCTCAAGACCGAGCACTACACCGCCAGCGGCCCTCGCGTGGTTCGTCTAAAGAACATCGGTGACGGCATCTTCAACGATGAGCTGGCACACATCTCGCCGGATCACTTCGCCCGACTGGCGAAACACTCCGTCGAGCCCGGGGACGTCTTGGTTGCCTCGCTCGGCGAGATCTTGCCACGGGCTTGCATCGCTCCTGACTTCCTCGGTCCCGCCATCGTCAAGGCTGACTGCATACGAATCAGGCCGCACGGCAACGTGCTGAGCAAATACCTGATGCTGGCGCTCAACTCCCCGGACGTTCGCAGGCGCGTTGGCGAATCGATCAAGGGTGTCGGCCGGCCGCGAGTGAATCTGGGTGACCTCCGAGCTTTACAACTACCCGTCGCTCCTCTGGACGAGCAGCGGCGGATAGTCGCAGCGATCGAGGAAGCGTTCTCCAAGCTCGACGCCGGCGAAGCCGGACTCCGCCGCGTCCGGCAACTCCTCAAGCGCATGCGGGACTCGATCCTCGCCGCCGCCGTCACCGGCCGCCTCGTCCCCCAAGACCCCGCCGACACCCCCGCCGCCAAACTCCTCGCCGAAGTCGGTACTGAGATGGTCGAGACCCAAGACGGGCCCGCCGAGCTTCCTGCAAGCTGGGCGGTGACCCAACTCGGCGGTCTTCTGGCCAGGCCTTTGGCCAACGGCAGGTCCGTGCGGACGCAACCAGGGGGGTTCCCCGTACTGCGGCTCACGTGCCTTCGAGACGGTCGTATCAATTTGCGCGAACGAAAGAGTGGGGAGTGGGATTCTGACGATGCTGCCGCCTACCTAGTCCAACGTGGTGACTTCCTGGTCTCGCGTGGCAATGGCTCACTTGCTCTGGTGGGTCGAGGCGGCCTCGTAGACGCAGATCCGGATCCGGTTGCGTATCCGGACACGCTCATCCGCGTGCGCGTCTTGGAGGCCGTCTTGAGCCCATCCTGGCTCGCAATGGTTTGGAACTCCGCCGTAGTTCGTCGCCAGCTTGAGGTGCAGGCACGTACGACCGCCGGGATTTACAAGGTGAACCAGTCGATGATTGCCGACGTCAAGCTCCCGATTCCACCTCGCGAAGAGCAGGGTCGCATCGTCGCTGAGGTAGATCGACAGCTCTCCTCCCTGGACGCGTGCGGTCGCGCGGCAGACGCCGGCCTCGCTCGGGCGGCGGCGCTTCGGCGGTCGGTGCTCAAGGCGGCGTTCGAGGGCCGGTTGGTCCCGCAGGATCCGAGCGACGAGCCGGCCTCGGCTCTGCTCGAGCGGATCCGGGCCGAGCGTGTTGTTGCTCCGGAGCCCAAGCGGACACGCGCGTCGTCAGGTCAATGTCTCACCCCCTCGCTACCGTCGGGGGCATGAGCGTGGCGACATCGGCGATCGAATGGACAGAGGTGACGTGGAACCCGTCCACCGGGTGCGACCGTACTTCACCAGGGTGCGCCAACTGTTATGCCCTCAAGCTCTCCAAGCGGCTGCAGGCGATGGGACAGGCGAAATACACGAACGACGGTGACCCGAGAACGAGTGGACCCGGGTTCAAGCTCACCTTGCATCCCGAGGTCGTCGATGCGCCTCGAAACTGGTCGGGATCCAAGACCGTTTTCGTGAATTCGATGAGCGACCTCTTTCATGAGGAGGTTCCGCTCGGGTTTATCAAGGACGTGTTCGACGTGATGGTCGAGACCCCGCAGCACACTTACCAGATCCTGACCAAACGGTCGAAGCGACTCGCTCGGCTTGCGAAAGAGCTTCCGTGGCCGGCGAACGTTTGGATGGGCGTGTCGGTTGAGACTCAGAGTTACTCCTTCCGGCTCGACCACCTCCGCGAACTACCGGCCGCGATCCGATTCGTCTCGGCCGAGCCGTTACTCGCGCCCGTAATCCTCAACCTTGACGGCATCGACTGGCTCATCGTGGGTGGCGAATCCGGCCCAGGAGCTCGACCGATTGAAGCCGAATGGGTGCGATCTCTGCGGGATGCAAGCATCGCCTCGGGCGTCAGATTCTTCTTTAAGCAGTGGGGTGGTCGAACACCTAAGGCCGGTGGCCGGGAGCTTGACGGCCGCAAGTGGGACGAGATTCCTGCGACCAGATCCATCCGGGGGTAGTCGTGGCGCGGCGAGGATGGGGTTACTGGACCGAAGCGAAGCTCGACGTTCTGTCGGCATACCTTCCCGCCTTCGCCACTGCCTCCAAGTTCAGGGCACAGGGTGCGCTGGTCTACCTCGACCTGTTTGCTGGCAACGGCGCCAACGAGCGGCGCGATGTCGAGCGCGACATTCGCGGTTCGGCGATCCGCGCCCTCGAGAGTCTTCCCCACCATGCCACCGTCGTACTGTTCGAGCGTGACCGGGTCGCAGCCCAACTGGAAGCCGAACTCCGCACCCGCTTTCCCGGCCGCAGCTTTGAAGTGGTGCCGGGTGATTCGAACACCACACTTCCGAGAGCGCTGGACCGCCTCCGGGAGCTGGGTGTCGACTGGGCGCCGTCCTTCGCCTTCGTCGACCCTTACAGCTCGGCATCGCTGCGGTGGGACACCATCGCCCGCCTTGCCGCCTTCAAGTCAGCTCGCAAGTACAAGGTAGAGCAGTGGTTGCTTTTCTACGGATCCGACATCCCTCGCTTGCTGGGACAGAGCCCATCAAATGCCGAGCTCCTGAGCCAGACATTCGGCGGCAACTATTGGGTTCCGATCGCAAACGCCCGGCAGGACGGCGAGCTCTCGGCCGAGGAAGCACGAGACCACTACACGAACCTGCTCCGATGGCGGCTGGAAAGCGCCCTCGGCTACAAGTTCACACATTCCTTCGAGGTCAAGAACACCTCAGGGGCCTACCTCTATGACCTGGTGTTCGCGACAGACAACGTGGCCGGGAATCAGATCATGGGCGATGTCTACGTGGCAGCGGCCCGTAGGTTCGAAGCCATGCGGCGCGAGGCGTTCGAGCGGCGCCGCAATCTGAGGCCGGGCCAGGAGGGCCTGTTCGACCCAGCGACCATCGGCGAGCTGACGACGGGCGACGTCCCGCCGTACCAGGCTGCTCCGCCCGTGCTCCCGTTCGGATTCACCAGCGACGACCAGGTAGACCAATGAGCGGTGCGTCGAGCCACCGAGTCCGGGCGCCGTCGCTCCGGTCGTGTGGAACTCCTGCGACCTGCTGCGCGACGACGGGATGCCAACACGGGTACCTGCTCGGCCGTATGCCCAATTATGTAGATCTCTATGAAAAACTACAGATTGAGGGACAAAGTCTGATTGTGGACCCGATCAGGAAAGCCTGATGGCGGCGAGCTCGAACCAGCTCGTCCAGAAGTTGTGGAACTTCTGCAACGTTCTGCGCGACGACGGGGTGTCGACCATCGAGTACGTCGAGCAGCTCACCTACCTGCTCTTCCTCAAGATGGCCGAGGAACGCAAGCGCGCCGGCTTCGGCGAGGTCGTCCCCTACGGGGCGGATTGGCAGTCGCTGCTCGACCGTGACGGTGACGAGCTCGAGGTTCACTACCGCCACGTCCTCGAACAGCTGGGCCGCCAGGCCGGCACGTTGGGCACCATCTTCCGCAAGGCCCAGAACCGCATTGGCGACCCGGCCAAGCTGCGCCGGCTGGTGGTCAACCTCATCAACGAGCAGACCTGGACCTCGGTCGATGCCGACCTCAAGGGCGACGCCTACGAGGGACTGCTCCAGAAGGGGGCCGAGGACACCAAGTCGGGGGCGGGGCAGTACTTCACGCCCCGGGCGCTGACCCGGGCCATGATCGCCTGCCTGGCGCCCAGGCCGGGAGAGACGATCGCCGACCCGGCGTGTGGCACCGGCGGATTCCTGCTCGCCGCTCACGAATGGATCGTCGACCACCACATCGCCGAGATGGACGCCGACGACAAGCGCTTCCTGCGCGACGAGTCCCTCCACGGCACCGAGATCGTCGACGGCACCGCCCGGTTGTGCGCCATGAACCTGCTGCTGCACGGCATCGGCACTTCGGACGGGCCCAGCCTGGTAACCGTGGCCGACTCCCTGCGGGCCGACACGGGCGTACGGGTCGACGTGATCGCCGCCAACCCGCCGTTCGGTCGCAAGTCGTCGATGACCATGGTCAACGAGGCCGGCGAGGCGGAGCGCGAGGACCTGGTGATCGTGCGTGACGACTTCTGGGCCTCGACGTCGAACAAGCAGCTCAACTTCGTCCAGCACATCAAGGGGATGCTCAAGATCGGCGGGCGCTGCGCAGTGGTGTTGCCGGACAACGTTCTGTTCGAGGCCGGTGCGGGCGAGACGATCCGGCGGCGCCTGCTGGCCGAGTGCGACCTGCACACCATCCTGCGCCTGCCCACGGGCATCTTCTACGCCCAGGGCGTGAAGGCCAACGTGGTGTTCTTCGAGCGCAAGCCGGCGGCCGCCGATCCGTGGACGAAGGAGACGTGGGTCTACGACCTGCGCACCAACAAGCACTTCACACTCAAGACCAAGCCGCTGCGGGGAGAGGACCTGGCCGACTTCGTCGACTGCTACCAGGCCTCCGACCGGTCCAGGCGGGTCGAAACCAATAGGTTCCGGCGTTTCAGCATCGATGAGTTGACGGCCCGGGACAAGGCCAACCTCGACATCACCTGGCTACGCGACGAGTCGCTCGACGACGCCAGCACGTTGCCCGCCCCCGCTGTCCTGGCCGCCGAGATCGTGGAGGAGCTCGAAGCCGCCCTCACCCAGTTCACTGCGCTCGCCACCTCCCTGCCGGTCGACGGCGCCGACTGACCACGGGTTCATACAACCTAGGAGGGGATGCATACAATGGCCCGATGGTTTCGAACGAGTACGTGATGACCGTCTCACAGAACGGTCAGGTGTCTATCCCGGCCCACACGCGTGCCCGCTGGAACGTGCGCAAGGTCGTCGTCGTCGACCTCGGCGACCGGGTCGTCGTACGTCCGCTCGGCGACCAGCCCATTGATGAGCTGCAGGGCAAGTACGTCAACCGCGGCCCGAGCACCGATCGCTCCCGGGCCAGGGCTCGACAGGAGGATGCTGCTCGTAGTCGGTCGCGGTGACGGTCCTCGACGCCTACGCCGTGCTTGCCTACCTGAAAGGGGAAGCGGCTGCGCCCGAGGTCCGAGTGGTTCTCGATGACCCCAGCGCGTCGTTGACTGCCGTTGGGTTGGCCGAGGTGATCGACCACCTCATGCGCGTCGTCGGCGCCAATGAGGACGACGCCATCCTCGACCTCGCTCAGCTCGGACGGCTCGACGGTCGTGTGGTCGACTCTTCACTTGGCATGGCCGCCGGGAGGCTGAGGGCTCGCCACTATCACCGGCGACGTTGCCAGGTGAGCCTCGCCGACTGCGTCGCCGCAGAAGCTGCCCGCGCCGGTGGCGAGCCGCTCGCGACCGCGGATCCCCAACTCCTCGACGTATGTCACGCCGAGGGAATCTCTGTCGTGGTGCTCTCCGACTCATCCGGCACGCGCTGGATTCCGCGGGAGCCGTGACGACTACGGCGGCGCCAGCTCGCTGCTCGCCGGCGTAGGACGCACGGCGTCATGCGGCGGGCACCACCGGCTGTGTTGCCGACGTCGACATCGATCGCCCCAGTCCGGCCAGCCCGCCGGCCAGAATCAGCATGGCGGCGCCCACCGATGCATCGGCCAACACCGAGACCGTGGACGAGACGTCCTCCGCTCCGGTCCCGAAGAACACGGCGCCGGCCCAGCTCATCACCGACGCCGCCGGCAAGGCGAAAGTCACGGCCAGGCCCGACGCCCGAGGCACCAGGCCCCGGCGTAGAAGGGGCGCCCCGAAGAGCAGGGTTCCGATGCCCATCACCGTCGTCCAGACCACCACGGCCCAGGAAACGAAGCTCAGGAGGGCACCGACGGCGGTGATGCAGGATCCCACGACGGCCTTGGAACCGAGTCCGCCGTGGCGCCCGTTCAAGAGGACCTGGGTTGCCACCAGCAATGCCCCCGACGCCACCAGCACGATGCCGGCCAGGTTGCCGATCAGCATGGCGGCGCCCTCCCATCCCCATGCCGCTTCGGCTGCGGCCGAAGCGGCAAACGCCGCTACCACCACGGTCCAGCCGATGGCGGCAACGGTGGGCACCGCTGGTGACATGGTGGTTCGGGTGGCGGAGAGGACGCCGGTCATCCTGTGACTGTCACCGTGATCTCGTGGGTGAGGTCCAGAGCGACGTGGGCGCCGTCGCCGGCCTGGAGGCAGAGCTTGTGCTGGCCGGGCGCCAAAGTCAGCTCGGCCTCGGTCTGGGCCTTGCCGAAGTGGTTGAAGTCGGCGGCTCCAACGGGAATGATCGTGCCGGGAGCGACGCAGCCGACGTCGGCCATCACGTGGAAGTGGCCGGCACCGTCACGAACCGCACCGGCCGGCTCGATAGCGAAGCCGTTGGCCGCCATCACCAGCTTCACCGGACCCGTCACCGTGGCGCCGTCCGCCGGTGAGGTGATCCGCACCGAAGGCGCCGGCGTCGTGACCGCCGGCTCCGTGGCGGCCGGCTCCGACGTGGCCGACGGGGAATCGGTCGTGCCGCAGGCGGCGGCAAGGGTGGCGGCCAGGGCGGCCATGGTCGCTTTCAGGAACCGGTGGGATGTCATGTCCGTACCGACGAGGGAGCGGCCCCGCCGGGTGACAAGGATCTCAGGAAGGGATCGGATCGCTCTCTTCAATCTCGGCATCGGTGCCGAACAGGTCGTCGAGGGTGGCGCCCGTCTGGAGATCGGCTTCATCGATGCCCGGAGTGGCCGCCTCCGCCGGCTTCGTCCAGTCCGTCCGCCGGGCGACGAGCAATGCCATCACCAGCAGGGCAAGGGCCGTGGTCAACCCTGCCACCAGCCGCACCGGTTGGTAGCTGGCACCGGGTCCGAGCGAGAAGGTGATGGGCGCCACCGGGGCAGCCACGAAGCCGGCGCCGACGATCACGGCCACACCGCATGGGCGCTGTGGGCCACAGACGACGCCGTCGGCGCCCAGTCGGGATGGTCCGACCACCACCCTGGTGCGCCCGGTGCCGTTGGCGTCGATCACGAACGGGGCGCTCGACGGCGGCGGGTCGCACCGCCGGGCGTCGTAGCCGCCGGGCGGTGCGCACAACACGGCAAGCGCCGACCTGCCGGCCGGGAAGCCGGTGACGGCCACCTCGACCGACTCACCGTCGGACAGGCCATGGGACGGGGTCACGCGCAGGCGACCGGGCTCCACTCGATCGACGAAGACGGTCTGGGCCACCGCCTGACGACGCGAGTCGGTGCCTGTCACCTTCAGCAGGCAGGTCGCCCGGCCGACCCGGCAGCGACCGGTGGAGATGGCGTCGTGGACGAGCACCTGGAAGTCGGCCTTGCCGCCGTCGTCGAACTGGACCGGAGACGAGGGACCGCACGTTGTCAGCCGGCCCAGCTCGAGAACGCACTGCGCCACAGTGCCCCGCTCGTGCCAGTCGAACCCGCCCGCCCGGACCCGGATCACGGCGTCCGGCGCCAGACCCTCGACCACCTGGTAGGCCGAGAACCGGTCGGGACGGGCAGCCTTCATCATCAGAGCTGGGAGGTCCCCGGGAGTGGACTTGATGTCGGCCGCAGGCGGGCGCAGTGGCTTCGCCGCCCTGGCGTCTGGGAGCGGGGTCGTGGACGCCGGTTCGCTCACCGGGGATTCTTCGGGCACCGCCTCGGGCTCCTCATGGCGGCCGCCGGGCCCGTCGATCCCCACGACGCCGACACCGACGCCGGCCACGAGCACCAGCCCGACTCCCGCCAAGGGCAGCAGCAGCCAGCTCCGGCGCCCGCGGCCGAACGCACCGGCCGCGCCGAGCACTCCCGCGACGGCCAGGCCGACCACGACCAGCCCCAGCACGACGATGACGATCAACGGCCGGCGCCCCTCATCGCATCAGTCCTGCGCAGCGCCGGCGACCGGGGCCGGCGGCGACGGGTGCGGCGTGTCCTGGTCGAGCCGCCGGTTGAGAGTGAGGAGCCGCCCCATCATGGGCAAGGCGATGAGGTTCAGGCCATGGAGCAGCCCGAGGATCAGCAGGATCCCGCCGACGCGGGCCACCTCGTGTTGGAGCTGGGATCCGTTCACCGCCTGGCCCCAGGAGCCCTTCACCTGGAAGCTGACGGTGAAGAGAATGTAGGCGAAGAAGATCAGGTAATAGGCCACGTCGGTGAGGACGATAAAGCTCTTGCCCGTGCGCGGATTGGCTCGGAACACATCGGCGGCGTAACTCTTGCCGAAGCGCTTGATGAAGGGCCCGAGCCACAAGGCCAGGCCCACCAGGAACGTATTGGCCAGCAGTTCGAGCACCCACCAGTCCATCAGCAACTCTCCTTTTCGGTAGTCGGTCACCGCGGTCAGGACCGCGGCCAGGGCTCCTGCGACGCAGGCCCCGATGATCCCGGCCCGGCGTCTCTGGCCGCGCCGACGTCGGTCCTCCTCGATGCTCGACTGCACCCGGGCGAAGAGATCGGGGCTCTCCTCCACGGCGGCCGCACCGTCGAGCAGGGCGTCACGAAGGCGCTGTTCGAGGACCGTCATCCCTCGCCTCCGGCCGTGGCTCCGACTGGTGGCCCAAGGCGGGATTCCATCGCCGCCAGGCCCCGCTTGAGGTGGGTCTTCACCGAGTTGCGGGAGATGCTCAGCGTTTCGGCGATGGCGTCGATGCCGATCTCCTCGTAGTAGCGCAGCACCAGGCAGTCGCGCTGGCGGCGGGGCAGGTCGCGCAGGGCGTCGATCACCTGGCGCCGGTCCTCCCGCACCACGATCTCGTCCTCGGCCGAGGCCTTGTCGTCGCCCAGGGGAAGTCGATGGCGCAGCGAGACCAGACCGCGTCGGTTGTGGTCGCGGGCCAGGTTGAGCACGATCGAGCGCAGGTAGGCGGCCGCCTTGGTCGGATTCTCGATTCGTTGGGCCGACCGGGCCAGGCGGATGAACGCCTCCTGCACCAGGTCCTCGGCCGCGTTGCGGTCATCGACGAACAACCGAGCCAACCGGACGAGCGACCAACCCTCGCGGTCGAACAGCTCGACGAGGAGCGGTTCGATGGAGACGTCGAGGCTGCCGGCCCTGGGGACGGCCACGATTGCGGCAGGGTCGGGCAGCGAGACCGGCACGATCCACGCCAGGCCCCGTGCGTCCATAGCCAGAACAGACGCTGCGGTAGGGGCCGGCGGGTGACAAGCGGCGCGGAGCGCATCAGCGATCCGCACACCGCTCACGGCGGTGACCCGTTCACCCCGGCGAGCTTAGGAGCACCACCTCAAATAGGCGCCCGCCGACGACCCCACGGACATCGATGGCGATCCAAGGCCTCCTGGGCACGGCCGGCAGGCACTAGCCCACGGCCATGCGGAGGCTGTCGAGGACTCCGTCGAGATCGACAAGGGGCCAGAGAGCGTCTCGCACCACGACCGCCGTCCCCGGATCCACAGGCCTCGTCGACGCCCACGACAGCGGAGCGAACCCGAACTCGACCTCGAGGCCGGAGCGGAGCAAGACACGGCGCTCCGACAGCAGAGGTCCCCATGCCATCCGACGGGTGACGATTGCCGGCTCGCCGACTGCGCTCTCGATCCAATCGTCGACATCCAGGTAGTGCGCCGCCCGGTCGGTCAGCACCACGACATCGAGGTCGCTGTCCGTGCTGGCCACCTGGCGCGCCCAGGAGCCCACGACGGCAACCGCCCTCACGTCAGGCCGCGACACCGCCCACGCCGCGATGCTCCGAGCAAGCTTCTCGACTTCCCGACGCCGCTCGTCCGTCACCATACGTTCACCGCCCAAGGCCGCAGCTTCACCTGAAATCGATGGCTGCCGTTCGATTTCACAGTGCGGCTCGGCCGTGATCCGACGTGAGTCGACGAGAAGCGCCTGATCGCGATGATGCCGCCGATGGTGCGTGCGCCCAGCCGTGCATTTGTGTGTATAGTATGCGCATGGCGAGGGTCAACATCACTGTTCCTGACGACCTCTACCGCCAGGCAAGGAACGCCGGGCTCAATGTCTCCCAGCTGGCGCAGCGTGCCGTCGGCGCCGAACTGAGCCGCCTCGCCAACATTGCCGAGCTGGATGCCTATCTGGCTGAGCTCGAGGCTGAGCTCGGCCCAACCCCCGAGGCCGAGCGAGCCGAGGCAAAGACGTGGGCCGACAACCTGTTCGTGCCCGGTGGCAACCGGCGCTCGGCGTGACGCTCGTCCTCGACTCCGGCGGGATCTCGATGCTCGTCGAGAACCGGGCACGCCTCGAGGAGCTACGACGCCGGGGCGAGTGGCCGGCGCTGGTTCCGGCTGTTGTCCTCACCGAAGCCCTAACGGGCGATCACCGTCGTGACTTTCAGCAGAATCGCCTCCTGCGGAGCTGCGACATATGCCCCACGGACGAAATTCTCGCCCGCAGGGCGGCGGCACTTCGGACCGCCGTCGGCCGGGCCCGCGCCCCGTCTGCGGTCGACGCCATTGTGGTTGCCCTCGCCGATGATGTCGGTGGAGCGACCGTCCTCACCGGCGACCTTCGTGACCTTCGAGCCCTGGCACAACACGCCGTCAACGACGTCCGAGTCGCCGCACCTGAGCACGCAGCACCTGAGCACTGACGCTGATCGGCCGATTTCTATCGACCGAAACACGCGCCCCGGCCTGTGGCGGTGGCCAATGCGGGTCGAAGCCGAGCGGACTCGAGAAGAGGCGTCAAAGTCGAATTACCGACAGGCCGGGGACGTCGTCGTAGTCGGAGTCCTGGGCGACCACGGGAATTCCGGCGTCCAGGGCGGTGGCCGCTATCCACGAGTCGTTGATTGGCATCCGCCGACCGCTGTCGCGCAACGACAAACGGAGGCGCGCCCACGAATGGGCCACCTCGGGCCCGATCGGCAGGGGGTCGAGGGCCTCGGCCCGCCGTAACGTCTTGAGCCGCTGCCCCCGCTGCTCGCCGGTTCGGGCTGCGAGAACGCCAAGCGAAAGTTCTGCCACCGTCACGACGGAAACGGCGATTCGCTCAGGTGGCGTTCCGTTGATGATGCGGGCCTGCTCCAGAGCGATAAACAACGATGTGTCGGCCAAACCAAGAACGGGTTCCCCGTTCAAGATATGGCCAGATCGTCTGTCGTCTCCGGAAGTAACTCGGCCAACTCCGCCGCCAGCTCACTGTCGGCCCGAGCGCCTACGAGGCTCCGCTGAAACTCTCCCCACGCCATGGTCGACGGGCGGGCCGGCAACGGGAGTAATTGGGCCACCGGGCGACCGCTGATGGTCACCCGAAGGCGTTCACCGTCCTGGACCCGGCGAAGAACCTGGCTGACGTCGTTTCGGAGTTCGCGGGCCGGGATGTCATTCATCCATCCACCGTAGCAGTACTGCTACGACGGACACGGCCCCCCACCGTCAGAAATCGCGGTGTCCGACGGACGGCCCGGTGTGTACCTGGTCGTAAAGGTCGAGGAAGGCGTTGATCTGGTCGGCGGGGCGGAACTTGCCGGCCACCCGCCGACGGCCGGCCTCGCCCATCTGGCGGCGAAGGGCGCCGTCGGATGCCAGGGTGGCCAGGCGGTCGGCCATGGCGGCGGGGTCCCGCCGAGGGACCACGAACCCCGTCTGGCCGTCGGCCACGTTCTCGCCCAGACCGTCGGCGTCGGTGCACACCACCGGCACGGCCATGGCCTGGGCCTCCATGACCGAGTTGCAGAAGCCTTCGGACACGGCCGGGTGGACGAACACGTCGGCGGCCGCCAGTTCCTCGCGGACCTCAGGACGCCGCCGGGATCCGAGCATGGTCACCTGGTCGCTGAGCCCCAGGTCCACAATGGCCGCCGCCACTGCCTCCGATTCGGACCCGTCCCCCACGATCCGCAGATCGACGGCCACGCCGCGTTCCCCGAGCAGGCGAACGGCCTCGAGTGACCACTCGCTGCCCTTTTTCCAGTGCAGGCGACCGACGGAGAGGACTCGCAGCTTCGGCTCACCTGGTCCACCCCGGCCGCCCTTGTCAACTGGTGGAGAAGCGTCGCCTCCCTGGCTGTCTCCCAGGGCAGCGTCCACCTCGGTCCGGTCCTCCTCAGTTCCCCCGAGACCGGCGTCAGCAGGCGCCGCAGGCGAGAAATAGTCCGTGTCCACCGCCGGAGGGATCAGGACGTGGAACTTGTCCGGAGGGCATCCCCGACGAACGGCCCGGCGCCACAGGTCGTTGCCCAAGAAGTGCAGTGCATCGGCCCCGTCCCAAACGCCCTGGTAGTAGTTGGGTTCGTCGAGGCCCACACAGTTGAGGTCGTAACCCCGGAAGGACACGATCACCGGCCGGCCCAGGCTGTGGCCGGGTTGGAGTATGCGGGCGGCCCGGGCCCCGAACTCGAAATGGATGAGGTCCGGATCAAGGGCCTCGACCCAGGCACCGAAGCCGCCGCTGCCCGAAATCGTGGACTCCCGGTTGGCCTCGGCGGCGCTGTTGGCCCGGGAGGCCCGCCGGCCTGCGCGAATGCCAAGTCCGGCGGCCGCCCGTCCAATGCGCTCCGCCGGGCCGCCCCCGCCGGCGAGGGCCGGGCCGATCAACGACCGGGGCCGAGCCAGGCCGGGAACCAGGTGGACTCGGCGAGCCAATTCCGGCCTCTCGGCGAGGGTGGTGACCTTGGACCACACCGAGGGATCCGAGGTCCAACACACGATGTGGGCGTCGATCCCCCGGTCCACCAGGGCTATGAACTTGGCGGCGATGAAAGTGGTGGACACCTTGGGAAAGACGTCCACTACCAGCATCACCTTCATCGCCTGCATACCTGCGCCACCGGCACGCCGGTGATCGACACACCGCTGGCGGGGGCGCCGATGATCAGCACGAGGTCCCTCGACACCGGGATCACCCGGACCCACCCGAATGGCCGGGGCCGGCCGAACGGTTGTCGGCGGAGCGGGCCGCCGCCCAGGCCTGGGCCCGGAGGCGGGCCTGGACTCCCAGCTTCTGGCGACGCTTCGGATCCTCGGCCAGTCCGCCAATGGCCGCGGCAAGAGCGTCGCTGTCGCGGGGCCTGACCACAACGGCCTGATCCCCATCGACCATCTCCCGGTTGCTGGGCAGTTCGGTCGTGACCAGGGCTCGGCCCGAGGCCATGGCTTCGAGCACCTCGGGCCAGGGACGGTCCTCGACGCCGGGGACCACCACCACGTCGGCGCCGGACAACATGGCGACCCGCGACCCGACGTCTCGTGCCGACTCCAACCGGGTGACCTCCCGCAGGCCCAGGTCGAACAGGGTGTAGAGCAGGCGCTGACGGTCGGCATCGGCATCGGGCATTCGCAACTCCAGCGTCATTCCGGCCGCCAGCAGGCGGGCCAGGGCTACCAGCAGGTAGTCATGGCCGCTGGTCCAGTGCCAGGGGGCAGGGGCGGCCACCACCAGAGGCCGGGAAAGCCGGTCGGCCCCGTAACCCGGATCATCCTCGGGGTGGAATCCATCCAGGTCCACCTGGGGCCTCATCAGCCGACTGGGACGCGGCGGGGCGCCCAGGGCCAAGGCCCGGTCGAGCAACGCCGGGCCGGTGGCCACAACGGCATCGGCCGAGCCCAACACCCTGCTCCAGGCCTGGCGGCGTCTTTCGAATCCCGGGTCCGCGAAACCGCCGTGTTCCGCTTCGGGCCCCGGTCGGTCGACAACCACGGTCAGGGGTCCGACCATCTGGGCCAGGGCCACGAACTCGGTGGCCTGGGGGTCGGCGGCCACCAGCAGCCGGTCGAAGCTCCGGCCGGCCAACGGGGCCAGGCGGAACCAGCCTTCACCCAGGGCCCGAAGGCGCCGGCCCGGCGACTCCCCCCCCGCGGCCTCGGTCAGCCGTCGGGCCAGTCCCAGCGTGGCCGCCGGCCGCCGGCCAGAGCGAACCCCCGCGGTAGCCAGACCCACAACCGAGGCCGGGGTGAGTTGATTGACTCGGGGCAGAGCCACCACCTCGATGGCCGCCCCGGCCGTGCCACATGGCCACCGACGGACCTGACCCACCTCACAGGCCACCGTTACCCTGCGCCCGGCAGCGGCCAGGGCCTCCACCAGGCGGTAGGGGGGCGCCGCCGCCGGCCAGGAGGCGGCCACGACGAGGTCGCCCCGGTCACCCCCCAGGCTCAACCGGATCCTCCGGGGCTGTTTTCGTCCGCAGTGCCAACGTGTCCGTCCGAGAAGCCGTAACCGCCAAGAAAGGCAAAACGCCCGGTCAGGTCCTCGACCCGGGCCGAGAGGTCGGCGGGCCACTCGATGCGGTGGCGGGTTTGGTTGGGCGACTCAAACAGGATCCCGGCGCAGGCCGCGAGGTACTCCTCCGATGGATCGAGTCCCAGGAAGCCGGTGAGAGCGCCGAGGCGACCTCGGGGATCGGCCAGGAGGTCCTCGTGGCGGAGGTTGAACACCGCCGCGGGCCCGACCCGTTCCATCACCCCCTCGACGGTCGCGCACAAAAGCGTGTAGGTGTCGATGGTTCGAGCCAGCGACGCGCCACCTTTTATTCCAGCGCTCCCGGGCCCGGGCCCTACACCCCCGGGCTGTTCGGACCGCAGTTTCATGGTGGCGATGTTGTCCCACGGGTTCCGGATCACGTGTACGTACCGGATGGGCAGCCGGGTCAGGCGGGCCAGGCGATCGAGCAGGCGGGGGGACTCGGCCAGGCGCCGGGTGCTCCGCCCGCCCTTCTTGTCGCCGATGACCAACAGTCGCCGGTAGCGCCCCTGCCACTGATCGGGCACCGAGTAGTCGTACACGTGCTGGCGGGCCGGGCCGTGGGCCTGCGAGTTGGCCAGGATCAGGGAGAACACCTGGGACCGGGAGAACCCTGCGCCCACCAGCCGCAAGGCGTCGAGTTCGTGGGCCACCACCGCGTCGGGGTGGGCGTCGATCAGCGACCCGACCAGGCTGTGGCCCGACCGCGGGTAGCCGATGAATATGCAGTAGCAGCCGAGGTCGGCGAAGCGCTGTCCGCCTTCTCGTACGGCCATGCGGGCCGAGACAAGGGCCTGGCTGGGAAGGTCCAGGTTGTTGGCCGCGCGGGTCAAGACCCGGGCGACGGGGGCGGGAACGGCCGAGAGAAACCTCGACTTCGGGGCGGTTCCCCCCGTCAAGCCGGCGGCCAAACCGAGCCGGCCCGCACGATGCTCCCGGCGGGTACGTCGGATTTGATCACCGCGGAGTTGCCGATTCGGGCGCCCGGGCCGACGGTGACGCCCAGGTTGACAGTCACCCCCATGCCGAAGAGAGCCCCCTCCCCCACGGTCACGTCACCGGCCAAAAGGCATCCAGGCGAGAGGTTCACGTGGTCTCCGATATGGCAGCCGTGGGAGACCACTGCGGCGGTGTTAACCAGGCATCCGGCTCCAAGTCGGGCACTGCTGCCCACGTAGGCCCGTGCCAGGATCTGACAGCCGTCACCCATCTGGGCGGTGGGCTCAACCACGGCGCTGGGATGGACCAGAACCGGAAGTGCCAAGCCGGCGGCCACAAGGCGGTGGTGGGCGGCCACCCGGTCGGCCGGGCGGGCGATGCCCCCCACCCCGTTGGCCGCCAGCATGACCCCGTTGGGCAACAGGTCGTCCAGGATGTCGTCGCCCCCCAGCACCGGGGTCCCCTCCACCCTGGTCCCCGGCTCCAGGCCCTGGTCCACGAAAGCCAAAACAGCAACGATCATCCCCGGCCGACCCGGTCCTGGCCGGGCGTTCACCGTCTCGATCAGATCGGCCAGGGTCTGGCCGTGCCCGCCGGCGCCATAGATGACCAGGCTGGTGCACAACACCCCTTTGTGGATGGGCCGCACCCGCTCGGGCCTTTCCGCCCCGTCCGGCTCATCGGCGGGGACGTCCCGCCTGCCCCGATCGTCCTGAACCCCGGGCTTGTCCTGCACCCCGGGCACGCTGTCGTCTCCGAACACGCCACCGGGGTCGTGAGCGTTGGCGGCGTCGATCGTCGCCGCTCCTCCGACCACCGCCCGCAGCAGCAACTCACTGATCACCGCTTTGGTGACCATTGGCCCAATCGGGAGGTCACTGAGATCCACGCCCCGCTCCCGGGCCATGGCCAGGGCCGGTTGGCTGATCCGCAGGCCCTCGGGAAGCCAGCCATCGGTCGACCCCATGTCGGCGGCTTGGGCCGTGTCGGCCGGAGGAGTCCAGTCGGCCGAGGCGGCCACCCAGCACAGCCGCCGGCCGGCGGTGACGGTGTCTCCCGCCGCCGCCGTCCAACCAACCACGAAACCCCCGGCCGGACTCAGAACTTCTTCGGTCGACTTGGTGGTCTCCAGAACGCACAGGACATCTCCGGCGCCCACGGCCTGGCCGGGGATGACGGCCACCGACACCACCACCGCCTCGGGTTCGTTGGGGTTGAGCATGGGCACCAGAACTTCCATCGCCTCTCCGATCACGCCATCGTCTCCACCGACGCCACATCCAAGGCGGCCTTGATGATGTCGTCGACTCCAGGCAGAACTTCAAGCTCCAGGGGGGAAGCCGCCGGCAGCACCGTGTCCGCCGCGGCGATCCGCCGGGCGGCGGTCATCCGGGGCCCCAGGTGCTCTACCGCCCGGGCCAGAACCTCAGCACCCCAACCGGCCGCCCGGGTGCCCTCCTCCACCGTGACCAACCTCCTGGTCCGCTCCACAGAGGCATTGACCGGGCCCGGGTCCCAGGGAGCCAGTTGGGTGACCACCACCAGTTCGCAGAACAGTTCGTGCTCATAGGCCAACCGGACAACCGCCTCGGCCGCCAGATGGGCCCCGTAGCCATAGGCGCAGAGGGTGACCGCCGGGGGTGGGAACCAGCCCGCGGGAGTCGACCGACCACCCCCGCTTAAACCCGACGAACCGACCGTGCCCGAATCCACGTGGTCGCCGGGGCCGCCCAACGTCAGGCGCCAGGCTGGGCTGGGCGGCCCGGAGATCTCCTGAGCGACAAGGTCGTCAGGGCATCCGATCTCCAGCCCGTAAAGCAACTTGTTCTCCACGAACAGCACAGGCCCGTCGTCGTCCAGCACGGCGCCGGCCAGCAGTTCACCGGGGTCGCCTAGGGGGGCGGCGGCGAGGACCCGGAGGCCGGGGACGCCGAGGAACAGCTTCTCGAGGGTCTGGCTGTGAGTGGGCCCGTAGCCGCGGCGCCCGCCCATTGGGGCCCGGACCACCACCGGCACTGTGACCGTGCGGCCGTACATGGCCGCGAACTTGGTGGCGTGGTTGACCAACTGGTCCACCACCAAAGTGGTGAAGTCGCCGAACATGATCTCCACGACCGGCCGGCTACCCCTCAGGGCCATCCCGGTGGCCACCCCCACCATGGCCGCCTCCGATACCGGGGTGGTCCATACCCGGTCACCGAAACGCTCCGAAAGGCCCCGCGTCACCTTGAAGGCTCCACCGTAGGGATCGAGGATGTCCTCGCCCATCACCACCACGGAAGGATCCGCGGCCAGGCACCGGAGGAGCCCGCGGTTGAGCGACTCCAGAACCTTCATTCAGGCCACCCGACCCAGGGTGGCCGCCGGGGATGAGGCGGCGGCGGCGAAGGCCGCCTGGACCTCACTGTCGACCTGTCGGTCAATGGTCGCCCGGCTGGCCGGATCCAGGCGGGCGGCGGCGATGGTGAGTGGGTCGCGCTCGGCTCGCATAAGGGCGACTTCGCTCGCAGGTCGCGGGTCATCGCTCTTGGAGTGAGGCCCGAAGCGGCGGGTGTCGACGACCAGGGCACGAGGCCCGGCCCCGGCCCGAACCTCACCGAGGCGGCCGGCGGCGGCCTCGGCCACCTCGGCGACATCGGAGGTGTCCAGATGATCGGTGGGAATGGCAAAGGCTGCGAACCGGGCAGCCAGGTCCCCCGCCACCCCCAGGTGCACCGGAGTGGTCTGGGCCACCTGGTTGTTCTCCACCACGAAGAGAACCGGCGCCTTCCACAGCGACGCCAGGTTCAAAGACTCGTACACGACCCCTTCGCCCATTGCCCCGTCGCCGGTGAAAACCACGGTGACACCTGGCCGCCCCGCCTGACGCTCGCCCAGGGCCAGGCCCACCGCCAGGGGCAGGGTGCCCCCCAGGATCCCGTTGGAGTAAAAGCCCCGCCAGTGAAGGTGCTGGGACCCTCCCAGCCCACCGCACACTCCGGCCTCGCGACCCATCAACTCGGCGAACAGAGCGGTCATGTCCCCGCCATAGGCCAGGAAGTGACCGTGGCACCGGTGGTTGCTGACGGCCAGGTCCACACCGTTGTCGATGGTCTCGAGCACGCCGACGGCGTCGGCCTCCTGGCCGATGTAGGTGTGGGTGGTGCCATGGAACACCCCGGAGGAAAAGCGGTCGAGCACCATCTCTTCGAACCGGCGGATGCGGGCCATGGCCTGGTATCGAGCCTCCACCGCCGTCCCGGCACGAGCCGCCTCGGTGCCGGTGGGAGCAGGCGGAAGGTTGGGGGGGACAGCCTGTGGCAAAAGGGGGCTCCGGCAGCCGAGGAATCTGGGTTCAGGCATGGTACGTCGACTCCCCCGACCGGCTTGGTCCACGGGCGGCAGGGTCGCTTGCCCCAGACGCCAACTGGCCAGTGCGGGCAAGATGAGGGCGGGCAAGGTGAGGGCGGGCAAGGTGAGGGCGGGCAAGATGGGTGCCGGCAGGATGGGTGCCGGCAGGATGGGTGCCGGCAAGATGGGTGCCGGCAAGATGCTGCGGGCAAGATGACTGCCCGCAACAGAGGGCGAGGACCAACCCACCATGGCATCCACTGACTTGGCCGAATCAGCCGCCGAGGCCGCCCGGGGCGCGGCCCGCCACCTGGTGGCGGCGGGCACCCAGGTATGGAAGGAGCGGGTTCCCCGTCATCGCCAGCAGCAGGTGATCGAGGCGCGTCTCGTCGGCCGCCGATTGTTCGATCCCCGCCGCCCCCTTCCCGACTTTCTGGTCATCGGGGCCCAGCGAGCGGGTACCAGCAGCCTGTACAAGTGGTTGGAGGGCCACCCCCAGGTTGTGGCGTCGCTGCGCAAGGAGACCGAGTACCTCACCGCCAGGTGGTGCCGAGGTGAGGCCTGGTACCGCGGCCACTTCGCGTCCCGCTCCCGCAGAGGTCTGTTCGCTCGCCACCAGGGGCGCCCGCTGATGAGCTTCGAGGCCTCCCCCAACTATCTCTTTCACCCGCTGGCCCCGGCCCGCGCTGGCATGCTGATGCCTGGAGCCCGGCTGGTGGCACTGCTGCGCAACCCGGTGGATCGGGCCTACTCCCACTACCAGCACGAGGTTCGCTCCGGCCGGGAGCGCCTCGGGTTCGAAGCGGCGCTGGACGCCGAGGAGACCCGCCTGGCCGGGGAGGAGGACCAGATGGCGGCCGACCCCTGCTACCGGTCGCTGGCATGGGAGCAGTCCAGCTACACCTCCCGCGGTCGCTACGCCGACCAACTGGCGCGCTGGTTCGCCGTGTTCGACCCGTCGAGGCTGATGGTGGTGCGCAGCGAGGACCTCTACGCCGACACGGCCACCACCTATGCCCGGATCACCGATTTCCTCGGCCTGGACCCCTGGCAGCCGGAGAAGTTCGCCAACTTCAGCTACACCGCCAACCGGGCTCGAGCCGTTCCGGTTGAATCGCTGGCCCCGGCCACCCGGCGGCGCTTGCAGGAGGTCTTCACCGAGCCCAACCGCCGACTCGGCCGGCTTCTGGGAACTGACCCTGGGTGGTGGTAGTTCTGCCTCAGGCCACCGAACGACGGAGATGGGATACCGACCGGTCGAATCCCGCCAACACCCGGTCGAGGTCATCGGCAGTTTCAGCCGACTGAGCGGCCAGGGCCGCCGCCGCCATGCGGGCACCGGCCACCAGGGCTGCCAGTTCCTCGACCTTGAGGGTCGCCCGGACGACCCCCGGACGATCCCAGTCCAGCTTCATCTCAGGCGGCCCGGACGTGGTCGACGACCCGGGCAACCTGGGCCTTGAACTCGTCGTAGTCCACCTGCATGCCGTTGATGTAGACGCTCCAGCCAACCACCAGCTTGGTGTAGTGCACCGCCTCTTCGATCTCGGCGTCGGTGGCCCCGAACAACTTGGCTGACTCGGTGTGAAACAGCACGCAGTAGCGGCATCTGGTCGCCGCCGACACACCCAGGCCGATGAGTTCCTTGTACTTGTTGGGAATGTGGGTCTCGCCGAACTGAACCCGCTTGATCAGGTCCCACTCCGAGTCGATGAATGCGTCGGGTATCTGGTCGATGAAACCAATGACCTCACCGAACATCTCGGTCATTTCCTGATGGACATCCGTCCTTGCCATTTGGCCTCCCCTTGTCTTGGTGACGAACCCCTCAGCGGTCCGTGCTTCGCAAAGTAGGGAGGCGGGCCTGCAAGGAACCTGCACCAGGATCAGGGCCCGAAAGGAACACCCTGCATGATTTCTGCAAGACGGATGCACGAGGATGACCCCATTGCAGCGCGCCGACCATCTGCGCTTTCGGCCCGTCGCCGCCCAACAGGCGTCCTCGACGGAACAGGCGAGCGCCTGGCCGTGCGTCCCATGAGGCCTGGGCCTAACCCGGTCGCCTTCGCCGATTCGTACGCCGGTGCAGCCTGGGCGCAGGGGCCGGCCCGGGTGTACGACCGGTTGGCTGAAGTCCTCGTCTCTCGATCGACCGTACCGATGACCGGTGGGCGGGTTCTCGACGTCGGAGCCGGAACCGGGGCGGCCGGTCGGGCCGCCCTGGCTGCCGGGGCGGCCGGGGCGATAGCGGTCGACGCATCACTGGGAATGTTGTCCCATGAGGCCATCGAAAGGCCGCCCGCCGTGGTCGGCGACATCCTGGCCCTGCCCTTCGCCGACTGCAGTTTTGACGTGACCGTGGCCGCGTTCTCGCTGAACCACCTGACCCGCCCGGAAGCCGGGCTGGCCGAGATGGCCCGGGTCACTCGAGCCGGCGGAGTCATCGTGGCGGCCACATATGCCTCTGGTGACACCCACCCGGTCAAGGCCCTCGTCCGTGAAGCTCTGGCGGCCCGGGGATGGGCGCCACCGTCCTGGTACACATGGATGGCCGCAGCCGCCCTACCGATCCTGGCCACTCCCGAGGGATTCGCCCAGGTGGCGGTGGCGGCCGGACTCGAGCCCCGTATCGAAGTCCTCGAGGTGCCGTTTCCTGACCTGAGCCCCGCCGACCTGATCGCCTGGCGCCTTGGGATGGCCCAGCACGCCGAATTCGTTGCCGGGATGGACCCGAGCGAACACCACCAGATGGTGGCCGAACTGATCACCAGCTTCGATGAGGAGACCCCTCAACTGGTTCATTCGCTGGTAGTACTCAGCACCAGGAGGCCGTGAGCACCCGATTGGGAGGGTCAGCTCCGCTGGCGTCAACTCACGGGTTGCGCCGGCCAGCCGCATGCCTGGTTGCCCGTCCGGACAACGTCCGGACGCGACTACTCTTCGACCATGGGCCAGCATGCAACGACGCCGTCTCGACGCCAGCGCCTGGAAGTACGTGTCAACGCTGAGCAGGACGCTCTCATCCGTCAGGCAGCGGACCTGGAGGCGACCACCGTGACTGCCTTCGTCCGGGACACGGTGACTTCCCGAGCGCAGCAGGTGCTCAACGATCACAAGGATCTAGTGCTCTCCAACGAGGCCTACGACCGATTCATCTCTGAACTCGACAGGCCGGCCAGACCGGTGCCAGAACTTGTTGAGCTGTTCAAGCAGAACCCGAAGCTCCGTGAGGCGTGACCCGCCAATAGTCCAGATCGAGCGGCTCGATGTCCATCACGACCTCAGAGCGTTTGACTCGGGCAATGCCGAACTTGACGCCTGGCTCCGGCGCCACGCCTTGGCCGCCCAGCGGATGGACTCGGCCCGTACCTTCGTCGCAATCCAGAACAGTCGAGTCCTTGGCTATTTCAGTCTCACCATGGGATCGGTGCTGCGCAAGGAGGCACCCGCCAAGCTTGTGCGCGGCCTACCTGGCTATCCGATTGGCATGGTCCTCGTGGCCCGACTGGCTGTCGATCGGAGCGAACAGCGCCGAGGAATAGGCGCCCTGCTGCTCTCGCAAGCACTGCGAAAGGCGGTGACCGCGGGCCAGACGGCTGCTGCGCGCTTCGTCGTGGTCGACGCGATCGACGACGAAGCCACCAGCTTTTATGAGAGGTTCGGCTTCGTGGCCGCCCCCGACCACCAGCGACGCCTGTACCGACGAATCAAGGACATCAGGGCGAGCATCGACACCGGCTAGTGCTAGTGGCTAGTGCCCTGACCATGAACGCTTGCCCGCGTGGCTCCGAGTCAGAAGCGTCGCTGGCAAGGCCGCAGGACGAAGCCTCACCCTTTGCGCGAGTCGAGGACGAGAACGCAGCCAGCGGCGGTTCTGG
>JBQTHD010000051.1:0-36363 GCA_052390275.1 Acidimicrobiales bacterium | reverse complement strand
TGGTCGAAGCCCAGGGGCGCCCGCTCGGCGATCAGCTCCGCGAGCGTCGCGGCCACGAGGTGAACCGAAGCGGTCGGGGCGCTAGGGGACGAGCGACGCCAGGTCCCCGAAGTTGGCGAAGGTCTGGGGGTAAACGCCGACGACCACCACCAGGACGGCGGTGATGCCCAGTGCGGTGATGAGCGGCGCCGGCACCCGGATGCGGGTCGTGTCGCCGTCGGGCACCGGGTTCATCCACATCTCCTTGGCGATGGCCGCGTAATAGAACAGCGCGATGACCGAGTTCACGGCCACCACCACGCCGAGGAGCAGCGCCCAGGACGTGCCGGCGTCGATCACCGCCCGGAAGACGAAGAACTTGGCCCACAGCCCGGCCAGCGGCGGGATGCCAGCCAGGGAGAACAGGAAGATCGTCATGATGACGGCCAACCCCGGGGCGTACTCGTAAAGCCCGCCGTAGGAGGAGATCTCGCCCGACCGGGTCTTGCGGGCCACGGCGATCACCACCGCGAACGCCCCCAGGTTCATGGCCGCGTAGACCAGGAGGTACACCACTGCGGCCGTGAACGCAGACTTCGACGCCTGTCCGGGGCCGGCGCCGGCCACCGCCAGCGGCACCAGGATGTAGCCGGCCTGGGCGATGGAGGAGTAGGCCAGCATGCGAACGATGTTGGTCTGGCGCAGGGCGATGAGATTCCCAACGGTCATCGACAAGGCCGCCAGTACCCAGAACAGCGGTTGCCACACGTCCGGCCGGCCCAAGAAGGCCACGAACACCAACTGGAACAGGGCGACAAAACCCCCGGTCTTGGAGGCGACGGAGAAGAAGGCGGTAACCGGCAGGGGTGATCCCTCGTAGGTATCCGGCGCCCAGAAGTGGAAGGGTACGGCCGAGACCTTGAAGGCGAAGCCCACGATTATGAAGGAGATCCCCACAGTCACCAGGGGAATCGCAGCGGCCGAACCTTGTAGAGCCTGGCCGATCTCGGCCAGAACGGTGGTGCCGGTGAAGCCGAACACCAGGGTCATGCCATAGAGCATGACGGCCGAGGCCAGAACTCCCAGCAGGTAGTACTTGAGGGCGGCCTCGTTGCCCCGTAGGTCCCGCTTGCGCCATCCGGCCAGTACGTAGGCGGGAATGGAAAGGGTCTCCAGAGCCACGAAGATTCCGATCAGATCCCGGGCCGAGGCCATGACCACCATGCCCAGGATGGATGACAGCAACAACACGTAGAACTCGCCCTGGTAGTAGTCGCCCTCGCTGACGTGGTTGGCCGACATCAGCAGGATGACGTATCCGATGCCGATGAACAGCCCTTTGAGCACCAGGGCGAACGGGTCCACCACGTAGGCCCCCCCGGCCATGGACCGGACATCGTCGCCGTAGATGGCCAGGGTGACGATGGGAATGAACGAGGCCAGCAATCCGGCACCCGCCAGGCTGGACAGGCGCCACTTCCGCCGCTCGGGCAGAACCAGATCGGCCACCAGAACCAGGGCCAGAACGCAGGTCAGGACTATCTCGGGCGCCAGCCCGTGGTAGTCGAGAACCGGGGGGGTGAAGGGCACGGAGGCAGCCTGGCTCAGTGGCCGGCGGTCACGGCCGGGGCCGATTTTCCGTCGCCAGCCTCACCGCCATGGTCGTCGTCGGCCTCGCCGTGGCCGGCCTCCTCGTCGCCATGGTCGCCCTCCTCGTCGCCATGGTCGCCCTCTTCACCGTGCCCGGCCGCCGCCGCCTTGTCGGCCGCCGCCTCCGCCTCCTCGGCTGAGATGAGCAGAGCACCGTTGTCCCGGCCGATCTTTTGCACCGACGGGTCGATGACGTCGAACAGCAGGCCGGGGAAGACCCCAAAGACCAGGATGGCCACCAACAGGGGGGTCCAGGCCAGGTACTCGGGGCCATGAACGTCGTGAATGTGGGCCTTGGCGAACTCGTCCCGGGCCTTGCCGAAGGCCACCCGCTGGAACAGCCACAGGAGGTAGCCAGCGGCAAAGACCGTGCCGATGGCGGCCACCACCATGTAGAAGCGGAACAGCCCCACCGACAATCCGGTCGCCGGTTGGTAGGCCGAGAGAATGGCCGGGAACTCACCCCAGAATCCGGCCAGGCCGGGCAGTCCCAGGGAGGCGAAGGTGCAGAAACCCAGGATCCATCCCATACGCGGGGCTTGGATCATCAACCCGCCCAGTCGGGAGATCTCCCGGGTGCCGAACCGCTCGCCCACCGATCCGGCGACGAAGAACAACATGCCGGTGATGAGGCCGTGGGCCACCATCCCGAACACCGCCGCGTTGATTCCGTGGGTGGTCAGGGTGGAGATGCCCAGCATCACGTAACCCATGTGGGCCACCGACGAGAAGGCGATGAGCCGCTTCATGTCCTTCTGGGCCAGGCACCCCAGGGCGCCATAGATGATGCCGATCACCGCCAGAGCGCCGATGAACGGCGCCCAGGCCATGGCCGCCTCGGGGAGGATGGGCAGGGCGATGCGGACGAAGCCGTAGGTGCCCAGCTTCAACAGAACCGCAGCCAGAATGACCGACCCGACCGTCGGCGCCTCGGTGTGTGCGTCAGGCAGCCAGGTGTGGAACGGGAACATGGGCACCTTGATGGCGAAACCCATGAACAGGCCGCCGAAGATGAGGATCTGGGTGCCTCGGACAATGTCGGGACCGTTGGCGATCAGGGTCGGGATGTCGAAGGTCTGGCCCCCCTTGAAGTACAGGGCCAGGAAACTCAGGATCATCAGGGCGGAGCCGAACAGGGTGTAGAGGAAGAATTTGATCGACGCGTACTGGCGGTTGGGGCCGCCCCACACCCCGATCAGGAAGTACATGGGAAGAAGCACCAGTTCGAAGAAGACGAAGAAGAGGATCAGGTCCTGGGAGGCGAAGGTTCCGTTCATCCCCGTCTCCAGGATCAACAGAAGGATCAGGAAGGCCTTGGGATTGTGGGGCTCCGGAAAGTGGTCCCAGGAGTAGATGACGCACAGGACCGTGACCACCATCGACAGGATCAGCAGGGGCAGTGCCAGCCCGTCGATTCCCACGTGGTAGCGACTGTTAATCACGTCGATCCAGCTCCGGTCCACGGTGAACTGCAGAGAACCGGCGTTGGCGTAGTCGAAGTCCCGGAGCAGGACGAACCCCACCGCGGCGGTGGCCACAGTGGTCAGAAGCGTCAGGGCCTTGATAAGGGTTTCCTGGCTCTTGGGCACCAGCGCCACCAGCGCGGCCCCGGCCACCGGAAGAAAGACCGCCAGGGTCAGAAGCATTTAGAGGAGGTCCTTTGCTCGGCTCAGGTGAACAGGACGAGGGCGGCCGCGCCCAGGGCGGCGGCACCGAACAGGTAGGCGGCGTACTGCTGGACCCGGCCGGTCTGACTGCGGCGCAGGACTGACCCGCCGCCCTCGGCGGTGGCCCCGGCCCCGTTCACGATGCCATCGATCAGGCCCTGGTCGATATGGGTGTAGACGGCATTGCCGGTGGCCCGGGCCACCGACCCGGCCCCGTTGACGACGCCGTCGAGCACCTTCTGGTTGAACCAGTAGGCGGCCTTGGACAGGGGGTACTGGATGGTGCGGACGATGCCCTCGATGTAGAGGTTGTCCAGGTAGTACTTGTTGACCAGGATCCGATGCCCGTGGGCCAAAAAGCCCACCCGGCTCATCAAACCCTTGGGGAAGGTGCCCTTTAGGTAGTAGCCGGAGGCGACGGCGATGCCGGCCACCGCGACGGCGAAGGACACGGCGCCCAGCACCGGGTTGAAGTCGTGGTGGGCCACGATGTGGCGGGCGCCGTGGACCTCGAAGGTGACCCAGTGCCCGAACCACCCGATCCCGGGGGCGTTGAGCAGGCCGCACAGGGCAGCGGGAACGGCCAGGATCCGCAGCGGCCAGGCCATGGCCGGGGGCGATTCGTGGGGGTGGCCGTGGCCCCGGTACTCACCGGCGAAGATCAGGATGCACGCTCGGGTCATGTAGGCCGCGGTCATGAACGCCCCCACCAGGCCCACAGCCAGCATCAGGGGAAACCCGTCGGCCAGGGCGCCGTTGAGGATCTCGTCCTTGGACCAGAACCCGGCCAGGGGGAAGATCCCGGCGAGGGCCAGAGATCCCAGGATGAAGGTCTTGTATGTGGTGGGCATCACCTTTCTCAGGCCGCCCATCTCGCTCATGTTGTTGGAGTGCACCGCGTGGATGAGCGACCCCGACCCCAGGAACAACAGCGCCTTGAAGAAGGCGTGGGTGAACAGGTGGAACACCGCCGCCGTCCACGCTCCCACCCCCAGGGCCATCACCATGTAGCCCAGTTGGCTGACGGTCGAGTAGGCCAGGACCTTCTTCACGTCGTCCTGGACGAAGGCCAGGGCGGCGGCCATGAGCACGGTGATGGCCCCGATCAGGGCCACCGGGTTGACCCCGCCGACGTCGAAGGAGAAAGCGGTGAAGAAAACCCCGAACAGGCGGGCGATCAGGTAGACCCCGGCCACCACCATGGTGGCGGCGTGGATGAGGGCCGACACCGGGGTGGGCCCGGCCATGGCATCGGGCAGCCAGACATGGAGGGGGAACTGGGCGCTTTTGCCCATGACGCCCAGGAACAACAGGCCCGCCCCCACGAACAGAAGGCCCTTGGAGATGCCCCCCTCGATGGCCAGAAAGTTCAGGTGGGCGATGTTGAAGTTCTGCCCGGCGGCGAAGAACAAGGTGATCACGCCGGTGAGCAGGCCGATGTCGCCGGTCCGGGTGGTGAGGAAAGCCTTGATGGCCGCCCCCGAGTTGGCCTCCTCCTCCCACCAGTGCCCGATGAGCATGAAGGAGCACAGGCCCACCATCTCCCAGCCGACCAGGAGTTGGAGGGTGTTGTCGGCCAGAACCAGCATGAGCATGGAGGCGGTGAACAGCGACAGCGCGGCGAAGAAATAGACGTATCGCCGGTCCCCGTGCATGTAGGCGGTGGAATAGACGTGGACCATCAGGGAGATGAAGGTGACGACGACCAGCATCATCACCGCCAGGCCGTCCACGTGGGTTCCGACCCCGATCTCCACCCCGCCGGAACGCCACCAGGTCAGGTGGCGACTCACCGCTTCGCGGGGTTCTGGCAACGAGATCCACTCGATGGCGGCGGCGACCGACATGACCATGGAAGACGCCACGCCGCCGATGCCCAGGTAGACAGCCTTGTGGCCCACCCGCTTGCCCAGGATCAAGATGCCCCAGAAGGTCAGAGCCGGGATGAGCGGGATCAGCCAGGCGTTACTCAGCACGGCGCCCTCAGCCCTTCATCATGTCGACCTGGTCCAGGTCTATAGAGGCTCGGTTGCGGAAGATGAGAAGGACGATGGCCAGACCCACCCCCACCTCGGCGGCGGCGATGGTGATGACGAACAGGGCGAACACCTGTCCGGCGATCACGTCATGGAGGGCGCCGAAGGCCACCAGGTTGATGTTCACCGCGTTGAGCATCAACTCGATGGACATGAGAACCAGCACCGCGTTCTTGCGGGCCAGCACGCCGTAGACACCCAGGCAGAACAAAACCGCCGACAGCATCAGGAACTGGTTGAGATACACGGCGCCCGTCAGTCCCGCCGGGCCAGGCAGACGGCGCCCACCAGGGCGGCCAGCAGAAGGACGGAGGCCACCTCGAAGGGAACCACGTAGGCCCCGAAGACGGCGTCGGCAACCGATGCGGTGCGGCCGATGGTGGTCACCTCCAGCGCCTGGGTCCCAAAGGCGTCGTAGAGGACCGCTCCCAGGGCACCCAGCAGGAACAACGCGACCAGGGCGGCCACGCCCCTCTGGTTGTTGTCCAACTCGGAATCGGCCCCGATGGGCGCCCGGGTGAGCATGACCCCGAAGAGCAGGAGCACCACCACCGCCCCGATGTAGACCAGCACCTGAACCCAGGCCAGGAACTCGGCGGCCAGGAGGATGAACAAGCCGGCGCCTCCGGCGAGCACCATGGCCAGAAACAACGCCGCCCGGACGACATTTGTAGTGGTCACAAGGCGAAACGCCGCCGCCACCATGACCACGGCCAGGATCCCGAAAACCAGATTCTCAGGGATGAAAAGGGCGGCGGGCATGAGCGGGCGCGGAACCTAGTTCACTTCTTCTTGACTGCTCCGGCCTCCAGGGCCGGGGGCTCAGGCACGGTCAACATCCACTCGCCCAGCCGGCCCTTGTCGTGGAGCAGATCGGCCAGGCGGGCTTCTGAGTACTCGTACTCGGGACTCCAGAACAATGCGTCGAAGGGGCAGACCTCCACGCAGATCCCGCAGTACATGCACAGGGCGTAGTCGATGTCGAAGCGGTCCAGAGCGTTGACCGTGCGGGGCTTGCCCCCCTCCCTCCGGGGTGGGCGCTTTTCCTTGTGGCCCTCGATGTAGATGCACCAGTCCGGACACTCCCGGGCACAGAGCATGCAGGCCGTGCAGTTCTCCTCCTTGAGGGCGATGACGCCCCGGGCCCGGGTGGGCGGGGCCTCCTTCTCGTGGGGGTACTGGATGGTGACCGTGGGCTGGAACATCGTCCGCAGGGTCACCCCCAGGCCCTTGATCATCCCGGGAAGTTCGGGCATCAGAGGACCGCCATCTAAAAGACCACCTTCAGGACGCCGGTGGCCACGATGTTGACCAGCGAGAGGGGGATGAGGTACTTCCAGGCGAAGGTCTGCAACTGGTCCTCCCGAAAGCGGGGGAAGGTGAAGCGGACCCAGAAGATCAAGAAGGCCACGCCCATGATCTTGGCCCCAAGCACCACCGGGCCGAGCACGTTGGCCATGAAACCGTCGGTGAAGAACGGCTGGTACCACCCGCCCAGGTACAAGGTGGCGGCGATGGCCGACAGGGCGAAGGCGGTCCCGAACTCGGCCATGAAGAAGATGAGGAAGCGAAAGCCCGAGTACTCGGTCATGTAGCCGGCCACCAGTTCGGATTCGGCCACCGGCATGTCGAAGGGGGTCTGGGTCAGTTCCGCCTGGGCGGCGGCCAGGAAGATGAACAGGCCCAGGGCCTGGGTGAGGATGAAAGGGTTGCCGACCAGGCCGATGCCGAAGATCTCCCCGGTGGCCTGGGCCTCGACGATGCCCTGAAGGCTCATGGTCCCGGCCTGGATGACCACCCCCACCACGGCGAGCACCAGGGGCAACTCGTAGGCGATCAACTGCCCGGCGGCCCGCAGCGACCCCAGCAGCGAGTACTTGTTGGCCGAGGCCCAACCGGCCATGAGCACGCCGATGACCGAGAGGGACGAGACAGCCATGGCGAAGAAAATGCCGACGTCGAGATCCTGGACGACCAGGTCCGGTCCGGCGGGGACCACGATGTAGAGCAGGAAGGTGGAGGCCAGCACCACCACCGGGGCCATGGCGAACACCCGCCGGTCGGCCCGGGCGGGGATCAGGTCCTCCTTCTGGATGAACTTGATGCCGTCGCCCACCAGTTGAAACCAGCCGTGGAACCCGCCGGGATCCATCGGCCCGAGGCGGCTTTGCATGTGGGCCATCATCTTGAGCAGGAAGACGTAGCCCAGCACCACGGCGGCCGCCGGGATGACGGAGAGAACGACGATCGTCTTGATCGTCGTTAGCTGCCAGTAAGTGAGGCTGAGCAGCGGCACCATGGGCGCCCGGACAGTAGTGAACCAATCCGGCCGGCAACAATCCAAACCTCGTCAAGCCCCGATAGCGAACGGCTGGACTGGCCCTTTGGCCGTGCCCGGGGTCAGCCGGCTTGCGCGGCCGGCGGGTCTTTCCATCGGAGGGGTCTGGGCCTAACGTCATCGCCGAGGGGTCCAACCGAGCCGGGAGGTTTATCCATGGAGGAGCAGCCACCGCCGGGTTGGGGACCACCGTCGGGCCAACCGGCCCAATGGGGACCGCCGGGACAGTGGGCCGCCCCCCCTCCCGCCGCCTCGGCCAGCACCAACGGTCTGGCCATCGCCGCCTTCGTCTGTGCCCTCTGCTTCTTCTGGGTGCTGGGTATCGGGTCCCTCCTGGGGGTCGTCCTGGGCTTCGTGGCTCTGAGCCAGATCCGCAAGCGGGGCCAGCGGGGTCGGGGGCTGGCGGTGGCCGGGATCATTCTGGGATTTTTGGGGCTGGCCATTGGGATCTTGTTGCTGGCGGCCGGGGCGGCTTTCTTCGGGGAGTTCAAAGAGGAGGTGGGGGCCGACCTGCCGGCGTCGTTGAGCATCGAGGCCTCGGCTGACACCTGCTGGGAAGCCACCCTCATCACTGGTGCCCGTGTGTCGAGCGGAGAGGCCGAGACTCCCGAAACCGGGTGCGGCCCAAGCACGTTCGACCTGGGCCAGGGCCTTCTCCGGCTGGGAGAGGTACGACACGTCTCGGGGTCAGAACCCTTGACGGTGGTGGTCGAGGTCGATGGCCAGGAGCGCAGCCGCCAGTCGATCAAGGACGGAAAGGTGGCGGTTTCCACTTTCGACAGCCGGTTCGATGACGGGCCCTGAGGCACCGTCATTTCCTCCTCCTCGAGGCGCGCCAGGCCGAGTCCCCCCATCATTTTCGGTCCTGCCCGCCGGGCCGGTAGTGCCTCGCAGGCGAGGCGCTAGAAGGAGTTCATGAACCCGGTCGTAATCGTGGGGGCCGGCGTTGCCGGGTTGACGGCCGCTTATCGGCTTCACCAGACGGGGCGGGAGGTGGTGGTCCTCGAGGCCCGAAACAGGGTGGGGGGGCGGACCTGGACGGTGGCCCCCGATCCGGCCCGGCCCGAGATTGCCTTCGACCTGGGGGCCACCTGGCACTGGTCGGACCAGCCGGCGGTGGCGGCGCTGGCAGCCGAGTTGGGGATCGGAACATTTCCCCAGTACCGATCCGGGCTGGCGCTTTCCGAGGGCCCTTCGGTGGACCTTCCCGGCGCTGGCCCAGTGGCCACGCAGGTTCCGGCTCCCGAACCGTCTGAACTTCGCTTTGCTCCCGGAGCTCAGGAGATCTGCCTGCGGCTGGCGGAGAAGTTGGATCCCGGGAGCATTCGCCTCGACACCAGGGTCACGTCCATTAACCAAGTGACCGATGGGTTAAGGGTGGGTCTGACCGAGGTTGGCGGGGGGTTCGTCGCCGGGTTGGAGTGGTTGAGCGAGCCCACCGCCACCGAGGCCGCTGCGGTCATCGTGGCCATCCCGCCCCGGCTGGCCCGAGAATCGATCACCTTCGACCCCCCGTTGGCGCCGGCCCTTGTGGCGGTCATGGAGGCCACCCCCACCTGGATGGCCACCGCCGCCAAGGTGGTGGTGATCTACCAGAGGGCCTTCTGGCGCGACGACGGCTGGTCCGGACTGGCCATGAGCGCCCGGGGCCCACTGATCGAGGTCCACGATTCCTGCACCATCGCCAGGGCCCGCGCCGACTCGGGGTCCGCCAGCACCTCGGGGTCCGCCACCGACTCGGGGGAGGCGGCGGCACTCTGGGGCTTCGTGTCGGCCAACCATGCCTTTCGGGACCTCGACGGGCGGGAGCGGGCCGAAGCGGTCATTGACCAACTCACCCGCCTGTTCGGCCCGGAGGCCGCCCAGCCCATCGGGTACATGGAACGCGACTGGTCCGCCGATCCGAACACCGCGGACCGGGTGGTGTGGCTGGATGAGCCCGCTGCCTACGGTCACCCTGCGTTCGCCCAAGGGCTGATGGAGGGCCGCCTCGTCTGGGCCGGGGCCGAAACCGAGGCGATCGGCGGCGGCCACCTGGAAGGGGCCGTCCGGTCAGGAGTTCGCGCGGCCCGGACCGTCGCCTACAGATTTCCCCGGGGTCTGGGCCGCTAGGAGGGACACCGCCCTGTTGCACCACGCTGCCGGCTGGGCCACTGGCACAGGGCCGCGACAGGTTGTGAGAACCGCATCCCTGATTTCGGTGAACACCGGGGTGACACTGGCGTTGCGTCCTTCCCGGAAGGGGGAAGCCATCCCTAGTTTCCGGGACTGCGGGCCAAGAACCGCACCCCGATCACAGGAGGAAACATCCGTGAACACCCAGTTGTCGAACCTTGCCCCCACCCAGCCTGCTCGCAAGCACCGGCGCCTCCGGGCCGCCATCGGCGGCGTTGTCGCCGCCGCAGCCCTGGCCACCGCCACCCCGGCGCAGGCTCTGACCATCGACGTCGGCGCCACCACCGTTGTCGAGGCTCGGGCCGCCATTCGCCGGGCCGTGTCCGTGGAGGTCGGGTCCTCCACCGCAGCAACCGTCGACACCCGGATTGCCCGTCCTCTGCTTCGGGCCGTTCTTCGGGCCGTGGCCACCGGTCGGGCCACGGTGCGCGAGGTCATCCGCGACGCGCGCACAGGCAACGTCGTTGTCGTCGACTGCCTGGTCACCGCCCTGCCCCTCGACATCGACTGCGTGGTAGCCGTCAACTAACGACGTTGGTTCGCCGGCACCGCTGTTGGAGAACGCTCTGGCCGGCCGATCGTGGCCGGCCAGGGTTCCTCTGAGGCGGGGTGCCGAGGGCCTGTTCTCAGGGTCCTGCGTACGAGATCCTGGAGGCTGGGAGGCGGTTGCGGGTCCCAGTCGTCAGGGGCGCCGGGCCATGCGACGCAGCGGAGGCTCGGTGGGAGGTGGGTTGCGCCGGGGGGGAAGGGCGGCCAGCAGGTCGGTGGTGGCCTCGGCGATGGCGCCGACCGCCTGGTCGATGGCCGCCTGGGTGGCCGACGATGCAGCGGCGATTCCCCCGACCTTGCGAACGTACTGAAGGGCGGCGGCCTGGATCTCGGCGGGAGTGGCCACCGGTTCGAGCCCCCGCAGGACGGTGATGTTGCGGCACATTTGCCGACCGGGTCCGAATGCGCCGGCGGCTCAGGCGCCGGCCGGCGCGGTGTCCCACCAGATGGCCACGGCTTCGCGCGTCGGCGTGCTGATGGCCGGCACCAGCAGGGCGTCGATCTCGGCGTCCCGGTCGGGGCCCACACACAGGCGTCGCCTGGCCTGGGCCACGGCCTGCTGACGGTTGTCGCGCAGGTAGCTCCACTCCCGCTGGCTGCGTTCGTGGCTGGCCGCGATACCCATTTCCCCAAGTACGGCCAGAGCGTCGGTGGCGGTTGGGCCGGTCGGCCGGTCTATGTCCCAGATGGCCTTCCACAGCGGATTCATGGAGGAGGTGGGGTGGTCCGCCGTCATCTCCACCACCACCCGGCGCCGGGCGTGTTCGGACAGCGCAGCGAAGAAAGCCGGCAGGTCGGCGATGTTGTAGATCACGTTGTGGGAGACGACCACGTCGGCCATGGGAGTGACGTCGGACGCGTCCGGCCAGTTGCCCTCGATGACCTGGTGAGGAACCCCCCGCTTCGTGGCCAGGTCCGCGAATGACTCCAGCATCCCGGCGCTCGGGTCCAGGGCGATGAGCAGGGTGGCGGGCGGGGCCAGGGGCAGGCATGCGGTCCCGGCCCCGGCGCCCACGTCGAGCACGGTCCCCCCGTCGGCCAGGGCTTCGGTCGCCACCCGGCGGGCGGGGGTGGGTTCGGTTTGGGCCAGGGCGGCCAGGGCGATGTCGGTGAACAGTTCAGGGGAGAAGTGCCACGGTGGTTCCGGGGCGGAGGCCAGAATGTGTTCGGGTATGGCCCACTGGCCCAGGGCTTCGGACCAGGCGGCGGCAGCGGTGGTGGTCATGGCCTCTTTGGTAGTCCACCCGGCGCCCGGATGCACGGGCCGGCTCTTGCTGTGGAGGGGACTCTTGCTGTGGAGGGGAGTTGGGCCGGGGCCTATCGTCGGTCCATGAGCATCGACTGCCCCCAGGCCGACGGATCCAGCCCCCAGACTCGTCGGTTTCCCTCCCCCCCGCCGATGTGCATCGACCCGGCCAACACCTACCGGGCCACCATGGTGACCACTTTGGGCTCCCTGGAAATGCTGCTCGACCCTATCGCCGCCCCCAAAACGGTCAACAACTTCGTGTTCCTGGCCCGCTACCACTACTTCGACGGCGTGGTCTTTCACCGGATCATCCCCGGCTTCGTCATCCAGGGTGGGGATCCCGACGGCAACGGCCGAGGCGGCCCCGGGTACCGGTTCGAAGATGAGCTGCCCCGGGCCGGCCGCTACGAGCTTGGGTCCCTGGCCATGGCCAACGCCGGGCCCAACACCAACGGCAGCCAGTTCTTCATCATCAGCGGCCGCTCCGGCATGGCTCTTCCCCCCCAGTACTCCCTGTTCGGCAAGGTCATCTCCGGGTTGGATGTGGTCGCCGCTCTCGACGCGGTGGGCTCGCCCGGGGCGGGAACCCCCCGTCAGCGGGTGGCCATCGAGTCCGTGACCATCGCCGAGACCCCGGCCGCCTGAGTCTCGCGCGTTCCTCCTTGCCGTCGGTTACGACCTTCATGCCAGTTCCGGCACCCTGCCCAACCGAGCCGGCGGATCTCTCCGCCAACCCAGCGGGCACAGGGGGTCGACGGCCCGGGGCGGCCCGTGTGTGGTCGATGGTGGCGGTGGCTGCGTTGGTCCTGTCCGGGTGCAGCCGGGACCCGGCGACCCGGTCCACGCCGACGTCGACGCGAACCGCCCCCGGCGGTTCGGCGGCTGAGCCAGGGACCGGGCTCGATGCCGCCGGGCCAGGCCCGGGCGGATCGGATGGGCCGACGACCACCGTCGATCCCGATCGACCCACCACATCGGCCCCCGGGTCCCCCGACCCCGCAGCCACCGCCACCACCTCGCCCGGGGTCGTCCTCAGCGCAGTGGTCGCCGCCACGTTCGCCAGCGCCCGGGTGCTGGCCCTCGCCGAACCGGTCAACGGCGTCTCGGAGGTGGTGTTCGACGGCTCCACCCGACTGACCCGGGTGGGTGGGGCGTCGGCGTCTCTGGCCGATCTCCGGGCCGGGACCCGGGTGGAGATCACCGGCCGGGCCAACCCCGCCGGCGGGTTCGTGGCCAGCGCCATCGTCATCTCGTGACCGCGCCCACTGTGGCGCCCGTGGGCGAGTCACGATCGCGCTTTCGGCTGGCGCCGGCGACCTACCGGCGGGTGACGTTGGCAGCGCTGTGGGCCCTGGCCTTCATTGTTGTCACCGGTGGGGCGGTTCGCCTCACCGGTTCGGGCCTGGGATGCCCGGACTGGCCCACCTGCGCCCAGGACCGTCTGATCCCGGTGCCTGAAGCCGGGATTCACGCCATGGTCGAGTTCGTAAACCGAGCGATCACCGGGTTGGTTTCCCTGGCTGTCATGTTGGCCGTTCTCGGCTCCCTCCTACGCCGGCCCCGCCGCCGGGACCTGACGTGGCTGTCCCTGGGCCTGGTGGCCGGGGTGATCGGCCAGATCGTTCTGGGCGGGCTCACCGTCCTGTTCGATCTTCAACCGCAGTTCGTGATGGGTCACTTCCTCCTCTCGATGGTTCTCCTGGCCAATGCAGCGGTCCTTTGGGACCGGGCCGGCGAGAGCGAGCCCGCTTCGAGCGGTGACGGCCGGACCGGCGAAATCGATGGAGGGAAAGGCCCGACGAGCCCTCCCGCCGATCCGGTCCTGGCGGGCCTGGGTCGAGGGACAGTCGCGGCCGGGGCGATCGTGTTGTTCCTGGGCACGGTCGTCACCGCATCGGGTCCCCACGGCGGAGACCCGGGCGCAGCGCGCCTTCCCTTGGTGGTGGGGGACATGGCCCGCCTCCACGGCCTGGCCGTGGTCGTGTTTCTGGCCGTGGCCGCCCTCACCTGTTGGCGGGCTCCAGGGGGATCGAGGGCCCAAGGCCGGGCCAAGGTGGTCCTGGGCCTCTCGGTGGCCCAGGCCGGCGTTGGCTACCTGCAGTACTTCACCGGGGTCCCGGTGCTGCTGGTCGGATTCCACATCGCAGGGGCCTCGGCCGTCTGGGTGGCCACTGTCGTCCTGGTCCGGTCCACCTCCGCCCGGGGCCAACACCAATCGGCCGGTCCGCAGGGCGGCCCGGACAGGATGACCACGAGATCGGTTCGATGAGCGCCGGCGGCGGCCATCGCCGCTGGGATCGGCACCGGCGGTAGCGTCGGGGTCATGACCTTGGCGCCGGTCGAGGTCCGCGAGCCCGAATCCGACGAGGTCGTCACCCCCGACGTACCCTGGGTGGTCATCGTCTGGAACGACCCCATCAACCTGATGTCCTACGTCGTCTTCGTGCTCCAGAAGCTCTTCGGCTACAGCCGGGACAAGGCCACCAAGCTGATGCTCGATGTGCACGAGAAAGGTAAGGCGGTCGTCTCC
The DNA here is from genome assembly GCA_052390275.1 of Acidimicrobiales bacterium. Taxonomy (GTDB): domain Bacteria; phylum Actinomycetota; class Acidimicrobiia; order Acidimicrobiales; family AC-14; genus JBQTHD01. The sequence goes on along the minus strand of JBQTHD010000051.1, from coordinate 22,190 downwards.
ACCGGGGAGCGGTCCAAGGCCGAACTCGACGTCTTCCGGCTGCACGAACACGGCCTTTGGGCCACCATGCAGAAGGACACCTGAGAGCGATGAAGCCGTTGATCCGCCGGCGGCGCGACGGTCGCTACGACATCCGTTTGCCCAGGCCCGAGCGCCAACTGCTGGGCTCGCTGGCGGAGCAGTTGGCCGGCCAACTGGGGGAGGAGCCCAACCCCGCGTCTCCGCTCGGGCGCCTGTTCCCACCGGCCTACGGGGAGGTGGCCGATGGGGATCGGGAGACCGAGTACCGGCTCCTGGCCCACGGCGAACTGGCCGAATCCCACCGCCAAGCCCTGGCCCGGTTGGCCGCCATCGCCGACACCGACTCGGTTGCCGCGGCCGATCTCGGGGCTTGGATGAGGGCGGCGAACTCCCTGCGGCTGGTGCTCGGGTCCAACCTGAACGTTTCCGAGGAGGGCGACGAGCGTCCCGACGATCCCGACCACCCCGATTCCGCCCGCTTCGCTGTGTACGACTTCCTCAGTTGGTTCACCGACCACCTGGTGGAGGCTCTGGCCGAGACGCTCGTCGACCCGCCGGAGGACGTCTCGGGCTAACGCCGGGGCCGCAACGGCCGGCGGTAGTACATGAGGCCCACCGCACCGGGTCCGGTGTGGGCCGCCACGCTGGGGCCGACCCGGTAACGAACCACCTCCTCGGCCAATCCCAGGTCACGGACCCGGGCCTCAACCTCGTCGACCAAGGGGCCGGTGGCCCGATCGGGGACCGACAACGCCACCCGTACACCTCCGCTCCCGCCGGCGGCCGACGACCGGGCCACCGTTGGCGACTCCGCTGTCGGATCGGCTCCTGAGTCCGCCCCGGAATCGCACCTGGGACCTGACCCGGCTGCCGGCCCCGCAACCGAGGTGGCGGCCGACCAGGCGGCCAGGTGATCCACCATGATCCGTGCCGCGGCCGACGCGTCCACCGCCTCACCCACCACCCGCATGGCTCCATCGGCGAGGCTGAGCACCGGAAACCCGCTGCGGGGTCCGGTCGGACTGCTGGCGCTGGCAGGCGGGGACGGCTCGGGCGGGTCAGCCGGATTGGACTGCTCGCGTCGGTCGGTTCGGGTGGCCAGTCGGCCGCCCGAGCAGGCCAACTCCAACCCGGCCACCACGAAAACGTTTCCCACCGACGAGGCCGCGGCCTCCGCCGCCTCCGCCGCCTGCTCCAGGTCAGCGCCCGCGGCCCGGGCCTCAGCCGCCTCCCAGACCCCGAATGCCACGGCGAACGACGCCGTACCGGTGTCGACGATGCGGACCGGCACCGGGGATGAGTCCGCCGCCAGCCGCGCGGAGTTGACCGTGCCCGAAAGAGTCGAGCCGATGTGGACCGACAGGATGGCGCTGGCTCCCGCGGTGGCGGCCTCCCGATAGGCGAGCGCGAACTGGCCGGGACTGGGTTGGGAGGTGGCCACCTGACCGGCGCCGGCTGCCAGGTGGGCGAAGAAACCGTCGGCGTCGAGGTCGACGCCCTCGGTGAAGCTGACCCCGTCGATAGTGATGGTCAGGGGGACCACTCGCACGCCCAGTCGCTCGAGCAGTGCCGGGGTCAACTGAGCGTTGGAGTCGGTGACCAGGGCAATCATGGCTGGACACCGGCCACGGCAGAGGTCGCGTCGCCAGGGGCAGAGGTCGCGTCGCCAGGGGCAGAGATCGCCTCGCCAGAGGCAGAGGCGGGGCCGGCCGCCGAGGGCTGACCCCGTCGCTCGGCGGCCCGGAACCGGCTGATGATCACCGCTGAGGAGATGGCCGCGCCGGCCGGGAGGAGCCAGGTGGGGCAGCGCCGGCCGGCGGGCACGAACCCGGGACCCCATGGGTTGGACCAGCCCTTGCGCCACCACAAGGTGGCGGCGATCACCCAGGTGGCCGACCCCGCCAACGTTCCCGGTAGGGCCCTTCCACGCCACCGGCCCACCGCCCACGCCACCGCCAGATCGGCGGGCAGATAGGCGGGAAAGGTCGCCAGGCACTGGCCCAGACTCACAGCCACGCCCTTTCCCCCCCGTTTCGGGTTCCAGGCCGGGAAGCAGTGGCCGACCACGGCAGCCGTCCCCGCCAGGTGGGCGCCGCCGGGTCCGCCCAGGCGGGCCCCGATGGCGCAGGCGGCAGCCCCTTTGGCCACGTCGGCCGCCATGACCGCCCACCCCCACCCGGGCCCCAGCACGGCCATGGCATTGACGGCTCCCGGGTTCCCGCTGCCCTGGTCCCGCAGGTCGGCGCCCCGCCCCTGGGCCAGCCGGGCGGCCACATCGGCCGAGGGGAGGCTCCCGGCCAGGTACCCAGCCGCCATCGCACCTATGGGATTCCGCACGCAGCCGGACGATATCGCCACGGGACGTGGCTGTTCAGAGCATCGAACCTAGGATCGGAGGCCATGCGTATGCGGGCCGACGAGTTGGCCCACCAGGCGGACATCGACCCGGAGGTGCTGGCCGCCATAGTCGCCGACGGCCTCATTCCACCTCCCCATGTGGAGGCAGGGGAGGCCACCTACGACGCTGGCCACCTGGAGGCGCTGGCTCGCATCGCCGACCTGCAGAGGCGGGGCCTGGCTCCGGCCCTGGTCCGGCGCATCCTGGCCGGTGAGATGGACCCGGCCGATGCCACACTGGCCGAGGCCGTGGCCCGCCGCATGGCCGGAACCCCCACCGAGGCGGACTCCCAGAGCCCGCCGGTCGGTTGGTCGCCGCCGTCGCAGGTGGAGCGATCGCTCGGAACGGACGCCTCTTCGGAGTCGGACCGCTCGTCGGAGTCGGACCGCTCGTCGGAGTCGGAACGATCCACCGATACGCCCGGATCCTTTGGAATCGAAGAACTGGCCCGCCGGAGCGGGGTTCCGGTGGCCCTCATCGAACCCCTGGTCAGTGAGGGAATTCTGGTGTCCGACGGAGGAGATCCCGGGCGCTTCACCAGCCAGCACGTTCGGGTACTGAGGGCCGGTCTCGATCTCCTGGCCTCCGGCCTGCCCCTCGACGGCCTCATGGACCTGGCCCGCCGCCACCACTCGGCCATTCGGGAGGTGGCCGAAGCCGCCGTGGATCTCTTCGACGCCCACGTCCGCCGCCCCATCCTGAGCGACGCCCCTATGGAGCAGCGCTCGGCCCTGCTTCTCGCCCGGTTCGACCAACTCATGGACGTCGTCGTGCCCCTCGTGGCCGACCACTTCCGCCGCCTGCTCCTCTCGTCAGCAAACCAGCGTCTGACCGCCGAGGACCGCCCGCCCCAGGACCGCCCGGCCCACGAGCGCCCGCCCCAGGAGCGACCGGTCGTCGCCGAGCAGCCGAAAGGAACAGTTCGTCCATGAGCGAGCTTCCTCAGGGCCAGGCCAAGGTGGCGGCGGTCGACGCCATGTTCGACACCATCGCCCCCCGGTACGACCTGCTCAACCGAATCTTGACCATGGGCATGGACGTCGGTTGGCGTCGGCGGACGGTGGCTGACCTGGGCCTCGCCCCCGGATCTTTGGTCGGGGACCTGGCGTGTGGAACCGGGGACCTCTGTCGGGAACTGGCCCGGGCGGGGCATCATCCGGTGGGTATCGACCGCTCTGGCGGGATGCTGGCGGCGGCCCGGACGTCGGCCCCCCTGGTTCAGGGCGACGGCCTGGCCCTGGGCCTGGCGTCGGCGTCCCTCGACGGACTGGTCTGCGGCTTTGCCCTGCGCAACTTCGCCGCCTTGGACCCCATGCTGGCCGAATGCGCCCGGGTCCTGCGCCCGGGCGGCCGGATGGCCCTCTTGGAAGTGGAAACCCCCGCGAATCCGGTGCTTGCCATGGGACACCGCTTCTACTTCGGCAAGGTGGTTCCCGCCGTCGGGGGACTGCTGTCGGACCGGGCCGCCTACCGGTACCTGCCCCGGTCGGTCGCCTACCTACCCCCCACCCAGGGCCTGTTGGAGATGGTGTCCGCCGCCGGGTTCGACCGGGTGGACCGGCGGGTGCTCAGCGCCGGAATTGCGCAACTCATCACCGCAACCCGCCTGACCCCTGATCTGGATCAAACCGCCGACGGCCACCCGTGACACCGCCCAGCCTCTCGGGCAGGTATCTCCACCAGCGTGACGGCCAGTGGCGGTAACGACACCATCGGGCGGCCTGCGCTCGGTGACCGAACGGCTGGATCGGACCGTCGACCTCGTTGGCCTCCTGGGGCACACGTGCAGGGCCTGGATCCATGACGGGGCGGGACTGGTGGGCATCGGCGAGGCTGCCGTGCTGGACGTCAGCCTGGGCCAGGCTGACGACGCGGTGGCGAGGCTTCTCAGCGGGGTCGAGGTTGAGGACCCGCTGGGATTTGCCGGCGCCGGTCCGGTGGTGTTCGGCGCCTTCGACTTCGAGGCCGGAGTCACATCCCGACTGACACTTCCCAGTCAGATCGTGGGAACCAACCGACAGGGTCAATCCTGGCTGACGACAATCGGGGAGGTCAGGCCCGATTCTCCGCCTCTGAGTGGTTTTGCACCCGAGGCAGCCGGCACCTTCACCGTCGCCAGCACCTACACCGTCGCCAGCCTGACCAGCGAGGCTCAATGGACCCGGATGGTCAGCGAAGCGCTGAACCTCATCGAAGGCGGTGCGTTGGAGAAGGTGGTGCTGGCCCGCCAGGTGGAGCTTTGGTCGCCGGAACCATTCGACCTCGGTCGGATCACCGCCAATTTGGCCGCTGCCCACCCCTCATGCTTCGTCTACGCCGGCGACGGGTTCGTCGGGGCCAGCCCCGAACTGCTGGTTCGCCGCCGTGGGCCGCTGGTCACCTCACGGCCGATGGCCGGAACCGCCCGCCGCGCCGATACCGCCGCCGCCGACCGGGCCGCGCTCGAGGAGATGGCGGGATCGGCCAAACAACGCCGGGAGCACGCGTTGGTGGTCGCGGCGGTCGTCGAGGCGCTACGGAACTGGTGTGGCGAGGTATCGGCGAGCGACAGGCCGGAGGTGGCCCGTCTGTCCACCCTGGCCCACCTGGCCACCACCGTGGCCGGTCGCCTCCACGGGCTTCCCACTCCAACGGCTGTGGCAGTGGCCCATCTCCTTCATCCCACGCCGGCGGTGGCCGGGTGGCCGACCACACCGGCCGTCGATGTCATCGGGCGCTTGGAGAGCTTCGACCGGGCCCGATACAGCGGCCCGGTGGGCTGGATGGATTACCGGGGCGACGGCGACTGGGCGGTGGCGGTCCGCTGCGCCCAGGTGGAAGCCAACCGGGCCCGGCTGTCGGCCGGGGCGGGAATCGTGGCGGGATCGGACCCGGCCGAGGAGTGGAGGGAGACCCGATCCAAGTTCGACCCCATGCTCCGTGCCCTCATCGACGTCTGAGAGGAGGGCTTTCGGGCCGGCGCCGCCGGTTCATTCCGCCGGTTTAGGCTGCTTCGCCACGGATCCCTCGAGGATGCTGCCCCGGTCCGCCGGGTCAGGAACGGGTGGAGCCCTGAGGCTGGGGCGGGCACAAACAGCAGTCGGTGGGCAGGTTGCACGCATCGCAGGCGATTCGGCCCTCTTCGAAGTGCACTCTGGCCCCACACATGGCACACCGGGCCTGGTCCAGGTAACCCATGGCGGCAAGCTAATTGCAATGGCCCACCTGTAGGGAATCACTAGTGCACCGCCCCGCAACTCCACAGGCGTCTCGCCGGCTCTCGACGCCGATAGCTGCGTTGCTCCTCGCCCCGATACGGCGAGGGGTATCGAGGCTCCGGTGCGCCTTGCTCTCGACGCCGAGCGCTCGACGATACGCGTGTGTTACCTGCGAAGCGGAGAACTAGTTGCCGGTCGAGTCGCGGACTCCATCCCAAAGGGCTCGGTGGAAGTCGACGTTGGATCGACGGTTGGTGGAGGCCACCAGCACGTTGACCCCGCCCTTAGTTGCCGACCACGCCAGTGCGCCCGCCAGATCCCGAGTGTCGACGATGGAACGGACACCCAGCCCGTGGGCGCGGACCAGGTCGGCCAGATCCAGGCCGTGAGGGGTGGCGAACAACTTGGTGAAGTCACCGACGGCATTTGCCTGGGGCAGAAACGAAAAAATTCCACCCCCGTCGTTGTCCACGACCACCAAGGTCGCGCGGAGCCCTCGCGCCCCGGCCCCGAGCATCCCGTTCGCGTCGTGGAGGAAGGTCAGGTCCCCGCAGAACCCCACTACGTCGACCTCACTTGTGGCCGCCACCCCCAGCAGGGTCGACCAGAAGCCATCGATGCCGTTGGCCCCCCGGTTGGCCAGGAAGCGAACGCCGTGACGGGGTCGAGCGAAGGAGTCGATATCGCGTACCGGCATGCTCGAACCGATCACCAGAGTTGATCCGTTCGGGAGGGCGGCCACCAGGTCCCGCGCCAGACCAGGCTCGGTCAGGTACGGCTCCCGGTCGATGCTCGAATCCAGGGCACTTCGTGCGCGAGCCTCGGCGGTCATCCAGGACTGACACCAACCCGACGAGGTTCGGTCGGCGCCGGGTTCGGAACCTCCCAGGGTGTCGAGCACTCCAGCCAGCAAGGTCCCCGGGTCGGCCACCAGCCGCTGCCCGGCCGAGCGCATCGGATCCAGCCAGGATCCATGGGGGTCGACGATCATACGTTCCGTTCTGTCGTCGAGCCAGGAGGTGAGGGCGGCGCTGGTGGTGGGCGCTCCCAGGCTGAGGACGAGATCCGGCCGGTGGGAGTCGCCGAACCCCGGTGCCCTGAGCAGGGCGTCGTAGGTGGACACCGTCAGCCCAGGCTGACGAAGCCCCGATAGGGGATCGGCCAGAACAGGCCACCCGGCCCGGTGGGCGAAGTCGTGGACGAACATCTTGGTGTCATCCCCGGCGCCCCAACCAGCCACCACCAGGCCGCGCTCGGTGGTCCTGACCGCTTCGGCCAGCCGGAGAACGTCCGCTGCGCTGGTTGGCGCCCGCGGACGCGGCGACAGCACCCAGGGCCTCCCATCTGATCGCCCACCCGGGGCGTCGACCGCTTCGCTCGTAACCAGAGGTTCTCGGAAACCCACATTGACGTGGACCGGGCCGGCCGGCGGTCCCATGGCCTCGGCCAGGGCCCGGCAGGCCACGGACCGCCACCAGCGAACGGCAACAGGATCGGCTCCCGCCGCCGGGCTGGGGGCGGGAAGGTCCACCTGCCAGCGAACCGCGTCGCCAAAGAGGCCCACCTGATCGATCGTCTGGGGAGCGCCGCAGCCCCGCAGTTCCGCCGGCCGATCCGCAGTCACGGCCAGCAGCGGCACCAGGCCGTGGCGAGCCTCGGCCACCGCCGGATGGAAATGGGCGGCTGCGGTTCCTGAGGTGCACACCACCACCGCCGCCACCCCCGAAGCTTTGGCGGCGCCGAGCGCGAAGAAGGCGGCGCAACGCTCATCGAGGAACACCTCGAGCCGGATCCGGGGCGTGGCGGCAAGGGCCAGGGCCAGCGGGGTCGATCGGGATCCGGGGGACAGCGCCGCCACCCTCACGCCGGCTCTGACCCACTCGTCCACCAGAACCGCGGCCATCGCCAGATTGGTGTGCCCCTGGCCGATCGATCCCACGTCGGAAACTCCGGGTTGGGCGGGGTGACTCACCGGGTCGCCGCCGGATCGAACCGTCGGGGAATCCACCCTCTCACCAGGCCCGCCGTGGGATGATCGCCCCGATGCTTACCCCCCGGGCAGGAGCCCCTGGGTCCGGCGCGCCACCGGTGCGAACCGGCGGGCAACGGGTGGTCCTGGTCCACGGCTTCACCCAGACCTCGGCCTCGTGGCATCAGGTCCATGATCTCCTTGCCCCCGGGTTCGAAGTTGTGCGGGTGGACCTTCCAGGTCACGGTGCCTCCGCTGGGGTCAGCCTGGACTTTGCCTCCAGCGCCTCGGCCATCGCCCAGGTCGGCGGCCGAGGAATCTACGTCGGCTACTCGATGGGCGGTCGTCTGGCCCTGCGTCTGGCCCTTGATCACCCCCGAGCCGTGAGCCACCTGGTCCTCATCGGAGCCTCCCCTGGCATTGCCGACCAGAGGGATCGGGCCGCCCGCCGCCAGAGCGATCAGGAACTGGCAGCCGAGATCATTCGCTCGGGAACCGCCGCCTTCCTGCGGCGATGGCTGGCCCAACCCCTCTTTGCCGGTCTCGTGCCCACCGCGGAGGACCTCGCCGCCCGGCAGGCCAACCGGCCCGAGGGTCTGGCCCGGGCCCTGGCGGCCCTGGGAACCGGAGCCCAGGAGCCCCTGTGGGAGCGACTGGGGGAACTGTCCATGCCGGTGATGCTGGTGTCGGGGGGCCTCGATTCCCGATCCATTCTCCAAGCGGAGCGCATGGCCGGCAGCATCGGGCCCGGCGCCCGGGTGGTGATCATCCCCGGGACCAGCCACGCGCCCCACCTCCAGCAGCCCAAGCTGTTCTGCCAGACGCTGTGGCGTTTTCTTCACCCCCGCCCGGGTTCCTCAGCCGGGCCCGCGGTCGATCGCGACCGGGGCCGGGGACCGCAATCCCGGGCCCCGGCGCCTGGGCCGGGGATCTCGTTTCCTCGGCCTGCCAGCGTTGCCGGCCCCGTCCGATCAACCGGCGGCCCCGGCACCGCCAGGCCGGCCATCAGAATCGGGTCGGGGGACGGCCTGCGAACCTTCAAGTACCCACCGTCGGCCGACAGCGGATCGTCGACCACATCGCCAACCAGGAGGCTTGCGGTTCCCAGGCCGCAGGCATAGGGGAGGTCTTCCACTGCGGCCGCCAGAGCGAGGCCGGCGGCAATTCCCACTGACGTCTCCATCAGAGCACTGACCACCAGGCCGAGGCCGGCGGCTGCGGCCGCGGCCGCCACCTCCAGGGCCTGATGCACTCCCCCCAGGGGTTGAACCTTGATCACTGCGACGTCGGCCGCCTCCCGGCGAGCGATCTCGACCACGTCGGCCAGCGTCCGGAGGTCCTCGTCGACGGCGAGCGGAATCGAGATTTGACGCCGCAGGCGGGCCAGGTCCTCCAATCCCATCACCGGTTGCTCGGCCATCTCCAGGTCGAAGGTGGCCATGGCCGCCAGGCGCAAAGTCGCCTGCTCCAGCGTCCAGGCGCCGTTGGCGTCGACCCGCAACCGGTGATGAGGTCCGAGAGCCGATCGGACCGCCGCCACCCGGCCCACGTCCCCGTAATCGCCCACCTTTACTTTCAGGGTGAGGGTCTCACCCCCGCGAGCGGTCCCCTGGGCCGATCCGGGGGATCGAGCGGAGTTGGCGGCCAACCAGGCCCCGGCCATGGCCTCCGCCTGGGCTGGCGGAACCGCCGGGATCAGCCCGTTGACCGCCACTCGCCGGCGCCGGGGCAGGGGCCAGGGCACGGTCGCCGATGCGACTGCCGCCGCCCAGCACCGGGCCGGATCGCAGACGTATCCGGGAACCGGTGAAAACTCCCCCCAGCCGGCCGGCCCCTCCAGCAGCGTCACCCCCAGATGACGACTGCCACCGGGATGTGACTTGAACTCAACCACCAGGTCGTGGGCGGTGAGTCCGATCGGCAAAGGATGCGCCCGAGCTTGGCCTGTCGGCCCAGCATCGATCATTGCCAGACCAGGCCAAGAGTCAACAACGCTCCCATGGCCAGCCCGAATCGGGCCAGGCCCTCCAGGCCAAGCACCATCTCCTCGGGTTTGTCCCGGCGGTGCAGCGCCCGCACAGGCCGGGCCAGCAGCGGGGTGGCGGCCAGGGCGAGCAGGGCCCCGGGGGCGGCGAAGGCCAGGAGGACCAGGCTGGCCGGAACCGCCATCACGGTGGCATCGAGGAGTCGGCCCGTCCGGGCCGGACCCAGGCGAACGGCCAGGGTGCGTTTACCCGCGGCCGCGTCGGAGGCGATGTCGCGCAGATTGTTGGCCAGCATTAGGGAGCAGGCGGCCAGGCCAACCGGCACCGCCGCCCCCACCGACAGCGGGGGGACCCGGCCCAACTGAGCGAAGGCACTGCCGGCGGTGGCCACGAAGCCGAAGAAGACGAGAACCATCACCTCGCCCAGCCCCACCGAGGCATAGGGCCGGGGACCGCCGGCATAGAGGGCCCCGGCCGCTACGCAGACCGCCCCCAGCACGATCATGCGCCAGTCGACGAGCAGCCCAAGGGCGATTCCCGCACCGGCGGCCAGGGCGAAGGAAGTGATCGCCGCCCGCTTGACGGCCCGAGCCGAAGCCATACCTGAGGCCGTCAACCGAAGTGGACCAACCCGGTCCGCGTCCACCCCCCCCACCCCGTCGGAGTAGTCGTTGGCATAGTTGACGCCCACCTGCAGCGACACGGCCACGGTCAGGGCCAGGGCCGCGCGGGGAACCGAGATCGGGGCACTGAGGGCGGCCACCGCGGTCCCCACCGCGACCGGCGAAACCGCGGCTCCAAGGGTCCTGGGCCGGGCCCCCAGCACCCAGCGTCCCAGGCGGCCAGGAGAACTCGGATCGGCGACCGACCCGGCGTCGCCTGAGTTCATGGTTCTCCAGGGATCATGGCCGTCGGGGGAAGCGACTGAAGTCCGGTGGCCGCCGAGCCACATAGGCGTCGCGACCCTCCTGGGCCTCCTCCGACAGGTAGTAGAGGAGTGTGGCATCGCCGGCCAACTGCTGGACGCCGGCCAGGCCGTCGGTGTCGGCATGAAAGGCGGCCTTGAGGAGCCGCATTGACAGGGGGCTGTGAGCCAGCATCTCCCGACACCAGGCAACTGTGGTTGCCTCCAAGCTGGCGAGTGGTACCACGGCGTTGACGAGCCCCATCTCCAGGGCCTCGGCCGCCGAGTACTGACGGCACAGGAACCAAATCTCCTTGGCCTTCTTCTGGCCAACCGTCCGGGCCAGAAGACCGGCTCCGTAACCGCCGTCAAACGAGCCCACCCGGGGACCGGTCTGGCCGAAGCGAGCGTTGTCGGCAGCGATGGTCAGGTCACAGACCAGGTGAAGCACATGACCCCCACCAATGGCATAGCCGGCCACCATGGCCACCACCGGCTTGGGCAGTCGGCGGATCGCTATCTGGAGGTCCAGAATGTTGAGGCGCCCGGTCCCGGCCTCGTCCACGTAGCCGTCGTCACCTCGGACCTTCTGGTCGCCGCCGGAGCAGAAGGCCAGTTCACCCTGGCCGGTGAGGATGACGGCCCCGATGGCCGGGTCGTCCCGGGCCTGCTCGAAGGCTGCCAACAACTCGACCACCGTGCGGGGCCGGAAGGCGTTACGAACCTCGGGCCGACAGATGGTGATCTTGGCGATACCCGCAGTTGGACCCGCAGACCGGGCGTAGCTGACGTCGGTGTAGCCCCCGGCGAGGCCGGAAGGCGCGGTACCGACGATCTCCCATTGCGCCGATGGCGGGTCCTGGCAGCCGGCACCCTCGTCTTCGCAAGCTTGGTCCCCGGCTCCGTGATCGTCGGAGCCCTGGACCGGAATCTGACCATCCATAAGTCACAAACTCCCCTGTCAGCGCCACGGCGGAGACCTCGGCCCGGCCCCGGCGCCCTGGTAAGACGGCCAAGGCCCGATCCGGTGGGTACGGTAGCCCCGCCATGTCGCTCTGCCTGGTGGAGGCCCGGGGCCAGGCGGCCGCCGATGCTGTGCGCAGCGCCTGGGACCGGGGCCAAGCGGTCGCGGTTGTGGACCCTGGTCTTCCCGCCCCGGAGGCGGCCCGGGTCCTGGCCTGCCTGGCTCCAAAGGACCCGGTGGATGAATCTGTGGCTGCGGTGGTCGCCACCTCTGGAACGACGGGTCTACCCCGGGCCGCCGAACTCACCTGGGCGGGCATGGCCGCGGTGGCCCAGACGGTGAACGGGGCCCTGGCGTCAACGGCCGATGACCGATGGCTGTGCTGCCTGCCGCTCGGTCACGTGGGGGGCCTGGCAGTGGTGGCCCGGGCCTGGGCCGGCGGCCTGGGCCTGGTGGCCACCGATCGCTTCGACGCCGCCCAGGTTGAGGCCGCCATCGCCTCGGGGGTCACCCTGGTGTCGCTGGTCCCCACCATGATCCGCCGGTTGGCAACGTGGGGTATCGATCCCACCCTGTTCCGGCGGATCCTGGTGGGTGGCGCCCCCATGACCGGGCCCCTGCCGGCCAACGCCACCGCCACCTACGGCATGACCGAGACCTGGGGCGGGGTGATCCACGGGGGTTGGCCGCTGGCGGGTACGGAGGTGTCCATCGTCCCCGGCGACCCGCGGTTGAGCCCGGGTTGGGCCACCGCCGCGGGGCCCCGGGGGGAATCGGAGTCGGCGGGGGTATCGGGACAGATCCTGCTTCGGGGTCCGGCGGTGATGAGGGGTTACCGCCAGGACCCTGGCGCCACCGCCGTCGCCATTGACCCGGCCGGGTGGCTGGCCACCGGGGATCTGGGGGCAGTCGGTATTGACGGGCGCCTGACCGTGACTGGGCGGTCGAAGGAAGTCATCATCACCGGCGGGACCAACGTCAGCCCCCTGGCGGTGGAGGCGGTCCTGGCCGCCCACCCGGGCATCGGCGAGGTCTGCGTGGTCGGCGTCGACGACCCCGAGTGGGGCCAGAGGGTGGTGGCCTTCGTGGTGGCCGCCAGCCCAGGGTCGGTTCCGGTCATCGAGGACCTGAGGGCCTGGACCGCACGGTTCCTTCCACCGGCCCAGCTTCCCCGGCAGGTAGTGGTGGTCGACGCCCTTCCCCGCACGTCGACCGGCAAACCTCAGCGCCACCGCCTGGTGGCCGAGTTGGAGGCGGGATCCTATGGGAAGAGCCCGGGAGTCCCGAAGATCTGAAACGCAACAGCCCCGGCGGACGCTCATCTCCCATGATCTGGATCAGGCATCTGGATCAGACATCTGGATCAGACATCTGGATCAGACACCTGGTGTTGGCGGCGTGACTTCCTGGTGACGTAACCCAGGGTTTCGGCCGTGCTCTTTGATGAGCACGTGGTGGCGATGGCCGCGAGGATGGGAGGTCCCTGTACGCGAGAGGGCCCCTCCCTTCAGTTGGTCGCTGGCACGGGAGGGGCCCAAGGCGGTGTCGACCTTCTCGTGCTGAGGTCCGCGGGGATGACCGCCGGATCCCGTGATGAGCCTTGACTCATGATGAGTCGGAACTCATACTGGGTCGGTGTGGGAGGTCGAGGTCACCGACGAGTTCGGCGAGTGGTGGCAGCACCTCACATCCGACCAGCAGGAATCGGTGACCGATCGTGTCGATCTGTTGGCCGAACGCGGTCCGGACCTTGGACGGCCCGTGGTGGACCGCATCCAGACGTCGCGGCATCACAACATGAAGGAGCTGCGTGCCGCCAAAGATGGAGCGCTGCGGGTGCTTCTCATGTTCGACCCCCGTCGGCAGGTGATCCTGCTCCTCGGTGGCGACAAGAGCGGCGCGTGGAACGCCTGGTACGAGTGGGCGGTCCCGCTCGCTGATGACCTGTACGACGAGTACCTCGACGAGCTGAAGCGAGAAGGGCTGATCTGATGGCACGAAGGAAGTTCTCCGAGCTCCGCAACGAGGTCGAGGCGCGCCCCGGCGCCAAGGGCCGCCTCGCAGCCAAGCGCGCCGAGACGCTCGAGGAGATCCGGCTCTACGAACTGCGGCACGCCGAAGCTGTCAGCCAGGCTGAGCTGGCCGGACGCCTCGACGTCACCCAGGGAGCAATCTCCAAGCTCGAGCACTCCGAAGACGTCCGCGTGTCGACGCTGCGCCAGTACCTCGAAGCGCTCGGCGCGCGCCTCGAGCTTGTCGCGGTATTCGAGGATGAGGGACGCCGTGTCCCGGTCAACCTGGGGAAGGACTCTGCTGCGTGACCCACGCCGTGGATGGGGTGTTCGACCGACGGATCCGCACGCTCCGCGAGCGTCGGCACGGTCCCGAAGCGTTGCCTGCGTCTAACGACTTCTCTAACGAACACGCCCGTAGGCGCCGAATCCTGACGCACCAGATGGACGGGTCGGCACGAGTAGTCCCTGCTCAGCGGTTCTGCCCGGCACTGGCTGTCACCCGCTGTACAACCAGGTCATTCTCGTCTCAGAGGCCCCTTTCCGAAACCGGAGGAGGGCCTCTCTGGCGTCCTTGGGGCTGCTTGCCACGGTCTTGTCACGTTCGGCCGTCTCGGGTACTGAGCGGCAAACCCGACGGTCACCCGTGGGTCGGTGCTTCGAGTGCTCACCAGGAAGAGCTGGTGCGGCTCGGGTACGCCTTTGAGGTCGTGGATGCCTCGGTCCTCGAAGCCCAACCCGGAACCAGCGGAGAGGTCTCGCACGGTTCGACTGGCCAGCACCTCACCGGGGCCCGCGAGCGCGGCGACCCTGGCGCCGACGTGGACGCCGAGCCCGCTCCAATCGTCAGCCCGTCGCTCGCACTCGCCCGTGTGGAGGCCAGCTCGGATCGTCAGCCCGTGGGCCGCGAGGGCGGCGACGAGGTCGAGCGCGCATCGGGCGGCCTTCGTCGGTCCGTCGAACACCGCGAACATCCCGTCGCCGGTGTCCTTCACTCTCGTGCCGCCACTCGCGACGACGTGTCGGCCACTGATGGCTTCGTGCAGGTCGAGCTGGCGGCGCCCGAGGGCCGGGGCAAATAGGAGCGGCTCAACCGCTACATCCGAGAGCGATTCATCGCCGAGGCCACCCCACGTCGGCATCGCCGACCTCGACGAGCTCAACGACCGCGTCGGGGCCTGGGTCGACATGGTGGCCAACCGCCGCATCCATGCCGAGACTGGGGTCAGCCCCGAGGCCCGCTTCGCTGCCGGGGGTCACCTCAGGCGGCGGAGCCGGCCCGGCTGGCCGAGGCGTTCCGCTGGTCGGCCCAGCGCAAGGTGACCCGCACGGCCAGCGTCAGCCTCGACGGCAACGCCTACTCGGTCGACCCTGCCCTGGTCGGGCGGCGGGTCGAGCTGCGCTTCGATCCCGAGGACCTCACCGCCATCGACGTGTTCTTCGAGGGCCGGCCGGCGGGGGTGGCCACGCCGTTGGTCATCGGCCGTCACACCCATCCTGCCGTGCCCCAGGCGGCGCGGCCCGCCCCCGAGGCCACCGGGGTGGACTACCTGGGCCTGGTGGCCGCGGCGCATGAGGCCGAGACGGTCGGGCCCATCTCTTCGTCGACGTGCCGATGTTCGACCTCGACGGCGACCAGGAGGTGGCGGGGTGAGCCGGGCTCCGTGGGTGGCGCACTTCGGCCTGGTAGCCACCCCGTTCTCCAAGCGCATCGCCGCGGCCGACCTGCAGCGTGGCCGCCAACACCTGGATCAGACATCTGGATCAGACACCTGGATCAGCCACCTGGATCAGACACCTGGATTAGACACCTGGATCAGACACCTGGATCAGACATTCCGGATCAGGCGTCCGGATCAGACGATGCCGTCGTCCCGGAAGTTGGCAAACAGGGTCTGGGCGCCCGGTGCGGCAAAGACCACCGAAGCGGCGCCGGCCTGGCCGGCCACCCCGGGCATCGTGATGCTGGCCACGCCCGCCGGATCGAGGGCGGCCACAGATCGACCCAGGCGGTAGAACTCGGCGGGGTTCAGACCCTCCACCCGGCTGTTGCGCAGCAGGACCCCCAACCAGCGGCTGACGTTCGAGGCGGTGGCACCCTCGGCCCGGAGCTTGGCCAAAGCGGCCTGGATGAGCCGTCCCTGGTTGGCCGTGCGGGTGAAGTCGCCCCCGGCGAGGTTCCGGTTTCGGGTGAAGGCCAGGGCCTGGGCTCCGGACATGTCCACCGGACCGGCGGGGAAGAAGGCACCGGAGTTTCGGTCGGCCATTGCAACGGGCACCTCCACCCGGACGCCTCCCAACTCGTCGACCATGGAGGCCAACCCCACGAATCCGGTGCTGACCACCAGCGACACCGGAACCCCGACCAACGCGCCCATGGCTGCCGCCGCAGCGACCGGGCCGCCGCTCGCGTGGGCGGCGTTGATCTTGTCCATTCCCCGGCCGGGGATCTGAACGTAGGTGTCCCGAGGAATGTTCAAGATGGTGGCCCGCCCCAGGGCCGGGTTGACCCCGACGAGGTGCAGGGCATCTGCCCGGGAGACGGTGTCGCCCGGGCGGGCGTCGTTGCCGATGACGGCCACGAAGAAGGGTCGGTCGGCGGCCGGGGCGAAGGTGGCCTGGTCCACCTTGCGCAGCTCCAGGGCTGGGCCGACGGGCCCGGGGCCGGGGGTGGCGACACCGCTTGACCCGGGGTCGATGGTCACCAGGGCGATGCAGGCTGCGATCAAAAGGTTGACGATCAGGGCGGCCACCACCAGGGCCGGCACCTTCCGCTCGGCCATCACCGTCGGTTCACCGCGACCAACCGCGACCAGCCGCCATCATCGCGTCGACGACCCGCCGTCATCCGCGACGAACGCCATCATCCGCCATCAACAAGCAACGACGCGCAACCCCAGCCAGCAGCCCGGCTGCCGGCGCCTGGTAGCCAGCTTCGTACTCAGGCACCGGCCGGCCGGCTGTCGCGCAGAACCTGAAGCGACCAGCCGTCGATCTTCCATCCACCCTCGTCGACGAGCACCATCTCACCCAGGCGGGCCATGCCCACCAACTCTGCCCCGGAGCGACCGATGACCCGGACATCGACGGTGCCGGTAGCCACCCTCGGGCGACCATCGGGACCGCCGAGCAGGCGGAGGCCCACGGTGGCCGTTAGCACCGGGTCGACCAGGGCCGGCAGTTCATCATCGAAGAGGGTCCCCCGGTCGGCGGCCAGGCGGGCCGCGGCCGCGGCGGTCAGCACCGGGCTCAGGTCCCCCGGTGGTTGACCCTTGAGCACCGGGGCGACGGTGGCGGCGTTGAGGTAGGCGTCCAGAACCGCGGTGGCCCCGGCGGCTGCGCCGTCGATCAGCCCGGCGTCGGCGGGTGGAACCCCGTCGACCTGCACGCCAGTGATCATGAACCCGGGCGGCGCTGCCGGCGATGAGGAAGTCGTCGGGGTTGATTCCGCCGTCGAATTCCCCGGGGACGGGTTGTAACACCCGGCAGAAACACCCACGGAGAGGGCCGCCACCAGGCCCAGGATCCGCCGGGGTGGGACGGCCCCGTCCCGGCCCGCGACCGAGGCGGCCAATCGCTCCCCAGCAATCACATGGCCAAACTACCCCTGATGATGCGAGACCCCTGGGGTCCGGTGCCGCCTGAGCACCTACGATGCGGCCATGGCCAGCGCATCCCCGTCCCCGACCCCCAACCCCAACGCCATGAAGTTCACCCTGGACACCAAGTTGGCCGGGTCGATCAACTACCCCAACGCCACGGCTGCGGCCGGGAACGCGTTCGCGGTCGCCGTGTTCGCCGGCGGTGGGGTGGCGTCGTTGTTCGGGGTCAACGATTTCGTGACCGTCACCCGTTCTCCCGGAGCCGACTGGCCCTCCATCATCGACAACGTCAAGGCGGCGGCGGCCGAGCACCTCTGATCGGAAGGCTCGGCTCCCGGGGCTGCCCTCAGGGGGACTGGGATCGCAGGAAGATCTGGGCCTCGGCCGAGGTCAGTGGGGGCGAGAACAGGTAGCCCTGCGCGTACGGGCAACGCAGGCGGCGGAGCATCCCCAGTTGGCGGCGGTCCGATACTCCCTCGGCCACCGCATCGAGCCCCAACGTGGCGGCCAGCTTGATGATGGCCCGGGCGAGGGCCGAATCATGGGGCCCTAGCGCCAGACCGTCGATGAACGATTTGTCCACTTTGAGCACGTCGACGGGAAGTTGCCGCAAGTAGTTCAGCGACGAATGACCGGTGCCGAAGTCGTCGATAGCCACCCGCACTCCGCCGGAACGAAGAGCGGCCAGGCGCCGTGCCGCCGCGGCCACGTCGGCCATCACCGCAGTCTCGGTGACCTCCAGGGTCAGGCGCTGCGGAGCCAGGCCGGCCTCGGCGATGGTGGTGGCCACCTCGGCGGCCCAGGCCTCACCGGTTAGTTGGTGGGCGGAAACGTTCACGCTCATGCGCAGGCCCGCAGTGGCCGCCTCGGCATCCCAGGCCCGAAGCTGGCGACAGGCCGTCTCCAGGACCCGGGCTCCCAGGGGAACGATCAGACCGGTGGCTTCGGCCAAGGGGATGAAGGCGGGAGGGGGCAGCAGGCCCCGTTCGGGATGGGCCCAGCGCACCAGGGCCTCAAAGCCTCGGGTCGCACCGTTAACCACATCGACGATTGGTTGATAGACCACCCGAAGCTGCCCGGAATCGATGGCCAGGCGCAGTTCCTCCTCCTCCCGTTCCACTTCCTCAGGAGCGGCGAGGACGGCCAACTCCGCTTCGGCCGCT
Organism: Acidimicrobiales bacterium; assembly: GCA_052390275.1. GTDB lineage: Bacteria > Actinomycetota > Acidimicrobiia > Acidimicrobiales > AC-14 > JBQTHD01. Next base: position 3,975 of record JBQTHD010000051.1, on the reverse strand, counting down.
CTGGGCCGAGACGTCCGGCGCGGTTCAGGCCGCCGCGCCTCAGGGCCGCGCTCCGCAGCGCTGCTCCCCTGCGCGGGAAGCTTGGCAGTAGGGAGATCCCCGAGGCGGTGCTCTTCGGGACGGGGCTCCTGGGGACGGTGCTCCTCGGGACGGTGCTCCTGGGGACGGTGCTCCTGGGGACGGGGCTCCTCGGGACGGGGCTCCTGGGGGCCGACCCCCGGGGTTGGCGCCGATGGCTCGAGGTCGATATCCAGGAGGCGCCCGACCAGCAGTCCCGCCGCCACCTCGGCCACTTGAATCCAAGGGCCCCCCATCTCAGCCACGAGGTTGGCGGGCTCCGCACCGGCCATGAACACCAGAACCGGCGGCGGACCGGGCCGGGGCCAAGGTCGGCAGGCCACCGCCAGGGTCCAGCGCACCCCGGCCAGGTTGGCGGCCTCACCCCGCTCGGGCGCCGGCTGCGGGCGCCCCCCTCGGGCCGCGACCACCAGGTCGGATTGACCGCTGCCCGCCGAGGCCAGGGTCACCTGCCGCAGGACCCGGAACCGCTCAGGATCGCTGGACCACCACCCGGCCACCGTCGGACGTTCCGCACCGGTCGAGGGTCGATTCAGATATCCCGCCGACCAACCGGCTCCGCCGGCAACCGCCGCCACGGCCGCCGCCGCCGCCTCGGCCCAGCCCGGAGCCTCGTCGAGCACCAGGGCCAGATCTGCCAGGTAACCAACGACGCCGACACCGGACTCGGTGATCAGGGCATCGCCCGGGCTCTCCTCCTCGGGTTCTTCGCCCGCGGCCACCGCGTCGCGGGTGGCACCGGTCATCCTCCGGGGTCCGCTGGTACCCAGGAGACCCCAGGGTTGGGCACGTAGTAGCAGAAGGATCCCGTCTCCACGCTGTGACGGAGATGGCGGGCCAAACTCGGGTGGGCGAGAGCCAGATGGTCCAGGCCCATGTGGATACTGGTCACCACCTGCACCCGAAGCCACCCCCGCGAGGTCCAGGCCGGCAGCCGACCATTCGCCCCGGCCGCCCCCGGATCCAGCCGATGACCCCACTCCCGCCCGGCCTCGGCGGAAGCTTCCTCCTCGGCCATCCGGCGGGCGCCTTGGGCCTCGAACCGCAGACGTTGCACTTCGGCCCGGGCGAGGTTGGCCTCCAGTAATCCACCTGGCCACCGACCTGGCCCCCCCGCCGCCTGATTCGACGATGCGAACTGCTTCGCTCGGGCCAGTGCCTGCGGGGTTGCCGGCTCCTCGGGGGTTGCTGGCCCGTCTGGGGTTGCCGGCTCCTCCAGATCGGCCCACCGGCCCGGCTCGGTCAATGCGGCCAGGTCGGTCACGTCGATTCGCCGGTTGGGGTTGCGCACCAGCAGCGCCAACTCGGCCATGCCGGGATGATCCGCGAGGGCCACCGTCTGACCCCGGGGCCCGAACTCCCACCCTTGGTCTGTGGCGGCCAGCACCACCGGCCCGGGGGGCGAGGCGTGCTCGTCACCGCTTCGGCGCAGTACAGCCCGGGCCTCCTCGGCTGGGACCTCGGCCCCGAGGCGCCGGTAGATCAGTTCAGCGGCGTCGAGGAGATCGAAGGCCCGTTCCCAGTCTCCGGGGCGCCCCCGGCTTCGCAGGACGGCGGCCAGGTCCCGACTGGTATTGGCCACAAGGCTCACCAGGCCACCGGCCCGGTGGCGGGCCAGGGCTTCGTCGAAGTAGGCGACCGCCGGGTCCCAATCGCCTCCGGCCGCCGCCAGCAACCCCAGGGCACGGGTCACCGAGCCCTCCTGGTCGAGCCCGTCGACCCTTTTGGTTGCGGTGGGTTCTCCGAGCCCGTTGGACTCCTCCCGCCCGCCGGACCCACCCGTTCCTGGTGGCCAGGACGCGTAGGGGCGCAGCCGCGCGGCCAGTTCCGCGGCCGTCGACGCGGCCGACAGGGACCAGCACAGTTCCGCCACCGTTCCCGTCGCCACCATCCAGGGGTGCTCGGCGGTCAGGGTCGGGCCGGACTTCTCCGTCCCGGGGGGAGGACCCAGGCCGGCGAACCCGTCGGCGGCCAACTCCGCCAACCGCGACCGGGCTTCGGAGTCCCGACCCAGGTCGCCGAGGACGGCGGCCAGAACCGCGCGGGCCACGAACCCGATAGGCGCAGACGCTTTGGCCGCCACTCCCCGGGCCAGAACCTCGGCTTCGGCCCGCCACCCCTGCTCGCGGCGTAGCCGGGCCAACAACAACGTGGCTGCGGACCCGATCTCGGCGCCGATCTCAGCCCGGTGGATGTCAGCGCCGCCAACCTCAGCGCCCCCGACCTCAGCCCCCCCATGCTCAGCGCCGCCGACCTCAGCTCCCCTGACCTCAGCGCCCCTGACCTCAGCGCCCCGGGCATCAGGATCGGACAGGGGTCCGAGAAGTCCCTCGCACCGGACGTAGGCCCCCTCGGCGAGGGCCGCGCCGGCGACCATCAAGAGGTCGGTCTTTGCGAGTGAAGCCGCCGGGTTCAGTCGCTTCCTCCCAGCAACGACGCCCCGTTGACCCAGGTCCCGGCCACGTCATCGAACGCGCCGGCGGTGTAGCGCAGGATCCTGACCCGGGTGTTGCACATGGCAATCAAAAAGGGCACCTGGCGCCGGTCGCAGGTGTAGGGGTGGGCCATGAACCCGGGCCGGTCCCGGGACTCCTCGATCAGGGCGGCCAAACGGCCGGGTTCGGGGTCGGGACCCGTGTCGGCCAAAAGGGAAGCCAGGTTCATTACCGAGGCGAACCCGGCCTGCGAGGCGACGCTCCGGTCGGCGGTTTGGGCCCGCCAGGTGGCCACATCAGGGTTGGGATCGTCGAAAGCCAGGAAGCCGCTCGCGAAGTAGGCCCCCTCGGCTCCTTCCCCAGCGGCGGCCACCAGTTCCTCCGAGGCGCAGACTCCGGGGTAGATCATGGCTGCCTCGATACCGAGAGACTTGCGGGCGGCCATGATGCGCCCGCAACTTTGGGCCCCGAAGACCACCACGATGGCGTCCGGGTCGGCGCCGGCCACCGATCGCAGCGCCGGGGTGAAGTCGGCGGTGTCGGCCTTCTCCGCCACCAGCTTCACCTCCGTCACCCCCCGGGCTCGCAGCACCGAGGGAGCGGCCGACACCACCGCGCTGAGCACCCCGGGAAGGTCGAGATACAGGGCCCCGATGCGTCGGGCCCCGAGGGGGCCCAGCGCGTACTCGGTGGCTCCCAGCAGGTCGGCGACCGGCCCGCCGGTGAGGAGGTAGGCGCCCTGGGCCGTGACCTCGCCACCCAGGGTGGGGGCCGCCCCGAGATAGGGGACCTTCTCGGCGACAAGCACCTCGATGGCGGCTGCAGCCCCCAGGTTTACGCCGCCTATGACGGCCACCGGTGACTTCTCAACCAGGCGGGCGGCGCAGGATTGGGAGGATTCGGGGGTTCCATCGGCGATGCAGGACTCCATCACCAGTCGCCGCCCGCCGATGCCGCCCCGGCTGTTGACGTGGTCGACGGCCGCCTCGGCCGCCTCCCTCAGTTCGGCGAAACTGCCGACGGCCGCCCCCTCGGTGTTGATGAGGCCGACCACCACCGGTGGACCCGAAAGTTCGGCCCCGCTTGAGTTCCCGCCCCCCGACGAGCAGGCCGCTGCGCCGATGAGAGCCAGCGCCCCCACCCAGGTCGTGATCCGATGCCAGCCCATCGGGCCAGTCTGGTCGATAGCTTCGATCCGCGGCGTTCCCCGACACCGACCGGGGGCACCCCGTCGGGGTCTAGATGCACAAGGTGGGCTCACAGGTCACTCTTGGGCGCAAGCTCGCCCTGTTCAGGCGACCCAGCCCACGTCACCCATCGCCATGCCACCCGTCGCCAGGCCACCCGTCGCCAGGCCACCCGTCGCCAGGCCACCCGTCGCCAGGCCACCCGTCGCCAGGCCACCCGTCGCCAGGCCACCCGTCGCCAGGCCACCCGTCGCCAGGCCACCCGTCGCCAGGCC
>JBQTHD010000050.1:0-29389 GCA_052390275.1 Acidimicrobiales bacterium | reverse complement strand
CCACCACGACGCTCACAATCAGGGCCATAACCAGCAACAGAAGGCGATAGGGGCCGAACAGCGCCGTGCGGAAGCGGCCACCAGCGCTGCGCAACTCCGCCGAGCCGGACGCTGCTCGGCCCCGTTGCCCACCACCTCGGTTGGTCAAGCGACCCCCCTCCTGCAGCGACCTCCTGCTTCTACCGCTGCCAGAACAGGGTCGGACTTCAACCTGTGCTTTTGCTGAAGATGGGCCGAAATCCAGGAAATCCGGGATGTCCGGCTGGAGAACGGTCGTGGTTAGGGACGCCGCCCCCGCCGCCTCAGGGCTGGGGGTTGAGGCGGTGGTGGAGTCGGCCCACGGCCACCCCGGTGGGGATGGCCAGGGCCACGTAGGCGATACCAGCTATGCCAAAGGCCAACACCGGCTGCGCGGTGGCGGTGGTGACCCGGTCGGCCACCGCCGTCAGATCGATTACCGAGATCAACGAGGCCAGGGCCGAGTTCTTGATCAGGGCCACCAGGAGGCCGCCCAGTGGTCCCACCATGCGGCGCAGAGCCTGGGGCATGATCACCCCAAGCATCGACTGGCCAAAGGTCAAACCCAGGGCCCGGGCCGCCTCCGCCTGGCCGACGGCCACGGTGTTGATCCCGGAACGAACCGTCTCGGCCACCAGCGCACCGGTGTAGCCGCCGAGGACCACCACCGCCGAGGCGAAGAAATCGAACTGGATTCCAACTTTGGGCAGTCCGAAGATGAACAGGAACAACAGCACCAAAAGCGGCGTATTGCGGATGGCCTCGGTATAGATGGCGGCCGCCATTCGCAACGGTGGAATCGGGCTGACCCGGGCCGCCGCGATAACCACCCCCACCACCAGGGCCAGGGCGAACGACGTTGCGGTGAGGGCCACCGTGGTGGCCAGCCCCCCCAGATACGCGGCCCAGTTCTGGCCGAATATCTCGATCATAGTCGGCCGCCGGGCGCAGGGATCAGGGGTAGCGGTTGACCGGTGGCGGGGCCGGGGTGTCGAGACCCAACTCCCCCAGGGTCGCCTCGAAGGCGCTCACCCACTCCCCCGATTCGTAAATCGCTTCCAAACGATCGTTGATGAAGGCCCGGAAATCGTCGGCGGACTTGGACACCCCAATTCCGTAAGGCTCCTCGGAGAATGGGGCCCGAACCAGCTTGTAGGCACCGTTGCTGGCATTGGCCAGGCCGATGAGGATGGGGCTGTCGGTGGTGACCGCCTGTACCCGGCCGTCGCCCAGGGCCTCGGCGCAGACGCTGTAGGTGTCGAAGAGCACCACCTCGGCGCTGGGGGCCTTGGCCCGAAGATTCTTCTCCGAGGTCGAGCCTGAAACCGTGCACACCGTCTTGCCGTTTAGGTCGTCGACCTTGGTGACAGCGGTGTCATCGGCCTTGACCATGATGTCCTGCTGGGCGGCGAAGTAGGGGCCGGCGAAGTCCACGATCTCCTTGCGAGCGTCGGTGATGGTGTAGGTGGCTACGGCCATGTCCACCTTGCCGGTCTCGATGAATGGCTCCCGGTTCTTCGTCACCGTCTCTACGAACTCGATCTTGCCAGCCGCACTTTCCGGCGTGCCCCCGAAAAGGGCGGCGGCCACGAGTTGGGCGATCTCCACGTCGAAACCCTCTGGAGTCCCGCTGGTTGGGTTCTTCAGGCCGAAGCCCGGCTGGTCGAACTTGGTGCCCACAACCAGCTTTCCTCGCTCGGCGATGGCAGCCATGGCTGAACCGGCGGCGAAGGTGGGGACCGGCAGGCTCGCCACTGGGGACTCGCCAGCCTCTCCACCCTCCTCCCCCGAACCCACCACGCTCGGATCACCGCCGCCACAGGCCGCCGTGAGGAGGGCCAGAACCCCGGCCAGCAACGGCCACCTCCGCGACGGGCGTGGGCGGAACTGCCCGGCCGGCAACGCTGATCCTGGGAGATGCTTCACGATGTTCCTTTCGGTCAGGTGGGATCTGAACACGGTCTTGCCACACCAGCGATCGGCGTCACCAGCGGCCGCGCCCCCAGGGACCTGCGTTGGGCCAACAGGCCAGCCGAAGCCTGCCCCTTTGGGTTACTGCACGGCCTACACCACCGGCGGCGGTTTGGCCAGGGGTTGCATCCATGGCCGGCGGCAGCCGAGGCCCCGTCGGGGCCGCGAGTCCGAGAACGACGTCGAGGGTTTCAGTGCGACAGGATGGCCGAGAGGAAATCACGGGCCCGCTCGGTGGCAGGAGCGGTGAAGAACTGCTCGGGCGGAGCCAACTCCACCACCCGGCCGTAGTCCATGAAGGCGATGCGCCCGGCCGCCGACCGGGCGAAGCCCATCTCGTGAGTGACCACCACCATCGTGGTGCCCTCGGCTGCCAGAGCGACCATCACGTCGAGGACCTCGCCGATCATCTCTGGATCCAGAGCCGAAGTCGGTTCATCGAAGAGCATGAGCATTGGCTCCATGGCCAATGCCCGGGCGATGGCCACCCGCTGGGCCTGGCCGCCCGAGAGTTCCGACGGGTAGCGATCGGCCCGATCGGCCATTCCCACCCGTTCCAGCAGATCCATGGCCAGGACCCGAGCCTCGGCACGACCCTGGCCCTTCACTTTGATGGGCCCGAGGGTCACGTTGTCCAGGGCGCTCAGGTGCGCGAACAGGTTGAAGGACTGGAAGACCATCCCGATGCCTGCCCGGGCCTTGGCCAGGGCCCGTCCCTCCAGCGGAAGCGGATGGCCGCCGATGAGAATCCGCCCCGAATCGATGGGTTCCAGGCGGTTGATCACCCGGCACAGGGTGGACTTACCCGAGCCAGAGGGCCCGATGACCACCAGCACCTCTCCTGCTGGAACTGTCAGATCCACGTCCACGAGGGCGTGCACTCGGTCGGTGGACGACGCAGCCGGAGGTCCAGCGGGGGTCCCATCGCCGGCCGGCAGCCGTCGCGGCCGTCGTTGCCGCCGCGACGGCGACGCCGGCGGGCCAAACCATTTGTTCACCTTCTCAAGCGCGATCAGCGGCACCCGCGATGCCGAAGGCAACGACGTCTCAGTTGCCAGCCCGGACGACGTCGTCAGATCAGCGGCATCGGACACCGCCTCTACCGGCCAGCGGCGCGGCGCCGGGCCGCGACCACCAGCAGCCCACCGGCTCCGAAGAAGGCGGCAACCGCCCCGGCGGCTGCCTGGCGGTAGGCGAGTTCCTCGCTGCAGGCCCGGTCCCGGGCCAGGCCCACCAGTGAAAGCGGATCGTCCGGCGCTCCGGGACGGGGGCAGGTCGCCTCTCTGCGGGCCGCCGACGGACCGGTGTCCAGCGGTGACAGGCGCACCAGGGGGTCGTCGCCGAAGTTGACCATCATGGGCAGCGCCAGGATGGACCCGGCCGCAAGCAGGCCCATCAAAAGTACGACCACGCCGACGCCGGCAGCCAAGCGGCCCGAAGGCGACCGGCTCATCGTCCGGCCGCCTCGACCAGGGTGCCGATCACCTCGGGTCGATCCACGATGGACCGGGCCCTACCGAGGCGTTCGGCCAACTCCGGCCCGGGAAGGTTGAACGAGCCCGGGGGAAGGGTGAGATTGGTGGCCTCCGAGCCGACCACCACTCCGGAGGGATCGGCTTCGATGGTGGTGATCCACTCCCATCGCAGCAGGGCTCGCTCACCGCCGGAGCCGAAGACGGAGACACCGTGCAGATCGACCCGAACTCGCGTGAGAGGCGCCCCCCAGCGGGAGCGGACCAGGTGTTCGGCAACGGCGGCAACCACGAGTCGCCCAGGCTACGACGTCGCAGCCAGTGGAGCACGGCGTCATGGCGGCGGATGAATATGGGCCTCTCCGCCGGCAGCGATCAATCGCTGCCGGCCGGATGGAGATGAACTGCGCAGTACTTGTAGGAGGGCTGGCGGGAGTGGGGGTCGAAGGCGGCGAAGGTCAAAGCATTGGTGCCGACGTAGTGCATGGGAATGAACAGTTGGCCGGCAGCAACCGTGGGGGTGACGAAGGCCCGGGCCCGCATGGAGGCGCGGGGTGAGGTGACAGTCACCCAGTTGTTGGTGGTGATCCCCAGACCGGCCGCGTCGTCGGGGTTCACCTCCACGTAGGGCTTCTCCGGATAGAGGCTGCGCAGCATGGGGGACTTGGCCGTGCGCGTCTGGGTGTGCCACTGGCTCGACGAGCCCCGGCCGGTGAGAAGGATGAAGGGGTAGGCCGGGCTGGTGGCCTCCGGCGGGTCACGAGGCATGTCGAACACGAACCTGGCCCGACCGTCGGGATGGAAGAACTTCCCATCCTCGAACAACCGGCGCTCTCGAACCGGCCCGACGGCGGAGGTCATACCAGCGGGTCCCACCTCGCCGGCCGCCTCCACCACTGCCGCCGCCCGAGTCGCCTCGGCCGCCGACCAGGGCCATTGGACTCCGCCCAGCCCGTCGATCATGGCGTAGGAGTCGATGCCGGTTATGTCGGCCGGCTGCCCTGCGGAAAGCTCCTTGAGGACGGCGAAGGCCGATTCCGGACTGTCCCAGGCAGCGAACATCTCCCCCACCCCCCAGCCCTCGGCCACCAACTTGAAGATGGCGAAGTCCGACAGTGCCGTCCCCGGTGCGCGGGCCACCCTTTGGATGAGCCCAACCCGTCGCTCGGAGTTGATGAAGGTTCCCTCCTTCTCCCCCCAACCGGCGGCGGGCAGAACCAGATCGGCCACCTGAGCCGTCTCGGTGGAGGAGTACATGTCCTGCACCACCAGGAAGTCCAAAGCGGCCAGCCGGCGATCCAACACCTTGCGGTCGATCCAGGAATGGGCCGAGTTGGTGGCCACCACCCAGAGGCCGCGAATCCTTCCCTGGTCGATCCCGTCAAGGATCTGGTCGTAGGCCCAACTCGCCTGATTCGGGATGCGGTCCTGGTCGATTCCCAGGATTCCAGCCACCTTGGCCCTATGGGCCGGATGAGCAAAGTCGTGCCCGCCGAGCAGGTTGGTGGTGTTGGAGAACAACCTCGACCCCATGGCGTTGCACTGACCGGTGATGGAGTTGGCCCCGGTGCCGGCCCGGCCGATGTTGCCGGTGAGCAGGGCCAGGTTGATGATGGCCTGGGCCGTCCGCACCCCCTCATGGCTCTGGTTGACCCCCATGGTCCACCAGAACGACACCCGCTCCCCTTCGGCGATGGTGGAGGCCAGCAGGTACAGGGCATCGGGGGGCAGATCCGTGTGGGCGGAAACCACATCTGGCGTGAAGGCCCCGACATGGCGGGCAAAATCGTCGAAGCCGGTGGTGTTGGCGGCAACGAACTCGGTGTCCGTTTCACCCTGGGCGATGAGCAGGTGGGCCAGGCCGTAGAGCAGCCACAGGTCGCTCTTGGGTCGCAGCGGGTAGTGCTGGGTGGCGGCCACCGCGGTCTCGGTCCTGCGAGGGTCGATGACGACGATCTCGGGGTTGTGCTGGTTGCGGCAGATCCGCTCCCACAAGATGGGGTGGGCAATGCAGGGGTTGGCGCCGATCAGGACGATGGTGTCGGAAAGTTCCAGGTCGGCGTAGGTATAGGGGGGAGCGTCGAATCCGAAGGCCTGCTTGTAGGCCACCACCGAGGTGGCCATGCACTGGCGGGTGTTTCCGTCGCCGTGAACCATGCCCATGCCGAACTTGGCCAGCGACCCGAGCAGGGCCATCTCCTCGGTGGCCATCTGGCCTGTGGACAAAAACGCGAGGGACTCTGGGCCGTGCTCGGCGGCCACCGCCTTGAACCGGCCCACCATCGCCCCGATGGCGGTCGGCCAGTCCACCGGTTCGAGGTCCGCTCCGCGGCCGTGGCGCAGCAGTGGCGTAGTGGCTCGGTCGGCGGCGGCGAGAGGGGTGAGCGCTTCCCAGCCCTTGGGGCAGGCCATGCCCATATTCACGGGATAGTCCACCGTCGGCGTGAGCTTGGTGGCCTGGCCATCAGCGCCGACGTGGACGTCGAGCGAGCAACCCACCGAGCAGAACCCACAGATCATCGATGTCTTCATGGGCAATCCCAGTGGCATCGGCAATACCGGTAGCCCGGGCAATACCAACCGCACGAGCAATACCAACCGCACGAGCCATGCCACCCGGATTGGCGATGCCGCCCGGATGGGCGATGGCACTGGGCTTGGTCAGCGGGTTGGCCTTTCACCCGCCCTCGACCGGAATGTCGGCGCGCGGTGGGCGTCAATCCAAGACGCCGGGCATGGCGGTCCAGGCTGCCGCCCGGAAGAACAACAGACGCTCGATCATCTCACCGGCGACGAAGAGGCCATACCCGGCGACGGCCAGGGGCAGGGCGGGCCCCAGTCCCAGACTGACCAGGACCGGAACAAGGACCCCCCCGAACAGGGCCAGAACGACCCGGGCCAGGCTCAACTGAGCCATCGGCCCGGTCAGGAGCAGGGCCGAACGGCGGAGGTGGGTCAACTCGTCGGGGGCCATCCATCCCCTCACCAGAACCAGCCACAAGCCGGCGGCGGCCAGCGTCATGGAAGCCAGAACCCATCCCAACACCGGCGATCCGCCCAGGGCTAGCGCCCCGGCCAGACCGCCGCCTGCGGCGGTGAACGCGAAGCGCCCAAAGGTGAGCCTGCGATTCCACCACGGGCGGCCGGTGACCACGTAGACCATGGCCGAGGACGCCACTGCCAGCCAGCCCAGGCCGGAGGCCAACAGAGTTGAGGTGCCCGACGGACTCGCGGCCGCCCAGGCCGTAGCCAGGGTGAAGGCGCCCAGCGCAGCCACCTCCCGGGACAGCCACGAAGTGCGCAAGCCGGCCAGTGCCCGCCACAGGCGCTCAGGGTGACCCAGGTGGGCCACGCTCGCCACCATCCCGGCCAGGGCCAGGACCACCGACGCCGCCAACGCCGGCCCCCTCAGTGCGGGCGAGGCCCAAGCGGTTGTGGCCATTCCCGCCGCTAACTGAGTAAGCACCAGCATGACCACCAGGGGCCGATGGCCGTGCCCGGGGCGCACGATCAGATGGTCAGCGGCCTTGACGTCGGCCGGCGTTCCCCACGCGGTTGTGTAGGTGGTGGTGGGAACGGTCAGGCGGGATGGCGGGGCCGTGGCCAGGAGTGCCGCCCGGGGCTCCGCTGCTGCGGCCACCAGGTCCGCCACATCGACCAGGGTGATTGTGATGGCCCCGTTGGGGCAGGCCGATACGCACGCCGGCGCCTGGCCGTCGGAAAGACGCCCGGTGCACATGTCGCACTTGCGGACCACCCCCCGGGCCTTGTTCATCTGAGGGACCTCGTAAGGACAGGTCCAGATGCAGTAGCCACAACCCAGACACTTCTCCTCGACGTGGGTGACGATCCCGGTGACCGGGTCCTTGTCGTAGGCCTGGGTGGGGCATCCGGCCAGACATCCTGGGTCGACGCAGTGGTGACAGGCGGTGGTGATGGTTTGCTGCATCGGCAGGATCTCGATGCCGTGGTGCAGTCCCGTGACCCGGTGGGACTCTCCCTCGTCCAACCCGTTGAGAGTGTGGCAGGCGACCACGCAGGCCTTGCAGGCGGTGCAGGAATCCAGATCCACGGCGAAGCCGTACTGCTGCCCCGGTCCGGGCGGCGTGGCGGGGATCAGGTCCCGGTAATAGCGGTTGGCCGGGTCGATGCGGTGGTCGTCGTGGAGCAGGGCGAAGCGCTCGACGGCGCTCATGCGCCCCTGCTCGGCCAGATAGAGATCCAGTGGCGTCAGGATGTCAACGGAATCTGGCGCCAGCCCCGAGGAACAGCCACTCACAACCCGACCTCGACGCCCACTGATGTGACCGGTTGACTCTGGCTCGCGCTGATCGGGGCGGGGTTCATCGGTTCGGAACGCCCGCCGATTTCGACCCACCCGTCGACCAGTCGGATCGGGTAGGTGGCCAGGCAAACCTCGGGATCATCCAGGCACTGCCCGCTGACCAGGTCGAACGACTGTTTGAATACCGGGGAGGCCACTTTGAGCCGGTCGCCCCGGGAGCCCACGATTCCTCGGGACAGGACGTTGGCCCGGCTGAAGGGGTCGTGGTTGGCCAGGGCGTAGAGGCCGCCTCCGGGCTCCACCCGGAAGATCGCCACCTGGACCCCCTCCACCAGGGCCGCCACTCCCCGATTGGCCACCAGGGCATCCGCCGGGCATACCCGATTCCAGCGGATCTCCGAACTCACCGCCGGGTTCCGGCCCCGGCCCGCTCCTCTGGGAAGGCCGGCCGCTTCTGCCCGCGCAAAGGCACGAAAACCAGGTCCGGGTCGGGACCATCGGCGTTGACGAAGCTACGGAATCGGGCCAGGCGGACGGGATCGGCCAAGGTGGCCTTCCACTCGCACTCGTAGGTGGACACATGACGGGCCATGTCCGCCTCCAGTTCGGCGCAGATGCCGAGCGAGTCCTCCATGACCACCTGGCGGAGATAGTCGATGCCCCCCTCCAGCCGGTTGAACCAGGTGGCCGTGCGCTCCAGGCGGTCGGCAGTGCGGATGTAGAACATCAAGAATCGGTCCAGATACACAATCAGGGTGTCGCGATCCAGGTCGGCCGCCAAAAGGAGGGCGTGCTGGGGCTTCATCCCACCGTTGCCACAGACGTAGAGGTTCCAGCCCTTCTCGGTGGCGATGATGCCGAAGTCCTTGCTCTGAGCCTCGGCGCACTCCCGGGTACAGCCTGAGACGGCCGACTTGAGCTTGTGCGGCGCCCGCAGTCCCCGGTAGCGCAGTTCCAGTTCAATGGCCAGCAGGGTCGAGTCCTGCACCCCGAATCGGCACCAGGTGGTGCCCACACAGGACTTCACCGTGCGCAGCGCCTTGCCGTAGGCGTGCCCGGACTCCATCCCGGCGTCGATCAGGCGGGACCAGATCGCCGGGAGCTGGTCGACGGTCGCGCCGAACAGGTCGATTCGCTGGCCCCCGGTGATCTTGGTGTACAGGCCGTAGTCCTTGGCCACCTGGCCGATGGTGATCAGTTGGTCAGGAGTCAGTTCTCCACCGGGAACGCGAGGCACCACGGAGTAGGTGCCGTCTCTTTGAAGGTTGGCCAGGAAGTGGTCGTTGGTGTCCTGCAGCGACGCCTGCTCGCCGTCGAGCACGTACCCTCCCGCCATCGAGGCCAGCATGGACGCCACCGCGGGCTTGCAGATCTCGCATCCGGCGCCGGTGCCATAGGCGGTCACCAGGTGCCCGAACGACTCGATGCGATGCACCCGGACCAGGTCGAACAGCTCCTGGCGGGAGTAGGGGAAGTGCTCGCACAGGTGGTTGCGCACTTCCACCCCGGCCCGGCGCAACTCGTCGTTGAGAATTTGGCCGAGCAGGGGTACGCACCCGCCGCATCCCGTCCCTGCCCGGGTCAGACTTTTGACGGCGGCGACGTCGCCGGCGCCTTCGGCGATGGCCCCGCAGATGGCTCCCTTGGTGACGCTGTTGCACGAACACACCGTGGCCCCGGCGGCCAGTCCGGCCACCCCCAAAGCCGTGGATCCGTCGCCGGATTTCTCGGGCAGAACCAGGTCCTCGGGGTGCTCCGGAGTGGGCATATCGCCCCGGGACATGGCCAGCAAAGTGGAGTAGAGCGCGGCGTCTCCCACCAGGATCCCACCCATCACCCGGCACCCACCGTCGGATTCCGGGCCGACCACCACCCGCTTATAGACCCGGGCCACCGGGTCGGAGAAGACGATCGACTCGGCCCCCGGGGTCGTGGCAAAGGCGTCGCCAAAGCTGGCCACGTCGATTCCCAGAAGCTTCAACTTGGTGGACATATCGGCCCCGGTGAAGCGGGCCCCGCCGCCCGTCAGACGGTCCGCCACCACTCGGGCCATCTCGTACCCCGGAGCGACCAGGCCATAGATCCGACCGCCGGGCATGCCCGCCGCCGGGGCGAGCGCGCACTCGCCGATAGCGAAGATGGCCGGGTCCGACGTCCGACAGGTCTCGTCGACGACAATTCCGCCCCGCTCCCCGACGGCTAACCCCGCCTCCCGGGCCAGCGCGTCCCTCGGTCGAATCCCGGCGGAAAACACCACCAGATCCACCTCGAGGTCAGCCGGGGGATCGCCGACCTCTGGGCTCGCGGGGCACGCGGCAGCGCCCGGACTGGCCGGCGCGGCGAAACGCATGGCAGCGACGGCACCGTCAGGACCGGTCACGATGGCAGCGGTCTCGCGAGAGGTATGAATGGACAGCCCCAGATCCTCGATTCGTCGGCGCAGCGCCTGGCCGCCCCCGTCATCGATCTGCACCGGCATCAGCCGGGGTGCGAACTCGACCACATGGGTGGAAAGGCCCAGACTGGCCAGAGCGTTCGCTGCCTCCAGACCGAGAAGTCCGCCACCCACCACCGCCCCCACCTTGCGCCCGGCGGCGTAGGTCCGAATGGCCTCCAGGTCGTCGATGGTCCGGTAGACGAAGCAGCCGGGAAGATCCGATCCGGGAACGGGGGGAACGAACGGGTACGACCCGGTGGCCAGGATTAGGTGGTCGTAGGGCACCACCCGGCCAGTGGTCGAGAGCACCGCCGAGTTCTCCCGGTCGATGGAGGCCACCGCCTCGCCCACATGTATGACCACCCCGGCCTGGTCGAAGAATCCGGGGGTGACGAGAGACAGGTCCTCCTCACTGGCCCCGGTGAAATAGGAGCTCAGGGCCACACGGTCATACGCCGGCCGAGGCTCCTCGCAGAAGGTGACCAGGTCGAAATGCTCGCCGGCCCCCTGTCCGACCAGTTCCTCCAGCACCCGGTGCCCGACCATCCCGTTACCCACCACCACGATGCGGGGCCGCCCGGAGGCGCCGACGGGAGCCGAGGGGCCAGCCTCGGGTGTGGGTGCAGACGCGGGCCCGTCGGGCGTCATAGAACTGTCAGGCACGCTTTGGACCCTACGGGCGGGCTGTTGCCGGTCGTTTCGTCTTGAGTTTCCGGACCGCTAACCCTGTCTGACCAGAGTCTGTCGGCCGCCGGTGGACGATCGGTTGCTCTTGGGGCTTGATCCCTGCGAGGCCGGCTACCCGAGATCCCCTCGGCTTCAGAAGTAGATGATCTGGCGGGCCCTTTCCACCACGTCGTCGATTGGATCGGTCCAAGCCCCAGTGGACAGATACTTCCAACCGCCATCAGCCAGAATCACCACCACAGTTCCCTCGCCGATGGTCTCGGCCGCCCTGGCCGCGCCGGCCATGGCAGCCCCCGAGGAGATCCCGGCGAACACGCCGGCCTCGGCGGTGAGGCGCCGGGTCCACTCCACCGACTCCTTGGGTCGGACGATCGTCTTGCGATCCAGCAGCGATGGATCGAACACCGGGGGGATGAAGCCGTCCTCCAGGCTTCGCAGCCCGTCCACCAACTCCCCCGCCGGCGGTTCGACCGCCCACATCCGAATGTGAGGGTTCCTGGCTTTCAGGTATCGCCCCAGCCCCATCAGGGTCCCGCTGGTCCCCAGGCCGGCAACTACATCAGTTACCTCCGGGCAGTCCCGCCAAATCTCCGGCCCTGTTGTGGTTTCGTGGGCCCGCGGGTTGGCCGGATTGGCGTACTGGTAGAGAAAGACCACGTCGGGGCCGGCATCGGCCGCCATAGCCCGAGCCATCCGGACGGCCCCGTTGGAACCCTCCGAACCGGGCGACGGGATGATCTCGGCTCCGAAGATCTCCAGCAGTTGGCGCCGCTCAGGGGAGACGTTCTCAGGCATGACGATGCGGAGCCGGTAGCCCTTGAGGCGACAGACCAGCGCCAGGCCGATACCGGTGTTGCCGGAACTGGGCTCCAGCAGCGTGTCCCCCGGCTTGAGTAGACCTTCGGCTTCAGCCGCCTCCACCATGGCCTTGGCTATCCGGTCCTTGACCGAACCCCCCGGGTTCTGGCCTTCCAGCTTGGCCAGAATCCGCACCCCGCTTCTGGGGCTCAGATGACTCACGTCCACCAGCGGCGTGTTGCCGATGAGATCGAGAACCGACCGGGCTACGACCACGGGGTGGGCGATCTGTGGCCGGCGGGGACCACTTGGGTACTACCGGTCAGAGGGAAAACGTGCCCCTCCGGCCACGGCCGGGAGGATGGTGATCACGTCGGTCTCCCCCACGGTCGCATCCAACGCTCCCAGGAATCGAATGTCGTCGTCGTTGCGGTAGATGTTGACGAAACGATGGAGCGAGCCGTCGTCGGTCAGAATCTGGCTGGCCAGCCCCGGGTACCGCCCGATCAGGTCGGCGAACAGTTCCCGGACCGTGGCGCCTTCGCCGGTGACCTTGGACTGCCCGGCGGCATGCGAGCGCAGGACGGTGGGAAGACGTATTTCTACGGGCACAACGCAGCCTCCGGGGCGGGTGATACGAACGGGGATGAGCCTAACGGTTGGTTCAGGACTGATCCGGCCCAGCCTCGCCCCCGGCCGGGGGGCCGACCTCGATGGCCTCCTCGGTTATCACCTCATCGACGATCCGGAACGAACGCACCACCGGCTCGGAATCACGCAGCGACACCAGCACGTAGTGCCACCCCGGGTCCGGCGCCCGGGCCACATCCGTGGGTGAGGGATAGGCCTCCGTATGGGTGTGGGAGTGGTAGACGCCCAGGATTTCCCACCCTCGCCCCTCTGCATCGCGGGTGGCCCGGAGATGGTCCCGCGGATCGAGGGTGTAGATGATGGGTGAGGCCTCGGCGTTGGAGCACGGATAGACGGCGAGCACGGTGGCGGACTCGGCCTCGCCCGCCAGCAAACCGCAGGCCTCGTTGGGCAGATCCCGTCTGGCATGGTCAACCATCATCTGGCGGTGTCGGTCCTCGAGGATGAGGATCGGGACATGCATCGGGGCGGTAGTCGAAGTGGGCCTCGGGGTGGGCATCGGAGTGGGCCTCGGAGTGGGCCTCGGAGTAGGCATCGGCGGCGAAGGCTACCGTCGCAGATGTGGGTGGCCAGGGCCGCGGGGCGAGGCCGGTAAACGGGGGCCAGAGCCGCAAGGCCGATCCGACCAGGGCGGCCGCCGCCAAGGTGGTGGTGGCGAGCAACCGGCGGGCCCGTCACGACTACGAGATTCTCGACGTGCTCGAGACGGGGATCGCCCTGGTGGGTACCGAAGTCAAGTCGTTGCGGGCCGGCCGGGTGGTGCTCTCCGATGCCTACGCCCGGGTCCATGGCGGTGAGTTGTGGCTCCACGGGGTTCACGTGGCCCCCTACGACCAGGCGGACGGGTTCGGCGGCCACGATCCCGTACGGACCCGGAAGTTGCTCGCCCACCGCGACGAGATCACCGAGTTGGCCGAACGCAGCCAGCGCGAGGGACTGGCGCTGATTCCGTTGTCGGTCTACCTGAGTGAGGGTCGGGCCAAGGTGGAACTGGGGGTGGGCCGGGGTCGCAGCCGGGGCGACAAGCGCCAGGCCATCGCTGCCGCCGACGCCCGCCGGGACGCCGACCGGGCCATGGCCGCCCGTCGGCGCGGCGGGAGTGATGGGCGCAGGTAGGGTAGCGAGCGCAACTTGACATGGGGGTGCCTGGTTTCGACTTTGGTCATCGAAACGGGAGAAGCGAGCCGTGGTCTCCGGAGTCCACGTAAATCCGCCGGAACCAATACAAACGCCGATAACCACACGGCTCTTCTCGCTGCCTAGGCAGTGAGAACGCTCCACCAGCCTCGGTCCTGCGGGCTGGTATCGAGTGTCATCCAGCGGGAATCACCGGTTTGCCCTTGTCAACGGGGCAGGCCGGGACACTTCAGTTGATTGGGACGGTCGCCGGCGCCGGTGGCGAGCAACCGTCTGAGATTCATCGCCGGCTGCGCTCGGAGAAGTCCCGCGTAGGGCCCGAAGGACGAGGGTTCGATTCCCTCCACCTCCACCTCAGGTGTCGTTGTACGAACACCCGCACCAGTGCTGTTCGTACAATGACACCCACAGACCGCTACCTGCTGGCTGGCGGCCTGGCTGACGCGCCCTTGGCCACAGCAATATTGAATGGCCGCCGACACACTTCGCCCACCGATTCAGGGTCTGTCCCAAGGCAACGAGATTGTCTGCCTCAAGGCGTCAGGGGTTCACGGTTTTCCTCGGGCGCGGCTCTTACCCCCCAGAACTTCAACCTCGCCCGGTGAGCGAAGGCCAGGTGGGTTGCAATCATTACGACCGTGCCGAACAGAAGCGCTGCCCGGAATGACTCGAACCCGCTGACACTGAGGCGTACAGCGGCGGACGGCCGTATATAGCCCTCGCCATAGGCGTACCCGTTGAACCCGGCGATTAGGGCCAAGCCGAAGGCAACAGCCGCAAAAGCTCCGGTGAAGCCGACACCTCCTGCGACGAGGTCGGCCAGGTTTCCTGATGGCTCCTGCCGGAGTCCTCGCCATGATGCGGCCGCGAGAAGGATCAGAGCCGACAAAGGCAACAGGAGAACGATGAGCGATGGCATGTCGGGTGGGACCTCAGACCAGTCTGTCGCTCTAATCGTCACGAGCGACTCGCTAGCGCCGTCGAGTCCCGGGCTGACGGTAGCGCCGACGCTCGCGCCGATAGCCACGAGCGCCGTGCCGGCGCTGAGAGCCCCAAGACTCAGGGGGGCGCTGGCGGCGACGATGGCTCGTTCGCGACCGTCCTTGCCCAAGGTAAGGAGGCCCCCCAGGGCGAACAGCCCCGCCAGGCCAGCCAAGAGCACACCGGTCAGAAGGCCGCGGCGAGCGCTGCGAACTGCATTTGCCGTGAGCGCCAAGGCCCGACCAGGCGAGGAATGGACCGGCCGACCGATGGTGACAGCCCCGACGAATAGCCCCGATGCGCCGGCCACCACTATCGCGGCGAGGAAAACGCTTCCCATGTCGACATTTACCTCGAAATCGCTGGCGGTCGCCGCTCGAGCCGCCGCCTCCGCTGCGATTGCGCATGTAGTGGCGAATGCCACAACCGCTGACGCACTCTTCGCGGCCAGGCGTACTGGGTCGGTCTCGCGGCGAAGTACGACGATGAGGACCCCGGCGGGAAGGAGCACCGCGGGAAACCCGGGCCCCGACATACCGAATCCCACCACCCCACCGACGCGGTCGACGACTGATGCCTCCGCCCCGACGATCCAACTCATAGCGGCGCCCACGTAGCGGACCCCGTGCTTCCAGTCAGACACCTGCCCGCCTGCGCCGACAGCGAGGGCTATCCCAATCAGGCCCCCCAGAAGGTAAGTCACAAGCCCGGCGCCCACCCCTAAGCCCGTAGCGAGAACAAAGGTCCTGCCGTCAATCGTCCGTCGGGGGATCTCAGACAACTAGAAAGATCCCTCCGCCAACAATGAGCGCGAGGGCGAGACCAAGGGGCAGCCGCCGTCTCGGCCGGGGCCAGGGAACAGCCAGCACCATGACAGCGACAGCGGCCGCGCCGCCGGCGGCCGCCGCTCCCGCTCGGATGGTCGTGGTCTCGACCTCGGGCCCGGACTGCGGAGCCCGAACTGACGCAACGACCGCAGCGACGTTCGGATAGACCTCGGCCCCACCCGCTGGACGGATCAGGATCTTCCACCGCCCGGGCGCTGGTCCTCCGACCGCGGAGTTGACGGCACCGCTCGCGTCCTGTGATTCACCCGCTTCGGTTGTCCGATCGCGCGGATCGGTCAGGAGCACTTGGAGCCGGCCAGCATCGGGAACTAAGGACAGCCTCAGTTCGGCGACGCCGCCGGGTACCACGATCTCGTCCAGTAGGACCGGCTCGGTTCCGGCCAGACCCTCCGGTACTGGAATGGTTCGGTCCCTCAGGAGTTCACCGCTCGTGGCGTGGTGACTGGCCACGAACGCACGGCGGAGGTCGATGGTCGTTTCCGCCTGTGCGCAGGTTCCATTGGTGGCAGTTGCGATGTCGCACAAGAACCGGTCATCGATGCTTCCCTCCTTTGCGAAAGCGACCGTGTGGACCACCACCCCCGCGTCACCACGGAGTCGGTCCAGGTCCTGCGTGATCTGACCCTGTGTCAACCCCCGGTTGCTGGCGCCGTCTGACAGCAGAACCAGCGACCGGCTCGGCCCGTCCACCTTCGCCTGTTCGCCGCCAGACTCCAGTCCGGCCGCGACGTTGGTCGCTTCCATGATGTCGACGTTCTGGAGGACCTTCTTCACCCGGTCGAGATCGGCTGTCGGCTCAATGAGAACGTCTGCCGTCCCGCCAAAGACGACGACCCCGAGCAGATGCTCGTCGCCGTCACTCTGGTCGACGCGGGCCAGATCGACGAGGTCGAGCGCCGCCTTCAATGCAGCATCGACCTTACGCCCGGAACTGCCGGGAACTTGGTCCTGCATCGAAGGGGAAACGTCGATGACGAGAACGGTCCTCAGCCTGCGTTTGCTTCCCTCCGTAAAGGTGTCGGTGTACTCCTTGGCCGCCTTCAGCGCGGCGTTTATATCGAGACGGCCGGTGCCGAATGCGTCGTCGCGACCCAAAGCCCCCAAGTCCACCGACGTCGTGCGCAGGACGTTGCCAACGAGCGCGGAGCGGCCGGCCCGGTCGGAGGACCCGGCGAGGGGCCCGTCGCCTGAAAGCAGGATGGCGGCCGCAGCGGCGACGTGTGGGGCAGCCATGGATGTCCCGGTCATCTCAGTCGTACCGCTGTTCTCGGCGAGGGAGACGATCCTGTCGCCGGGGGCTGCCACGTCAACGTCGCTGGTCTGCGAGGAGGTAGCCGACCTCCTGTCGTTGCGGTCGGTGTTGGAGACGACGATCGCTCCCGGGTACACCGCCGGCATGATCCGAGCGTTGTGTATGAACCGCTTGGCTTTGTCGCCCGGACGTGAGCAGCCAGGTTGGGGGTCGGAGAGGTCGCCGCAGTTCCCAGCGGCGGCCACGAGGACGACACCCTCCTTCTGGGCGAGCGCGAGGGCGCTGACTGTCGAAGCCCACGGGCTCTTCGGGTCGAGACTGGGGCCAACCGCGGCTTCGATCTCTTGTTGGCTCAGGGCGCCCATGGAAAAGGACATATTGACTACCTGCGCCCGTTCGTTCACCGCCCAGTTGAGTGCGCCCGCCACCGAGCCACGAGGCGTCACCGTCGCGTCCAGAATCTCGACGCCTGGGGCGAAACCGACCGATCCCTTTCGGTTGCCGAGGGCCGCTGCAACGATTCCGGCGACGTGGGTTCCGTGGTCCCTGGGGCTGCCGCCCGGGTTCCACCGCTCGACCACTCGATCTTCAAGGTCGCCGTGGTCAGCGACGCCGCTGTCGAGGACGGCCACCCGGACGGTGCTGCCCCGAGGCCAGTTCCAGTCCGTGACGCTCGGCGCCTTCAGCACCTCGAGCGCCCACTGGTCTTTCGAGGTGGCCTCGGACTCGACGAAAGCGGTCGGCGTGACCTCGTAGGTGAGGGGACTCGCTGCCACCACCTCGGGCTCGGCCAGCAGCTCATCGAGTCGCGCGTCGAGGTCGTCGAGGCTCACCCGCTCGTACGAAAGAACTAGGCAGGAATCGAGCACACGGCTGACCTCGACCTCCACTTGGAGTGGGGAGGCTGCCGGACGACGCGGGCTGGCGGCGGGGCACTGCGGGCTGGGAAGGACCCTCTCAAGCAGATCCTTCTGCTTGAGAGTGAGCGGCGGCGCAGCGATAGCGACAGTGGGATCGGGTGTCGACCGCTCGGCGGCCGAAGTCGTCGTCGTACTCGCGCCTTCGTCGGACATCGACGGGCACGCCGTGAGGACTCCACCCAACAGTGTCACCGCAACCAGACGGAGTCTTCGACTCACCAACCCACCCAACCCCCCGCACTGTTGCCCGCTATCGGGAATCTAGTGGTCCGCTTCGCAACTAACACGCGGCCACCGTGGCCACCGCTATCCCCGGCGCTGAATCTTGGCGGTCAGGCGCGAGCCCGGTCTTGGCCGGGTGCGGAAAAGCATCCTCAGCGCGAACAGGCGACCACGAAGCGTGAACGCAAGGCCACGGGTTGGCGACGGCCTCTGGTACTGTCCGGAACCGGACATCGGCCGGTCAGCTATCCCGCAGCACTCGGTTTCGGCCTGTGGCCCTGGGACGGTGCAGATGGACGGTGCGTTTCGTGGAAGAGCTTGCGTGAAACGGAGCGTTCGTTGAACGTGGCTGTCGGGCAAGTGGGGTGGTTCAGGTTGCGGTGCGTCGGGTTGCGGTGCGTCGGGTTGCGGTGCGTCGGGTTGAGGTGCATTGACTAAGAGGCGGGCACAGTGGACATGACTGGGACTGGGGAGTCCATAGCCACTACGGCAGAGCATCGGGCCATCCAGCTGGGATGGGACCCGTCCCGACCGCGCTCGACCACCGGGCCCCGCCTCCTCATCTACTCCCAGGACGGCCTCGGCCTCGGGCACCTGAGGCGGACCACCTCCATTGCCAACGAGTTTCTCCGAGTCCGGCCGGACGCGGCCGTTCTGACGGTGTCGGATTCGCCTCTGGGGACCTTCTTTGGCATGGCCCCCAACCACGACTATCTGAAACTCCCTTCGCTGCTCAAGACCGGCCCGACCTGGCAGGCCCTGTCCTTGCCCATGGCTTCGGGCGAGTTGTTGGCCCTGCGACGAGGGCTGATCACCAGCGTGGCCACTGGCTTTCGTCCGGACCTGGTCCTGGTGGATCACATGCCTCACGGCGCCAGCGGTGAGTTGCTCAGCACCCTGGAAATCCTCAGCCGCACCAGCACCAAGGTGGTGCTGGGACTGCGCGACATCCTCGACGCCCCCGAGGTCACCCACCACCACTGGGCCACCGAGGGTGCGTTCGAGGCGGTGGACCGCTACTACGACAGCGTCCTGGTTTACGGGTCCCGCAACGTCTTTGACGTCGCCCACCAGTACCGGTGGGGCCCCGCCACCGCCGGAAGGCTTCGCTACTGCGGTTACGTGTGCGCCCCGAACGCGGCTCGCAACGCGCGACGGATCCGGTCCCGGTGTCTCAATGGAAGCGGAAACAGCCAGCTCATCGTGGCCATGGCCGGTGGCGGCCACGATGCCTACCCGTTGATGGACAGCCTCCTGCGTGCGCTCCCGGAGATCAGGGAGTCGGTGGCCGCATCGCTGCTGATCATCACCGGGCCGTTCATGCCGACTTCCCTGCGCCGGGACCTGGTGGCCCGATCCGCCGGCCTCCCAGTGCAGGTCAGAACCTCGTCTCCAGACATGTTCGGCCACATCGCCGCCGCCGACCTCGTGGTGAGCATGGCCGGTTACAACACGACCGTCGAGATCCTCCGGTCGGGCACTCCCCTGGTGCTGGTCCCGCGCCGCGGCCCGAGTGCCGAGCAACGACTTCGCTCCGGCTTGTTCGCCGAGAGGGACTGGGCCGGGTTGGTGGACCCGGCTGAACTTTCGTCCCGGGCTCTGGCCCACGCAGTACTGGACCGTCTGGAACTTGGGGGGCGGGTTCCCGCGACCGCGCCGGACTTCGGGGGCCTGGGACTGGCGGTCGAACACCTCAACTCAGTTCTCAGCTCCGCCCCGCCCGCGTCGGCTC
Source organism: Acidimicrobiales bacterium (assembly GCA_052390275.1). Classification (GTDB taxonomy): domain Bacteria; phylum Actinomycetota; class Acidimicrobiia; order Acidimicrobiales; family AC-14; genus JBQTHD01. The sequence continues at coordinate 9,978 of JBQTHD010000050.1, read as the reverse complement.
AGCCCCTGGTCACCCCACCCGCGTGGGCGCCAGAGGTACCGGCTCCGGCTCTGCGGGCCGTCCCAGGTTCCACCCGGCCGGCGGCCTGTTGATCGACCTGGCCGAAGCCCTCTCGGGGCGGGCTGGAAGCCAGGCGATCCAAGCTGTTCTGCGCTCCCGGGCCCATCGGGAGCAGTTGGCCGGGCTGCTCGGTGGAGTTTCGTGCCGTACCCGCCTTCGCCGGGTCAACTTCAAGCCCAACCGCCGACTCTCGGCCTACTACGAGGTCTACGTGGACGCGCCCGGCCGCCCTGTCCGGTGGGTGGCCGTTACCTGGACACCTCCGGTGACCGGCGACACGGGGGCACATGAAGCGGGCTCCAGCGAACCGCGATCCAGCGATCCCGGATCCGGCGAGACTCTTGATGGGCTCCTGGAGGAGGCCGCCGACCGCGGGGCGTTGTTCCCCTTCGTGGGGTTGCACAGTTTTTTGCCGGCCGAAGGTCTGCGCCTGCAGGTCAGCCCGTTCGATCCGGCCTTCTCCCACCTCCTTCGGCTGTGCGACCCGGCCCATGTCGCCTCTTTTCTCCCCTCAGGAGCCGAAGGGCCGATATCGGTTCGGGCCGTTCGCTACCGGCCGGGCCAACGGCACGTCCTCCGTTACCGCCGGGGCTCCGGGCCCGGGATGGAGACGATCTTTGCCAAGGTGGCCCGGCCGCCAGAGCCGTTGTCAGTGCCGCGGCCCCCAGTGCCCGCGCCCGCAGGGCAAGCGGGATCAGAAGGGATGTCGCGACAGACCGGCTCGTCGGGGACCAGACGGCCGGAGACGGGGCCGTTGGGGCCGGGTCTCACGCCAGCAGGACCGTCGCCGGCAGGATCGTCGCCGGCGGGACCGCTGCCGGCAGGAGACGAGCGGGGTGTTGCAGCACAGCGCCCGGGCGTGGCTGGCTGGGCCGAGGTCGCCGCCCGGCAGGCCCTGAGCTCAGGTCCGGACGACCTCTGCATCGGGGCCGCCTCTCACTGGATACGTCCCGACCGGGTGTCGCTTTACCCGCGCGTTGCCGGCCGCCCCCTGCTGGCCCTTCTCGTCCAGAAGTCTCCCCAAGCCGCTGGCGGGCTTTTTCGAGCAGGGTCCCTTCTGGCCCGGCTCCACACCGAAGCGCCAGCCGGTCCGTCCCCTTTGAGCCACCGCCACGCCCACCAGGAGGCCGCCGCTGCCCGTCGTGCGGGGTCGCACGTGACTGGACTCCTGCCCCATCTGACGGGGACGGTCGATGGCATTCTGGACAGATCTCTGTCGGCTTTGGCCGAGATGGGCGGCGCACCCAGCCTCTTCGCCCACGGCGATTTCAAAGCCGAGCACGTTTTCGTCACCCCGACCAGGGCCACCCTCATCGACTTCGACTCGGCCACGCTGGCCGATCCTGCTTTCGACCTGGGCAAGTTCCTTGCCGACCTGCGCATCCGCTTCCGCCTTGGCGACCGAGACGACCTGGACGCGACCGTCAGCCCCTTCCTCGCCGGCTACGGGCTTTCCCCCGCCTCGGATCTTGCCCGCCGGGTGGAGGCCTTCGAGACCATCTTCATGGTCAAGCTGGCCGCTCGGCGCGTTCGGGTCGACCACCCTGCGTGGAGCACCTCGGTGACATCTTTGCTGGCGGAGGCCGAGGCCCTCAGTCTCAGGCTTGGCCTGATGGGAACCACCGGCCCCCGATAGCGCCCTCGACCGTGTTCCCCTCTGTTTCGAGCCGACCCCATCCGGCCCTGCCGCCCGCGGCGCTGGCCGGAGATGGCCACCGAATGGCCGCCCACCTGGGTCGGGTTCTGGGCGTCCACCCGGACACAGTCAGGGTGGAAACGGTGTCCCAGCGGCCGGGAGACCGAACCGTTCTGCGGTACACGACAGTGTCCGAGGCCGGTCCCAGCGTCATCTTCGGGAAGATCTTCTCGGATCGACGCCGGGCCGAAACGTTGGCGGAAAGGATGTCCGCCTGGCACGCTGCCGGCGTAGCCAACCAGGAACTTCCCGCCGTCTGTCACCCGGTGGTGGTCGTCGAGGAACTGCATCTGGTGCTTCAGCCCGCGGCGGCGGGAGAGCCCCTTAGCGCTCGACTTGGCCGGTGTCTTGCGCCGCCGGATTCATCCATGGTCACCCGGGCCGGCCGGGATCTCGCCGGCGTTCACATCCACGGGCCGCCCCTACCCGGCCGACGGGATCTGAGCGATATCACCGGCGCTGCCACTCGAGCCCTGGGGGCAGTGGCGGCCCACGATGGGCATCTGGCCGAGGAACTTGCCATTGAGATCGAGCGGGCCGAAAGGGAATGGCAGGACACCGACGGGCCGGAGGTGCCCAGCCATGGCTCGTTTCGGGCCGACCATTTGTTTGGCGGTTCGGGCCGGACGGTCATGATCGACCTGGACGGTTCGGCCAGGGCGGCACCCGAGATCGACGCAGCCAACTTCTTGGCCTATCTGGACTGGAAGGCGGTCCGGAACCCGGCCTGGGAGCCGCTGTCGGAAGCGGCCCCAGGTTGGCTGCTGGAGGGTTACCAGTCGGCGGGAGGGAATCTGTCGGAACACCGACTGGACCTGGCTCGCCGGGCTTTTCGTTTGAGGATCGCCGCCACCAGGTTCACCAAGCCGCTCGGAGCCGAGTGGCCGCTGGTCCGCCGGCTGGTCGGTGTGCCCCTCCCGGCCGACGAGCCGACCGCGCAACGCCCACCCGCTGCTGCGGCCCGCCGGCCGCCCGCCCGTTCCGGCCGATGACCCCGGTCGCCACGCATCCGGCTCCACAATGGGTCGCCGACCGTTTGGATCTGGTTGCCGATGCCCTCCTGGAGACCTCGCCGATCCTGGAGTCGACAGTTGTGACCTCCAAGCCGGCACGGAGCCTCGTCTCCCTTCGCCTGGGTGGACCCCGGCCGGTAACAGTCCTGGCCAAGGTCTACGCCGACTTGGCCCAGGCCGTCCGGGTCGGCGGAGTGATGGCCGAGTTGTTCGACGCGTTGGTGGGCGAGGCGGACCTCGGCGTCCCCCGGGTCATGGCGCTGGTGCTCCCGGCGGGAGCGGTTGTCTATCTTCCGGTGGAGGGAATCAGCCTGAGCGATCTCGGCCGTACCGGTTCGGAGATCGGCCCGGCGGCAGGTCCTGGCGCCGATCCCGTCGGAGCCACCGACCGACGAAATGCCGCCAACTTCGAGGCGGGGGTGGCTCAGGCCGGCCGCTGGCTGGCGGCCGTTCATCGAACGCGACCAGGGGCTGATCGGACTCTGGACCTGAGCCACGAGGTGGCCAATGCGGTGTCGTGGACGGAGTTGGTGGACCGGGAGTTGGGTCCGGCCGGCACCCGGGCCGCCGCTCTGGGCCGGGCCCTGGCGGGCGACCGGCGCCTTTCCGGGGGTTCAGAGCGAATGACCAGCCTTATCCACAAGGACTTTCATCCCGACCACGTGCTCGTACGGGGCACAGCCGTATCCGTCATCGACCTCGACGAGTGCCGATGGGGGGAACCGGCCTACGACCTGGCCCACTTTCGCCTCTCGTGTGACCTGCTCGGTCTGCGGGGGGCGTGGCCGCCGGCCCGGGCATCCGCGGCCTGGGAGACCATGCTGGGCTCCTACACCCGGGCCTGCGGATGGGATGACCACCAGCGCCTTGGACCCCTGCGGGGCCTGATCGCGGCCAAACTGGCTCGACAGATAGCGCAGGGTCGCGGCCCCGGACCTCGTCCCGGTTCCCGGTCCGACCAGATCACCCAGGCCGCCGCCGTCGTTGACTGGGGTCTGGAGGCCCTCGCGTGACCTGGCGGGCCCCCTGGCCAGGGGGTGCACCTGTCGAACCCGGCGCCGCGCATGACCCGCCGAGTCCCCGCCCCGATGGCGGGAGCCAACCAGTTCCGCTGCCCCCGAGCGAAGGCCGGGTCGAGGGGCCGCAGGTGGCCTACGTGGTGCGCAGTTGGCCCCGCCTCTCCCAGACCTTCGTTCTCAACGAGGTGCTGGCCCTGGAGGCCGCGGGGGCCAGGATCGAGTTGTTCGCCCTGGTGGATGCCGGCGAGCCGGTCATTCAGCCCCAGGTGGCCCAGGTAAAAGCGGCCATCCGGTATCTGGACGGGCCCGAACTGCAATCTGTTGCCGCCCGGGCCCGCCGCCACCGCAGAGTCATCGCCCACGACCCGGCCGCCTACGGCCGGATCTTCGCTCTGGCTGCCCGGAGTCCGGATCTGGCCGCGGGCTATGCCACCGCTGCCACCCTCGGGTGCTTCGAGGCCGCGGTGATGGTGGCGGCCGACCTGCTCGATTCCCGGCTGTCCGATGCGGCACCTCTCCCCCACCTGCACGCCCACTTCGCTCACGATCCGGCTCTGGTGACCTGGTTCGCCTCCGAACTGTTGGGAACCACCTTCAGTCTCACCGCCCATGCCCGGGATCTCTACGGAGTCCCGCCGGCGGCGCTGATCGCCCGATGCGAACCGGCGACCGCGGTGGTCACCTGTTGTGGCCCCAACCTGGAGTACCTGCGTGAGGTGCTGCCGGCCCGGCTCCACCCCCTCCTTCACCTCATCCACCACGGCGTCGACCTGGGCACCTTCTCCCCCCGCCGCCGCCGGCCGGGCCTGGCGGCTGACCAGGCACCCCATCTGCTGGCCGTAGGGCGTTTGGTGGAGAAGAAGGGTTTCGGCGATCTCCTCGAAGCCCTGGCTCTGGTGACCGCTCGGGGGATCCCCTTCCAGGCCACGATCGTGGGTGACGGTCCCCTCCAGGATCAACTGGCGGACCAGCGGGATCGCCTGGGTCTGGCCAGCTCGGTTCATTTCGTCGGGTCCATGGTGGCCGCCGGAGTCGTGGACCTGATGGAGCGGGCTGACGTGTTCGCCCTCACCCCCTTCGTCACCGACGACGGCGATCGAGATGGGGTGCCCAACGTTCTAGTGGAAGCGATGGCCTGCGGTCTGGCTGTGGTCACCACCTCCGCTGGCGGGATCGGTGATCTGGTTCGGCCCGGTGAGAACGCTCTGGTCAGCCCACCTCGCGACGTGGACATGGCCGCAGCCCACCTGGCCCGGGCGCTGGGCGATGCCGGTCTGCGGGCCTGCCTGGGGAAGGCGGCCCGGGAGACGGTGGAGGCCGGGTTCGACTCAGCCCTGGCCGCCGGGCGGCTTGCATCCTTGTTCGACCCTGATGCCGCCGGCCGGGAAGCGGAACGCCGACTGCTCGATCGGCTCCTGGGCTCCGATCGACGGCTGGGCGCCTGGCCATCCGAGCCGATTCATGTGGCGTTGCGCACTGCGCTGGGCTTGGATCGGAACTCGGTGGTTCAGCTTCTGGACCTCAAGTACGAGCCGGGCCGATCCATCAACGCGCTCCTGCGGGCGGGAGACTCCCGAGTCAGCCTGCGCCATTCCCTGGCGGCCCCTGGAACCAGGATTGCGCCGTCTGCCGCCTTGACCGCGCCATCAGGCTCGCCTGGCCTCGACCCCGAGGACCCGGCAGCCGAATCGGCGGACCCCTCGTCTCCTGGCCGGTACCGCCCGCTTGACCTGGGTGACGGTTTGGTCGGACGGGTATTTCCCGACGACCCCGGGCTGGGGGGGCTGGAGGAATTGATGGAACCTGCGGCAGTAACCGATCTACTTGGCCGACTGCAGTCCGGCGGCGGCGATACGCCCGGAGGCAACGGTCTCGAGCCAGGAGGAGCAGGACTTCACGCCCCAGGGTCGTCCGGCCTGCTCGGGTCCGGCCCCAGGTGTGTCGGGGCCCGGGTGGTGCGGTATCGACCTGGCCAGCGGGCCACCGTGGCCTGGGCGGTGAGGGTCGCTTCAGAATCGTCCACCCGCTCGGTAAGGCTCTTCGCCAAGGCGTACTCCTCGACAACCAAAGCCACCAACGCCTACCTGGCCGCGTCCCGCCTGGGGGGTCGGCTGAGCCCGGGTGGCCAGTGGAGCCTGGGTGGCCAGTGGAGCCTGGGTGGCCAGTGCAGCCTGGAGGCCGACGGCCACCGGCCCGAAGTCGGCCGGTCTCCCGGGAACGGGGCGGCCCCGGACGCGGGGGCACCGACGGTTGGCTGTTCGAGTCTGGGGCTGCGGCTGGCCCCGACCCTGGGCTGGTGCCCTGATCGAATGGTGGTCGTGTCCTGGGGGGTGGCGGGATCTCCGCTCGAATGGCTGGGACCGTCGCCCGCGGGGTTCTGGAGAACCGCTCGGGCCCAGCGGGGCCTGGTTCAAGCGGCTCGCGCCCTGGCGGCCTTCCACCAACTGGGTGCGGTGGTCGACCGCCCCCGGGGTGGGCTGGTCGAACTGGACCGCTTCGCCGGCCGGGCCGGAGCCCTGGCGTGGTTGAGGCCCGACCTTGATCGTCGGTTGGTTGCTGTGGTTGCCGACCTGGCGGCGGCATCGGCCGCGGTGGACTCCACCCCCGTCGGCCTGGTGCACGGCGACGCCAAGCCGTCGCAGTTCCTCATCGATCCCACCGGTGCCGCCCTCGTCGACCTGGACCACTGCGGCCACGGCGACCCGGCCATTGACGTTGGCTCCTTTCTGGCCGCCCTGGACAAGGACCGGATCCGCCCCGTGACCGACCGCCGCTGGTCACCGAGGCCTGGCGCTGGCAAACCCGAGGGGTTGCGAACGAAAACCCACCCGACGCCCCAGTCGGTGTTCCTGGACGCGTACTGTGACGCCCTGCGACAACTCGGGGCCGCGACCGGAGGTGGTTGGGAGGCTCGGGTGGCCTGGCACCGGGCGTCATCGCTGGTTCGCAAGGCCCTTCGATCCTTTGCACGCTCCCCCCGATCGCCCCTACCGGGTTGGTTAGTGGAACGAGCGGCCACGGTTCTGGCCGGAGAGGACTGGGATCCGCCTGGATGGACCAGGCCGGCCGGGCGATTGGAGGTGATCTGATGGGCCCAGTTGAGGGGAACCAGGTGACCACCGATGCCGACCGGGCCAGGCCGCAACCCGCCGGCGGCCGAGGCAACGGGCACGGTCGGGGCGCCGCTGGTGCAGCACCGAGCGCTCCGGCCAACGGCCGGGAGGTCGACCCGGCGAGTTCCCGGGTCGACGTCGGCTCACCACCCGGTGGGCCGGCCGAGAATGGGATCAACCAGTCCCCGGGGGCCGGTCATGGTGGTTCAGCCGAAGATGGTGAAGCGGACTTCTGGGACCAGGTAGCCGGGGTTGTCCCAGCGCCGGCGGCCGAGGCGGACGTGGCTGTGAGCAAGCCGCCGAGACGTGGCGGCAGGAAGAAGAAGCCCGAGAGTGAACTCAAGCGAGTGGTGCGGCTACTTACCACCTACTCCGGTGGTCGGCGCGTGTACCTATGGTCCCTGTTCCTTTTAACAGTTGAAGCGGTCAGCTCTATATTTCAGCCCTATCCAATCGCTTATTTGATCGACTACTTCAACTCCAAACGCCCACCGCTTGACTTCATCGAAGCACCGTTTTTGCAGTCGCCCCGGGTTGAGACGTTGCTGATTCTGACCGTGGGGCTGATTCTTTTGACCATGTTCAACAGCCTGGCCGATTCTTGGGCCGAGATCAGCCTGGCCCGCGGAGGGCGGACCCTGGGCTACAACACCCGCCAGGCCCTCTACCAGCGGCTTCATCGGCTGTCCCTGGCCTTCCACGGCCACCGCCGCAGTGGGGACATGATCACCCGGGTAACCAGCGACGTCCGCGACGTCGAGGATTTCGTGGTCGACTCGGTCAGCGACCTCGCCGGGAGCATCCTTGTCCTGGTCGGAACATTGGCTTTCTTGTTCTACAAATCCTGGCAGGTGGCCATCGTGGCCATCTTGATCGTTCCCATACTTTCGTTTGTCTCCAACTACTTCTCCCAGCGCATCAAAGTGTCCAGCAAGAAGCTGAGGGCTCGGGAGGGTGATCTGGCCAATACCGCCTCGGAAATGCTCTCTTCAATCCGGGTCATCCAAACGTATGGTCGCAGCGCCTACGAGGAGAAGCGTTTCGCCGATCACAGCCGCAGCGCCATGGAGGCGGCCCTGGAGACCGCCGGGCTCAAGGCCCGCTTCAGTTGGGTGGTGGCCGTCATGGAGGCGGTGGTCATCAGCATCGTCGCCTGGCTGAGCATCTCCCTCCTTGACAGCGAAGCCATCACCGTCGGGACGCTGGTGCTGTTCGTCATCCTGATCCAGAACATGTTCAAGCCCACCCGCAAGATCATCCGGGAATGGACGGTGATCGGCAAGATCTTCGCTGCCACCGAACGCATCGCCGAGGTGTTGGACCGGGAGTACGCGGTGGCTGACCGCCCCGGAGCCATCGCGGCGCCGGCGCTGACCGGGCGGGTCGCCTTCGACAACGTCTCGTTCAGCTACCAACTCGACGCCGAGGACGCGGCCGAGGCCGAGACCGGAGATGGGGGACCGGTTAAGCGAGTGGCGCTCACGGGTGTCAGTTTCGAACTCGAACCCGGGCAGGTGGTGGCCCTGGTGGGGGCCAGCGGCGCGGGGAAATCCACCATCGCCCAACTGATTCCGCGTCTTTATGACCCTGACGAGGGCCAGGTCCGCTTCGACGGGACCGACATTGCCGACTTCACCCTCGACTCCCTTCGGGCCCAGGTCAGCGTGGTCCTGCAGGAGACCATCCTGTTCAGCGGGACGGTGGCCGAGAACATCGCCTACGGGCGGGAGGACGCCAGCCAGGAGGATGTGGTGGAGGCCGCCATCAAGGCCCAGGCCCACCAGTTCGTCCTGGAACTCCCCGACGGCTACGACACCGTGTTGGGCGAGAGGGGGGCAAATCTTTCCGGGGGCCAGCGCCAGCGACTGGCCATCGCCCGGGCATTCATTCGCAACACGCCCATCCTCATCCTCGACGAGCCCACCACCGGACTGGATTCGGCCGCCTCCGAGCAGGTCATCCGGGCCCTGGAGACCCTGATGCAGGGCAAGACCACCCTCATCATCAGCCATGACCTCCACCTGGTTCAATCGGCCGACCTGATCATGGTCCTCGCGGCCGGCCAGATCGTCCAGCAGGGACGCCATCGCCAGTTGCTGGCCGAGCCCGGGCCCTACGCCGACTTCTGTGCCCTTTCCGGCCTGGTGGCAGCTCCAGAGGTTCCCGAGGTCCCCGCCGCCGACCTCGACTCTCCCGATAGCGAAGGCAGCGGTGCCGACAGCGGCAACGATCGCTCTCCCGGTGGGGAGGCGACTGCGGGTATCAATGCCGATTCCAACGGGGGTTGGCATCCCGCCCTCAGTTCCGGGCATGGGGCGGGCAGGGGCCGCCGGCGGGGCTCGTTCCGGGAGTACGGCCGCCAACTGAGCCAGCGCCTGGCGGACCTGTCCGGGTCTGTCCCGGTTGTCGGGCCCCTTGGGGCAGGACCAGGTCGGCCGTCCTCGACCGGACCACGCCCGTCGGCCCCGCTCGCGACCGGGCCCCCGGCGCTCGGACGAGGCGACGACCCGTCGGCCAGCGGACCAGTGAGCATCCCCGATCCCAAATGGGTTGGTGCATCCCCCGGTCCCTCCGCAACCTTGCCGGACCCCGTCGGCCCCTCCGAACCCGAGTTGCCGGCGGCGCCGACTACCGGCAATGCCCCGCCAACCCAGGCGGGCACCACCGCACCGGCCCTTTCCCCACTCCTTGACCTGGACCCACGGACCGCAGGTGCCATCGGCCAGGCCATCCCCGGGCTGGCCCTGGCTCTCGACTCGGGTCCGATGGCTGAGGTCCTCGACCGGGCCATGTTCTCCGGCGCTGGGTCCCGGCGTCGGGTGCTGTCGGTCCAGCCGGGCAAGGCCATGCTCCTCGCCGGTGAGCCCGGCGGCGGGGCCGCCACCGTCCGCTATCAGGTCGAGCTTTTGGACCCGATCACCGGGCGGCGCGGCGAGGAACTGGTTCTGGGGCGGCTCTTCTGCGGACCGGCCGAAGCCGAGGCCTACCGCCAGAAGGTGGAAGTGCTGGCCGCGGCCCTGGCCGGCCGTCAGGGGCTCGGCGGGCAGGGGCCGCTGGTGGCGGCCCCACCTGGGGCG
>JBQTHD010000049.1:0-58231 GCA_052390275.1 Acidimicrobiales bacterium | reverse complement strand
CCGAGCTGTTTACCGGTCCCGAGCCACCTTCAACGTCAGCCAGCTTCAGCCATCGGTGCAGGCAGGCTTCGGAGATGCCAAAGTCCTTGGCCACCTGTCGCAACGAGGCTTCACCCGTGCGAGCCACGGCAACAACGTCACGACGGAACTCCAACGGGAATGCTTTGGCCATGATCGGCTCCTTCCAGCGAGGATCTGCTCCTCACAGTAGATGGAGTCAACCGGTATAGGGGCAGACCCATCTAGCGAGTTGCCCGACCATCAACGGGGACGATTCACAGATATTGATGAGGCCCACGCGGTCACACCCGGTCGCCACTATCGAGTTGCAGGCGTGGGTATCTGGGAGACGATATTGCAGTTCCTGGTCCAAGATGACGACGGTCTTCCGAGTTGGTGCCCCGCTGCACTCTTTGAGCTTCAACCACAGCCGGTCCCCGCGGGCTGGATATTCGCCCTCGGCGATGGCATCTCAGCGAGCGGAAGCGACCTATGGACGCGGTGGACGATGAGGTGCGGATATCGTGAACTGATTGAGGACGAGCGGCACAGCGACGGTCTCATTGAACGTGATCCCGTGGCACTCGCGGTGTTCGAACACGAGATCGGCCGGTTGTGAGGGATCGGCCAGTGAGATGATCCGACTCGGGTCTCGGAACCGAGACCAATGAGGCGATGTGGGCGAATGCCGTCCTGTCGCCGTGCCGTTGGAGCGGGCCCGCTAAGAGGTACGACCTTCATGACCGGAAGGATCGGGCCCGCGTCTACGAGCAGGTCTTGCGGGAAGGCACCGAGGACGACGTCCGCTATTACGTGGAGGCAGAGAAGCTCCTGGAAATGTGGGACGAGCTGGTGCTGCCGGCGGAGGTTCGGCGCGCGTGGTCCAGCTGGGTCGATCGGCGCCGGTCTACCTCGCGTTGCTGAGTGCGCTACAGGAGCGAGTGGCCCGTGTCTTGCTATCGCTCCCAGAGACGTCCGGTTTCGTGCTTGCCGGAGGGGCCGCCCTCGTTCTGCGAGGTGACGTCGACCGGACGACCAGAGACCTCGACTTCTTCACAACCTCCATCGACGACGTGGGTCGCGTCCTGGCCGCCTTCGAGGCGGCCCTCCGCCAAGCGGGACTCCACGTCGACCGCACGCGAACAGGCCCTGCTTTCGTCCGCCTCGCCGTGACCGATGGAGAGGACCGAACCGAGGTCGACTGATCGAAGGACGAAGCATCGACGGCGGCTTCGAATCCCAAGCGCACGACCTCTCCTGGCGGTCCGAGGCCAGAAAAAGCCCCGTTCAGCGAAGCCGGTCGAGAGTTGCGAAGAAGCCGGGGAACGTCTTGGCAACGCAGCTGGGGTCAGAGATGGCGATGCCTTCGGCCACCAATCCGAACAGCGAGAAGGCCATGGCCATTCGATGATCGTCGTAGGTATGGACCACCGCCGGCTTTGGATTCCCGGGGTGGATCACCATGCCGTCGGGTTCCTCCTTGGCCCCGATGCCGCACCGCCTCAGCTCCGCAACCACATTGCCGACGCGATCGGACTCCTTCCGCCGGATGAAGCCAATGCCAGTGATGCGAGTCGGCGTGCTGGCGAAAGCGGCGGTGACCGCGAGGGTGGGCGCAGCGTCGGAGAAATCAGCCAGGTCCTCCTCGACACCTTCGAGGGGGTGGCCGACGACCTCAATGAACCCGTCGGTGCGCCTCACCTCGGCGCCCATCCGTTCCAGCACGTCCACGAAGCGAAGATCGCCCTGGACCGAATTGCGACCCAGCCCGTTTACCCTCACCCGTCCGCCGGTGATGGCGGCGGCGGCAAAGAAGTTGCACGCCGCGCTGGCGTCGGGCTCGATGGCGAACCGGGTGCCGCTGTAGCGCTGGCCGGGGCGGACCCGGAACCTTCGACCGTCCTGCACCTCCACGTTCACCCCGAACGAGGCCATGGTCGCTACCGTGAGGGCCAGGTAGGGACGGCTCACCGTGTGGCCCGCGGCGATCAGGTCAAGGCCTTCGGAGAAGTAGGGTCCGCTGAGGAGCAGACCGGACAGGAACTGGCTGGTGGCCGAGCCGCCCACCGTCACCTGCCCGCCCCGCACGCCGCCCGTCGCCACGACGTCAAGCGGCAGTCCATCGCCCTTCACAGCCACGCCCAACTCCCGCAGAGCCGCCACCAGGTCGGCCAGGGGACGGGACCGCATCTGGGAGGAACCGTCGACGGTGTAGGTGCCCTGGCCGAGGGCGAGCAGAGGCGGCAGGAAGCGGGCGGCTGTCCCCGCCTGGCGGACGTCGACGGTCGCAGGACCGGGCGGGACGCGGCCGTCCCAACCGTTTACTTCCACCCGGCAGGCGGGGATATCAGCCTCGGCGCGCAGTCCCAGCCGCCGAAGGGACCTCAGCATGGCGTCGGTGTCGTCGCTGATCAGAACCTTCGAAAGGTCGCTGCGGCCAGCGGCCAGAGCGGCAACGACCAGAGCCCGGTTGGTGATGCTCTTGGAGCCGGGGACCGTGATGCTGACGTCAGGGGGCGCAGCGAGCGGACGGACGGCGAGCACAGTCATCGCTGGCCGGTCCGGTGGAGGACCCTCAGGCTCACCGTCGCATGCATGGCTCGACCGCTCCCGACGGGCGGAATCGAATGACCACCGCTTTGCCACACATGGTCAAAATTCTCCTTCACACTGGCGGTGCCGAACGCAAGTTGCCGAAGCGCGGCGGGACCCTCGACGACGACGTTGCCTCGGCGGTCTGTGTGTGCTGCGGCCGGCGCGCCGCTACCTCGTCCGGCTCGGGGATCAGTAGCGCCGAAGGTTCGCAGTCGAGAACGGCGCAGATCATGTACGTCTTCGCCCGTGCGCAACTGAGCGGAGAAACCGATGTTCCGGAATCTGGCAGAACGCGTCAGCAGGGGCCAACGGCCCTATCGAACTCAGGACATCAGTGGCTTCATGGTTGCGGCCTCTCAGCAGATCTTGTCTTGCGGCAAGCCACCATCACCTGGGCCGACGGCGGGCGCGCAGTACGACGTCGTCGACGTGATGGGAGGCGGAGACCGCCCCGGGTGGGCGGGGTCGCTTCTCTTGAAGTTCGATGTCCCAATCAGGTGAGTTGGCCAGCGCCGCTTTGAAGTCCTCGACCCGGACGTAGGCATCGGGGTCGAACATCCGAGGTTGGCCCGGGTCGAACTTTGGCCTCATCGCCTCGGGGTCGTGGCTCACCACCAGCAGGGTTCCACCTGGGGCCACGGCGTTGACCAGGTTGGCTACACCGCGGCAATCCGGGGAGCGGGGGATGGCGGCGTACTGAGCCGAGACCAGGTCGAAGGCCTCGGGTTCAAACCCGCCCGGCTGGTTGGCGTCGGCCTGGCGACACTCGATGGTTACCCCTCGGCGTTGGGCCTCGGCCTGGACCCGGGCCAGGGCCCGCTGAGAGACATCCGTGGCCGTAACGGACCAACCCTGTTCAGTCAGCCACAGGGCGTCGGCCCCCTCGCCCGCCCCGACATCGAGAGCCCGCCCGGGCACGAGGCCACGAACTTCGTTGACCAGGGTGCCGTTGGGATTGCCACTCCACAATGGGTCGCCCCCGTAGCGGTGGTCCCAATCGGCCTGGTTGGCCGACGGGCGAGGCGGGACGCTGTCGTCCTCGGCGGCCAGACTGGCTTCGAGTGCTGCGCCCGCCTGGCCGCCATCGGCTTCGCCGGGATCGGCCAGGACCCGCCGGGCAACGACAGCGTGTCCGCCGGGTAGCTCCACCCGGAAGAGTTCACCGTCGATCCGGGATACTCGGATGGGTTGACCGACAAGGATCTCGCCGCCGTAGCTTCGAACCTCCTCACGGACGCCGGCGTTCAAAACCGCGGGTGCAGTGCTCCGGCTGTCGCCCTGGTCATGCCCGTGGACTCTGGAGTCATGGTCGGCCCGAACGGCGTCGTCCGCCCTGGTCTCGTCGACCTGACTTTCGTCGACGACGATGACAGAACGTCCCTGACGCCCGAGAACCGTTGCGGCCGCCAGGGCGGAGGCCGACCCACTGATCACGGCGACGTCGCAGTGGCGCTCGACCGCCCTGGGGGTGTGTTCGCTCATGCCGCCGACAAATTAGTGCCGTGACCATGAACGGCACTGGATTGGTTTCATCACCGGGCACCCGGGCAGATAAGCAGGCATGTACCTACTCCTGTGGTTGCTGGCCGCCGTTCTGGTCATCGGTGGCATTACCAATTTGGTTCGCGGCCAGATGCTTTACGGCATCGGCCTCATCCTGGTCGGGCTTCTGGTCGGCCCGGGAGGTGCCAGCGTCTTCGCCGCCTGATCGGTGGACCCGATAATGGACCTTCAGGAGGCTGGGTCGACTCCCAGTCGCATCAGTAGGTCCCTGACCCGGCGCTCGATCTCGTTGCGCACCGGGCGTACCCCGTCAATTCCCATACCGGCAGGGTCATCCAGTGGCCAGTCCTCGTAGCGGGTGCCGGGAACCACCGGGCACTCGTCACCGCAGCCCATGGTCACGACCACGTCGGCCGATCCGAGGTCATCGTCGCTCCAGCGCCGAGGTTTCGCCTTGGCGATATCGATGCCCACTTCGGCCATGGCCGCCACAGCCGCCTGGTTCACTTCGGCAGCCGGGGCTGAACCCCCCGACCAGGCTTGGGCCCGGCCTGCGGCCAGGTGGGTGAACCAACCGAGGGCCATCTGCGATCGTCCGGCGTTGTGAATGCAGAGGAACAAAACGCCCGGTAGCGCGAAGTGGGCTTTCGGCGTGGACTCGGTGCTCATGGCCTCCCTTTGGTGAGGTCAGATGAACGAGGCGTCGTTCGGCGGTGGGTGACGCGAGTGGAGCCCACAGCCAGGGCCACCGCCAGAAGCTGTGCTGCGATAAACCCGGGGGCGGAGGAAGGAGCGATTCCCGAGAACGTATCGGTGAGGGTCCGGGCCAGGGTGACCGCCGGGTTGATGAACGCGGTGGACGAAGTGGCCAGGATCGCGGCACCCACGTAGCCGGCGACCAGCAAAGGGGCCGACGCGCGATGGCGAAGACGCCCCAGGGCACCCACTACCGCCAGCAAACCCAATGTGCCCAGCACCTCGGACAACCACTGCCCCGGGCCGGTTCTGGCGGTGGTGGCCCAGGTGGCCGGGGCCAGGCCGAAGCACAGGTTGGCCACGACTGCTCCGCCGGCGGCGCCCGCCACCTGGGCAGTCAGGTAGGGAGCCACCCGGCGGCCGGGAAGGCGACCGGTCATTGCCGCCCAGACGGTCACCGCCGGGTTGAAATGCGCACCAGAGAGCGGGCCGATCACCGATATCAGCACCGCCAGGGCCACGACGATGGCGGTGGCGTTGATCAGTAGCCCCAGGCCAACCTGACCCGGGGCCAGACGGTCGGCAGTGATCCCCGACCCCACGATGGCAAAGAGCAGGGAGGCGGTGCCCACCGCTTCAGCAACCGCCAGGTGCCACGGTGAATCTGACCGGACATCCCCTTCGGGCACAGCAGCTGGCTCGACCGGGGGCGCTGGCGTCCGGGGCGGCAATAGCCTCTCCACCATTCAGTCCGCTCCGAGTCGGTCGCTGCCGAAGGGTCCGTTCAGGTTACGCCGCGGGGCGTCGATGCATAGGACCTTGTCGATGTATCGGATCCTATCGATTGATCGGTGGATATCGATACGAGTAGCCCAATGTTCACCCGATGGGTGACTCAGCCGTCGCCACCGGCCCTTTCGGCGATGACATGGAGTGCTCCGCCGGCGTGCTCGCCGAACCGTTGACCCAGGGCGAAGCAGAAAACCTTGCCGGGGTGCTGGGAGTGCTGGCCGAGCCGGTCCGGCTCCGCCTCCTCAGCCTGGTGGCCTCGGCCCCATCCGGCGAGGTCTGTGTTTGTCAGTTGGTGGAACCGCTGGGTCGGTCTCAACCCACGGTCTCCCACCATTTGAAGATCCTGGCCGCGGCCGGTCTCATCACCGGCGAACGCCGCGGTCGTTGGGTCTGGTACCGCGCCGTCCCCGAATCAGTCGCCGGCCTCCGCCGAATCCTCGACTAAGGCCGCCGGTCGACAAGAAGGCAACCGACCCCTCAGGCCGCCTCTCCGAACAGCCGTTCTCGCAGGTCCTCTCGCAGCCCTTCGATAAGGGCATAATCCCTGGTGATGACCGCGGTCGACATCAATCGGCCCAAGCCAGGGTAGGCAAAAACCTCCTGAATAAAGGTGGCGCCGCCGACAGCTATTCCGGCCTGCATCCCCACCAGGTTCAGATACGGGAGAAGCGCTGCCTTGCCGGCGTGGCGGCGCTTCTGAAGATCCTCCGGCAAGCCCTTGGCCCGCGCTGCCAGCATGTGGTCCTGGCCGAGTACGCCGATTGTCATGGTCCTGACGATCAAGAACTTGGAACCAAGGAGGCCGAGGGTCAGTGCTGTCAGCGGCAGCACGAGATGCCGTGCTGTGTCGAGGGCCTTGGACCACAACGGGGCTGTGTCCATGAACGGGGTGAAGCCTCCTGAGATTGGGAAAGCGCGCACTATCACCCCCAGAACGATGACCAGGCCCGTTCCGAGCGCGTACTCCGGCACGGCTCTCAGGATCGTGCTCGCCACCTGGTAGGCGCGATCGGAAGAGGACCCCTTGCGCCAAGCCGCCGCCACCCCGGCCCGGTAGGCGATGACCGTCGACAGGGTCAGCGCTGCCCCGGTGAGCAGCAGGGTCCAGGGCAGGTTGGTTCGCAGCAACTGGGACACCGGTTGGCTGTTGTGGATCGAGTAGCCGAGGTCGCCGTGAAACAGCCGAACCCAGTAGCGCAGATACTGCTCTCCAACCGTTCCATCCAGCCCGTAGGCCTCAACCAGAGCCTGGCGAGCGGCGGGGTCGGGAAGGTTCGTGTCGTCGATCAGAGCGACCAGGGGATCGCCCGGAAGCGCTCGGGGAAGGGCAAAGATCACGGTGGCCAACAGGAAGACGGTGACCAGGTAACCGCCGACCAGCCGGAACCGGCTGCGGCGGGCCACCCGGAGAGTTTGGCCACCGCCCGGGGCGCGCTCCGGTTGATCATGGATCGATCGCCGCATCTGCGATTCCCGCTCAGCCTCGGGTCCGCCCGAACGGGTGGTGACTCCCACGCTCATCCTCGGGGCCCGACCATGGATCGCGTCGTTGGAAACATCAGCGGTCTATCCCCGAATCGAGATTGTCAATGGCGTTCTCCGACAGGGCATGGGTCCCGCCACCGGCTCCAGCTACCGCCGGTGGCGGGACATGACTGACTTACGGAAGACCGAACTGCTTGCCCGAAATCAGGACGTGCTTGTTGATAAACCCGGGCGGGCCGGGTGGCGTACCCCCCGGCGTGGCGTACCAGGCCGAGAACCCGCCCCTCGGGTAGAAGATGGTGGAGAAAGGCACGTACAGCGGAATGCTTGGGACCTCGCTCGCAATGATTTCCTGCATGTCGTAGAGCTGGTTCTTGCGGGTCTGAAGGTCGGGCTCGATCAGCTGTGCCGCGGCCAGCGCCGAAAAGTTGAGGCCCGTTCTCGAGCCAACGACCGTGCTACCCGATGCCGCTGCCGGCCAGCCCCAGTTGGCACTGAAGCTCGCGCTGGCGCTGGGCGTGCCGACATCCTTGTATCGGGTACGCAGTTGGTCGGCCTCGGCCGTAACGTTTCCGTAGCCGATGAAGGCCATCGAGTAGGCGAACTGGTCCCCGACTGCCTGGCCAGTTCTGAGACGGAGAGTGTGTTTCTAGCCATCCGTCCACCGTAGAACTGGGAGTCGGCTCCCGGTCAAGGGGCAACTGGTTGCTCGAGCACCTACGGCAGGCCCTCAACACTCCGACAAGGCGTTGGCCCCGCCATCGGTCTGGCTTCCCTCTCCCGCCGACGCCGGCGATGGTTACCTGGCGCTGGCCAGGGCTCGGCGCAGGAGGAGGGTTCCGAGGAGGGCGGCGGCGACGGAGGCGAGCAGGATGCCAACCTTGGCCGCGTCCTGCACCGGTCCGGGGGCGAAGGCCAACTCGGCGATGAAGAGGGACACGGTGAAGCCGATGCCTCCGAGAGCGCTGACGCCCACGATCATCGGCCAGGTTGTCCCCTCGGGAAGACGGGCCAGACCCACCCGGACCGCCATCCAGGAAAAGCCGGCGATCCCGATGGTCTTGCCCAGGACCAGACCCAGCACCACCGCTACCGACACCGAGGCCAGACCGGCGGCGCCTTGGCCACTGCTACCGAAGGCCACCCCGGCGTTGGCCAGGGCGAAGGCCGGGACAACAGCGAAGCTGGTCCAGGGGTGGAGGCGGTGCTCCAGGCGCTCGGCGGTGGACATCGAGTCCTTGGCCAGCTTGACCATGGTCCCCAACTCCGCCGGCGACGGTTCGTCGCCCAGGTCCATGGCCCACTCCCGGGCAGTGCTGGCTGCAGCCAACGGGGTGGCAGGCGCCAACAGGCCCAGGGTGACGCCTGCGATGGTGGCATGCACGCCCGACAGCAGGGTCATCAGCCACACGCCGGCGCCCAGGATCAGAAACGGAACGAGCCACACCACCCGCAACCGCCGCAGGGCCAGCATCACCAGAATCAGGACCCCGGCAGCCAGCAGGAACCGAAGAGCCACGTCGTCGCTGTAGAAGACGGCGATCACCCCGATGGCGCCGATGTCGTCGACGATGGCCAGCGTCAACAGGAACAGCTTCAAGGCGGTGGGCACCCGGGGACCCAGCAGCGCCAGCACCCCAACGGCGAAGGCGATGTCGGTGGCCATGGGCACCCCCCAACCCCTCGATGCCTCCCCGCCGGCCACGGCCAGATAGATGCTGGCGGGAATCAGCATTCCGCCGACGGCGGCGAGGATGGGAAGGGCCGCAACCCGGAACTGTCGCAGCTCGCCGTGGACAATCTCCCGCTTGATCTCCAGGCCGACCACGAAGAAGAACAGGGCCATGGCCGCGTCGTTGATCCAGTGGCGCAGGTCCTCGGTCAGGGAAAACGGCCCCACCTGGAATCCCAACTCGACCGCCCACAGCCGGGCGTACCCACCGCGCCACGGGGAGTTGGCCCAGGCCACCGCCACCAGAGCGGCCACCAGAACCACCACCCCACCGGCGGCCTCGGTGGCCAGGAACTCCCGCACCATCCGGGGCAGGCGGCGGGTGGGGGCGGCGGCCCCCTGACCGGGCGCAACGGTGGCGTCGGCGATGGTGGGCGAGATCGGCTCAGGCGAAGTCGGCTCAGGCGAAGTCGGCTCAGGCAAGGGAGAGGGCCGAGTGGCCATAGTGAGGAATGCCTTTCGGGGTCGACGATCGAAAGCTTTGCCGACCAGGCTTCCCGGCACACCGTCGCCCAAGTTCGCGACCTGCTCATACTGCCAGACGGGAACACCCCGCCAGGACCGATGCCTCAGAGGCCGAACAACTCTCCAGAGGTGAGCCGCACGATGGCCGGGGTGATGACCAGTAGGAACAGGGCGGGCAGGACACAGACCACCAGGGGGAATATCAGCTTCACCGGCAACTTCTGGGCCCGCTCCTCGGCCAGTTGACGCCGCGCTACTCGCAGCTCCGCCGCCTGCGACCGGAGGGCGCGGGCGATAGGTACTCCCAGATCCTCGGCCTGGCCGGCGGTCAACACGAACCGCCGCAACTCGGCCACGTCGGTGCGCTCCGCCAGGCCTCGCAGGGCGGCCCGCCGGGGCAGGCCGAGCTCCAGATCCTGGCGACAACGGGACAACTCCCGGGTAAGTGGACCCCGCCCCCCCGAGGCGGCCAGGGCCACCGCGGCCTCGAAGGCCATCCCCGCCTCGACGGCGATGGTGAGTTGGTCGAGCACGTCGGGCAGTTGGTTGCGAATGGCCAATTGCCGGGACTCGGCCTGGCGGCGGATCACGACGTCAGGCAGCAGCCAGGCGGCGGACAGCAGCCCCAGCACCCGCAACAACGTCCCGGTCCCGGGTGACGCCGCCAGCCACCACCAACCCAACGCCCCCACCGCCATCACCAGGCCCGCCCGGATTCCGTGGTAGTGGTCCAACGACCAACCTCGAGGCGATCCGGCCAGGACGACCTGGCGCTCCAGCGCTCGGGTCATGCTCCCGGGAGCCATCAGTTGGCCCAGTTTGGCCAGGCCGGCCAGACCTCGCGGTGTGGTAGCCCGTTGACGCTGGGACGGTTGCGGGTCCAGGTCGGCCATCAGATGACGACGGGCGGCGGCGGCCCGGCGGCGGCCCGCCTCGGCCACCACGCACAGCAGCCCGGCCACCACCAGGGCAGCCACCCCGACGGACAGAAGGGACGAAGGCGCCATCAGCGAATCGGGGCTGCTGGACAAGTGGCAGCCGACATCAGAAGAAGGGCCTGACCAGACGGCGCATCCAGAACGCACCGGCGACCATGAGGACTGCGCTCAGGCCGACCACGGTCGGCCCCGGTCCCCGGGACAGGGGCTCGAGATACCCCGGGCTCACCAGTTGCAGCGCGCCCGCCCCCACCAGGGGTAGGGCGAACATGACGGCTGCCGACAGTCGGCCGTCGGCGGTCAGCACCTGAACCTGGCGGCGCAGTTCCCCCCGTGCCCGCAGCGTCTCCCCCACCCGATCCAGCAACTCGGCCAGGTCCCCGCCGACCTGGCGATGGATGGCCACCGCATCCATCACCCAACGAAGATCGTCGTGGTCGACCCGATCCCCCATGGCGGCCAGGGAGACCTCGATGTCGCGCCCCAGCCGGATCTCCGCCGCCACCCGGGCGAACTCCTCGGCGACCGGCGCCGGTCCTTCCCGGCCGACGATCTCCAATGCGGGAAGGAGGCTGTGCCCCACCCGCAGGTTGCCCGACAGCAGAGCCAGTGCCTCGCCCAACTGATCGGCGATCTGGCCGCGACGGCGAGCGGTGGCCCGGCGCAGACCCGCCCGGGCGACGACCCAGCCGCCGGCGCCGGCCAACAACCCTGCGGCCGGCCCACCCAGCCACCATCCGGTCACCACCACGAGACCGCCAACCCCGAGAACCAGCGCCACCGCCTCCTCGGCTGGCCGGCGGATCCCGGCCCGCTCCAGCCCCAGACGCCACCGGTCGGCCCGGCCCATCGCCAAGGAATGACCCGGGCTTACGCGATGCGTCGGCCCGCTACCGGTCGGCCCGCGATGACGGCTTGGCCGGCCCGAAGATGGCTGCATCGGGCCCGACGCCAGCAGCCGTTCGGCCATGGCCACCGCTCGAATCCACACGAACCCCGATACCCGCCCCCCAAGCAGCGACCGGCGGCCCTCGCCTTGGCGGGGTCCGGTGGGCGTCAGTGCGTGGACGGGCCGGCGGGATAAGGCAGCGGTCAGCGCCAGTACGAGGGCGACGAACCAGGCCAAGGCCCCAACCCACAGCAGTTGCTTCGGGGGCAGCACACCCCCCTTGATCGAATCCGCCAGCACGGCGTTCAACTCGAACACGGCCTCGGACTCCACGATGGAGTCGGCGCCAGCGCGGCGCTGGACTCCAGGAAGGCGTGCGACGCCAGCACAGCACTCAGCCCCACCCGATGGTCACCCCTCGACCGGCCAGACGGGGTGCGAACCCGGGCTCGTGTCCTGTGGCCGCAAGATGGCCCGTGGCGGGATCGGTCACGAAGAGGTCGGCCATCTCCACCCCGTGCGCGGCCATTCCCACCACCTCACAGACCCGGCTGACCCGGCGGCCACCATCGGCGGTGCGGGTCAACTGGATGACCAGATCGAAGGCCGAGGCCATCTGCTCACGGATGGCTCGCGACGGCAGGTCCACCCCGCCCATGAGCACCATGGTCTCCACCCGGGACAGGGCATCGGCCGGGGAGTTGGCGTGAACGGTGCTGAGGGAACCGTCGTTGCCGGTGTTCATGGCCTGGAGCATGTCCAGGGCCTCCCCGCCGCGAACCTCGCCCACGATGATCCGGTCCGGGCGCATCCGCAGGGCGTTGCGAACCAGGTCGCGAATGTTGACCTCGCCCCGGCCCTCGATGTTGGCCGGGCGGCTTTCCAGGCGGACCACGTGGTCCTGGCGGAGACGAAGTTCGACCGCGTCCTCGATGGTCACGATCCGTTCGCCGGGGCCGACGAAGGACGACAGGACGTTGAGCAGGGTGGTCTTGCCGGTGCCGGTACCCCCGCTGATGATGATGTTCAACCGGCCGGCCACGCAGGCGGCCAGCAGAGTGACCAACTCCGCGGTCAGCGTGCCCACCGACACCAGGTAGTCCACCCCCAGGGGTTGGGCCGGGAACCGCCTGATGGTCAGGACCGGGCCGTCCACGGCCAACGGGGGGATCACCGCGTTCAGCCGGGACCCGTCGGCCAGGCGGGCATCGACCATGGGGGAGGACTCGTCGATCCGGCGGCCGACCTGGGCGGCCATGCGCTCGATGACCCGACGGGCGTGTTCGGCGGTCGAGAACCGAAGTGGCGTGCGGGCCAAAAGGCCGCCCCGTTCGACGTAGATGGATCCGGTGCCGTTGACCATGATCTCGCTGACCGACGGATCGGCCAGGAGGCCGGCCAGGGGTCCGTAGCCCATGACGTCCACCGTCACCTGTTCAACCAGGACCCGGCGTTCTCCCTCGCTGAGCGGAAAGGGCTCGGCCGCGAAAGCCCGGGAAAGCTCGCTTTCCACCAGCGCTGCCAACTGGGTCTCGTCGAGGTCCGCGTCGTAGAGCCTGCTGCCCAGCCGGGCGTAGAGCCGGTCACGAGCACGGCCCTTGAGGGTCTCCAGGGGTTGACCCAGCCCCGGCCGGCTGGCTCGGGGCCGCCCGGTCTCCGGCTGGACATCGGTCGGGGCGCCGGCGGGCCGAGCGGCGGCGGGCCGAGCGGGGACGGCGCCAGGACCCGACCGGCCGGCCGCGGCCAACCGCTCACCCAGCTTCACCGGCGGCGGAGTCGGGCCAGCGGCGGGGGCGCCGGAGCGCCCACCGGCGTCCTCGACGACGGCGAGGGCCGGCGAGGGCCGGGTGGGCGAGCCCCTGGCGGTGTGCCGGGGGCGAGGCAGCGGTGGACAAGCTGCACCAGGGGTCTGGCCGATGCCGACCGGATGTCGCTGCCGAGCAGGGGGCGCCCTTCGTTGACCGAGCGGGCCAGGGCGCTGGAGGTGGGGATGGCCACGTCCACCTTCGATCTGAGCGAAATCTCCAGGTCCCGCCTGCTCACCCCGCCCCAGCCGGTGGCCCGGTTGAGTACCAGGTGGCGGCGCACGCTCCCCAGGCCCACCTGATCCAGCGCCACCATGGCCTTGTGGAGGCTGCGGATGGTGGGCACCTCGGTGGTGGCCACCATCACCTGGTCGGTGGCCATCTCGAGGGCGCTGAGAGCCACCTCGTCCAGACCCGAGGCGGTGTCGACCACGACCTGGGCGAACTGGCCGGCCAGCACCGCCAAGACGTGACTGACGTCGGCGGGGGACACGCCCTCCGCCGCTCCGGGCGCGTCAGGGGCGCAGAGGGCATAGAGGCCGCTGCGGTGGCGGGTCAGGTGGAGCTTGATGGTCGTGGCCGCCGGAGAACCGGCCGGCTCGCCCCCTGCGGCGATGCCGGCCAGATGGGCCATGGTCAGCGCCGGGTCGAGGTTGAGGGAGCCGGCGACGTCCCCAAAGGCCAGATCCAGGTCGACCAACGCCACCGGGCCGTCCCCCAAGCGGGCCAGGCCCACGGCCAGATTGGTGGCGACCGTGGTCTTTCCCGCCCCCCCTTTGGGGGACAGGACAACAACGACCCGCCCGTGGGCGTCCCCGAGATCGGTGGTGTACAGGTCCGGGGCTGCAACATCCTGAGGTGAATCAGCCTCCCAGCCGCGGGGTCCGGTGGGCGAGAGGCTTCGCCCAAGTACCTCGGCTATCGAAGCCTGGTCGGCGTCAGTGGCGATGAACTCCCGGACGCCGGCGGCCCGTGCCCGGGTGAGCATGGCCCCCGTGGCCTCGCCCACGACCACCACGTTCGTGGCCGGGCGGGTCTGCCGGAAAGCCTCGGCCATCTCCAGGGCCGCCTGGGTGCCCAGCCCCGGGCCCAGGACGACAACGTCAGGTTCTTCCCGAAGGAGGGGGGCGAGGAGGTCGGGGCGGGAGCCGACCATGCCGGTGGGCCAGCACAGGAGCGAATAGTTGGAGGTGGTGTTCAGAGCCCGGCGGATCCGGTCCTCGAAGGCAGCGTCCGGGGTGGCCAACAGGATTCGGTTCATCGTCTTTCCCCGCCCACAGAGGCGGCCGGAGGGGAATCGGCGCCTGGGCTCGCGGCCGTCTCGGGCGATGGGCCAGGTGGGGCGGCTGCGCCCGCTGCGGCGCCGCCGCCCCCGGCCAACCAGACCCCGCCGTGTTCGCTGGCGAAGACCACCCGCTCCACCGCGGCTGGCTCCAGAGCCAAGGTGATGAGGACCTCACCGGGGGGTACCGGGTCGGGATCGGCTTCGGAGTCCTCTATGCCGGAGCCGAATCCCAGCCGCTCCGGGGTCTGGACGGCGGTGACCAGGACGTCGCGGCCCACCACCTCGGTCCGGGCCGCCTGGTCGGGGCCACCGGAGAAGGAGGCGAGCACGCTCACCCGTCTTCCCGGGCGGATGCGCCCGCCCAGGGCGCGTTCGGGAGCCAGGGACAGGGTGAGTTCCATGCGGTCGGCCGGGAGATTGACCGGGCTTCCCGCCTCCCCTTCGGCCCGCAGTCGACCCTCGACCAACTGCTCGCCTGCGACCAGATCGACCGCCGCCACTTTGCCCGCCAGGTCCTCGACACTGCCAAGGGCTCCCTGGGCCAAGATTGCGGCCGGGACGCGGGCCCGGCGCACCCGGTCGGCCAGGTCGGCCCCGCCCATCCCGGCTCTCACCGGTTCTGCCACCATCAGAACCCCCACCAGTTCCTGGTCGGCCTGAGCGGAGGCCGCGGCCGAACGGACGTAGGTGGTCAGCGCCCAGGTGCCCAGGCCGGCCAGGATCACGGCGGCGAGCAGGGCGCCGGTCCGGACCCGGGACGAGCCCATCAGCGCTGACCCGGGCCGACGGGCATCAGACCGATGACCGCCACACCGAAGTCCCGGTTGCCCATCTGACCACCGTTGGGATTCGACAACTCCGGACCTTCGGCGCCCGGCAGTCGATGATGAACGGTGCGGACGAATCGACCGACCAGACGGTCGGGGGTAACCGAACGCACCTCGAAACTGGCCAGGCCGGCCACCCGATAGGAGGGTTTGGCCGCCGATCCGCTTGGAGCGTCGAACAAGGCCACCATCATGGGTGCTGGGCCTCGGCCAGAGGGCGATACCGGCCGGGTTGGTTCCCAACGTTCATCCCCGGCCCGGGTCCTCGCAGAGTTGCCCTGGTTCGAGTTGGTGGAACCGCCTTGTCCGCTCTTGGACTCGAGGTCGCACGAGGACCGCGGCCCCGAACCCCGTCGGCGGGTCCCGACCGTGGTCAGGTCCGAACACCCACGGTTACCTTCGACCCAGTCGAATACCGGATTCGACCGGCCCTGGGGGCCGTCCCGACCGTTGCCGTCATCCCGGTTCGACCGGCGACTCTGACCCCCCGAGGGGGCACCCGACGCACACGGTCCGACTCCACTCTCGCTGCTGGGGGCGGCGGGGTCGAAGAGATCGAAGGTCTGGATCTGGCCCACACGCTGGCCCGGCCCCAGATCGAACGCGCACACCGGCAGGATCAACGGAGCGGTCCGGGCCACCCTGGGACTACCCCACCTGGCAACCGCCCGGGCGCCGACCGGGGAACGACGCACCAGCGATCCCTCTCGGGAAGACTCGGAATCCACCGGGGCGTCCACCTGCACAGAAACCTCCCCGCTGCCCCCTCCACCCTGCCTGCCCTCCACCCGGACCTTGGCGCCACCAGCGTTGGCCCGGGCGTAGGCCAACGCCGTCCGCCGGATCAGTGCCGGCGAACAGGAGGCACCGGCCCAGGCACACTCCTCGGCCGCGGCCAGGGCGCCGGCGTCGGCCGCGGTGGCCGCCACCCGGCGATGACCGAACACCCGGGCAAGATCCACGGTGGCCGCCCCCAGAGCCACCATCAGCACCGTGCAAACCAGCACCACGATGCTCATCGACCCCGACTGGGGGCTCATCGACCCCGACTGGGGGCTCATCGACCCCGATTGGGGGCTCATCGACCCCGACTGGGGGCTCATCGACTCGCCCCGGAGGGGCGGCCCCTCACCCGCCACACCTCATGACCGCGGTGGAGCGCAGTTCGAAGCCCCCCGAGCCGGCCAGGGGGACCCGGCTGAGCATCCGGTAGGTACCGGTGACCTGCACTGGTGAGCCGGGCCGACAGGGTTGCCTGGACACCTCGACCCGCAACCGGGACGCCGCCAGGGCCGGAGCGGCCCGGCGAACCGCTCGATCGGCCGAATCCTCCGAGAGGGCGGCGGCCCGCACCCCTTCGCGCACCGCTCCGGCCAGGGCGATGTGTGCGGTGTAGATCCGTTGCACGCCGATCAGGCTCACGAACAGGGTCACCACCAGGGGCAGGAGCAGGGCGAGTTCCACAGCCAGCACCCCCTCTTGGGTCCGGCGTCGGCTCCAGGGCCAGGGGCGGCGGAGGCCCCCCGTCAGTTCCCGACACCCGGCCGAGCCCCGGGCGCGACTCACCCCGCGACCGGTAACGGTCGCGGGGTGATGATGCGCCTGGGGGTAAGCCAGGGCACACCCTTCGCCCGTGCCCGGGGGCACGGAAGCCAGAGAGTTCTCGGCAGAACTCTGAAAGCTCCTTACAGGGCGCCCAGAAGGGCAGCGACGATGCCGCCCAGGCCCGTGAAGACGGTGCCCAGGACACCGGTGAGCAGTCCGGAAACCCCGGCCACAGCCACGGCTACCAGAACGGTCAATGCAGCGAGCTCGGCGGCCAGGATGGCCCCCTCTTCACCTTTGCGGGAACGCTCGATCGCGGCGGAAAGCAGTTCGATCATGGAAGTGACCCTTTCGTCATCGGGAGTTTGGTGCTGCGCTCGTGATCACCGACGGCGACCACCAGGGGGAAACTAAGGAGGAGATCGGCCTTCGACCATCCCGGAAATCCGGGATATTTGCTTCGGAGATAGCCCGGTAATCACCCGGGGCGGTAGGTTCGATCAAACCCATGAGGGCTTTCGTCGGTCGCAAGCGCGAGCTGCAGGTGATCGAGGGCAGCCTTCGTCGCCTGGGAAACGGTGAAGCCGGCTTCATCGAGGTCCGAGGTGACCCCGGAATCGGCAAGACCCGGCTTTTGTCCGAGGCCTCTCGCCGCATCGCCAGGGCTGGAGCCGCGGTGTTCGCCGGATCCACCGGTGAGTTGGAGCGCGACGTTCCATTCGGGGTCTTCGTCGACGCCCTCGACGACGAGGTTGCCCGGCTGGACCCGGCCACCTTGTCCAACGGTCTGCCCGACGTCGGGGACCTGGGGGTGGTCTTCCCGGCCATGTCCCGCCTGGCCCGGCGGCCGGTGGACCCGGTGGGAATCGAGCGTTACCGCCTGCACCAATCCGTCCGGGCCCTGCTGGAACGCCTGGCCACCCGCCGGCC
Organism: Acidimicrobiales bacterium; assembly: GCA_052390275.1. Classification (GTDB taxonomy): domain Bacteria; phylum Actinomycetota; class Acidimicrobiia; order Acidimicrobiales; family AC-14; genus JBQTHD01. Next base: position 40,744 of record JBQTHD010000049.1, on the reverse strand, counting down.
GGTGCTGCTGACCCTCGACGACCTCCATTGGGCGGACGAGGCCTCGGTGGAACTGCTGGGGTACCTGGTGCGCCACCCTCCCCGGGGCCGGGTGCTGCTGGTTGTGGCCTACCGGCCCCGCCAGGCCTCCAGCCGGCTCCTGGGAGCGCTGGGGGAAACCACCGGGGCGGCGCCGGTCCGCCTGGAACTGGGCCCGCTGGCCGAGGCGGAGGTGGCCGAGTGGGTGGGAGCCCAGATGGGCACCACCGCCCACGCGTCGCTCTATCGGGAGACCGGTGGGATCCCCCTCTACCTGGAGGCGCTGACGGCGGCCTCGGGCCGCGACGACCGCGCCGGAGGCGGGGGGTCAAGCATTGTCAGTCCAGCCGCCGCCTACGAGGGCCACGAGATACTCGAGGCGGTCCGGGCCACCCTGGTCAGCGAACTGGCCGCCCTTTCCCCGCCGGCCCGGGCGGTGGCCGAGGCCGCATCGGTGGTCGGGGACCCCTTCGAGCCCGACCTGGTGGCCGCGGTGGCCGGGTGTTCGGAGGACGAGGTCCTTTGCGGGCTGGACGAGCTTTGCGCCTGCGACATGGTGAGGGTGGCCGATGGTCCGCGCCGGTTCCGGTTCCGTCACCCCACGGTTCGCCGGGCCATCTACGGCGCCGCGCCCGCCGGTTGGCGCCTGGCCGCCCACGCCCGGGTGGCCGAGGCCCTGTTCCGCATGGGGGTCCCGGCCCCGGCCAGGGCCCACCACGTGGAGCGATCCGCCCGGGTGGGCGACCCCGGGGCGGTGAGCACCCTGGTGGAGGCCGGCCTGGCCACAACCGCCACCGCCCCTTCCACCGCTGCCCGATGGTTCGCCTCCGCCCTTCGACTCATCCCCCTGGCCCCGGACATGGACTCGGCCCGCCTGGATCTCCACGTCTGCCTGGCCCGGGCCCTGGGGGCCGCCGGGCGGTTGGAGGAATGCTGTGCGGTGGTGCGCGACGCCCTGGAGATGACCAGCCCGGAGCAGTCGGAGTTGCGCAGCCAACTCATCGCCTCGTTCGGTATGGCCGAGCACCTGCTGGGTCGTCACGACGTCGCCCACGACCGGCTGGTGGCCGCCCTCGACGACGTGGCCGACCACGGCTGCCCCGAGGCCATTGCCCTGCAGATCCAGTTGGCCCTGGGCGACTTCTTCGAGGGGGACTACGCCTCCATGGCCGCCTGGGCCACCGCAGCCCTGGCCTCGGCCCAGCCCATGGGGAACCACCCCCTTCACGCCAGCGCCGCGGCCATCGCCGCTGTGGCCGACTACAGCCTGGGCCGCATCGGTCCGTCGGCGACCCTGACCGACCGGGCCGCCGCCCTGGTCGACGCTGCCAGCGACGACGACCTGATCATCCAACTCGACGTGTTGTTGTACCTCGGCCAGGTGGAGCACTCCCTGGGCCGCTTCGACGTGGCCAACGACCATCTGGACCGGGCGCTGGCCCTGTCCCAGCGCAGCGGTCAGAGCTATCTGGTTCCACCCCTCCAGGTGGTCAAGACGGTGGCTCTGGTTTTCCAGGGTCGCCTGGCCGAGGCCCACGCACTCGCCGAGGCAGCCCACGAGCGGGCCCTCCTGCTGGCCAACGCCCACTTCCAGTGCCTCTCCGGGGTGGTTCGGGTGTGGGTCACCCGGATCCGGGGCGACGTGGCCGAGTCGGCCGCTCTCGGCCTGCGGGTGGCTGACATGGCGGCGGGGTGTGGCGCCATGATCTCCGCCTTCGCCGGGTTGTACCTGGCCGAGGCGCTGCTGGAATGCCAAGAACCCGAAGCGGCACGTGCTCGGTTGCTGGCGGCCGCCGGCGGGCCCGGCCTGGGGCCCATCGAACGGCCGGTTCGGCCGTGGGGCTACGAGGTGCTGGCCCGGGCCGAGTTGGCCATGGACGACCGGGAGGCGGCCCTGGCCTGGCTGGCCCGGGCCGAGGAGGCCATGGACGGGGTCGACCACCCCCTGGGCTGGAGTTACCTGCACAGGACCCGGGCCTGGGTGGCCGCCGGCAACGGCCGATGGGAAGAAGCGGCGGAGTCCGCCCTCGTATCGGCATCGGTGGCCGAAGTCTGCGGCCTTCCGGTCGAGGCCTCCCGGGCCCGCCTACTGGCCGGCCAGTGCCTGCGCCAGGCCGACCGCCTCGACGAGGCGGTGGACCAGTTTTCGGCGGCCGAGGCCACGCTGGCCGCATGCGGCGCGCAGCGATACCGGGACGAGGCTGCTCAGGAGTTGCGCCTGCTCGGTCAACGGGTCCCCGTACGGGACCGGGCCCACCGACCGGCCTCCCGGCTCGGCTCACTTACCCGCCGCCAACGGGAAGTGGCGGAGTTGGTGGCCGCCGGACAGACCAACCGCCAGATCGCCCTCGGGCTCTACGTGGGCGAAAGCACGGTGGAAACCCACCTCAAGCACATCTTCCGAAAACTCAACATCGCCTCCCGGGCGGCCCTGGCCAGCGCCGTCACCGGGGGGCGGGACCCCGCGCCCGGGGGCTGACGGGGGCTCGCGCCGCCCGCCCGCCGGTGGCTGCGTCGAACGGTTGACCATAAGTGTTGGCCCAGCCGTTACCGGATTGCCCGGCCCAGTCCACCGCATCCACTCACGCAGCCTGTAGCCAGGCGTGACAACCAGACACCGATAACACCAAACCCACGAACTCGATCTCGCCCATCACCGATCCCGAGAACACCCCGATCCAGGGGAGCACCACACCAACTCCGAACCGGCTGGGGCAGGCAAGGAGGCCACCATGACATCGACGCTCACAGCCCCAGCCCCGGGCACCAGCCTGTACCGGCAGTACGCCCGCCCGCTGCTGGCCACGAGTCTCGAGGCCGTCCGCCTGGACAAGCACTACGTCCGGGCCCAGGGGGACCGGATGACCTACCGGGACCCCGATGGCGCGGCCGTCGACGTGCTGGACATGCTGGGCGGATACGGGTCGACCTTCCTCGGCCACAACCACCCAGAACTGGTGGCTTGCGCCCAGGAACTTCTGGGCAGTGCGATCCCGATCCACGCTCAGGCGTCGGTGCGGGTGGCGGCCGGCGAGTTGGCCATGGAACTGTCGAACCGGATCGGGGCTCTTACCCGGGATGACTACGTGGTCACGGTGCTCAATACCGGGGCCGAGGCAGTGGAGGCTGCCATGAAGCATTCCGTCCTGGAGCGCCAGGCTCGGTTGACGGCTCGATTCGAAGCCGACGAGCGGAACTGGGCCCTGCTGGTCCACCGGGGACGGGTCAACCCCGACGCTGCGCTCCCCCAACCCCTCGCGACGTCGCTGGAGAGGATCCTGGCAACGTCGCTCAGTCCGGTGGCCGGCGGGAAAAGCAGCCCGACAGTGCCCCTCACCATCGGCGGGGCCCGCCAGAGCCTGGCCGACCACAACCGGCGTTGCCTGGAACATCCCGCCTGTTTCATCGCCCTCGAAGGGGCATTCCACGGCAAGACGTCAGGCGCTCTGGGATTGAGCGCACCCGAGCACGCCACCGCCTTTCCCGGCCTTAGCCCCCGGGTGATCCGGGTCAGCCGAAGTATGACTCCCGGGTCCGGGCCACACCCGATGGCCGCAGCCCTGGCCGAAACGGCGGTGACCCTCTACGGACTGGTCGACGCCGAGGCCGCGGTTCAGTTGCGGGCGGAGCAGGTCAGCACGGTGAGTGCCATCTTCGTGGAGCCGGTCCAAGGCGAAGGTGGCATCCGGCCCCTGGCCGTCGATAACGCCGAAGCCATCCGCGAGGCAGCCGACCGCTGGGGCGTGCCGGTGGTGGCTGACGAGATCCAGAGTGGTCTGGGCCGATGCGGTGGGTTCCTGGCGTCGGCCCTGGTGGGACTCAGGGCGGACTACTACCTGTTGGGCAAAGGGCTCGGAGGTGGGATCGCCAAGGTCGCCGCCCTGGCCGTCGAGCGCTCCCGTTACCAGGAGGCCTTCGGGGTCCTTCACACCTCCACGTTCTCCGAGGACGACTTCGGATGCCGGCTGGCCCTGGCGGCGCTGACCATTGCCGATCGGGACCACCTGGCCCGCCGGGCGGCCGACGCTGGCAGCCGGCTTCGGGCGGGTCTGGAAGCGCTGCGGCGGGTCTACCCCGATGTCATCGCCGAAGTCAGGGGCCTGGGGCTGATGGTGGGGGTGGAGTTGGCTGACCTGGACAACTCGGCCTCCAACGTTTTTCGCATCACCTCCCGCCAGGGTCTGTTGACCTATGTGGTGGCGGGATATCTGCTCAACGAGGAGGGGATCCGGGTGGCTCCCACCCTGGGAGCCAGGCGGACCCTGCGGCTCGAGCCCTCCGCCTACGTCAGTGACGCCGACATCGACGCCACCATCGCGGCCTTCGGGCGGGTCTGCGCCATATTTCGCCGGTCCAACGCCGGCCGCCTGACCCGGTCCCTGGGCGGGTGCGCCCGGCGGGGTGACCGCAGCGAGATCCGGGACTACCGACGGGACAAGGCGCCCTACCACGACGAGGCACCCCAGACCCAGGCCCGGGTGGCCTTCGTCGGGCACCTGATCGACGGGGCACACCTCCCCCTTTCAGATCCGTCGCTGGCCGACATCCCCCCCGAACGGCTACGCCACTTCGCTCGGGCCACCCATCGCCTGCTCGGTCCTGAGATCCTCGACCGGGTCAACATCGTCTCGGCCACCGGTCAGCGGGTCCACCTCAGCTTCATCGCCCTCACCATCCCCAGCGCCGTCATCGCCGAATCCCTGCGTCTGCGCGACACCGCCTGGATCAACCACCGCCTGGACCAAGCGGCGCAACTGGCCCAGGCCGAGGGATGCCAGATCATGGGGTTGGGGGGATACACCTCCATCGTCACCAACAACGCCAAGCGCCTGTGCCGCACCGGCCTGGGGCTGACCACCGGGAACGCCCTGACGGTGGGCATGGGGGTCAGAGCGATCGTGACCGCGGCCGAGGCCGCGGGGATCGACCTTGCCGGCGCCCGGGTCGGGGCAGTGGGGGCGGCCGGCAACATCTGCTCGACCTATGCGGTGATGATGTCCCAGCACTGCCACCAGTTGGTGCTGGTCGGCCGAGGGGGATCCCTGTCCCGGCTGGCCCCGGTGGCCCATCAGATCTACGCCCACGCATGGGCCCGCCTGGGGGCCGAGGCCGACCCCGGGGGACTGGCCGGGGCCCTGGCTGACGAACCGGCCGCCCGGGAGCTGGCTCAGAACCCCGCGCTCGCGGGCGATGACCCCGGAGCCTGGCTGTTCGACCAGGTTGAGCCGGGGCCCCTGGGCGGCCGCCTGGTGACCCTGAGCGACAACCCGGCCTCCCTGGTGGCAAGCCAGGTGGTGGTGATGGCCGCCAACTCGGCCACGTCGGTTGTGGCCCCCCGGCACCTGCGATCAGGCCCGGTGGTCATATGTGACCTGTCTGTTCCCTCCGGAGTCGACCCGGCGGTCGCCACCGAGCGACCCGAGGCGGTGGTCATCCAGGGGGGAATCGTGCGACTTCCCCACAACCCGGGCCTTCGCATCGGCGGAATCCCTCTTCCCGACGGGCATGTCTTCGCCTGCATGGCCGAGACGACCCTGCTCGGCCTGGCCGGCCACCGGGGCAACTTCTCCTTCGGGGCCATCACCACCCACCAGGTAAAGACCACCCTGGACCTGGCCGACACCCACGGTTACCGCCTGGGGCACCTGAAACAGATGGCCAGCTACTGACGGGCTGAGGCAGTACAGGGGCGGCTTCGAGGGCTACTCCTCGTCGAGAACGGGGTCCTCACTTACATCCAGCAGGTCGATTACGAAGATAAGGGTTTCACCCGGCCCGATGCGATCCCCGGCACCCCGGTCGCCGTAGGCGAGGTCCGGAGGGATGACCAACTGGCGACGTCCCCCCACCTTCATCCCCACCACTCCACGGTCCCAGCCCTCGATGACCTGACCCTCGCCCAGCAGGAAGGGGAAAGGCTCGTTTCGGGTCCAGGAGGCGTCGAACTCGGCACCGCTGGCGAAGGCCACGCCCACGTAGTGAACCGTGGTCAGGGTTCCCGGTACCGCCTCGGCCCCGGTTCCCACCTCCAGGTCGGTGCTCACCAGGTCCGCCGGCGGTTGGCCTTCGGGCTTGGCGATTTCCGGCTTGGTCCGCCCGGCGGGAAGGGTCGGCGCGGGCTGGGTGGGGGTGGTCACGGCCGGGCCGCTCGACTCGGTGGCCGAGGGGCCCGAATCCGGTGGCCCAGCCGTCTTCTCCGTCGTGCCGCACCCGGCCGAGCCGACGATCAAGACCACGGCCGCGACGGCGACCAGGATGCGACGAGATACAGGCATGCGGGCCCCTTCTGGAGTTCGAGAACGTTTTGGCGGTGCCCGGTGGGCACCCCCGACGGTAGCGCCGGGCCGTCCACCGTGGCGGTCCCTGAAATTCCGGACCCGCGTGGAGGACATTCTCTAGGACATTGATATGGACAGATTCATCGCTAAAATTAGTAAGCTCGCAGGTAGTGGGCCCTAAACTACAGGGACATACTTTGGGACATTCGCCGCGACAGTACGAATCCACGCATCCATGGCTGACGTTCACGCTTGACACTCGTCGCTTCGGGCCGGAACTTTGGATGCTCCTGGGCGAGGTTAGGTCGAAGATCGATCACATCGCCGGTGTTCCGCTTCGTCCGGCGACCAGCAGGGAACTTCACACCCTGTCCCTGGCCAAGGGCCTACACGGCACGACCGCGATCGAAGGCAATACCCTCAGCGAAGAACAGGTGCGCCAGCACCTGGCCGGCAACCTTCACCTGCCACCGTCGCAGGTCTACCTCCAGCGAGAACTCGACAACATCGTCACCGCCTTCAATACGGCCGAGAAGTACGTGATCGACGGCGACGCCAGATTGACGCCCGATACCGTGTGCACACTCAACGGCCTAATCCTGAGCGGGTTGGAACTTCCCGAGGGCGTCGTGCCCGGCGCGGTCCGCACAGGTTCGGTGGGCGTGGGCTCCTACCTGGGGCCGCCCGCCCAGGACTGTCACTTCCTGCTGCAGCGTCTTTGCTCGTGGCTCGGCGGCGACTTCAACGGAGATAGCGAGTGGAGGATTCCCCTCGACATTCTCCGAGCGGTTCTCGCCCATCTGTACATCGCCTGGATCCACCCTTTTGGCGATGGGAACGGTCGGACCGGGCGGCTGCTTGAGGCGGTGATTCTCATGGCTCGCGAGGTGCCCACCCCCGCTGTGCATCTGCTTTCGAACCACTACAACATCACCCGCACCGATTACTACCGCCGGCTTGACGAAGCCAGTCAGTCACCGCAGCGCCTGATCGACTTCCTCGAGTACTCCGTACGTGGCTTCGTCGATCAACTGGGTCAGCAGATCAACGTCATCCGCACCCAGCAGAGACACCAGGCGTGGCAAGACCACATTGAGGCCGTGTTCAAAGACCGGTCGGGGCCAACCACTCATCGACAACGGCTGATCGCGCTCGAACTCGGCCGTACTGCGGGCCACGCCAAGCGAGCGGATATCCCGAGGCTCTCCCCCGAGATCGGACTGGCCTACGTCGCCAAGACCCCCAAGACGATCACCCGCGACCTCAACGCCTTGGCGGAGCTTGGCTTGGTCAAGCTGACACAGCAGGGCTACGTCGCCCAAGTGGACATCGTCAGCGCATTCCTTCCCGAGCGGACCAAGGCTGAGCTCACTGGCGAGGGTTCGGCCAGAGACCTCGGCCAGCGGTCGACCAGAGGCTTGTCCTCGGGTCCTTAGGCCGGCTTCAGACCGCGCATCAGCCGAGCAAGCCCGCGGCCCGCCGCCGCACCATGTCCGCCAGTGCCTCCGGCAAAGCAAGGTCGCTCGCTGCTGGTGCCTCCCGGAACTGGCCGGATAAACCCCCAGTAGGCGCGGAATTAGCAGCTGACCGGGCCTTTTGATCCCAGGTCCTGGTCAGTCAGCGGAGGGGGTGGGATTCGAACCCACGGTGGGCAGGACCCACAACGGTTTTCGAGACCGTCCGATTCGGCCCGTCGGAGACCATTCCTCGGCGCAAACGCCCAGGTCACAGCGTTACAGATGGTCCGGCCGATGAGGTCAAGATTGGGCCCGCACCCCATCCGCACCCCACGCCGATCCTCGGCCACTGGCGACCCTTGGTCGCCGCAGGGAGCCGTTGTCACCCTCTGTGGCCGGCAGTGGCGGCACGGTTCGGCCCAGCCGCCGGCGGATCGCACGGCCCCCGCCATGGCCGGCAAGGGCGCAGCGACACGCGCGTGAGCAGCGATGGTCGCTGCGACACGTCATTGGTCAGGCCGATCAGGTGATCGCGAGCGTGGCGCCGTAGCCGGAGCGGTCCGGGGACCTGGCCGTCCGGGTGCCTGGAAAACGGCACCTCGGAGCGCCCAGCCCTACGGTCCTGTCACGAGAGACCTACGACGGCGATCACTGCGACCACGAGTCCGAGTCCCACGGCGAGAAGACTCAGCGCTAACAGTCCACCCCGCAGGAGAGCGGGCGCTCGCCCGAGCGCTACAGACGCTGCTGCCAGGTCACCCCAGCCCATCTGGTCGTCGCCTTCTTCCGTGACCGAGCGGGGTCCCAACCAGGGCTTGCCGTCCCTGCGCCGAACGGCGGGTAGCCACGCTGAAAGCACTCCGACCGGCCAGGCAAGGAAGCCGACGAGCATGGAAACTCCGCCGACCGATCGTGCACCGAGGATCGCCAACAGGATCCGAGCAGGACGAGCACGATCGCTCCGTGGAGCACAATGAGTCTCCCTACGTAGCGGCGGGCCGCATTTCGCTCCACCTCGCCATGATGGTCGATGCGGGGGCCACCCGATCTGGGCGATCGGTACTCCTGGCGACCGGCGTCGACGGCGCGACACCGGCCGGGAGGCGGGCCGAACTCATCGGCACGTCGGCGCTGTTCGACTCAGAGGGCAATCCCGTAGCGGACCTCGTTCAGCTCGAACTCGCCGCGGCTCTCAACTTTGCGTCGACCGTCCGGCCTCCATCCCATCGCCTCATAGAAGCGACGAGCCCCTTCGTTCGTATCGAGGACCCACAGCGTCGCCGACGAAAAGCCGCTCGACCGCAAAGAGGCACAAGCGGCGTCGACCAGTGACCTTCCTACGCCGGTTCGCCAAGCCCGGGGCGAGAGGTAGACGGAGGTGACTTCCCCGGTTCCTTCTGCGTCGTCATCTCGGCTAGGAGCGATGTGAGCGAAGCCGATGATGTCTCCGGCGTCGTCTTCGGACACGAAGACACCGGTCGACGGCCACGCCGTCGCCGCCACGATGTCGCGCCATGCAGAGATCCGCCTGTCCACAGAGAGTCTCTCCAGATATTCGTCCGGCACCTGCCCGCGGTACGCCGCCTGCCACGTCTTCACGTGGATTGCGGCGATCGCCATGACGTCGCTTGCGGTCGCTGGTCGGACGCGCATCGCACGCTGCTCGCCGATTAGGGCACGAACACGCACCCCGATTCCCACCCGTACGGCCAGAGGGCCGATGACGCGCACAAATGGCAACCCAGCCTGCGATGCCAGCGCGAGCAAGTGATCGGAGCGTCCGGGCCTGAGCAGGCCGGTGGCACCCCTCCGGTGACCTCGGCGCCGTTGAGCGGCACCTCGGTGGTGCGCAGTCTCCGCCCTCACGCATCGGGCTGCGCACTACGCCCCCTGCGGCTAGTCCTCGTCCCCCATGGCGATGACAACCACAGCGCCGGCGCCCCAAGCGACGATGGCCCCGTCGGACGTCGTCCAAAGCAACGGCGTCCACGAGTACTTACCCCTTCAAGTTCCACGGGGTCGGAGTGGTTGGACCACCAGCTGGCGGAGGGCCCAACGGCGCGTACGAGATCGACAAATGCGGCGTCCAACTGGTCGGCGTCGTAGTTCGGGCGGGCCTGCCCGTAGGCAAGATCCTTAGACGAGATCAGGTGGAGGATCGCGCCGGCGAACTCGGGTGTCACGGGGCAGAGACCGTCGGTGTGGTCCGTTGCTGACGTCGTCCCGGCGGGACGCGCGGCGGCAACGATGTCCCTCACCTGATCGGCCAAGGCGCGTCCATCGTCTGGTCGAGCCTCAAGAACAAGAGCGGCCGACGACTCTAAGGCGAGACGCCCAGCGAGCGCGGCGCTTGCTAGGCGGACGCTCTCCACGAGAGTGATACTGGTCCGCTTGCGGCGGTCTTCGCCACGGCAACTTGGGAATCGCGAGAACGAGGGTGCTCGCCGGCAGGCCTGCCGACCGACCCGTCGGCGGCCGCGACGAGCGGCACGTCGGAGGAGGAGTCAATGACGATCCTTCGGCCGTCGCCTCGCCCCACCGACGGCGGTGACATCAGGCATCCTTCAGTGTGTGGACCGCGAGTTCTACCTCCGACAAGTGGAAGCGGTCTGGGTGAGGAACCGCCCGCGCACCATCCGGGTGCACTTCGTGCCCTGGCCGTGGTCTGGTCGCGCTGTCGCCCGAGAGGTTGCTTCACGACTGGCCACCGTGGTTGACGAGCTGAGCAAGCTCGAGCCTCCCGAAGGGGACCGTGACAAGATCGACCGCCACTACCTGCGCGCCTTGCGGGCAGCGTCCGCTGCGGCTACCGACTCGATCTGGCCGGCTGATCGGGGACACGCCCGGCTCTCGGCCCGCTCGGCGCGCCGGCGAGGCCGCTGCGACTACTTCTTCGCTGGCCGCGGCTGCGGGATTGGCGGCGGAGGCGTGTCTCGACGCTCCGGCACGAAGGGGTCAGGCCGCGAGGTCGCCGGCTGATTCGGCGACGACGGCCGTGGCGGCGGCGAAGTGTCGTTCTGCGACCGTGGCATCAACATCATGCTACGTCGGCCAGCGCGACGATGAGCCCAGCGACGACAACGAGGAACGCGCTGAGTGCAACGGTGAACCACCGCAGCCGGCGCTCGAGCGCGATGCCGTTCGCGTTCACGTGGCGCCCGGCGTGCACGGCCAGCGCTCGGTGGATCTCGGGCAGTCGTGCCGGTTCCTCTCCTTCGACGTACCCGGCAACGAGGACCCCGGGATCGATGGTGAACGAACCGGGGAACGGCCGCCAGATCATCACCGCCGCCAAGGTGAGGGTCGCGAACGCGGTGACCGAGATGGCGGCAGCAACGCCGCCCCCACGAGGACAGCTCGCTCGCTCGATCGTTGTTGAACGCAAGCGCGGCGCCGAGCCCAGCCACGACGGCTGCGGCGGACATGACCGTTCCAACACGATCCCGGGTGTCCTTGAGCACCTCGGCCTGCTCGGCGATGGCCCGCTTGCCCTCCTCGTAGGCCATCTCGTAGCCCTTGGGATCCCCCGGCGCCTGATCCACCGCGGCGGACCATAGAGGACAGAAGGTGCCCAGGACGGCATCCCGATGCTGCACGCCGAGAGCCTGGCCGCCGCGCTGACCTGCGACGGGGCCCTCGGGTTCGCCGACCCGGCGAGCGCCCCCGACCCGGTGCGCCGAGCCGCCGAGGTGCTGGGGCCTCGACATCCAGCTCCTGCCGTAGGCGACGGGCGCGACCACGCTCCGTGCCCGCGCGCGGCGGGGCATCGGGGCCGCCCGGCACCCCTTTCGCACCCCCAACCTTGCACGGCACCCCACCCGCACCCCCAAATGGGCGGCCATGCCGGTCAGCAATTGCGCCTCATGGGCACCGGACGGCAGCGCCCGGACGTGCCGCTGACCTGGGCTTTCTTGCGAAAGACCAGGTCAGTCAGCGGAGGGGGTGGGATTCGAACCCACGGTGGGCAGGACCCACAACGGTTTTCGAGACCGTCCGATTCGGCCGCTCTCGCACCCCTCCGAAACGGCTCCTCAGGGTAGTCCCAGGTCGGGCCGCGGGCGCTCCCGTAATCCGGCGAAGAACTCCCTCAACAGGGCCGATGCCTCGTCGCCCATGACCGCCGGCACCACCTGGACCTGGTGGTTCAGCCGGGGGTCCACGACCAGGTTGTAGAGGCTCCCGCAGGCACCGGCCTTGGGATCGGCGGCCCCGAAGACCAACCGGTCGACCCGGGCCGCCACCAGAGCCCCGGCGCACATCGGACAGGGTTCGAGGCTGACATAGATGGTGGTTCCAGCCAGGCGCCACGAGCCGATGGCAACCGCCGCCGCCCGCAGGGCCAGGATCTCGGCATGAGCGGTGGGGTCGCCATCGACTTCCCGGCGGTTATGGGCCCGGGACACCACCTGGCCGCCAATCACCACCACCGCCCCCACCGGGACGTCGCCGTGGGCCGGCGCCAGGGCTGCTTCAGCAAGGGCCGCGGTCATGAAGCCGTCGTCGGCGGATCCAGTACCCCGCCCTGGCGGCGGAGGGAGTGGGATTTGAACCCACGAGGGGTTGCCCCCTACACGCTCTCCAGGCGTGCCGGTTCGGCCGCTCCCGCATCCCTCCGTGGCCGGTCACGCTATCGTGCTCAGTCGTATCCGCCGCCAGACGCAGCGGCTGGGTCCTGCGCAACGGGAACCCGTGAACCGAGTCAGGGCCGGGAGGCAGCAGCTCTCAGCGGGATTCTTCGTGTGCCGCAGTCCAGCCTGGCCGCTGCGTCGGGCGGCGGATTCGATTGCCCTCGGCCCACGCGCTCCCATGGGAGCCGCCGGCCTCTCAGACCGGCGGAAGCGACAGATGGGGAATGGGCGGAACCTCCACCGTCACGCCGTCACCGGCGCGCACCTCACCACTCCTGACGACCACGGCCATGACCCCGGCCCTTCGACGCCGGACGCCGTCGGGACCAGCGGGAAAAAGTGCAGCGGCCAGACCCGGAGCGACGGCGTCGAGTTGGCGGCAAGGTGTCCGCAGCCCGGTCAACTCCACCACCGCGTCGGACCCCAGCGACAACCGGGTGCCCAGGGGCAGGCTGACCAGGTCCACCCCGGCCACGGTGACGTTCTCGCCCATCTGGCCGGGCCCCACGACCAGGCCTTGCGCGGCCAGATCGTCGAACAACTCCAGGGGCATCAGATGGACCTGCCGCCGGTTGGGGCCCTCGCCGGAGCCCTCCGGGCCGATGGCCCCGGCGTGAACGTCGCCGTCGATGCCGTGGCCGGACACCATCTGAACCCGTTCACGCGTTGGCTTGCCCATGGAGTGGGTGGGGCTCGCGCAAACCGCATGGACCCGGGCCAGCGGCGCATCCCCGCCCGCATCCATCGCCGCCGATGGTGAGGAGGCGACCCCCGACGGTGACCCGGGATCGGCCGGCGTGCGGGTTCGCCCGGCCCAGCGCGGCCGAAATGCTGCCGAAGCGACCACCGCCGTCGCCACTGCGTAGACCAGCCAGCGGCCCGACCCGAGGCCCATGGAATTGGACAGTTCCCGGAGGTTGGTGAGCACCAGGAGCGCTCCCACCGCCACCCCCAGACCACGGGCCGGGAGGAAGCGGACCGACCAGGCCGCCACGGGCGCAGCCGCCACTCCGCCGATGAGCATGGCCGCCACCACCCGGGGATCCACCGCCCCACTTCCCACCGAGGCAACCAGCGAGCCCGATGCCACCATGGCCACCGCCATCTCTGCGGTGTTGACACTGCCCACGGCGTAACGCGGGGCCAAGCCCCGGGCCAGCAAGAACGGGGTGACCACCGGGCCCCAGGCCCCCACCAACCCGTTGGTTATCCCGCCGGCGGTGGCGGCCACCAGGGTGGGGCCGCGGGCCGGCAGATCCAACGGCCGCCCACCGCGTTCCCCAGCGTCACCGCCGCCACCGGGCCCGCCGCTGGCACCGTCGGCCCCGTTGGCCCGGTCGGAACCGTCGCCACCGTCGGCCTCGTTTCCCCCACCGGCCGCGGCGCCCCGGGGCAGGGCCCGACTGAACCGCCACAGGATCCTGACCCCGACCACCAGCAACAGGACGGCGAGAACGGGTTTGATATCGGCCGCTTCCACGTTGGCCAGAACCGTCACCCCCAGCAGGGCGCCCATCATCCCGGGGAGGGCCAGGCGAACCACCAGGCGCCGGTCGATGTTGTCGAAGCGCCAGTGGGAAATGGCAGCGGTGAACCCTGTGGCCACCTTGGCCAGGTTCACCGTGGCCGAAACACTGGCGGGCCCGAGGCCGACCCCGGACAGGATGCTGGCCGAGATCGGTCCGAACCCCATCCCCAGGGACCCATCGACCAGGGAAGCCACGAAGCCGGCGATGAAGACCAGGGGTAGTTCAGTCACCCCACCACCATAGTTGGGAAAGTGGTAATTGCCGGTCGGGTCGCCTGCCAACATGAGCCCTCGCCCGCCCTACGGTGGCCGCCTTCCCCGTGGCCGGTAAGAACGAGGAACTCCAACCATGGGGCCAGATATCGAGGGCCCCGACTTTGCGAGAGACCCAATCTTGAGGAGGAACGCTGACCAACCCACGCGATGACCTGATCGAGGTGGTGCGCAGCCGGGGCCTGCGCAGGCTCGACAACCCGGTGGAACTGGCCTCGGGTGACTGGAGTCGGTATTTCATCGACGTGAAGCGGGCGCTGGCTGACGGGGGCGATATGAACCTTGCCGCTCAGGTGGTGCGCCAGACCGCGACCGACCTGGGCGCCGACTTTGACGTGGTGGGCGGCATGACCATGGGGGCCGACGTTCTGGCCTACGGGGTGGCCGCGGCCTGCGGCCGGGGAGTCCGTTGGTTTTCGGTGCGCAAGGCGGCCAAGGCGCGCGGCACAGCCCAGAGGATCGAGGGAGCCATCCTGGGCCCCGGGGACCGGGTTCTGTTGCTCGATGACGTGGTCACCCGGGCCGGGTCCATCGTCGATGCCCTGGCTGCCGTGACCGAAAGTGGGGCCAAGGTGGTGGCCGCCATCGCCCTGGTGGACCGGGGCGAGTTCGGCCGCCTGGCTCTGGCCACCGCCGGCGTTACCTACCGCCCGATCATGACCTACACCGACCTGGGCCTACCCCCGGTGGGTAGCGAACCGGGACCCGTCAGCAACTGAGAAGTCGGGAAGGCGGGATTCGATACGTGAGTAGTACTAGGTATACAGGTTTTAGTCAATAGAGAACCAATAGGTATTACTAGTGCCATATCTGGCCGCTGAGCCTCCACCGTGGCAACCATCGTTGACGGCTGGGCGGGCTCGGCGGAGCGTGCAAGTGAGCTTGCCCAGCACCGGCGCCACCCCCTAGCGAGCGAGCGAAAGCGAGCGAGCGCGCCGCGATTTCCGGAAACACCAAGCTCCGATGCACGCGGCGAGAGGCGTCCCCGGCACCGGGGGAACCAGCAAAGTGCGGTCCCCCGGGTGGCGGGCCTGCTCAGTCGATCAGTCGGCCGGCATCCGCCTTCCGCTCGGTGGCCAGGGGCTCCAGGTAAGACCGCACCGTGACGTCAGGGCGAGCGTGATCCAAGATTCGCTGTATCTCCGATAGGTCCCAGCGGTGGCCACCATCCGCGCCGCGGTCGTTGTGCAGCAGCCCGGCGCAAGTCCGGCGCAGGTCATGCACCGTTACGTGCCCGAGGGCGGCGATGTCACAACGCTTGAGCACGGCGCGACGTAGGACGTTGGCGCTGACGCCGCGCCCCCAAACGATATTCCCGTGTGGGTCGCAGCGGCAGATCACGGGATCGCTGGGGCGCACCGGTCGACCCAGGCCGCGTTCGTACGCCCGCCGCCAACTGGCGAGGCAGGCAGCCATTACGGGCCCGGGCATGGCGGAGCGGGGCCGGTGCCCCTTGCCGATCCATCGCCACGCGCCGTCCGGCTTCTCGGCGCCCCAGGTCATGCCAAGGATCTCGGCCGACCGTACGCTGAGCAAGCCCCATCGAATGATGAGTTGGTCACGCGACCCGTGCCACGTGCCGTCGCGGCACGCACCGATCAGGCGGACGATGGCGTCGTCGTGGCTAAGCCACCGGGGCGGGTTCACTGTCTGTTGGGCGCCGTAGAGCTGCGGGAATGACTTCCGCAGTGCCCTTGCCACGGGGGTCACGTCCACCACCGCGTAACCCTGGTCGGCGAGCCAACCCCAGAATGCCTCGACGATCGCGGCCTTCCCCCGGATGGTGTTGTTCGCCGGGGGCCGCCCGTGCACCGAACCCAGACAATGGGCACGCACCTCCTCGGTCGTCAGGTCCGACGCGCTCCGGTCCGCAAACAACCGTTGGACCCGGCGAATGGCGTTCACGCGGGTGCTCTCAATCCCGTAACGGATGAGCACCCATCGGCGCAACAACTCGAGAGACTCGGCGGCTGAGTCGATCCGGCGGCCCGGCAGAGATTGGTGGCCGGTGCTGTCCGTCGGCGGTTGGAGTGAAGCTGTCGGGAAGGCGGGATTCGAACCCGCGGCCTCAGCGTCCCGAACGCTGCGCGCTGCCAAACTGCGCCACTTCCCGTGAATGTGGGGAATGCTAACTGCCCCCTGCGGCCGCCTCCGCTGGAAATCCCAAGGCCCGGGTGTAGGGCCGTTGGGCGGCATCTTCGAAGCGCCCTCCGGCCAGGATCGCCCTTGCTGCCCGGCCAAGGCGCATGCCGTCCAGGGGCTTGCACAGCCAGCCATCGGCGCCGGCCCGACGAGCCATGAACACATCGGCCCGGCGGTCAAGCAGCATCAGTACCTTCACCTCGGGCAGCCGGCCGGCCCCGGCCTCGAGCCGCAGATCCAGGCAGACGGCCACGCCGCCCATGGAACCGATCTGCAGATCAAGAATGACCAGGTCGGGGCGTCGACGGGCCACCATGGGCCGCACCATCGGCCCCCGGGTGGCCTCGGTCACCTCCAGGTCGGACCCGCCCAGGGCGCTGCGGACCTCGCTCCGCACCGCCTCCGAATCGCTCACCACCAGAACGTTGGTCACCGCCGCCGACGTTATCCCCCACGGGTAGCATCGTTGGCCTTCAGCTATCGGCCGGTGAAAGTGATCGGCCGGTGCAGGTGATCGGCCGGAACAAAATGATCAGCCAGCATGGGTGATCAACGAGTTGTTGGCAGGGCCGCTATCTCGGTACAGGGCCTGCGGGTGCAGCCTGGGCCGATATTCACAGCGAGCCGGGAGGTTGGATGCTTCGAATCGAGTTGGAGGAATCCGAGGGCTACACCCTTTGTCGCCCGGTCGGCGAGTTGGATGCTTTTACCGTCGCCCAGTTCCGCGAGGCGCTCAGTTCCCTGGCGACCACTCCCAAGCTGCTGATCGACATGTCCGAGGTGCCCTTCTTGGACTCGGCCGGGTTGGGAGCCCTGATCGGCGGCATTCGCCGGGCCCGGGAGGTGGGCGGCGACGTGGCCGTTTTCTGCAACCGGCCCACCCTGGTTCGCCTCCTGCACACCACCGGATTCGACCGCATCGTCACCGTGGCCGACACGCTGGCCGAGGCGGCGGAGTCTCTGACCGAGAGCCAGCCCAACCCCTGAGCAAGCCGCCCGTCGGGCCGATTGCTGGCGAAACGGCGCGCTGATGCGCCGGATCGCGATTCTCCTGGGCGGCCTGGTGGTGCTGGTGGGCCTGGTCGCCCTTGCCGCCCGTCAGGGCGACGTGCGCTCCGCCCCGGGTGAACGCACCCGCCAGGCCGGCGGCCTGGACGTCATCGAGGTTTCCGGCCGAATCGATCCTGTGGTGGCCGACTTCGTCTCCGGGATAATCGCTCAGGCGGCGACCGACGGCGGCGAGGCGGTGATCATCCAGTTGGACTCGCCCGGATCAGTGCTGCGTCCCGCGGACCTGGACCGCTTCATCGCCGCGGTGGAGGGTTCCCCGGTGCCCGTCGGGGTGTGGGTCGGGCCCAGTGGGTCAGTGGCGCTGGGGGATTCCCTGCGGCTGGTACAGGCGGCCGACGTCGCTGGCATGGCTCCCTCCTCGGTCATTGGACGCGCCGGCGGGGACTTCAAGGGCACCTTCAGCCCCGAGCAGGCCACCCGGGCTGGCCTCGTGGCATTGAGCAGTCCCACGTTGGGTGATTTCGTGGTTGAGCTCGATGGTCGAAAGGCTGAGGGCCGGACCCTGGCCACCGCTCGGGCGATCGGGCCAGGCGAGGGACGAACGGCGGCACCCAACGTCCGATTCGCCAAGTTGGGACTTCTCGAACAGGTCCTCCACACCGCTGGCGACCCTCAGGTGGCCTACCTCTTTCTGATGCTTGGCCTGGTTCTGGTGGTCTTCGAGTTCTTCACCGTGGGGGTCGGGGTGGCAGGGGCGGTGGGAGCCGGCGCCCTGGTGCTGGCCTCCTACGGGTTGGCGGTGCTGCCCACCAGCCCGCTGGGCCTGGGATTGCTGCTCTTCGCCATGGTCGGGTTCTCCATCGACATCGGCGCAGGGGCGCCGCGGGTTTGGACGGTTATCGCGACGGTCTGCCTGGCCGCCGGCTCCTGGCGTCTGTTCGCCGGCCGGGTTCCGCTGCCCTGGATCACCGTGGGCCTCGTGGGTGCAGGCGTGGTGGTAGCCATGGTGGCGGGCATGACCGCCATGTTGCGGGCCCGGTTCGCCACCCCGACCATCGGGCGAGAGTCCATGATCGGCGCTCTGGGTGAGGCCCAAACCGCCGTGGATCCCGACGGGACCGTCACCCTCGACGGTGCGTCGTGGCGGGCGCGCACCAACCGGGCCACCCCCATCGCCTCCGGCGACCGGGTCCGGGTGGTGGCCATCGACGGCCTGCTCCTGGAGGTCGAACCGGAGGTCGGCGGGGCCAAGGACGCCCACCACTAAACGTCCTCGTGGGCTACGAATTGAAGGCCTCAACCCCTTGTCGCTGTCGTAGAGGCTCTATACGGTTCTCGGTCAGTTCCGGGCGACCGGGGACCAACAAGGGGATGGCCGTGATGATGACCCAGGCGGTTACCACCAGGCAGCAACAGGCGGCGCTCGAGTGGCAGGTCCGCGCCGCCTGCAAGGGCCCTCAGGCGGCCATGTTCTTCCCGCCCGACGGCGCGGAGCGGAAGGACGAAAGGGAGGACCGGGAGCGGCGGGCCAAGTTGATATGCGCCGCCTGTCCAGTCAACGGTCCTTGCCTCCAGTACGCCCTGGCCATCCGGGAGCCCCATGGGATTTGGGGCGGTCTCAACGAACACGAACGCATCGCGCGCTCAACCAGGAACCGGCACTGACCTGCCCTGGGCCCTGCATTTAGCCAGGTAGAGGGCCGGACGATCCGGCACTGTCGGCCAGTGCAGCCAGTTTGGGCCCGGCAACCCGGAAGTCACCCTGGCGCCTGGTGGCGGCGTGGGCGTCGAGGTGGGCCAGCAGGGGCAACACATGGCGACGGGTGGTTCCCAGCAGATCTCTCACCTGAGCCACCGTCAGGCCCTGCGGACAATCGCCCAGGGCGCGCAGCAACCGACGGGCGGCTTCGGACACCGCCTGGGGCGAGTAACAGAACCCGTCCTTCTCGATTATCAGGCCCCGCCTGATCATTTCCCGCAACTCGGCCCGATCCACCCCGTGGGCGTCGGGGGGATTGAACAGGTTTCCGGCCAGCGCATCCAGGTAGGGGTGGTCGACCAGCACGTCCCTCTCCCCCACCGGTCGGGCTCGTCCGGCATCGACCACCACCGAGGCGATGGTGGCCAGCACCGCCCGGGACTGCTCGTCGAGGGTGGCGGTGTCGAGACCCAGTGGTCCCGAGGCGGCGACAGCCTCGGCCAATGAACGACGGGTCTCCTCCAGTACCTGGGGGTCGACCACCCATCGTCCGATGGAGGGAGCGACGGTGGCCCCCGTCAGCAGGCGTAGCCGCTCGGCCTCCACCCAACCCCGTTCCGCCACCACCCGCTCCACCGACCTGGTGGGCCGGGCTCTCGAGGCGGGCAGCACCGGATCGACATCAAGGATCTCGCCCCCGCCCACCGTCTCGTCCCGACCGCTCTCCCGAAGGATGAACCGGTCGCCAGGCAGAAGGGGAACGGCCGCCGGGAGATGAAGCCGAACCAAACCAACCGAACCGGGTTCGAGTTCCTCAGGGCCGAGAACCCGGAGCCGGGCGGGGTGCTCGCCGGAGCCGATGTAGACCTGGTAGGCCCCCCGCCGACTCACCGGATGATCAAGGCCGGGCAACACCGCCAGGTTGGCATCGACCATCCGGGACCGATGCCACTGACCCGGCCGCACCAAAGCGTCGCCCCGGGCGAGGCGAGCCCGGTCCACCCCGGCCAGGTTGACGGCCACCCGGTGGCCGGGGCCGATCGACCGGTGGGCCTGTTGGAGGCTTTGGAGGCTGCGGATGCGAGCGGGCTTGGACAGCCGCCCGACCAACACCTCGTCATCCACCGCCAAAGCTCCGCTCGTGAGGGTGCCGGTGACCACCGTTCCCGACCCCCGGGCGGCGAACACCCGGTCCACCCACAGGCGGGGCCGACCGGCATCGGTGGCTGCTGGCGCCGCCGCCAACACCTCGTCCAAAGCCCGGGCCAGTTCGTCGATCCCGGTACTCGCCTGTCCCCTGCTTCCAGGTTCCCCAGCGGCCGGCCCCATCCTTCCCGGGGCCGCCACCTCCACCACCGGGGCGGTGGCCAGGAACGTCCCGGCCAGGGCGTCGGCAAGTTCCATACGGGCCAACTCGACCGTTTCGGCATCGACCAGATCCACCTTGGTCAGCGCCACGACTCCCCGCTGCACCCCCAGCAGATCCAGGATTCGCAGGTGCTCCTCGGACTGGGGCTTCCAGCCCTCTGTCGCCGCCACCACGAACAGGGCGGCGTCGATCCCCCCCAGTCCGGCCAGCATGTTCTTCAGGAAGCGCACGTGGCCAGGGACGTCGATCATGGCCATAATCCGCCCCGACGGCAGAGTCGCCCAGGCAAAGCCCAGGTCTATGGTCAACCCTCTGGCCTTTTCCTCTGCGAAGCGATCCGGGTCCATCCCGGTCAGGGCCAGCACGAGGGTGGACTTGCCGTGGTCGACGTGGCCTGCGGTGGCCACGATGCTCATCTGCGGCTCATTCCCGGCTCATCTGCAGCTCATCTGCGGCTCATCTGCCGCCCATTTCCGGCTCATTCCTGGCTCGTTCGTGGCTCATGGCCCCTCATTGGGGTCACCCGCTCGGGGTGGTCAGCGCCTGGGCAACAAGATGGTCGTCAGCGGGGTCGACCGTCCGCAGGTCACAGATTGTCCGGCCGCCCACGACCCGGGCCAGGATGGGCGGAACCGCCCGGCGCAGGTGGGCGGATCGGTCGCCGGCCACGGCAACCCCGACCGAAGCGATCTCCTGCCCGGGTACCGACCCTCCGCCGGCCACCGCGAGAGTGTCGACCACCTCCCCGACACCAAGGGCACTGGCCCGACGGCGCAACTCCTCCACCTCCATGGCGGCCATGCGCCAAAAGGCGATCGCCCCGCCATGGCCCCGCAGGTAGTCGAGTGCGGTTTCCTGCAGTCGGGCCAGCACCAGGCCACCCGGCCGCAGAGCCCGATTGAGAGGGTGGCGGGAGCAGCGGGCCACCAGGTCGGCTCGCCCGGCGATGATCCCGGCCTGGGGACCGCCCAACAGCTTGTCGCCGGAGAAGGTCACCAGCGCTGCCCCGGCGGCCAGGGTCTGGCGAGCCGCAGGTTCCCCGGCCAGCCAGGCCGGCGGGCCGGAAGGCAGCCATGGGGTGCGCTCGTCGAGCAGTCCGGACCCGATGTCGACCACCACCGGCGGGCCCAGCCCGGCCAGCGCAGCCGTCCCCACCGACTCGGTGAAGCCGACGATGCGGTAGTTGGACTGGTGGACCTTGAGGACCAGAGCGGCGTCGGGTTCGTCATCGAGGCCAGAGCGGAAATCGTCCAACCGGGTGCGGTTGGTGGTGCCCACCTCCACCAGACGGGCCCCGGACTGGGCCATGACCTCGGGCACCCGGAAGCCCCCGCCGATCTCAACCAATTCCCCCCGGGAGACCAGCACCGGCCGGCCCGCGGCCAGGGCGGCCAGAACCAGGAGCAGGGCCGCGGCCCCGTTGTTGACCACCAGGGCCGCCTCGGCACCGGAAAGCCGGGCCAGGAGACGGGCAGCGTGATCCTGACGTGAGGCTCGGCGGCCCGATTCGAGCGACACCTCCAAGTTGGCGTAGCGGATCGGCGCCGCCCCCCCGGCAGGGTCATCCGAACCCGAACCCGAGTTGGCCGAATGCCCCAGGGGGGCGCGGCCCAGGTTGGTGTGCAGCAGAACCCCAGTGGCGTTGATCACCGGGCCGAGCATCGACCGGGCGACGGAAACAGCCAGCGTCCGGGCCTTGCCGGGTTCCCCGGCGGCGATGGCCCGGCGAGCGGCGTCGACCAGGAGAGGATGGGGAAGGCCCAGGTCCGCCAGGCTGCGGGCCAGCGAGTCCACAGACGGCGGACGGGGATGATCCGCTTCGCCCACCTCGGCAACGTTAGGCGGTTGGGATCGCCCCAGCCGGGCTCAGGGCGCCCCGGGGCCCACCGACGATCCCCGACCGTCGTCGTCAGCTGGCTTCTGGCTGCGGCCCAGGTTGTCCGCCGGGTTCCTTATCATCGGTAGTCCATGATCGGTTCAGCGATGATCGGTTCAGCGATATTCACGCTCGCCATTTTCGGGCCAGCCCAGGAGGGCCGATGCTGACCGAGCAGAACCTCAAGATCATCAAGGCGGTGGGAGCAATCCTGATCGTGCTGGTGGTGGTGCCCGTCCTCACCCTGGGTACCGCCCTGGTGTCGGTGCTCTACGCCTTTCCGGTCGAGATCGGCGAACCCATCCGCGAGCCCACCGACGAATCCCGCATTACGCGGATCGTGGACAGCACCGGGAGGGAACTGGGCGTGCTTCGCAAGTTCGAGACCTCCATCCCCGTTACCGAAGCCGACATTCCCGAGGTGCTCAAGCAGGCGGTGGTGGCTGCCGAGGACCAGCGCTTCTACTCCCACCGGGGCTATGACCCCATCGGGGTGCTGCGGGCAGCCTGGGCCGACGTGCGGGGCCGGACGGTGGTCCAAGGTGGGTCGACCATCACCCAGCAGTACATCAAGAACAACTACACCGGCGGGGAGCGGACCATCAGCCGCAAGGTGCGCGAGGTTCTCCTGGCCAACAGCTTCGACCGCAAGGAGGACAAGGACGCGATCCTGTTCCTCTACCTCCAGGACATCTATCTGGGCGGTGGCGCCTACGGGGTCGGGGCGGCGGCGGAGACCTACTTCAAGAAGTCCGTGAAGGACCTCACCCTGTCCGAAGCCGCCCTCCTGGCCGGGGTGATCCCGGCCCCGTCGGAGTTCGAGCCCCGGACCAACCCCGTCCGGGCGGAGACCAACCGGCGCCGGGTGCTCGACCAGATGCTCGACCAGGACCGAATCACCTCGGCCCAGCACGCCGAAGCCACCTCCCAGGCGCTCTTCCTCCTCAGCGCCGAGAGGCCCGAGGCTCCGGGTCCGGCCACCGTCGTGCACCCGCAGGAACTGAACACCTCGTCGGAGCCCTACTACTTCGACATGGTCCGCCGCTATCTCGAGGCCCGGTACCCGCTCGACGTCGTCTACCGGGGGGGCCTGAGGGTGGAGGCCGCCCTGGACCCCCGCCTCCAGCAGTTGGCCGAGGACAAGGTGGCCGAGGCACTCAAGGGCACCAACGCCCCCCTGGAGATGGCACTGGCAACTGTGGAGCCGACCACCGGGTTCATCAAGGCAATCGTCGGCGGACGGGACTTTGCCCGCAGCAGCGTCAACCTGGCGCTGGGCGCCTGCCCGGAGGGCCGGCCAGTGCCGGCGGCCGACGCCCCGGTATGTCTGGCCGGAGGCGGCACCGGCCGCCAGCCGGGATCAGCCTTCAAGGCGTTCACGCTGGCCAAGGCCTTCGAGCGGGGCATCGGCCCCAATCGGGTCTACTCCGGGCCGGGTGAGTTTCGCTTCCCGGACTGCCGGGGTGAGGGTTGCGTGGTCCGCAACGTCGAGAGTGGCTCGTTCGGGTCCATCACCCTGCGGTCGGCCACCCACAACTCGGTCAACACCGTCTACGCCCAACTGGTACGGGACGTGGGGGTGAAGGAGACGGCCGAGTTGGCCCACCGCCTCGGGGTGACCATGGTCAGCCCCGATGGGATCCAGGCCAACGGTGAACCCTACGGGCCCAGCCTGACGCTGGGGGCGGCCGAAACCTCCCCCTTGGACATGGCCGCCGCCTACTCGGTCTTCGCCGCTCGGGGTCTGCAGCAGCCGGCAACCCCGGTGGTACGCATCACCGATTCGGCCGGCAAGGTCATCGAGGACAACACCGTTCGTAAACCGAAACGGATCCTGACCGAGGCGGTGGCGGACAACGTCACCGATGTCCTCAAGGGGGTGGTCACCTCGGGCACCGGGCGCAACGCCGACATCGGCCGTCCCGACGGCACGGCCGGCAAGACCGGCAGCAGCGAGCGCAACGCCGATGCCTGGTTCGTCGGGTACACCCCGGTGCTCTCCACCGCCATATGGATGGGCTTCTCCGACAGCAACACCCGATCCCTGCGCAACATTCGCGGTGTTCCAACCGTGTTCGGTGGGACCATCCCCGCCTCCACGTGGGGCAGCTTCATGGGCGCGGCCCTGGAAAACGCCCCGCCGGCGGATTTCGCTCCAATCACCCCCCTGCCCACCGACCTGAACCCCGGCCCCCGGCGTATGCCGGCCGATCCCCGCAGCCCCACCGCGGACAACATCATGATCCCGCCGCCCCCGCCGGAAACCTTCTTCGGCTCCCCCGGCGGCCCACCGACCACAGCTCCCGGGTTCTTCATCCCCCTGCCCCTCCTGGACCAGTTGCGGCCCCGGCCGACCACAACCACCACCCTCCCTCCACCCCCACCCGACCCCGGGTCCGAGCCCAACTTCTTCGATCCCGGCCCTCCCTAAGGGAGATCCGCGACCGGGCAGCGGTCCACCGGGTCGGCCAGGATCAGGGGTCCAGGACCAGCGGCCAGGACCAGAGGCGGCCAGAATCAGGGGCGGCCAGGATCAGGGGTCGGTCAGCACCGGGGGCGGCTGGGTGGTGGCTGGTGCCCGGGTGGTGGCCGGACCGGTTCCCCCCGGACGGGTGGTGGTGGCCCCCCGGAGGGTGGTGGTCGGGCGGGGTTTCGTGGTGGTCGTCGGTGCCGGACCGCATCGCAAGACTTTCTCGCAGGCCAGCGATACACCAATGGCCACCGAGGCCTGGTCGGTGGCGTTGTTGAACGGGTCGTAGACAGCGGAGATGACCCCCAGCACCTCCCCCCGGGTGTTGACCAGCGGGCCCCCGGCCCGGGCCGCCTCCACGAAGACGTTGTGAGCGATGGCCCCGGTCACTGCCGCCGACACCGCCCCCGGCGTAACCATGGCGGAGGGCCCGGCCACCCCGAAAACCTTCTGACCGGGACGCAGAGCAGAGGCTTCGCTGGCCCACAGCAGGGCCGGAACCCGCCCGGAGATGGCCAGCAGCGCCAGGTCCCGCTCCTCGTCCCAGTTCCACAAAGTGGCCTCGGCCTGGTTGTTTCCGCTGCGCACCAGGATTGAGGGGCCGGGAACCCGGGTCGATGCACCCACCACGGCCAGGGAGGTGAGCAGGAACGTCTGCCCGCCGTTGGACCCGACCACGAACGACGACCCCTCCACCGGGGCACCCTGGAGATCCAGTGTGCTCACCTGCCAGACCGATTCCGCCACCTTCTTGCTGATGGCGCCGGCGCTCAACTCCGCCAGCGTGGTGGTGGTGGCCTCGGCCGGGGCGACGGCGACGGTGGGGGTGGGACCGTCTGACCCCGGCGGTCGGGCATCGATCTGGCGCTGCTCCGAGGCCGTGTAGGTGTAGGCCCCGATCACCCCGACGAACACCGCCACGACCATGGCGATGACCAGGCCACCGAGGAGACTGGGGGGCCAGAGGTGCCGCTGGAGGAACCGCTGATCCGAACGCGGACCCGTCTGACTACCTGCTTCCCAACGATGCAGACACCGCGGCCAGAAGGCGGGCGCTGCATCCGGCCATGTCCGGCAGGGGCAGCAGTTCCTCTGCCACTCGGGCGGCCATTTCGGCGAACGCCTGGCCGGCCAGACCTGTGGGATAAGACAGCACCACGGGGCTCCCCGAGTCGTTGGAGGCCCCCACCTCCACCTCCAGGGGCACCGAAGCCACCAGCGGAACCCCCAGGTCGGTCGCCAGAGCCTGGCCCCCACCGTGGCCGAACAGCGGGTAGTCGGTCCCGTGTTCGCAGCGGAAGGAACTCATGTTCTCCACCACCCCCAAGACCTTCAGGTAGGACCGCCGCGCCATGTCCGCCACCCGAACGGCCACCTTCTGGGCGGCCAGGGCCGGGGTGGTCACCACAAGGATCTCCGACTGGGGCAGGACCCGGGCCAGGGCCATCTGGACGTCTCCGGTGCCGGGGGGCATGTCCAGCAGTAGGTAGTCCAGATCCCCCCACGACACCTTGACCAGGAATTCCTCCACGGCCTTGGCCAGCATCAGGCCCCGCCACATGATGGCGGTGTCCTCGTTGTCGACCAGGAACCCCATGCTCACCACCTTGAGCAGGCCGTCGCCCACCGCCAACTCATGGGGGCGGATCAACCGGTCGCCGCCTGCGACCAGGCGCCCGTCCAAGCCCAGCATCCGGGGAACGCTGAAGCCCCAGATATCGGCGTCGAGCACCCCCACGGTCAAACCCCGTGCGGCCAGCGCGCAGGCCAGGTTCACGGTGATGCTGCTCTTGCCCACCCCGCCCTTGCCACTGGCCACGGCCAGGACACGGGTGGTGAGGGGGACCGAGGTGGTCGGCCCATTCTCAATGGCCCGGCGACGGGCGCGCTGCATCACAGAACTGCGCTGGGACTGATCCATTTCCCGAAAGTGGACCTTGACCCCTGCCACCCCGGGTAGGCCCATGACCTTGGATCGGACGTCGTCTCGAATCTGGGCCTGGAGGGGGCAGCCCGCGATGGTCAGAGCCACGGTGACGTCCACCCTGCCGTCGGGGTCGATCTCCACCCGACGAACCATGTCCAATTCGGTCAGGCTGGCTCCAAGTTCAGGGTCGATAACGCCGCCAAGGACGCCCATGACGTCGTCCACCGAGATGGTGGCCAACTCGGTGGCGCTGACATCAGATCGGTCGGATTCGGGGCGGCCTTCCATGACCGGGCGATTCTACGGCCGGCGCCGGCTGCACTTCCCCGCCCCTTCCCGCCCTGGCGCGTCTCAACCGGGGCCGCCGCTGCGAATGGGGGCGGGCGGGGAAAACCAGGGCTCCTGGTCCGCTAGCTTTTCGGGTTGTTCGTGCCGGTTTCGCGGCTGCGCCAGTTGTACTGCTGAGCAGTTGTTGTTGGGCATGAATTTGGTGCCCTGGGGGTTGTAACCGCCGTATCGTCCCGCACCGCAAGGTCGGCCAGGAGGTAGAGACCAATGATCACCATCACCGACAGTGCCTCGACCAAGGTCAAGGAGCTGATCACAGCCGAGGGCAACGACGAACTGGCCCTGCGGGTGGCCGTACGCCCCGGTGGCTGCTCGGGCTTCAGCTACGAGATGTTCTTCGATTCCGATGTGGCCACCGACGACACCGTGGCCGAGGCCGGCGGGGTCCGGGTCCTGATCGACGCGGCCAGCGCTCCTTACCTCAAAGGCGCCTCCCTGGATTACAAGGACGGTCTCCAGGGCGCCGGTTTCGCCATCAACAACCCCAACGCCACCCGGAGTTGTGGCTGCGGCCAGTCCTTCAGCTGATCGCCCCTGATTCCACTGGCCCAGGCGCCGCCGGCGCTGGCGTTACCGGCGCTGGCGCTACTGGGCCGGGTGACAGTGGGCCAGGCGGCGGTGGCACCTCGGCGCCACCGCCGCCGGTCGCCCATTATCGCCCTGTGGTGCGAGCCGGTGACTGGTTGGTGGTCTCCGGCCAACTCGGCCTGGCCGATGGCCGGCTGGTCGACGGCCTCGATGCTCAAACCCGCCAGGCTCTGACCAACCTGGCCGCGGTTCTTGCCTCGGAGGGGGCTGGCCTGGGCCAAGTGGTCAAGGCCAGCGTGTTCCTTCGCCACATTGAGGACTTCGCCGCCATGAACCGGGTCTACGCCGAGGTCTTCGGGTCCCATCGCCCGGCCCGCTCGGCGGTGGCCGTGGCGGGACTCCCACTTGGGGCCCTGGTGGAGATAGAAGCCTGGGCCCATCATCGGGCGTCCGCCTGAGGGGTTGCCCCTCCGACTGCGTTGGCAACCCCTGTCCCGGTGGACGGAACTCCGGTGGCCGAAGAGGGCGTCAGCCCGGCCGATCCTCCAACAAAGCGAAGTCGGCGTCGCCGATAACCCGGGTGGCGGTCACCAAGAAAGCGCACAACATGGGCAGGTCGTCGAGTTGGTGGTATCGCCGCTTGACCAGCGAAGCCCGCAAATCTGCGACCCGGCGTTCCAGAGCCTTGGCAGTACAACCAATTTTGGTCGCGGCCTGCTCGTAGGTCAGCGGCCGGGGTTCGCGCCGGCCCACCGGCCGGTGCCACTCCCAGGCCAGGGCGGCCACGTCCAGGCGCTGCCGGGCGCTGAGGTTGGGTGGGCCAAGGGTGGGCGAGGAGTCGGAGTAACCGTCGGCGTCGTCCCCCGAGACTTCGTTGGACTGGCCGGGGCCCGGCGGGACCACGATCCAGAACACGAAGGTGGACCGGCGGGTTCCGGCCAGGGTGATGGTGAACCGGCCGGAGTCGAGCAGGTGGCGCTGGCCGGAGAGCAACTCCCGGCGGACCCGGCGCTCGTCGTCGAACACCACCATCGACCGGGTGGTGCTCAGGTTGGTCAGTACCCAATCAGGATGCCGAAAGGTGATAATTCCGGCTCGACGGGAGAGGTTGGGGTCGGAATCGTCAACGCAGAAGGTGCACGCCTGGCTCCTGCCGAAGGTGAACTCGTCGCCGGGGGCGATCTGGAAGTCCCCGTCGATCGTCTCCACCAACAAGCTGGTCTCCACCATCAGACCGGTCCCCACCAACAAACCGCCCGGCTCCGGCCTGGTTCATTCACGCCCGATCCCCAATCTTTCAATCACAATGAGGTCACCGATCTGGGCGTTGAAGGAATCGAGTTGTCCGGGTGGCGCCGTCAGGTCCACCAGCACGGGGGTGTCCGACTCCGGGACCGGAACCACCACGAACAGACTTTCTTCACCGGCCGACTTGGCGAAGGCGTACCGCTCGGGAATGCCCCGGCCGGGATCCGGGTCGAGCTGGAAGAGAAGAACGCACGGGCCCCGGGGGCAGGCCTCGGTCGCGTACGCGCCGGTGGAGGTGACCCGGAGCGCAGCGCTTCTCTCGATCTCCACCAGGGCCGAATCGGCAGTGGTGGTGTCCAAAGCGGGGTGCTCGTTGATCCAGTCGTCCAGCCTGGGCAGTTCGGAGATGTTCCCCACAGCCTGGCGGGCCGCCTCCACTGTCGCAAGAGCCTCGGCCCGGTAGTAGCGCTGGATCCGCACGATCTGGACCTGGCCCAAGGGCGCCCTGGTTCGGCGCAGGTGCAGCAGGTCCGCGCTTTCGCTCACCCGCTCCCATCCGTCGTCGAGCAGGCTCACCTTGGCCCCCGGGACGAACTTGGCGGTCTGGTACCGGCCTTTGACCAGCGGCCCGGACCGGCGGGGCAGATCAAGGGCCACCTCAACGGGAGGATCGGGCGGCGGCGGCGCAACCGTCTCCCCCTTACGCAGGACGTCGGCCAAAAGCCCAAAGCCCACCCCGGAACTGACGCAGAAGACCCACAGCGCCCACCATCGCCGCTGCCTGACGGGGGCCGACCCTGAGGAGCGGGATCTCCGCTCGGCCGGCAGGAATTCCGGACCCGTCGGCCCTCCGGGACCACTCTCACTTCGTCGGTTCTTGCCGGCGAGGGTGCCACCCGAAAGAGCTGATTCCCCGGCCAGTGCCTCGACTGCGCCAGCGGGCTGGGCGGCCCGTGTCCCGCCGGGCGCCCCGCCAGCGAACCCCGTCGACGGTTTCGGCTCCCAGGAGACCAACAAATCACTCGGTACGAGCGCAGGCCTTGCCGAGCCGGCATTGGCCGACCCGGCATTGGCCGAGCCGGCACCGGCTGACTTGCGACCTGCCGACCCGGGATTGCTCGACCCAGGACCTGCCGGCCCAGGACCTGCCGGCCCAGGACTGGCCGGCGGTCGGATTGAAGGGTCCTGGCGGGGAAGCGCCCCGGCACGGGTTGGGGCATCCGCTGCCAGTCGATGGATCGAGTTCGGGTTCCCCTTCGATCGCGGATCCGCAGGCGCCGTCGCCGCCGTGGATTTCGGCCCCGGCGCGCCCGCCGTCGCCGTCGATTTGGACCCAGGTGCGCCCGCCGTCGGTCGGCGCCCGCCTCGACTCATCGCTCCAGGAGGAGCTTTCTCTGTCACGGCTGTGTCCAGGCCATTACCCGGCAATTTGAGGCCGCTGCGGGCGCCATCGGTCACGTGGCTGCGCTGGCTGGCCCGGCCCAGTGCCCCCAGTGCCTCGCGTTCGGGGGCCAGCCCAGCACCGGGGGCCCACCGGCGGCCGGGACGGACTCGCCCCGTACGCCCGGGGTCGTCGGAGGCGGCAGAACTCCGGACCCGGCGGGTGAGATAGCCGCCGGCCTTGGCCGGAGGAAGGATCAGCACCGGGAGGCGACTGGTGGCCTCGCCCGCCGCCGCCGTGATCATGGCCCGGGACCAGTCGGCGGCCCGCTGGGGGCGGCGTTCGGGGTCCGGATCGAGGGCGGCCAGCGTGGCCGATACCAGCGGGTCCGAACCGGGACCAAGGCGGTCGGTCAGGGCCCGAGCCAGCGTGTCCACGTCCAACCGAGCCGGTAACGAGCCACCCAGGAACGCAAAACAGGCGGTCATCCCCAGAGCGAACAGGTCGGAGGCGGGCGAGTATCGCCCGGTGGCCACGATCTCGGGAGCCAGGTAGATGGGCTTGCCCCCGAAGGTCATGGGCCCGCCCCCCAGTCGGGCCAGGCTGAAGTCCACCAATTTGGGCCCGGACCGGGAGATGATGACGTTGTCGGGCGAGACGTCGCGATGGAGAACTTCGGCGCCTTGGGTCCCCCGGCCGCTGTGGAGGTAATCCAGGGCATCGGCCACGTCCGCCATGACGCTGACCAGCGACGCCGTCTCCCCGACCGTGGAGGTACGGGCCCACTCGTCCAGGCTGACGCCATCCACCCAGTTCATGACCAGGTAGAGCGACCGGCCGGTGCCGGGCCGGTCGGGGGCATGGGGGTCCGTCCCGGCGAAGAACTCCCGAACCCGGGGCAGGGCGGGATGCTCCAGACACCGGAGCAACTCCGCCTCCTCTCGGCCGGCCCGCTCCACGTCGGCCTGGACCCGGCGGCGGCCGACCCGGAAGACTTTGATCGCCACCGGGATCTGGATCGGCCCCAGCAGGCTGCGCCCCAGCCACACGTCGGCCTGGCCGCCACGGGACCGGTATTCGATCAGTTCATAGCGGTTGGGATACTCCGGCGGGCCGACCGCCATGACCTCCAACGCCCCCTCGTCAGATCCGGCTCCGCTGCCGTTCCGGGGACTGTTCTCCCTGCTTATGGTGATCTGCTCCTCCGGCTCCGCCGGTTCCCGCCGGCCACTACCCGCCATACGCGCCCATACCGCATCGCACCCTAGCGAATCAACTCCGCCGAGATGGGGGGGTTACCCGTTGGCCGTCCGCCCCCTGACCGCCAATACTGATGCCATGCCGGTCGAGACCCCCCTGCCAACCCCGGCAGCCAACGGTCCCACCCGGCATTCCACCCTGGCCCGGATCTCAGTAGCGGTGGCGCTCGTACTGGTGGGCGCGGCCGGCTCGTACTCAGTGGCTCGCCTGGCCAATGGAGCAGACTCTTCTGTGCTGGCCTCGGCCACTCCCACCACCACAACGTCGAGACCCGCCGTGTCGCCGGGTCCGGTGGAATGTGACCCTGCGCCGGAGTCGCCCGCCGATGGCACCTGTACTTTGCCGGGCAACACCGGATCATTCGTCTTCTTCGACTCCTTCGACGCTGAGGTCGTCCGGGGCGATCCTGATCCGTCGGACCCGCTGCCGGTCACAGCTGAGGTGGTCAGGGGTGGGGGGTCAGATCCCAAACCGCCGCCGGTGACCCGTTCGACCTCGCCGCCGCCGGTTGCGGTGGTGCCGACCGGTTCCACCGCTTCGGTGGTCCACGGCGGGGCTGGCGCCTCGGTGCCGCTGGCGGAGATGGGAACAGTGCGGCGCACAGAGGTGGGGAGACCAGATTTCCAGCCGCCGGCCAGATCGCCTGAACCGATCGGATTCATCCGGGAAACAGACCCACCCACCAGAAACCAGGTGACCGACGAAGACCGATGGCTGGCTGATCGGCGGATACTGGAGCCGACCGTGGAGGCGACCAAGGTCGACAAGGCTGTGCCCCGTGCCTACCAGGGCCTCGCATTGGTGGGGATAACCCGGACCCAGCCGGTTTTCGCCCTCTACGGCCAGGGCTTCACCCCGACCATCGCCGTGGAGATCGACCTGGGCCAGGGCACCGCTCAGATGGCCTACGACTTCACCTCATTCACCCGGGCCCCCCGGGCGGCTCCCGACGAGGTCGACCGGGTTGACCAGGGAATCCGATGGATCTCCCGGGTCGGGCCAGTCCTCTATGTGGCCCACGCCCATCTCGGCTACGCGGCGGCATCGGACGGGGCGAACGGCTTTCTGACCGCCATCGACACCAATACCGGAAGGATCCTGTGGCGCTCACCATCACTGGTGGCCAACGCAGACCTGTTCACCCTGGTCAACGGGGTGATCTTCACCGGCTACGGCTTCACCGCCGAGGCCGACTTCCTCTACGCCCTCGACGCCAAAACGGGCAAGGTTCTCGGACGGCAACCCCTGATAACCGCCCCGACCTTCATCGTGCGCCAGGGCGACGAACTTCACATCCGCACCTACGACCACGACTACGAGTTCGAGATCGACCTCAAAGCGCTGGCCCGGGCGGTCGACTCCGCAGACGACGACCCCGCGGACGACCGCCCCGACGACAGGGACCGGGGCGCCGGCGACGACAGGGACGAGGACTAAACCCAGCCGGCCGAGGAAGAGGGATGACCAACTAGAAGCGGGCCTGCCGGTTCCCGATCACGGGGACCAACGGGACTGGCCGAAGCGGTAACCCACCGACCGGACGGTGTGGATGAGGTTGGCGTTCTCCTCCCCCAACTTGGCCCGTAGGCGGCGAATGTGGACGTCCACGGTGCGGGCCCCGCCGTAGTACTCATAGCCCCAGACCCGGGACAGAAGAATTTCCCGGGTGAAGACCTTGCCCGGGTGGGTGGCCAAGAACTTGAGTAGCTCGTACTCCATGTAGGTCAGGTCCAAAGGACGCCCGCCGACCGCCGCCTGGTAGGTCTCCAGGTTGAGGACCAGTGAGTCGTACTCGATGAGTTCTGGTCGGGTGCCCCGACCGGTCCGCCAAAAAAGGTGCTTGAGCCGGGCCTCCAACTCGGTGGGCCGGGCCGGCGAGACGCAGAAGTCGTCAAAGAGCTCCTCGCGCAACTCCAGGTCGGCCAACTGGGCGCTAGGGACCATGAGCAGCAGTGGTTCGAGGGGGACATCGCGCTTGCGAAGTCCCCGGCACAAAACGATGGCCGCCTCCGGTTCGTCGTCGGTGCAGACCAGGGCACCGGACCACCCGTCCTCGGGTTCGACCCGCTGGGCCTCCTCCAGTGTGGTCACCGACCGCCAGGGATACCCGGACTCGGAAAGGACACTGACCACGGTGGGAGGCGGCGGGTCGGGGAACAAAAGCAGCGGCTCCATGTTCAGCTTCCCTGTTCTCGTGGGCCCAGGGCCGACGGCCCTTGCGCGATCCCGGTGCCGACGGCGGTCTTCTTGATAACCATGCGACCGGTCACAGCAGGGGGAGGTAGCGGTCGATTTCGAACGGGGTGATCTGGTGGCGGTAGGCGTCGCACTCCGCCCGCTTGTTGCGAAGGAACCATTCGAAAACGTGCTCGCCCAGAGTGCTGGCCACCAGTTCGGAGGACTCCATCACGTCCACCGCCTCCTCCAGGGACCCCGGGAGCACCTCGACGCCTTCAGCCATCCGCTCCTCCGGTGTCATCTCATAGACGTTGGCGGTGAGTTCGGGAGCGAGTTCGTAGTTGTTCTCGATCCCCCGCAACCCCGCGGCCAAAATCACGGCGAATGCCAGGTAGGGGTTACAGGCCGGGTCGGGGGACCGGAACTCAACCCGGGTTGACGACTCGTTGCCCTTCTTGCAACCGGGGATTCGGACCAGCGCCGAACGGTTGTTGCGGGCCCAGGCCACGAACACCGGAGCCTCGAAACCGACCACCAGGCGTTTGTAGGAGTTGACCCATTGGTTGGTCACCGCGGTGATCTCCCGGGCGTGGTGCAACAGGCCGGCCACGAATCCCCGAGCCACCTTGGACAGATGCGCCGGGTCATCGGCGTCGTAGAAGGCGTTGACGTCGCCCTCGAACAGGGAGAAGTGAGTGTGCATGCCCGAACCCTGCACCCCCGCCAAAGGCTTGGGCATGAAAGTGGCATGCACGCCCTTCTCCAGGGCGATCTCCTTGACCACCAGCTTGAAGGTCATCACGTTGTCGGCCATGGTCAGGGCGTCGCTGTAGCGGAGATCGATCTCGTGCTGGCTGGGGGCGTCCTCGTGGTGGCTGTAGCGCACCGGGATGCCCAGAGCCTCTAGGGCCAGGATCGTTCGGCGGCGTAGGCCGTTGGCAACGTCGGTTGCCGTCAAATCGAAGTACGAACCGCTGTCGATGGGCACGGGAGCGTCCGGGCTGGCGAAGTAGAAGAACTCCATGTCGGGGCCTACGAAGAACGAGAAGCCCTTGTCGCGGGCCGCGTCCAGTTGACGGCGAAGGACGTGACGGGGATCCCCAGGGAAGGGCTCGCCGTCGAGGGTGGTGACGTCGCAGAACATCCGGGCCACTGGAGCGTCCTCGTCGCGCCAGGGGAGTAGTTCGAAGGTGTTGGGGTCGGGATGAAGGAGCATGTCGGACTCCTGGACCCGGCTGAAGCCGTCGATGGCAGAGCCGTCGAAGGTCATGCCCTCCTCGAGTGCGGTCTCCAACTCGCTGGGGACGATGGCGATGGACTTGAGTTGTCCGACGACGTCGGCGAACCACAGGCGGATGAAGCGCACGCCCCGCTCCTCCACCGATCGCAGTACGTAGTCCTGCTGGCGTTCCATGGTGTCCCCTTCCCGGCAGGTCTTCCGCTCTGCGCGGTATCTTCCCAGCCTCCCGGGCGGATGCCTGGGTGGTTCACAGAGCATTCACCAAGGTGCAACTACTCCGAAACTGCCGGAGTCAAGCCTGGCAGCCGGCGACGCAGGGTCCATCGCGTACCGCATCACCGGATTCATCAGATCAGATCGTTCGTTTTTCACCAGGATCGCCGTCACCAAGATCGATTGTCCGGGCCCGAGCCGGTGCCCGGCTCCAACAGGGGGAGAAGGCCAAAGTGCACGAGCGGAGCCCGGCAGACGTTCTCAAGATGGCAGCCGATGAGGGAGTCGAGTTCGTCGACTACCGGTTCTGCGACCTCCCCGGCCTGGTGCAGCACGTGACCGTTCCGGTGAGCCAGATGACCGAGGATGTCTTCACCGACGGTCACGGTTTTGACGGATCATCGATTCGAGGGTTTCAGCAAATCCAGGAGTCGGACATGATTCTGATCCCGGATTCGAACACAGCCTATATCGACCCGTTCCGGGCCCGTAGGACGCTCAACATTCACTGTTTCGTCCACGATCCCATCACTGGCGAGCCTTACAGCCGGGACCCACGATATGTAGCACGCAAGGCCGAGGCCTACCTGGCATCGACCGGTATCGCCGATAAGGCGTTCTTCGGCCCGGAACCGGAGTTCTTCATTTTCGACGACGTGCGGTTCTCCTACAACCAGAACTCTTCGATGCATATGGTCGATTCAGTCGAGGGCGTCTGGAACACCGGTCGGGACGAAGGGCCCAACCTGGGCTACAAGCCCCGCACCAAGGAAGGTTACTTCCCGGTGCCGCCGATGGATCACTACCAGGACTTGCGCTCCGAGATTTCCGCCACCCTCATGGACGTGGGTATCCCGGTGGAACTGCACCACCACGAGGTGGCCTCCGGGGGTCAGGGCGAAATCGGGATGCGCTTTGACACGCTCTTGGCCATGGCTGACAAACTGGTGACCTTCAAATACGTTGTCAAGAATGTCGGTCGGGCTGCCGGCAAAACCATTACCTTCATGCCTAAGCCGCTGTTCGAGGACAATGGCTCAGGAATGCACACCCACCAATCTCTATGGAAGGGTGACACCCCGCTGTTCTATTCCGAGACGGGGTACGCAGGCCTGAGCGATCTTGGACGCTGGTACATCGGGGGACTTTTGGCCCATGCCCCGGCCATCTGTGCGTTCTCCAACCCCACCACCAACTCCTACAAGCGGTTGGTCCCCGGGTATGAGGCGCCCGTCAACCTCGTCTACAGCCAGCGCAACCGGTCGGCCTCGTGCAGAATTCCTCTGGCCCAGAAGAGCCCCAAGGCCAAGCGGGTGGAGTTCCGCTGTCCGGACTCGTCCTCCAACGCCTACCTGGCCTTCGCCGCCATGATGCTGGCCGGTCTCGACGGGGTGATGGACCGTATCGAGCCTCCCCCCCCGGTGGACAAGGACCTCTACGACCTTCCGCCCGAGGAGTTGGCCCAGGTTCCCCAGGTCCCCGCCTCTCTGGATGCGGCGCTCGAAGCCCTGGAGGCCGACAACGACTTCCTGCGGGCGGGCGGCGTCTTCACCGACGACATCATCGAGACCCACGTCGCCTACAAGCGCGAGCGCGAGATCGACGCCCTCCGCCTCCGCCCCCACCCGTACGAATTCCACCTGTACTACGACATCTAGGCCGGGAGGGCGCTGACATTCTGCGCCGTCAAGTTGGCGTGCGAGTACAAGCGCCTCTTTATCCTTCCGGTCATCTGACGCTCTAGCCAGGTACGGTCGTCGCATGCCGGGCGGCCCGCTGGAGGCAGACACGTGTCGCGACTACGTCCTCCCGCTGGTCAAGGCGGCCGGGTAGGGTGACGACCAGATCGTCGAGCAGTTCCCGATCACCGACGGTCGGATCGTGCCCGTCGGGAAGAAGCACCGCCGGGCCAAGCCGCTCCGGGCGGACTACGTCCTCGAGTACGAGCCTGGGGTCGCGGTTGCCGTGGTCGAGGCGAAGCGGGAGTACGCCATCCCCGGCAAGGGACTTCAACAAGCGAAGAACTATGCGCTACTCCTCGACCTTCCGCTTGCCTACTCCACGAATGGCAAAGGCATCGTCGAGGACGATCGAGGCACCGGCCTGGAGACTGACCGGCTCACGGCCTTCCCTTCTCCCGAGGCAGCGTGGTCTCGCTATCGGGCGTGGAAGGGCATCCTCGAGGCCGACGTGGCCGAGGGGCTCCTCCTGCCCTTCAACCGGGCGCTCCGAAACCCCGACGGCACAGTCAAGGAGCCCCGCTCCTACCAGCGCACCGCCATCAACCGATCGGTCACCGCCATCCTCCAAGGGGACAAGCGGCTCCTTCTCACCCTAGCCACCGGCACGGGCAAGACGTTCGTGTCGATGCAGATCGTCTGGAAGCTCTGGAAGAGCGGATGGTGGAAAGGCCGGAACCCTCGCATCCTCTACCTGGCCGACCGCAACATCCTGGTCGACCAGCCGATCGAACGTGAGTACAAGCCCGCCTTCGGCACCGGTGACAACACCCCAATCTGGAAGCTCCAGGGCGAGGCCAAGGCGGGCCGGGAGATCTACTTCGCCCTCTACCAGCAGCTTGCCGACGCCGGCGACGACCCGAACGGCATGTTCCGCGACTTCGCCCCCGACTTCTTCGATCTGGTGATCGTCGACGAATGCCATCGTGGGAGTGCCAAGGCGGAGTCGTCGTGGCGGGCGATCCTCGAGTACTTCTCACCGGCCACACAGCTCGGGATGACGGCCACTCCGAAGCGGGACGAGACCGTCGACAGTTACGAGTACTTCGGCGACCCGCTGTTCGAGTACTCCCTCGCGCAGGGCATCGACGACGGCTTTCTCGCCCCATACCGGGTTCGCCGGGTTGCGCTCAGCCCCGACGCCCACGGGTTCACTCCGACTTCGGGACAGCTTGACCTGTTCGGCAACGCGATTCCGGAGGGGCTTTACACCACCAAGGATTTCGAGCGCGTCGTCTCGCTGCTGAGCCGCACCGAAGCGGCGGCCAAACACCTCAGTGCGTACCTTCGCCACACCGACCGGTTGGCCAAGACGATCGTCTTCTGCGTCGACCAGGAGCACGCCGACCAGATGCGGCGAGCACTGCACAACGCCAACGCCGACCTCACAAGCCATCATCCCAACTACGTCGTGCGGATCGTGAGCGACGAGGCCGAGATCGGCAAGGGGCACCTCAGCGACTTTGCCGACACGGAGAGGGACTACCCGGTGATCGCCACCACGTCGGAGATGTTGTCCACCGGGGTGGACCTGCCCACAGTTCGCAACATCATTCTCTTCCGGCCGGTCGGGTCGATGGCGCTGTTCAAGCAGATGATCGGTCGCGGCACCCGGCTGTTCCCCGACGAGGACAAGTTGTCCTTCGACATCATCGACTATGTCGGAGCCACCGCCCTCTTCGCCGACCCCGAGTTCGACGGACCGCCCCAGCGCGTCGAGGTTGAGGAGATTGACGAGACGGGCAACGTTGTCGACGACACGGTGGTCGAGGAACCCGAGCCGACATTCGACATGGGCATCGGCAGTGAGCAGGCGGATGACGGAGGCTCGATCGATCCCGACGACCTGGATGTGGAGCCGACCATCAAGTTCTATGTAGGCGACACCCAGGTATGGGTCACGGCCGAGGCCACGTACCACCTCGACCCCGATACACAACGGCTCCGGCTCGAGTACCGGGACTTCGTGACCGAGACGGTCCGCCTCCTCTCTCCCGATGCCGGCGAACTCCGGTCGCGATGGACGAGCCGCGTTGGCCGTCGCGAGGTTCTGGTCGCGCTCGAAGGGCACGGGATCGACGCCAACGACCTAGTGAGTCGCACAGGGCTGATGGGAGCTGATCCCATCGACGCGCTCGTCCACCTGGCGTGGAACCAGCCGCTCGCGACCCGCACCGATCGGGTCCGACGAGTGCGGAAAGAGCACGCCGCCTTCTTCGAGACCTACCAGCCGGCGGCCCGCGAGGTCCTCGCACTCCTGCTCGACAAGTATGCCGAGCACGGCATCAGTCAGCTGGATGATCCCGGTGTCCTGCAGGTGCCTCCGCTGTCGTCGTTGGGTTCTCCGGTCGACATCGCCGGGCGTTTCGGGTCGAACGCCGCTCTGAGGAAGGCTGTCGAGCGACTGGCTGAGCTGCTCTACGCGGCCTGATACTCGGTCATAACTTGAGTTCTAGCGATATCGAGTGGCTGTAAATCCAAATTTCGTACAGTATTGCTCGATGCCCGTCAACCGCCGAGAGCTACGTAGGCGGCTGTTCGCCCTAGCCGCCGAGCAGGCCGGGTACTTCACTGCGGCTCAGGCTCGGTCGATCGGATACTCCTACCAGGCCCAGGCCCATCACGTGGGCGCCGGAAACTGGCTGCGGATCGACCGCGGGCTGTTCCGGCTCGCCGAGTGGATTCCCGACATCCATGACGACCTCGCCCGCTGGGCACTGTGGTCCAAGGGCCGGGCCGTTGTCTCTCACGAGACCGCTCTGGCCGTGCACTCCGTCGGGGAGTTCGAGTCGCCTCGAGTAAACCTCACGGTCCCCCCCGGCTTCACGATGCGCGACCGAGCAGTAAAGCTGCACCGCGCAGATCTCCCGCCGATGGACGTCGTTCAGCGCACCGGCTTCCGGGTGACGAACCCAGTTCGATCAATCGTCGACGTCGCGTCCCTAGCTCCTGATGAGGAGCAACTGAGTCGAACCATCGCCGAGGCTGAAGAGCGTGGTCTCGTCACAATTCGTAGTCTGCGAACCCGGGCCGAATCGGTCGACTTTCGGGCCGCGCTCTACATCGAACGGGCGCTCGCACTGAGAGCAGCACCTTGACCTACGACTCGGCGCCTGCACTCAGGACTGCCCTGGAGCAACGCCTCATCAACCGGGCGGCACAGACCGGCCTCGGACTCGATCGACTCAGGCGGGGTGTCCTGTTCGAGCGCATCGTGGCCCGTCTCGAGGCTGCCCAGCCGGGCCGGTGGGTTCTCAAGGGCGGGATGGCGCTAGAAGTTCGCCTACGACACGATGCCCGGGTGACCAAGGACATCGATCTCGGGCTTCGAGAGGAGATCGCGACCGCGGCCGACCTCCAAGCCCAGTTGGGCGTTCGCAGTTGAAGTGGATGACGACGGGTTCGAGATGGTCACCGCCACGCCACGGATTCTTGGTGCAGACGGTAGCGGCCACCCCACCTGGCGGGTCGGAGTCACCGCCAACCTGGCTGGAAGGCAGTTCGGGCGCATCCAACTCGACGTCTCACCCAGGGCTCACGAGCTCGACGTCACCGACCGGATCGTGCTGCCGAATTCCCTCGACTTCGCAGGCATTCCCGCGAGAAGTGACCTGCTTCTGAGTCAACGATAGAGATCCTGTCGCTATCAGTCAGCATCGGCGGGTCCCGGATCTGTTGGTTTTGACGGGTGCTGGCGATGGTAGGCGAGGCGATGAAGGCGGGCGGTTTCGAGACCAGCCTCTCGGGCTTTGCGGATGGCTGGGCCCCGACCGGTGTGCTCGTCATCTGGTGTCACATAGCCAATGTGGGTTGCCTCTGACTTCGCGCGACAGGATCCGCCAGGTTTCAGTCCGCATTTGACAGGGTTGTTGGCCTTCCCCGAGGAGGACCAGCACCATGACATCGACGAGACGACCGAAGCGGTTCTTGTCG
>JBQTHD010000048.1:0-15087 GCA_052390275.1 Acidimicrobiales bacterium | reverse complement strand
AGGTGCCAGCACCATCAACCCCCGTTAGCTGTCGCCTCGGGTTGGAGGTGAATGTGTGGGAGTCGGCGAGCCCGGTCGTGGCCACCGACGCTAGGCCACCCCAGGCGTCCCGGGAGTAGGCGAAGTTGGCCAGAACCGTGGGCCCCCGGCGGGTGTTGATGCCGCTGGAAGCCCCGACCGGATCCCGGCTGTAGGTGTCCACCACACCACCGGGAAACGTCGTGGAGGTCAAGTTGCCGTCGGCGTCATGGGCGAAGTCGACCACCCGACCGCCCCAGTCGGTGATGGAGTCGATACGACCGGCACCGTCGTAGGCCCGGGTTACCGATCCCGCCCAGCCCGGGTAGCTCACCGAAGTCTGCTGGGAGGCCAGGTCGTAGCCGTAGTTGATCGTCGAACCGTTGGCCCTGGCCCTGGTCAATCGTCCCAGCGAGTCATAGGTGGAGGTGCTCCATCCTGCCCCGGCATCGACCCGGGTGACCCGGCGTCCATTGGCGTCATAGGCGAAGCTCCCGGACAGCTGGGAACTGTCGGAGTAGGTCACTGAGATCGGCTGGTTGGCGGCGTCATAGGTGTAGGTGATGCAGCCGGCCTTGGGCTGGGATGTGCAGTTGCCCCCGGGCTGGGTGATCTCGGTGATGTTGCCCCGACTGTCGTAGGACCAGCGCGTGATCCTTCCCACGGCATCGGTGACACTCGAGCGTCGTCCCAGCCCGTCGTAGGCGAAGTGGGTTCTGGCCCCCGCTGGATCGGCTGATGACGCCGCCCGGCCCGCAGGGTCGTAGGCAACCGTCGACGTAAGTGGACGGGCCCCGCCGGCGTCAGTGATTCGTGACGTGGGTTGGCCGGCGTCGTTGAAGGAATACGTGGTAAGGGTCCCGCCCGGATCCGTCGTCGCTACCGGCCGCCCGTCGGCGTCGTAGTTCGTCGTCGTCTCCCGTCCCAGGGGGTCGACGACGTTTACGAGACGATTGGCCGGGTCATAGGAGAAGTGAGTCGTGAACTGCTCTGGGTCGGCGCCCGCTGCGTTGCCCCGGGGGGAGGTGGCCGAGAGGCGGCGGCCGGCCCGGTCATAACTGGCGCTGGTGCGTTGGCCCAGCGGGTTGACAACCGCTGTCTGGTTGCCGGCGTCGTCATAGGTGTAGGTGCTCACCCGCCCCAGCGGATCACTCACCGAGGTCACATCACCCGGATGGGCAGGGTTGGCGTAGCCGTAGGTGGTCCGGGCCGTCGCCAGCACACCGCCTGAGGCATTGAGGAGGGGGCGGGAGGCGGCGGTGAGGTTGGGGCCAGCGTAGGTGTAGGTGGTAGTCACGCCGAGCCCGTCGGTGGCCGTCAACTGATTTCGAATGGAGTCGTAGGTCGACCGGGTGGTTCGCCCCAGGGGGTCCGTGGACGTCGTGAGATTGCCGGAAGCGTCGTAGGTTGAGCGCCACTGGTTGCCGGCGGGGTCGATCGTCCAGCTCAGGCCCACGGACTTCGGGTCGTAGTCGTAGCGCGTCGTGGCCGCCAGCGGTGAGCCCCAACCGCGAACATGGCTGGTGAGCATCCCGCCCCGGTAGGTATCCACTGATACCACTCCGGCAGCGTCGGTGATCTTGGTCGCACCCGCCATGGACACCCAGTCGAAGTTCGTCGGTCGGCCCAACGCGTCGGACTGCATAACGACCCGTCCGGCGGCGTCGTACTGGTTGGTGACCGTGGGGTTGGCCGTATCCGAGTTGGCCGGGGTCCGCAGTGAGGTCATGCGGTGGGTGGTGTCGTAGGTGAACGTCGTGGTGGCACCGATCACGTCGGTCACGGCCACTAGGCGGCCGTCCGCGTCGTAGCCGAACTCGACCCGGCGTGGGGCCAGAGGAGCTAAGGCGGTGTCGTCGGTCAGGGTCGTGATTCGGTCGCCGG
Source organism: Acidimicrobiales bacterium (assembly GCA_052390275.1). GTDB lineage: Bacteria > Actinomycetota > Acidimicrobiia > Acidimicrobiales > AC-14 > JBQTHD01. Next base: position 13,185 of record JBQTHD010000048.1, on the reverse strand, counting down.
TCCAGGTGACCTGGAGGACGCGCCCTGCCGGATCCGTCACCAACTGGAGGCGGCCATCGGCGCCGTAGGTCAGGGACGTCCGTTCACCGTTCAGGTCGGCGACCGAACGCAGACGACCGCTGGCAGCGTCGAAGTCGAATATCTGTCGGGCCCCTCGGGTGAATCGACGGATCCCTCCGGCATGGGTGGTGAGGCTGGCCTGCGCTCGTGGTAAGCCCCCGAAACCCCCTCCAGCCAGGGGGGTGAAGGTGGTGGTTGCCCCTCCCTCGCCGAAAACAACCACTGAGCCGTCTGGGCTGGTTCGCAGTTCCATCCCATAGCTGAAGCTCCAGCCATGTCCAAAGGGCCCAGGACTTGCGCCTGCGGTACGGCTGTTATACGTGCGGCTGAAGGACAGGGCCGGACCCCGCCCGGCAATGGCGACGTCCGTCGTCGACCAGGAGAAGTTGCCTGTTCGGGTGTTCACCGAACCAACGCGGTTCTGAGAACCACCGATGTTTCCGCCTTGTCCGCCGTCCACTTCGTCGGCGCTTATAGCGCCACCCAGTGGCAAGGGAATTAGGCGGACCTCGCCGGGGCCCGAGTGGTAACCAATCTCGTCGATGATGTGGTTACTGGAGGCATGTGCGTAGCTGGATCCACCGCCGCCACCGCCTCCGCTCTCCCCGAAATAGCCGTCGGTGCCACCACCGCCGCCGCCTCCGTAGTAACCACCACCACCGCCCGCTCCTTTGCCGTAGAGCCCGCCGCCACCGCCGCCGCCTGAACCCAGGGTTCCATTGCCGCCGGGGTACGTCCCGCAACATCCCCAGCCACCGCCGACGCCGCCCGAGTCCTGTCTTCCCCCTCCACCACCGCCTCCACCGTTGTATGCGCCGTTTCCGCCAGCGCCCGCAGTCAACCCTCCTCCGCCGCCGCCCGTGCCCAGTGGGGAAGCGCGGCCGCCGCCACCGCCGGCGACCACCCACCGGTGCTGCAGGTCCGTCCCCCCGATACGGATGTCCGAGGCCCCGCCGCCGCCTCGATTCCCGCCCCCGTTGTAGCCGCCACCGTGTCGACTGAGGGGCGCCTGCCCTCCGGCGCGTACATGCAGAACGTCACCCGGATTGACACTGATGGTGGCCTGGATGCGGCCACCCTTTCCCCCCGAGGGGCCGCCTTGGGCGCCGCGGGCGTCCACCCGCAGGAGAGTCACGCCCGCCGGCACAAGCCAAGTCTCGGCCGCGCCCGCGTAGGTGAATACGACCGTACCGTCAGGGTCGGTGTTGGAGATCAGCTTCATTGCCGCCGACGACTCGAGCGGGCGAAAAGCCTCTTCGCGCCCCCGAGGACTGTCATCGATCGGCAGGCTGCCCACCAAGAGGGCCATCGCCGGGGCCAATCCACGAAGCATCAAGCGCCTCATGTCGCGATCCTGGCCTTCACAACGGAGAGGTCGCAAGGGTGACGAGGACACCTATTTGCGGGTTCTTGGTCCATTCGGCACCTTGCGGCAACCGCGTGATTTCGAGGGCTGGCCGGTAACCGTGCCCCAACGCGCCCGGTGCGGGGAATGCCGCCGCTCGAAGGATCCGGGCCGCGGGGGCAGCCGGTCACCATTGGCGCCGGCTGCGGCGCAGCCCTACGGAGCGCCGTTCCTGTTCGTCGGGCCGGGCTGGTCCGGGAAGGTCTTAGACTCGCTGGCCGTGACGGGTTCCCAGCAGTGAACGATTCCGGAGCCGGGTTGGCGTGTTCTACGCCGAGTGGGCTTGCCGCCAATCCGAGGCCCGAGGCCGTCAGTTGAAGTCGAGCGTGGAGGAACTCGAGGCCACCAAGGTCAAGCTGTCGATCGAGGTGGGGGAAGAGGAGTTTGGACCGGCCATCGACTCCGCCTTCAAGCGCATCGCCTACCAGGTCAAGGTGCCCGGGTTCCGGCCGGGTAAGGCCCCCCGGCACATGGTCGAAGCCCGGATCGGGGCCGAGGCGGCACGCGAGGAAGCCTTGCGGGCTTCGTTGCCGGGCTTCTTCGACCAGGCGGTGGCCGAGCACGACCTGCGCCCGGTGGGCCCGCCGTCCATCGACCTGACCGCCGGCCGGGAGGAAGGCCCCGTCAGCTTTGACGCCGTGGTCGAGGTGGTACCCCGGTTGGCGTTGGAGGGCTACGACGCCCTGGTCGTGCCGCTGCCCATCGAGCGGGTGACCGAAGAGGCGGTGACGACCCAGGTTGACCGCCTGCGCGAGCAACATGCCGAGTTGGTCACCGTGGCCCGACCGGCCCGCCAGGGGGACAACGTCCTGGTCGATCGCCGGGTGTATCGCCATGACGACACCCTGGCCGTGGTCTCCGACGAGCTCCTGGAGTTGGGTAAGGGCGCCGCAGGAGAGCCTCTGGATACCCAGTTGGCCGGGGCCAGGGCGGGAGACATCCTCAAGTTCAACGCCGCCTTTCCTGCCGGGGGCGGGCCGGAGGGTTCGGACCCGGGCGACGAGGCCACCTACAGCGTGCTGGTCAAGGAGGTCCGGGCGAAGGTTCTGCCCGCGGCCGACGACGAATGGGCCGCCGATGCCTCGGAGTTCGAAACCATCGAGGAGCTTCGGGCGGGTGTTCGCGAGCAGATGGAAGCGGTCAGCCGGCTTCAGGCCGCCCTGACCATTCGCGATCGGGTGTTGGCCGCCCTGGGTGACCTGGTCACCGAAGAGATTCCTCGCCCGCTGGTCATGGCCGAAATGGACGGCCGGGTGCGCTCGCTGGCCAACCGCCTCTCCACCCGGGGCATCGAACTTCCCGAGTACCTGGCCGCCAGGGAGATGTCCCAGGACGAGTTGCTGGAAGAACTTCGGGCCGAATCCGAGCGGGCGGTGCGGATCGAGTTGGGCCTGTCCGAGGTGGCCAAACGGGAAAACATCGAGGCGGAGGACGCCGACGTGGAGACCGAAGTGGCCCGGTTGGCCGAGCGCAGCGGCCGCAAGCCGGCATCGGTAGCCCGGCGTTTGGAGGCGGCTGGCGAGTGGCCCGCGTTACGCTCCGGCCTCAGGAAAGCCAAGGCGGTTGAGTGGTTGGTTATCAACTGCTCACTAGTCGACGAGGAGGGCCAGGTCATCGAACGCGAGGCGGTCTTTCCTCGAGAGATGACGCCTGGATCCGAAGCTTCCGGCCAAGCGCAGACCACATCTGGACCGGCGGGAACGGCAGAGACCGAGCCCGCTTTGGACTCTCAATCGGAGGTCGACGCCTGATGGCCCGTACCGGCAGTTACCTGGTTCCCACCGTGGTCGAACAGACCAACCGGGGTGAGCGGGCCTTCGATATCTACTCCCGGTTGCTCAAGGAGCGGATCATCTTCCTGGGCACCCCCATCGACGACACCATCGCCAACCTGGTGATGGCCCAGTTGCTCCACCTGGAGTCCGAGGATCCGGACAAGGACATCAGCATCTACATCAACTCCCCGGGAGGTGACGTGGCCGGCCTCTTTGCCATCTACGACACCATGCAGTTCATCAAGCCCGATGTCGCCACCTACTGCATGGGCCAGGCCGCCTCGGCTGCCGCGGTCCTGATGGCGGCGGGGACCAAGGGAAAGCGCTTCGCGTTGACGCACTCGCGGTTCATGCTGCACCAGCCTTACGGCGGGGCCGGGGGTCAGGCGTCGGACATCGAGATCCAGGCCCGTGAGATCCTGCGGTTGCGCCAATCTCTCGAGCAGGTTCTGTCCGAGCACACCGGCCAGCCCATTGACCGCATCAACCGGGACACCGATCGGGATCTCTACCTCAGTGCCGACGAGGCCCGGGACTATGGGTTGATAGACGACGTCATCAAGACCCGGTCCGGGGTGGGCGAAACGCCCGAGGAGGGCTGAGGCGCCCATGGCCAAGTTCGGAGAGGGCGGGGAACTCCTCAAATGCTCGTTTTGTGGGAAGTCTCAGAAGCAGGTGAAAAAGCTCATAGCCGGTCCGGGCGTTTACATCTGCGACGAGTGCATTGATCTCTGCAACGAGATCCTGGAGGAGGAACTCACCGACGGCACGGATGTCCAGTTCGACGAACTCCCCAAGCCTCGGGAGATCTACTCGTTCCTGAACGAGTACATCGTCGGCCAGGACCAGGCCAAGAAGGTTCTGTCCGTTGCGGTTTACAACCACTACAAGCGGGTTCAGGCCCTGCGCAACGGAACCTCGGCCGATGTGGAACTGGCCAAGTCCAACATTCTCCTGCTGGGCAGCACCGGATCGGGCAAGACCCTGCTGGCCCAGACGCTGGCCCGCATGCTCAACGTGCCCTTCGCCATCGCCGATGCCACCGCCTTGACCGAGGCGGGATATGTCGGTGAGGACGTCGAGAACATCCTGCTGAAGCTCATCCAGGCCGCGGATTACGACGTTCGCAAGGCCGAGACGGGCATCATCTACATCGACGAGATCGACAAGATCGCCCGCAAGAGCGAGAACCCTTCCATCACCCGTGACGTCTCCGGCGAGGGGGTCCAGCAGGCTCTGCTCAAGATCCTGGAGGGGACCACGGCGTCGGTTCCGCCCCAGGGGGGGCGCAAACACCCCCACCAGGAATTCATCCAGATCGACACCACGAATGTCCTGTTCATCTGTGGTGGGGCCTTCGTGGGTTTGGAGAAGATCATCGAGAACCGGGTGGGCCACCGGGGCGTGGGCTTTGGTGCCGAACTTCGCCGGTCCCGCTCGGATTCCGGGCAGATCTTCAGCCAGGTCCTGCCGGAGGACCTGCTCAAGTACGGCCTGATCGCCGAGTTCGTGGGACGCCTGCCGGTCATCGCAGCGGTGTCCCAGTTGGACCGCGACGCCCTGGTCAAGATCCTGGTGGAGCCCCGCAACGCCCTCGCCCGCCAGTTCCAGCGCATGTTCGAACTCGACGGGGTGGAGTTGGTCTTCACCGACGACGCCCTGGAGGCCGTGGCCGACCAGGCCCTGCTGCGAGGCACCGGGGCCCGGGGCCTGCGGGCCATCCTGGAGGAAGTGCTCCTCGACGTCATGTATGACCTTCCCAGCCGGGACGATGTCGGCCGCTGCGTCATCGACCGGTCGGTGGTGCTGACCAGGGTCAACCCGACGTTGGTTCCCCGGGTCGAGCCGGCCCGACCCCCATCGCGCCCCCGCCGGGCCGCTTCCTGATCGCCGCCGGGCCGCCCGGCCCGGCCACTCCCGACGGTGTTGGTGGCGGGCCGGTCAGAACGTGTCGGTAAAGGGCTGGTCACCCGGTCAGGCCCTGCGCTGGCTGGAGGATCACTACAGCGCCGAAGCCGATCCTCGGCCGGCGGCCGCCGTTCGCCGACTGGACCGGGTCCAAGGAACCCTCGGCCTCCTGGGTGATCCCCAGGTCTCCTACCCGGTGATCCATGTCACCGGCACCAACGGCAAAGGCTCAACCTGTCGGATGATCAGTGCCCTGTTGGCGGCCAACGGGCTGTCGGTCGGCACCTTCACCAGCCCCCACCTGGACCGGGTGAACGAGAGGATCACCTGGGGAGGCGAGCCCATCGAGGACGCGGAACTGGCTGAGGTGTTGGCCGCGGTGGCTTTGGCCGAGGAGCACCTCGGGGTTCGCAGCACCTGGTTCGAGGTCCTGACCGCGGCGGCCTTCCGGTGGTTCGCCGACGTGGCCGTGGACCTGGCCGTGGTGGAGGTGGGCCTCGGCGGGCGCCACGATGCCACCAACACCGCCGATGGCCAGGTCACAGTCATCACGAACGTGGCCATGGACCACGCAGAGTTGATCGGCCCCACCCGGGCCGACATCGCCACCGAGAAGGCGGGGATCATCAAGGCCGGCGCCAGGGTGATCCAGGGTCAGGACGATCCCGAGCTGGAGACGCTGCTTCGGGCCGCGGCCCGGGAGGCGGGAGCGGGCGATCCGCTGGTGGCCGGTCGCGATTTCGGCGGCCGGGGCTATCCCCCCGACTGGTCAGGGCTCCTCGACCGGGTCGCCACTGGGACGAGGTCGAACCGATCGTCGTCGGCCTTCGGGGGCCACCGGGCGGATCTGTTCACTCCGACCGGGGCCTACGCCGATGTGATGCTGGGCCCCGCGGGGGCCTACCAGGTGGCCAACGCCGCTACCGCCCTGGTGTCGGCCGAGGCCTTTCTGGACGTGGCGCTGGCCCCGGAGGTGGTCCGGTTGGCCCTGGGGGGGGTGCGGGTGCCGGGGCGTATGGACCTGGTGGGCGGGCGACCGCCGGTGATCCTCGACGGGGCCCACAACCCCGCCGGCGGGTTGGCCGCTCGATCGGCACTCGACGAACTGGTCGAGGCCCCCATCGTCTTGGTGGTCGGCCTGTTGGGCGGCCGGGATCCGGCCGAGATGCTCATGGCCCTGGGGGCTGACCGAGTCCGAGCCGTCGTGGCCTGTGCGCCCCCCTCACCTCGGGCCCGTCCAGCGGCCGAGGTGGCGGCGGCCGCGGCCAGCCTGGGCGCGGCGTCACAGGCCTGTTCCTCGGTGGAGAAAGCCCTGGAACAGGCCCAGACAATGGCCGGGGAGGATGGGGTGGTCTGGGTGGCCGGATCCCTCTACCTGGTGGCTGAAGCCCGCCGAATCCTGGCCGACGCCGGCGGGTTCTGACCGAGAGAGCTCGGCCTATCGGCCCCGACGGGCGGCCAGGGCGAAGGCGTCGAAGTAGGACTGCAGGAACTCGGCGGTTGAGCCGTAGACGTTTCCGCCCACCAGAAAGTCGGCCAGCACTTCCCGGGCCCGACGGATCTCACGAAGTCGGCCGACCAGGCGCGGGTCGGCCGACGTCAGATCGAGCAGCTCCAGCGCCCGCGCCAGGGCGGCGAGCATGCGGACCTCGTTGCCGGATCGCCATGAGGTCAGGGCCCGGCTCACTTCGCTGCCCACATTGCCCATCTGCTCATCCAACGAGAGCTGGTACCACCGCCCGGCGGCCAGCCCGGGGTGTGCGTAGCGGGTGAGGTCAGCCACCGCTGACCACCAACGCTCCGATGACCTCAAGGATTGCCTGCCTGGTCGTAGGGTCCTCGACCGACCTCGAACGGTTGCCGGAAGTGGGCCGCAGATTGATCATCGAGTCGAACTCCACGAAGTCCTCGCCCCCTGAGGAGTCGCCCCCTGAGGAGTCGCCCCCTGAGGAGTCGTCCCTGAAGAAGGCGGGGTAGAGGTTGACACCCCACAGATCCGCCTGTCGCGAACCCCGCTCCAGAAGGAAGGCCTCCTCGTCCGAGTGCAACTGGGCCCCGAGGGCCATTACCCGACGGGACACGTCCACGACTGCCTTGACGAAGTCGCCGAAGGTCTCAGCCGCCAACTCCCGAAGGTCGGCAAGCTCGATGGGCTGCCCCACCATGATGATCCCCGAATCTGCTGAGCCCACTTCCATGCCGCCAGTCTCGCCGGTCCAACCGGTACCCGCTGGGGTGGCCCTGGCCAGGGGCGACACGCGACCGTTTGCAACATGCGTTTTTGCGAAGACCCCGCTTTAGATGGAGTGAAACGTGGCTAAACCGTTGCCGGCGCGGCTGGTGTCGCCGCACCGGTTGAGCCAAAGTGTGCTGGTGCGAATGAGCCGGCTGAGGGTGACGATGCTGTTGTTGATCGTGGTGTCAGCCCTGGTCGGGTTGGACCCTGTTATCGACAACCGGGGATCGGCCGAGGCTCATACCGCCGCCGAGCATGAGCAGGCAGCCGCAGAAACCTTCGATGCCACCGGCGCCTGGGTGGATGTCTTCGACTTCAACCCGGCTCATTCCAACGGGCGGCCGCGGGTGGTGCCGGCCGACGTGGACCGCATGGCCGATGCCGGGGCCCGGACGCTGTTCATCCAGGCGTCGCGGTCGCGTGACCCCAGGGCCCCGGGGGACCTGGTGTCGCCCGAACTTCTGGCCCAGTTCATGGCCCGGGCCAAGGCCCGGAGGATGCGGGTGGTGGGCTGGTACCTGCCCGAGTTCGTCGACGTGGAGGCCGATCTGCGCCGGGTCCGGGCCATGCTCCGTTTCGCCCCCGGGGGAAGGCCGTTCGACGCCATCGGCATCGACATCGAGTCCCGAGCGGTGGCCGATCCGGCGGTGCGTTCAGCCCGCCTGGTGGATCTGTCCCGACGCACCCACACGGCCGCCGCCGGCCGCCCGGTGGCGGCGATCGTGCTCCCCCCGGTTCTGCTCGAAGTGGTCAACCCCGCCTTCTGGCCCAACTTCCCCTGGGCGGCCATCCGCTCCTTCTACGGCATATGGGTGCCCATGTCCTACTGGACCGACCGCACCGCGGCCTCGGGCTTCCGTGACCCGCGACGCAACACCCTCGAAAACGTCGCCCGCATCCGCCGCCAGGTGGGAGAAGCCCGCATTCACGTGGCCGGCGGCATCGGCACCACCGCCACCGCCGATGACTACGCCAAGTTCCGGGCAGTGCTGGCCGAGTTGGGCATCCCCGGTCGTTCCATCTACGACTGGTCCAGCGGCGGCCCCGCCACCGTCTCGGCCATCAAGCCCTAAGAACGGTTCCGGGTCCCCGCTCTCAGTCATGGGGTTTGTAGATAGTTGCAGGTGGGCGAGAAGGTAGGGATGGTACGGCGGCCGGTATTGTGCCGGCCGCCATGACGAAACCTCTGGAACGATCCCTGATCATCTGTAAGCCCGACGCCGTGGAGCGGGGGTTGGTGGGTGAGATCACCCGCCGGTTCGAGGCCAAGGGCCTTCGCCTGGTGGCGGCAGATCTGCGAACCATCGATCGGGCCACCGCCGAGGTGCACTACGCCCAGCACCGTGACGCGCCCTTCTTCGGGAGCCTCATCGAGTTCATGACCGGAGGCCCGGCCTTCGTGGCCGTGATCGAGGGCCCGGAAGGCACCGTGGCCATGGTGCGACGCCTTATGGGCGACACCGACGCCCGCCAGGCCCCGCCGGGGACCATCCGGGGAGACCTGGCGGCCAGCAAGAGTGAGAACCTGGTCCACGGGTCGGATTCGACCGAGAGCGCCACCCGGGAGATCGCCCTCTTCTATCCCCACCTGCCTCAGTGATCCCCGACTGAAAGGGCCGGACTTCGACCTGCCGGCCGGCATCTGGCCGGGTTGCGGGCGGCGGTTGTGACCCCCTCTCAGGGGGGCATAGCCTCCGGAGATCTCTTGGTGCCGGATCCTGTTCGAAAGCCACCGTTACCGGCTGGCCGGTACGGGTGACACGGGGATGAACCTTCGAGGTTCACCGCCCCTGCCGTCCTCGTTCACGCACCGATCAAGGAGGGCCTGACATGTCAGACAACCCCTTCCCCGGACTCCTGGGTCGGGACATGGCCGTGGACCTGGGCACGGCCAACACCCTGGTCTACCTGCGAGGCCGGGGAATCGTCCTGAACGAGCCCTCGGTGGTGGCTGTCAGCGTTCGCGACGGCCGCCCGCTGGCTGTGGGGCTGGAGGCCAAGCGGATGATCGGCCGGACCCCCAGCCACATCCAGGCCATCCGCCCCCTCAAGGACGGGGTGATCAACAACTTCGAGATCACCGAGAAGATGCTGCGCTATTTCATCAACCGCGTTCACCAGCGGCGCTGGACCAAGCCCCGCATGGTCATCTGCGTTCCGTCCGGCGTCACCGGGGTGGAGAAGCGGGCAGTTCAGGAGGCGGCCGAGTACGCCGGCGCCCGCAAGACCCCGTTCATCATCGAAGAGCCCATGGCCGCGGCCATCGGCGCAGGGTTGCCCGTTCACGAGCCCACCGGGAACATGGTGGTCGACATCGGCGGGGGCACCACCGAGGTGGCCGTGATCTCCCTGGGAGGCATCGTCACCAGCCAGTCGGCCCGGGTGGGGGGCGACGAGTTGGACGAGGCCATCGTCTCGTTCATCAAGAAGGAGTACAGCCTGGCGCTCGGGGATCGCACGGCGGAGGAAGTCAAGATCGCCATGGGTTCGGCCTATCCCCTCCAGGAGGAGATGCACGCCGAGATCCGCGGTCGCGACCTGGTCACCGGCCTGCCCAAAACCGTGGTGACCACCACCGAGGAGATCCGCCGGGCACTGGAGGAACCGGTGACCGCAATCATCGATGCGGTCAAGACCACCTTGGACAAGACCCCGCCCGAGTTGGCCGCCGACATCATGGAGAAGGGGATCGTGTTGACCGGGGGCGGCGCATTGCTCCACGGTCTGGATGTGCGGCTGTCAGAGGAGACGGGCATGCCCATTGTCATCGCTCGCAACCCGTTGTTCTCCGTGGCCCTCGGTGCCGGGCAGTGCCTGGAGGAGTTTGACGTCTTGCGCCAGGTCCTTTCCAACGGCGGCGAGCGCTAATGGTCTGTCGGCGCTAGATAGCTCCAAAGCGCTAAGACCGGGTGGTTGTCCGCCGACGGACCAGACGACGACGGTTCACCCTGGTCCTGCTCGTCCTCACCTCGGTGACGGTCATCACCTTGGACTTCCGGGGATCCGGAGATGGCAGTTTCGACTCGGCCCGGTCGGGTCTCAAGGGTGCGTTCGCCCCGGTGCAGAACCTGCTCGGGCGGGCGGTGTCGCCGGTGACCAATCTGTTCGGGGCGGTCGGGCGCTACAGCGGGTTGCGGGCCGAGAACGACCGGCTTCGCCGCGAACTGGATGAGGCCCGGTCCGATGCCCTCCGCGGGGCCGACGCCGAGCGGGAGCGCCAGCTTCTCCTCGCGCTCTCCGGCCTGGACTTCGCCGCCGAAACACCGTCGGTGGCCGCTCGGGTGGTGGCCTATGCCCCCTCGAACTTCCAGGTCACGGTGGAAATCGACCGGGGGGAGGGTCATCGGCTGAAGGAGGGCATGCCGGTGGTCACCGAGGCCGGCCTGGTGGGGCGGATCACCGACGTGAGTTGGGACCGGGCCACTGTCCTGGTGCTGACCGACCCCTCCTCGGCCGTCGGGGTGAGGCTGGCCGCGTCAGGGGAGGTGGGGGTGGCCCGGGGCGAAGGGGCCCGCCGCCGACTGGGCCTGGACTTCATCTCGGTGGAGGCTCCGGTGGCCACCGGGGAGGTGGTGGTGACCAGCGGTCTCCAGGGCGGATTGTTCCCGCCCCAGGTCCCGGTCGGCCGGGTTGCCCGGGCCAAGGTGGTGCCCGGCGCTCTGGCCCAGGAGGTGGAGGTCGAGCCGGCGGTCGACCTGAGCCGCCTGCAATTGGTCCGGGTCCTGCTGTGGACGCCCGGTTGACCGCCGATCCTCGGTTTCGCGTCCCCCTGGTGATGTTGGCCGCCCTGCTGCTCCACACGGTGGTGGCCGGCCCGTTGCAACTGGCCGGCGCCCGGCCCGAGATCATGCTCCTGGTCCCCATCACTGCCGCGCTGGCGGGAGGGCCCGAACGGGGGGCAGCGCTGGGCTTCGTGGCCGGGCTGCTTTCCGACATCTTCCTTAACAGCCCTTTCGGGCTGACCAGCCTCGTCTACACGCTGGTGGGCCACGGCGTTGGCGTGCTGCGGGACTCGATGCTGGCCTTCTCCGGACCCCTGCGCCTGATGGCCGTGGCTGCAGCCAGCGCTATCGGCGTAGTGCTGTGGGCCTGTGTCGCCTGGGCCCTGGGTCGACCGGTGGTGGTCGACCGCCTGCTCTGGGTGGTGGTGGTCGTGGCCGGGGTGAACACCCTGCTGGCTCCGGCCGGAAGCCGAGCCATGGCCTGGGCCCTGGCCAACTCATCAAACCCGCAATAGCCCGGGCCAACCCGTCGACTCCGCCGTGCCCGGGACGATTCTTGGAGGAAGCGCCGTAGCCCGAGGCCGAAACCGGCCTGCTGAAGTGAAACACTGGGACCCCAGTGCGCCGTAATGCTCCGTCCTCGGTCCTGCGCCTGAGCGTGGTGGGCGTAGTCGTCATCTCCCTCTTCGGGGCCATGCTGGCTCGCCTCTGGTATCTCCAGATCCTGGCCGGACCGTCACTGGCGGTGGAGGCCCAGCAGAACCGGGTCCGCCTCATCTATTCCGAAGCACCCCGGGGCCGGATTCTGGACCGCCACGGTCAGGTTCTGGTGGACAACGACGTGGTTGCGGCGGTGGTGGTGGACCGGGCCGCGGTGGCCGAGCGACCCGACGTCCTCGACCGCCTGGCCGTCCTGCTGGGTATCACCCGAGCCGACCTCGACGCTCGCCTGGCCGACGCCCGGTTCAGCCCGTTCAAGCCGGTTCCGGTGGCCGACGCCATCGCAGAGGAGACCCTGGTGTTCCTCAGCGAGCACGCGGCCGAGTTCCCCGGGGTGGCGGCGGTGGAGCGGACCCGCCGGCGCTACCCCCATGGATCCCTGGCCGCACAGGCCCTGGGCTACGCCGGCCAGATCAACGATCGGGAACTGGCGGCCCGGCCCGACGAGGACTATCGACCCGGGGACACCATTGGGAAGTCCGGTGTGGAGCTGGCCTACGAGTCGGACCTTCGAGGCGAACCGTCCATCGAGAAGTTGGAGGTCGATCGCGAGGGCCGGGTTCTGCGCACCCTGAGCCTCAAGCCGGCGGTTCCGGGCAACGACGTGGTTCTCAGTATCGACCTGGGCCTCCAGCAGGTGGCCGAGGAGTCCCTGGCCCAGGGCCTGGAGGCGGCCCGGAACGTCTTCGATGTGGAGCAACTCAAGCGCTTCCTGGCCACTGCCGGTTCCGCTGTCCTGCTCGATCCGCGGGACGGCTCAGTTCTGGCCATGGCTTCGTCTCCCAGCTACGACCCGAGCGCCTTCGTCGACGGCATCCCCGAATCGGTCTTCAGTGCCCTCCAGGCCCCCGAGAACCGCTATCCGCTGAACAACCGGGTGATCCAGGGGCTCTATCCCCCCGGGTCAACCTTCAAGTTGGTCACCGCCCGGGCTGGTTTGGACGCAGGGCTGGTGTCTGCCGGCCAGACCGTGGAGGACACCGGTTCGATCAAGGTGGGGAACCCGCCCCGGACCTTTCAGAACGCTCGGGGCAAGGCCCACGGCCGGGTCGACATGGTCAGGGCCATGGCCGTGTCGAGCGACGTCTACTTCTACCTGCTGGGCCAGCGCTTCTGGGAGGGGCGTGGGCGCCTCGGTCAGGACGCCATTCAGGAGGTTGCCCGGGAGATGGGGCTGGGCTCGCGAACCGGATTGGATCTGCCCTTCGAGGCGTCGGGCCGGGGGTGACACCCCGCCCCACCGGCCCCCCACCACCAGCCCAACCCCAAAACCTTACCCCAACCAACCAGGTTCACCCGCGACAACAACAACCAGTCCCGCGGACAAGGGGAAAACCAGGTCACCCCCAATCAGATTGA
>JBQTHD010000047.1:0-9811 GCA_052390275.1 Acidimicrobiales bacterium | reverse complement strand
CCAGCGCCAGGGGGCATGGCCGCCCGCATCCTCGATCTCCTCGACGTCGACCCCACCACCACACGCTGACCACCGGGCTTGCAATGGACGATTCGACGCTCGCTCATGTGCGGAACACCCGGCTAGTGCCCTGACCATGACGCTCACCGGAGGGTGATCGCAGCCTGGCGGTCGTGGTGTCGGCCGGGGAGATGGAGCGTCTCTTTCACGCCTTCAGCCTGAGGAGTCCCACCGCGATACGGGGCATCCTTCGGCCGCTTCGACCTCCGCCTGGCCGCGGTCCTCATCACCCGGGCCCACTGGGTCGGCCTCCCGAACCAGCGCGGGATGCCCAAAATTTGCACCCCCAACGGGATTCGAACCCGTGCTACCACCTTGAAAGGGTGGCGTCCTAGGCCGCTAGACGATGGGGGCCGGCCGTCGGTAGGGCGTGATCGGCGCTAGGCCAACTCCCAGGCGGTGCCCTCCGGGGTGTCCCGGACGATAATGCCTGCGGCCTCCAGGCGGGAGCGGATGGAATCAGACTCGGCGAAGCGGCGCTCGCCTCGAGCCCGATCCCGAGCCTCGAGGAGGGCTTCGACGAAGGGCCCGATCACCGTTGCCGGGTCGGTCATTCCCGCCGCCGCCAGTCCGCCCAGGCGGACGAGCATGGCTCTCATGGCCGCCCGGCCCCGGTCCAGGTGATCGGACTGGGTGGTGTCGCGCGACCAGTCGACGAGCATTTCGTCCAGTTCCAAGAGGCTGCGCAGAGCGTCGGACCCCTCGCCGGTGGCGATGGCCTGATCGAAGGTCTTCTGGCAAGCACTCACGCCCGCTAGAAGTGGGCCCTGGTCGGCTTCCCGAGGACCGTCGACCGCCGCGCCCGCCGAACCGGGGTCGGACGAGGTGATGGGTGACGCCGCCGCCGATCCCAAGGGCGACGACGATGGCTGGCCACCGCCGACTTCCTCCCGGTATCGGGGGGTATCGACTGATGCGCCCGACTCGCCATCGACCGACTCCCCATCGACCGACTCACCGGTGAAGGCGGAGCGGTGAGGCTTGCGAACCAGTTCGCCGATTGGAAGGCTCGACCCGGTGGGAAACTGACCGGTTGATCCCGGCCACCGGACGGTGAGCGATCCAAGCCCCACCACCGTGGCCGTCGCTGCATCCAGGTCGAAGATGACGGCGGTGTGCTCGTCGACGCCCAGGATGAAGACGTCATCGGGCAGTTGCTCCTCCAGGAGCGTCAACCTTCGCTGACCCATGTAACAGAACCGGGTGTCGTGGTTACCACCTTCGGCGTTGTTGAAATGCGGAACCACCACCGCTTGAAATCCGGCCTGGCTGATCAGGTCCAAGCCCGGGAGCCAGTGCGGGTCCTGGCCCACCTTGTAGATCTCATACACGGGCAGCGCGTAGGTGCCCAGCGTGCAGGCCGCGGCGCTGGCGAAGGTGACGCATCCGTGGGTGTGAAGTTTGGCGGTGAGCAGTTCAGGGACAGGACCGCCGGTCCAATGGGTCAAGGCATAGGACGGGCTTCCCGGCCCCGAGAAGACGTAGCCCGCCGCAGCGATGGCGGCGAGCGCCGTTTCCCGGGCCAGGACGTCCGCGGAGGACGATCGGTAGTCGGCAACCACAATGGAATGGCCGACACTGACCCCGAAGTACTCCACCGCCCGGGCCGATATGTCATCGGCGTTCTCCTGGAAGCCGTAGGGCGTGTTCAGCATCACGGCCGATGGTGCACCGACCTGTCCCAGCCTGGGCTGGGACTGCATGAGGTGCCCTGAACCCGGTAGGGCCGGGTCGGGCGACCCCTTCGTTTCGACCACCTGGGCCATCAGGCGACGGTGCACCTTGGACATGGTCGGGCTGGTCTCACCAGATCCCATGAGAACGAGAAGGCGGGTCACCGGGCCATTCTCCATCCCGAAGCCCAACGGGAAAGTTCGGGTCGATCGTGTCCGGCTGTCGAGGTCGGGGCTGTCGACCCGAGACTGTTCCAGTTCCGATTTCGGAGGCGACGGCGACCGGAGCAGGTCGGGCCAGAGGGTCGATCCAGCGGAGTCCGGTAATCAGGAGAAGTCACGATCGGCCGAGCAGAGCTCGGCTCCGTGCCCGATCGCCACCGCAACCAAGTGTGCATCGCTGGTCAGGTTCCCAGCCGCACCGAGGGGGCCTATACCCCTGCCGCCCACGGCAGGTCACCGAGCCCGAGAACCCGAAACGAATGTTGCGAGGAGTCTGTACTCAGCGGGCGACGATCGATCCCAGGAGAAGCCCATGACTGCTCTTGCGGCCGAAAGCCGTCCCCCCGCCACCCACTTCACACCAGCTGCCTAGTGGCATTTTGGGAGGTCCCTCGGTTGAGGTTCCCACCTAGCCCAGCAGAACTTCGCGGTCCGCCAGGGCGGACTCGTCGGCTAGAAGTCCCAAACCAGGAGTCGCTGGATCCAGCATTGCGGCGATCTCCAGCTCCCCCCTACGGCCAAACATCAGGACGGGAGACACGAAGTCTCGCCGCAGCAGCGTCGTGCCAAAGGCGCCCTCTTGTGCGACCAGTGCGTCCCGGGCATGAGCAGCAACGGTCAGGGCGGCCCGGGTGAGGATGCTCGTCTCGCCGACATGGGCGCCCACGATGACGCCGATCCCGAGCGCCCGGGCCGCGTCGACGGTTGCCAGTGAACGCAGCAGACCGCCCATCTTCGACACCCGGCAGTTGAGGATCCAACGATCCGCTGGTCCCGGGAGGCGAGCTAGCTGTCCTTCCCGGAGGCCGCTTTCGTCCAGGACGATCGGCGTATCGAGGGCGGCAGCAATGCGAGCGAACCCATCGAGATCATTCGCTATGAGCGGCTCCTCGATGGCCGTGAACCGATAGTCCAGTCTGCTCAAGTGCTCGATGCATTTCTCGGCATCGCTCCAGAGGTTGTTGGCGTCCACCCGGACCCGCACGGTTGACCCTCGACGCCGGAGCCGAGCGAGCTTCCTACGGTCCCGGTCCAGGACACCCGACAGCTTGAGCTTGAACTCACACATACCACGGAAGAGGTACTGCTGGAGGAGGAGGGCGAAGGCCAAGGGTCCGCTATCGCCGATCACCGCGGTGTAGCGGAACCTCCCGCTCAGGTCCGGGAGCCCGCGGAGCCGCTCGACCGAGACGCGCTGATCACCCGCGAGCGCGTCGAGCAGGGCGAGCTCCAAGGCACAGAAGGCGGCCGGATTGGCATCGATGCTCTCCCGGTTGTCCGTCATCCATGACCGCAGCCCGTCAAGGGTGCCGGCCGCCACCGCTGCGCCTGGTGTGGCGCCCCGCAGGAAGCTTCGAGCGGATCCCACGGTCTCGCCGGTCACGTACCGGCGGGGACACCCCTCTCCCACACCCACCACACCGCTGGGCGTCTGCACCCGCACGATGATGTTCTCAGTGGCGGCGCGGACGGCGGACGCGTGCCGCACCGTCACCTTGAACGACGTCGGGAACGTCGCCAGCTCGACTCGCACCGCTCAGCTCACAACGGAGGCGGCGAGGTCGAAGGAGCAGTCTTCAGCTCGCTGAAGCGGCATCACCTTGAACTGGGCTTCACGTTGGCCGTTGCCGATGCAATAGGACCGGTACGCCTCGCCGGTACCCGCCCGTAGCTCTTGGGCGACGACGGGGTGGAGCCGTCCACTCGCCCGTTTCGAGCGGTACTCGATGTTGAGCCGGACCAAGGCGTCGTCGACCGCGCGTGCAAGCCGTTCCAGCTCACCGCGACCGAGCGGTCCCTCCAGGTAGAGCCGGTAGCTGGCATTCGGCGTGTCGGCAAGCATGAGAAAGAAGCCGCCTCCGGGCACCCGGCCACCGCCTGCTGCGACTACCGATTCCAGCACCTGGCTCTCGTGAAGCTTCTCGCCGGTGATGTTCGTGATGCTGCGGCCCTTTTGGACGAACCCGAGGCACGGTGTGCTCTCAAACATGCCGGTCACCTCGACGATGTCGTTCATGTCGTAGCGATACAGCCCGTCGAAAGTGGTGACGAACACGTAGTACTGCCGACCCTGCTCGAGGTCAGCCAGCGTTAGGAACTGGTGGTTGCCGCTCCCCCAGGCGTCCCGCTCGACGAACTCGAAGAAGTTGTCCCCGAGCGTCGGGACACAGCGCCCACTTGTCGTATCCACCGCCACCGTCCCTCGCACCTCGCTGGCCAGGTAGCCCAACTCGACCACGGAGGCCGACTCGGGCAGGACGTCACGCAGTCGGGTGACGGCCAGCCCGCAGCTCCCTCGGGTCCAGGTGGTGACGGCGGCGAGCCGCGGCCAAAGGTCACCGAAGGTGAGCTCCGAGGGGTCACCCAGCGCCCGGAGCTGCGCCGCCCGACCTCGCGACCCGGCGTCTCCCCGCGCCCCCGACGCGAAATCAACGAGAAGGTCCGGCCAGTGGTCGATGATGACCTGGCGCAGGCGGAGCAGGGTCGACGGATTCGCGGTGGCCATGGAAGTGATGTTGCGCTCGGCAAGGGCGAGGGCGGCGATGGCGTAGTAGCGGGCGTCGTAGTCGGCAATGGTCAGGGTGGCCGGGGGGACGATGTAGCGCCGACGGATCACGCCCGGCATGCCATCGAGAATCATTCCGCTGGCCGAGCCGTACGGCATCCCATTCGGGCGATGGCCCTCGATAGCGAGACCGCCGATGCCGAGGATCCGACCCGAAAGAGACCCGGTGGCGGCGTGGACCATGGTGGCCAGGAGTCGTTGCGCCTTCGCCTGGCGGCTCAGGCCGGTCGCGGTCACCGGGATGAGCTTCGCCGCGCCGGTGGTGCCACTCGTGATGGCGTAGGCGACGGGCCCTTCCGTCGTGAGGACCGCCTCCCCGGTGGTCTCCTGGCGCTCGATGTGCGGCCGGAGCGCTTCGTAGTCGTTGACCGGTACCGCCTTGGCGAACTCGGCGTGGCCCCGGATCGAAGCGAAGCCGTGGGAGTGCCCGAAGGTGGTATCAGCATTTCTGGCGAGGATCTCGGCCAGGACCGAGGCCTGCGTCCGGGCCGGGTGGGCTGACTGCTCGGTGAGTTCAGTCCACAGCCGGCGGCGTCGGCGATGCATTCCCACGTCGAGTGCCACCCCGCCGACGGCGTCCATGACCGTGCCGATCAGGAGGCAACCGCCCGGAAGGGGGCCGCGACTTGCCCGGCGAAGGTCCTCGGACAGGACGGTTCGCCGTTGCCGAGCTGGCCGACCTCGCGATCGGCGGGGAAGTACCGGGTTCCGAAAAGCGTGTCCCAGATGATGAGCTTGTTGCCGAAGTTGTGGTTGGCGTCGCCGAGGTCGGCCGCGTGGTGCCACCGGTGCAGCTCGGGCCCGGCGATGAGCCGGTTGAGCGGCCCGAGCCGCACGTCACAGTTGGAATGCTGGAAGAAGCCGTTCACGGCGTAGAAGACGTAGTAGCCGGCCAGGACCCGGGGGTCGACGCCGAGGATGACAAACGGTAGCGTCTCGACGAGCGACTGAAGTATCTCTTCGAGGGGGTGGAAGCGACCGACGTTGAGCCAGTAGAGCCGGTCGGGTGAGTGATGGATGGCGTGAAGCCGCCAGAGAAGCGGGATGTTGTGCGTGGCCCGGTGCAACCAGTAGCGGAGGAAGTCCGCCACAAGGAGCATTACCGCGACCTGCACGACGCCGGGAAGGCGGTGCGGCCACAAGCGCTCCGCCTCCCAGACCGAATCGGCGAAGGCGCTGGCGCAGAGCGCGAAGGCGATCCCAGCGAACGCCGGGACGACCATCTGCACCACGGCCATGAAGGCCATGTCGGTCGTGACTGTGCCGCGGTCAGGTGCCCATGCCGCCCGGTACGGCCACCGCTGCTCTGCGACCGTGATCACGATCCCCGCGACAAGGATCGGGCCATAGCCGGCGACAGCGGTAGGGGTGCCGTTCCGGTCCAGCAGGTAGAAGGCGAGACAGGCGCCTATCGCCACCACGGGATAGAGGAGCACCCGCGCCGCGGCCATTGTCGTCGCCCGTCCGCCGGATTCGTGATGCACCCAGGTGACTAGGAAGCTCGCGAGCACGAGATGGAAGATCGTCGGGAGACGGGCGTCGAGCCACCCCCCGTCGGTGGAGAAGGTGAGACCCGCCGTCAACCTGAAGGCCATCACCACGAGGTAGAGGGTTGCGAAGGCCGAGACTGCCCGACGCCCATGCCGTCCAAGGAGACGTCGGCCTCGGCCGACCGCTCCGATCACACGTAGCTGGACGGCGATGATCACGATCTGCAGCACGACGAGGACCGCATAAGGCAGCGCACCGCTCTGCCATTCCTCGAAACCCGGCAGGAAGTCAACCGGGTGGAAGTATTGGATCAGCTGGACAACGACACGGCCAAGGAACACCCCAGCCAGTAGCCCCAGCAGGCGGGTGTGCAACCGCGAACTACCGGCATCGTCCGTTGGCTCTACTTGCGCGGCTTGGGTTGGGATCGTCCCCGACGCAGTCCCGGGGTCGTAATGTGATGCCACACCGCCACCGTAGGCCGGCAGTCCTGT
Organism: Acidimicrobiales bacterium; assembly: GCA_052390275.1. Taxonomy (GTDB): domain Bacteria; phylum Actinomycetota; class Acidimicrobiia; order Acidimicrobiales; family AC-14; genus JBQTHD01. The sequence goes on along the minus strand of JBQTHD010000047.1, from coordinate 3,305 downwards.
CCGTAGTGAGGCATCCGGGACTTCACCCGTTGCTGGGTAGGGAGCCCCCCCAAAGGGTTAGGGCGACTGGAGTTCCCAGCTCAACTCAACGTTGCCGTCTACGTCGAAGGATGTCCTGCCGACCCGGCGGTACGGGCGACCCTGATGCGTCGGAGCCGCATGTGGATAGCGGGCGCACAGGTGCCTATTGGCGGCGGGCAGTGATGACGGACCGGCTCACTGCATCGTTCGTCGGCGGCCGTGAGATTCTCCACGTAGACGAACACGAACCCCCTCACTGGCGGCCACGACCATGTGTCCGCCTCGCTCAGCCGTCGCAGGCCAGGGGGTGATGCCGCTGGCCTCATGACGAACTGGAGATCTGATGGCCGCCCGTGGGGACCCTTTAGTGGCCACGGCGGGGAGATCTGATGGCCGTCTCCGGGGAGATCTCAGTGGCCGTTGACAGGCTTCCCGGCCTTTGCCCGCTTCGAAAACGGCCCGGAGTTCATCGCCGCCGCCGTGGCCGACTGGTGCCGCTTCAACGGCGTCGGGACGGTGCTAATCGAACCGGGATCGCCGTGGCAAACGCCTTGATCGAGTCGTTCGACGGGCGGCTGCGCGACGAGCTCCTCAACGGCTGGTGGTGACGGACACAAGGATCAGTCGAGCGACGGGTGCAGAAGCGAGCAAGGCGGCGAGCAGGCCGCCGACCAGGACTGGCGGCCAGCCGGTCGCCTCGAGCACCAGCTTCACGAACGTCGGGCGCAGGATGCTGATCACCGCCGCATCGCCCGTTCGGCGACGCGCTTGGTAGCCGGCCCCCGGCCGAACGAACATCGGAGCGCCCCAGATCTCCAGCAACGTCCGATAGGAGGCCCAGCCAGCGGCGAAGCCCAGGAAGAAGCACGCGGTACCGACGCGCGTGGGCATGGCGAGCGTGGCGGCGTTCACGCCGCCCCAGAAGAGCCCGAGGCTCACTACGAGGCGCCGGGCTTGCCGGCGGGACGGCTCGGGCAGCCCGGCCCGCCAAGGGTCCCGCCAATCGCGCCTCCCGCGCCGCACGCCTCAACCTAAGCACAGCCGCCTGACATCGGGATGTTGCATCGTTTTGTACGCAGACTTGATCGCAGACGTTGCGGTGAGGACCACGGTGCCGCTGGATCCGGGCAGACACTGAAGCTGGTCCGCAAGCGCATGCGCGAGAGCGGTGTGTCGTTGAATCCGAATCGGGCACTGAACGACGCCATCCGCGAGGCCCTCGCGTGCTCCCCGGGCGGCGCGCTTCCGCACTCGCACGGCCGACCTCGGCCTACCCCGCGTCGTACTCGACCGCGCCTTGTAGCTGGCCGATGAGCTCGATAGTCGCACCCCGCAAGGTTGCCGCATCGTTGGCGGACGAGCGCTATAGCAAGTCGATCGTCTCGACGGTCAGCCTGGGCACGTTGGCGAATATGCCGTCGTTCGAAACCAGCGGGACGCCAAGCGGAGGGCGGTGGCAGCGACCCAGCGATCGGCGTCGTGGTCGCGCTGGCCAAGTGCGTGTCCGATCCGCTCACACTCGGCGCGAAGCTGCGCGTAGACCAGGATGAGCGCCGGCCCGGAGTGGACCCTCTCGGCCCGGTCGATGCGCGCCTCGAGCGAGCGCATACGAGCCGGGCCCCAGGAACGCCGAAGGGCGCCGTAACGCAACTCGGCGGCGGTCTGAAAGGGGATGAACGCGAGCCTTCCGACGATCATGGGCTCGTAGACAGCGGCCAGCCTGGAGCGCGGTACGAGGTCGGCACCGTAGACGTCCGTGTTGATCATGACCGGGCCGCGTCCGAAGGCGGTGGTCACGCCTCCAAGGCGGTGAGGAAGGCTGTGCCCTCGTCGTCGGTGAGATCGTCGATGGCCATCTCGGCGTGGGGTGGCAGCGGCCGAGCGCGGCGGAGCAACTCGTCCACCGGAAGCTCAAGGCTGCTCCCGCTTGTGCTCGAAGGGATCGGCATCGACGTCACGGCACCAGTGTACGGCCGGCATTCTCTACGGTTCATCGGCGCTCTCTAGCCGCTTGGACGAACTTCAGAAGTTCTGCCTTGACCCTGTCGAGGTCGACGCCGGCGAAGGAGGTCATTCGAACCGGATATTCCCTGCGATGTCCTCGACGTGCTGGCGATGGGCCGTCTCAGCCTGCTCCCGTGCCTCGGCTGCTTGTTCGTCACGCTCAACTTGGCGAAGCACTCAAGGAGATGGCGGTAAAGCTCATGCTGGTGGAGGGAAAAGGGCGCTGGGACTAGGTGGTCGGGTCCCCGCTCGAGTGGACGCGACCACCAAGGAGGCCCTGTTGGGCCTGATCGATCGGGCGAGATCCCAAGGCTGGAGCTGCCGCGAGGCCTGCCGGCAACTCGACTTGGGCGAAGTCCGAGCACACCGTTGGGCCGCCAGGAGGGCAAAGGGGACACTCCATGACGCTTCTGCGGGTGGATCACCCGTCCATGGCCTTCTGGCCGAGGAGATCGCCGAAATCGTGGCCATCTACCACGAGTGGGCTGAAGTTGACCGCTCCCATCGCAAGCTCGCCCACCGAGGCTCTTATCTGAAGAGAGTTTGGGTGTCACCGTCGTCGGTCCGACGTGTTCTGGCAGCTCAGGGCCTATCGCTGGAGCCGGCGGCCCGTCCGGCCCGCTTAGTACGAAAGCCCTTTCCTGATTGGGTGGACTACCAACCCAATGCCATCTGGATCTACGACACGACGCACTTCACCCGAGCCGACGTGGCGGTCACGGCCATAGAGGATCTGGTGTCACGCAAGTGGGTGGCCCATATCGTTTCGTCGGAGGAGACCTCCACCCAGGTCCAGATGGTGTTCAACCAAGCTCTGGCCGCCGAGGGCCTTCTGGCCCGGGTGGAGGCCCGCCAGAACGAACTGAGCGACCCCAGTGTCGACGACGAGAGCCAGCCGATCCTGTTGGCCATGAGCGACAATGGACCGCAGATGACTTCTCGGTCGACTCGGGAGTTCATGGCCCTCTGCGCCATCCACCAACACTTTGGCCGACCGGGCACACCAACTGACCAGGCGTGGATCGAGTCGTTCTTCGGCCACCTCAAGTATGAATTCCCCCATCTGCTCACCATCGAAGAGCCGGCGGTCCTTCGGGCCGAGCTGGGGGTGCTCCAGACCAAGTACAACGGTGTCCGGCTCCATGCTGGCATTTGAGGCGTATCTGACTTCGCGCGACAACCGGGAGCTGGAATCAGTCCGCACGCCAGGGTTGCCGGCGGCTGGTGGTCGGTGATGATGTTGGGGTCGGCCGGGTCGGATGTCAAGGGCTCGGTCACTT
>JBQTHD010000046.1:0-7117 GCA_052390275.1 Acidimicrobiales bacterium | reverse complement strand
GGCCGCGCCGGCCAGCCTGGCCGGCCTGGACGACGTCGTGGGCCCCGAGGGCGCCGGCCTGTCGGTGATCTCCTCGGCTCGCGACTTTCCCACCTCGGCCCTGCTGCTGGCCGGGCTGGACTGCATGGTGCTGGTCCGCTTCGACTTGGGCGCCCTCAGCGCGGCCCAGCGCCAGGCCGTGGTCGACTTCGTGGCCTTCGGCGGCAGCCTGGTCCTGGCCGGCGGCGCCGACGGACGGCGCAGCCTGGCCTCGGTGCCCGACGCCCTGGTGCCGCTGCCCCCCACCGGCACGGCCTCGGCCGCGCTGGCCCCTCTCGCCGACCTGGTGGCCCGCACCAGCGACGCCCGGGCGCCGATCATCACCGGCGAGCTGCGACGAGGCCGGGCCCTGCTGGCCGCACCGGGCGGGCCGCCCCTGCTGGTGCAGGCCGGGTACGGCGCCGGCCAGGTGGTGCAGGTGGCCTACGACCCGCTGGCCGCGCCGGTGGCCGACGACTCCTTCCTGCGTGATCTCTCCTGGCGCCACGCCCTGCTGGCCGCCCTTGACCGCTTCGAGCCGGGCCAGGGCGTGTCCGGCCGGGCGCCGCCCGAGCAGCTGTGGTCGCCGGCGCTGGCCACCCCGGGCTGGCCGCAGTGGCCGGCGCCCGCGTCGTGGCTGCTGGTGGCCTACGCCCTGGTGGGCCCACCCCTGGCCTACGCCCTCTTGCGCCGGCGACGCCGGCCCGAACTGATGTGGGCGGCGGCGGTCCCGGCCCTGGCCGTGGCCCTCGCCGTGGCCGCCCTCTGGTGGGTGCAGCCCCACCCGGCGCCGGCCGCGGTGCAGGTGCGCACCCTGGGCCCGGGCGGCGAGGTGCTGGTCAACTCCTACCTGGGCTCCTCCACCGGCGGCGGCCGGCGCCCCGGCCAACAGGCTGCGGGCGCCCTCACCACCACCTTCGTGGCCCCGGCCCTTCTCGGCCGACCCGGGCCGGTCGCGTCGGCTCCACCCGGCGGCGGTGGATCGGTGATCGACCTGGACGGAACCGGGCTGGCGGGCGCCACTGCCGGCCCCGCAACGTCGTCCGCCGTCCAGAGGGTGACGATCGGCCACGAGGGGGCGTTGGAATCCCGCTTGACCCTGACCGGCTCCGGCCCACCGGAGCTGGGCAGCCTCCGGGTGACGGGAACCATCCGCAACCGCCGGGCGACGGCGGTCCGCCTACTTCGAGCCCAGCTTCCAGAAGGGGCGGTGGCCCGGCTGGCCGAGGTCATCGCCCCTGGTCAAGCGCTGGAGATCGACGCTCCCTTCGTGTGGCCCCGGCGGGTGCCGGCCGGATCGGGGCTACCGGCCGCGGCCGAGGAGAAGCTGATGTTCGCGGCCGCGTCGGAGACGTTCAGCCGGAGCGGCCAGGCCGTGGTCGTCGGACTGGACACCCAAGCCGGTGGAGCGACCACGGTGGTCGTGGCCCCGGTGGTACTGGCCGGCGCCGAGACTCTGGTGGCCCAGTCGACCGACGCCCGGCTGGTGGCCAGCTTCCTGGAGCCGGCCGGGAGCACGGTGGCCGTCCACGACCTGGGTGGCCTGGCCGGCGCCTACCCCCGCCAACTGGAGTACGGCCCCTTCTCGCCGGCGGTCGAGGTGTACCACTGGACCACCGGCGCCTGGCGACCGGCCGGCGCCGGCGGCGGGGGCCGGACCCCCGGTCTCACCCCGGTGGAGCCGGACGAGGTGGGCGACGGCACCGTCCGCATCCGCACCCGGGGCGACCCCCGCTTCGTGGCCTACAAGCTGGCCCAACCCCGTGAGTGAGCCTCTCAAACCCTTCTGAACCCCCGGAATGGCCCGGTCGGGCCAAAAAATCACCCGCCGCGGGTGACATACCGGCGCCGAAGCGGACGGATGCTGGGGTCAGCACCCACACCACCCCGAGCGCCGAGCGCCCCGACGAAGAAGGATTGCCAATGCTCACGAGGCTCCAACGTTCCGTGGCCCGCCGATCCGAGGGTGGCTTCACCCTCATCGAGCTGCTGGTCGTAATCATCATCCTCGGCATCCTGGCCGCGGTGGTGGTGTTCGCCGTCGGGGGCGTAGGCGACAAGGGCCAGGCCTCGGCCGTCACCATCGACGCCCGCACCATCCGCACCGCCCAGGAGGCCTACTGCGCCCAGAACGGCCGCTACGCCGACGGCGACGCCCTCCTGGCCGGCGGCTTCCTGAGCGAGCTGCCCCAGTACCACCAGGTCTTCGCCCGCCAGGGCGAGGGCACTTGTAACGGCTGGCAGTTCAGCGTCCTTAAGACCGACCAGGCCGGCGGCTACGGGCCCGGGGCGTGGGAAGCGACCGATCCGCCACCGAACAACATGTACCCCGTCTTTGCCAGCAGACTTCCGGACGGCCGTGTCCTTGTCGGCGGCGCCGATACGTTGAGTGGCGACCCCGAGGAGCCGAGCGACGACGTTCCCGTAAGCGCCATCTGGGACCCGACGAGCGGGGCCTGGACCCCCGCCGACCCCATTCCCGAACCCGTGAGAGCCCGACTGTCGGGTTCGTCGATGCTCCTCTCGGATGATCCGGCTACTCCGATCAACGACTGCGCCTCGGCCACCATAAATAACTGTGGCAAGGTTCTGGTGAGAGAGAAGTTCTTATTCGACGGGACGAGGCCCCTTACTCAGCAATGGGAGGTCCTCACCACACCGCCAGGTTGCTACCTCTGTCAGGACACCAGTTTCGCTCATCGTCCCCGGAACATGGTGCAGCTAAAGGCGGGGGCGGGCAGCTGCGGTGCTGTCTGCGGTCAGATCTTAATCACCGGTGACAACACCGCCGGCGGAACTCCCGAAGGCCTTCTGTTTGATCCCAAGAATAACTCCTATCTCTCAGTGCCCTACAACTACGACGCAACCCGTATTCGCTCCCATCAAACTCTGACTCTGCTCCCCGACGGTCGCGTGCTGGGCTGCTGTAGAGGCCCGCTAGTGTTCCAGACTCTCTCGGACATATTTGATCCTGTTACCCTTACCTGGGCACCAGGTCCGGTGCCTCCGCATCCGTACGAGCGTGCCGAGGCTGTGGGTTTCAATGGCGGGTCTCCGGCCGAGGAACCGACACCTCGTCTGCCTAACGGTGAGGTCTTCTTCGCAACGAGCAGAGCCGTGACTACTGGTGCAGGGGCAGGTACGGCCGGCATCTATCGACCAGAGACAGGCGGTCCGGGCTCATGGCGAACCATTCCGGGCTGCTCAGTGCTTTCGCCGCCACGGTGCCAGTTGATCGCCGTCCTCGCCGACGGACGAATCCTTACCCGTTACGGCACAACCAGCGCGACATTCACCTTCAATCCGGTCAATGAGGCCTGGGTAACAGCGACCGAAATGATCTCATCACCGGATCCAGTGAGTTTGATCACCGTCCCTTTGTCCTCCCGAGGAGGACCATGCGGTGAACGTTGCGACACAATTTTCGTGGCCAGTCTCGGGGTTGCTCAGGTGTTCAGGTCCTAGCTGGATGCCTATTGAAAGGAGGGAACTCGGTTTCTAGATGTTTGTCCACTGCACTTCACGAACGAACAATCCAAGGAGAAAGTATGGTCAGCACTCGCAAACTCATTTCGGGCTCCTTCGTCGCCATTGTTGTATTCCTCGTCGTCGCCGGTGTGGCGTATGCATGTGTGCCGTTCCGGGGAAAGGCGTCCACCACGGTTTCTCAGGGAACCGGCGGCGGCACATTCTCGAACAGCGGAGTACATGAAGGCGAAGGAGGAAGCGACTTCCACAAGTACTGTGCTACGGGGACGGATGTCACGCCCGACGGCGCGGCCACGGCCGGAGCGGGCAACGTCCTCACGGTAACGGTCAGCGCTGGCACTACGTGTCTCGACGACCTCGGTACCGGCACCCGGACCGTCTACATCAACAACGCCAGCAGTGACAGTGCGTCCCCGTTCTCCCTGTCCGGCACCTCTTGGAGCTTCGTGACGGGCAAGGGATGCTGGGCCAGCCCCACCCCGGCCGGTCGGATCAGCCTGGGCACGATGGCGGTGACCAGCGGCTCCGGGACAGGGACCTATACGCTGCCGAACCTCAACCGGGTCGACACCGCGAGCCGAGCGTCGGGCCTCTGCGTCGGCACGTCGGATGCCGGGATGATCATCCCCATCAAGGTGAACGACATCACCGTCTGAGCCGCAGCATTCCCGGGGTGGAACACGATGTCACCATGTGCCGATATCGTGTTCCACCCGGCTGGGACCCGCTTGACTCTGTCCACCTTGTCCGGGAGAAGCTGAATGCCCCGTTCGCGTCGCCATATGACCTGCCGTCGATGGCTGCTCGGAGTGGCCGCACTACTCGTAGCCTCTCTGGCGATGTCGGGTCATGCTTTGGGCGCTCCGGAGAGCAATGATTCGGTCTTGGGTCCGCCTATTCCGGTAACGGCGATGGCATCGAGAGAGAACCGGGCGAACAACTCGCCCGTCGTTGTCGCCGACCCGGGCGATCCGACGTTTCTGGTGCTTGCCAATCGGCTCGACGCGCCCGACTACAGCTGTGCAATGCATGTGTCGGGAGACGCCGGCCAGAGTTGGACGCCGGTCACGCCAATCGCGGCGCTTCCGGATGGGGTGGACAAGTGCTATAGCCCCGAGGTGGCCATCGACGGCCGGGGTCGGGTCCACTTCCTGTTCCTGGGGCTGGCGGGCGACGGCAACCTGCCCGTGGGCGGGTACCTCACCACCTCGGAGGACCGGGGCCGGACCTTCTCGGCGCCTCGCCAGGTGCTGGAGGGCGTGAACTTTGCCGCCCGCATGGCGGTCGACCCGACCCGGGGCCAAGGCGGTCGCATCCACATCGCCTGGCTGCGGGCCGGCGCCCCTCCCGGCCTGGGCAGCCTGGGCACCTCCGACAACCCCATCCTGGCCATGTACTCCGATGACGGAGGCGAGACGTTCTCCGAGCCGGTGCGGGTGAGCGACCCGAAGCGGCCCCGGTCGGTGGCCCCGGCCCTGGCCCTGGGCCCCGACGGTGCCGTGCACATCGCCTACTACGACCTTCTCGACGACGCCCGTGACTACCAGGGCCTCGACGGCCCGGTGTGGGAGGGCAACTGGCAGCTGGTGCTGGCCAGCTCGTTCAACGGCGGGATGCGCTTCGGCGCCGGCGCTGTGGTCGAGCCCGAGGTGGTGCCCCACGAGCGGGTGATGGTGATCTTCACCATGCCGCCGGCGGCCCTGGCCGTGGGCGGCGACCAGGTGTGCCTGTCGTGGACCGATGCCCGCCACGGCGACGCCGACGTGCTGGCCCGCTGCTCGGCCGACCGGGGCCGCACCTGGGCCGGGGCCGAGCGGGTGAACGACGATCCTCTGGCCACCGGTCGGTGGCAGTACCTGCCCCGCCTGGGCATCGCCCCCGGTGGCCGCATCGACGCCGTCTTCTACGACCGGCGGGACGACCCCGAGAACGTGGCCAACGACGTGTCCTACGCCTTCTCCACCGACGGCGGCCGTACCTTCTCCCCCCGCCTCAAGCTCAACACCACGGGCAGCTCGTCGTCGCTGATCGGCCAGCAGTACGCCGTGCCCTCGGCCGGGGACCGCTACGACTTCGGCTTCCGAATCGCCCTGCTGTCCCGCCCCGACGATCTGTTCACGGCCTGGGCCGACACCCATCTCTCCGCGCCCGACACCATGTCGCAGGACATCCTGGCCACCACGGTCACGCCGCCGCCCGCCGGCGGCGGGTTCCTGGGGCGGGGCTGGTGGGTCACGTCGAGTTTGGTGGCCGCCATAGCCGCCTTGGTGGGGATGGGGCTGTGGTGGCGGCGCCGGCGTGCGGCCGACGCTGCGCCGATGCCCGAGGAGCCCGCGGAAGTGGCCTCGTGAAGCGGCCGCCCGCCCTCGCTCTACTGATCCTGTTCCCCCTGGCCGTGCTTCCTTCGTGCTCGTCTCCGCCACCCGAGCGCCCGGCCGCTCCCGCTCCCCCACCCCGCATCGACGTCGCTATGGAGGAGTTCCGCTACGTGTCGACCCGAACCGACGTGCCGGCCGGCCGGGTGGTGTTCGGCCTCGCCAACGCCGGCCAGCAGTTCCACCAACCCCTCCTGGCCATCCTGCCCGACGACCTGCCTCCCATACTCGAGCAGCTAAGGGGCACCACCCGCCGCAGCATCGGCTCCCTGGTGAACAACCCGGGTCTGCCGCCGGGTGTGCGCAGCGCCATTGCCGTCGATCTGGAGCCCGGACAGCGCTACGCCTTCATCTGCGTGGCCAAGAGCCCGGAAGCAGAGCAGGATCACTCCCGCATGGGGATGGTGTGGGAGTTCCGGGCCGGCGGCGAAGCCGAGCCCGACACCCAGCCCGCTCCGTGACCGGGCCCGGGGCCCGGGTCTGGGTGGCCGTGGGCGCGGCGCTCACCCTTCTGTTGGCTGTCGCAGGATCCGCCCCGGCCGCCGAGCCGGGGCAGCCTCTGGTGTTCGTGCGACCCCAGCCCTCGGGCCCGCCCGGATCGGGGGTGGCCGTGGTCGGCCTCGGCTTCGACGAGGGCAAGCCCATCGAGGTGCGCTGGGGCAGCGTCGACGGCCAGCAGCTCGCCTCCGCGGCCGGCCCCGACTTCGCGGCCGAGATCCTCATCCCCGACGTGAGCCCCGGCCTCTACGCCCTGCTGGTGGCGTCGAGAAGAGACGACGGGGCCCTGGGCAGCGCGGCGGCGGCAAGCTTCCTGGTGACCGCACCGGGATCGTCGCCGCCGGCCGACCAGCTCGCCCCTGCCACCACCATTCCCACCCCGGGCTCGGCCGAGGCGGCCACCCCCACCCCGCCCTACCTGCTGGCCGCCCTGGCGGGGAGCATTCTCATCCTGGCCTACATGGCCGGCCGAGGCCGGCGGCAGACCCCGCAGGTCGGATCGTCGCCGGGAGACGGCCGATCCCTCCCGTCGCCAGGCCGATCCGGGCTCGAGGACGATCCCCCGTCTTAGCCCACCGATACGCTGACGGCATGGCTCGGAGCCGGCCGATCAACGGCTCCTCGTTGCCTTGCCGACGAGGAGGAACCCGATGGCTATCGACGAACGCTCCCGCTACGAGCTGTACACCCGCCTGGAAAGCGTGCTGGGCGCCGAACCCGCCACCACCTTGATGTCG
>JBQTHD010000045.1:0-1552 GCA_052390275.1 Acidimicrobiales bacterium | reverse complement strand
CCAGATGTCACTTTGGCTTCGGCGGGTGAGGATCACGCCCCCGGGTAGGGCGATGTAGGTCTCGGCCAGAGTCCCAGCGGCGTTGGTGGCATAGGCCGGGGTGTCGGTGGAGTCGATGTAGCCGTAGTTGGTGGTGGCTGAACCCACCTGGCGGGAGGTGGGGCTGCGAAGTGGGCTGCCGTCACTCGGCGTCGCTGATTGAACCGCCCCCTGGTCGGCACCGGAGTAGAGCCTGAGAAAGGACGCCGCGCTCATCTGCCCAAGACGCTTCCTCTAGCCGCTGAAGAAGTGGAAGAAAGAGGGGGTCGCCCAGAATTCCGGCAGCTTCGACCACTAGCGTTCCGGGTACATGACCGGGGAGTCTATTTAGAATAGGTTCCCGTGAACGCTCATCGCCTCGGCGGGCCAGTCCAAGCAAAGCCTCTTCCGCTACATCCTCAGATTCGTCATTTATTCTCTCTACTAATGCATTCCGGATTTCGGGCCCGTCGAATTTGATCTGGCTACCAAGACCAAAGGTTGCCCAGTCTCGAATGTCGGCGTCCTCATCCTCGGAAAGACGCAAGAGTGCTCCGAGCGCCTCGGTGTGAGTTGGTGTTAGCGCTTTTGGTAAGCCGAATGCGGCCTGCCACCGGACATCACCGTCGGAGTCGCTACTTAGCGCAACTAACGGGTCCAAAACGGAAGGGTCCTTCAGGCCTGCTAACGCGTGAGCTATCGACCATTTAAGCTCTGAACTACCCTCGGAGGTCCACCTCCGTGCCAAGTTCACCAAGAGAGGCACTAGCAGTGAGTCTTGTGTTGCGTCAAGTCCCAGCATGTCCACACCCAGAGTGAGACTGTCTTCGTCCTGTTCCTCCCTGATAAGCACGTCCCTGAGTTGCTGCCATGCATGCGGATTCAAAAGCTGTTGAAGGGCCTCAATTGCTTCAAATCGGTCCTCAAAGGAATGGAACCGAAGTGCTTTCTCCGCCCATGCACGCTCGGTCGGCGATAGGCGATCCAAGTACTCCTTTGCCATCACCAGGCCCAAGGCTGCCGTAATTCGCACAGGGTGGGAAGGCAAGACGGCAGGAGAGTGGAATCGCGTTTCGGCTTGGGCTGCTTAGTGCCCCTTCTATCTCCGCCACTAGATCTCCGGGTGCCCCGTCGCTTCTGTTGCTCAGGTGTTTCTTCCTTCTCTGGCTGGTCGCCAGTCAGTCGCTTGTTCTGTCGACCACCCTTAGCGCATAACATCAATCCGCCTGAACAAGTCCCCGAGGCGAAGGGTGACCAGTGAGCGACTGTCGAGGCGAAGAGCTCGAGGGGGGTCGCAACACATTTCGTGGACACAATATTTGCGCAATCCGGGGATGAGCTATCGAAATTGTTGATCGGGTCACCACAGGCGTACTCATAGTCGTTGCAGCTTCCGCCCTCCACCGGGTCCACCTGGAGGAAGCGGCCCAGGGTGGGGTCATAGAGACGGGCTCCCATGTGGATCTGGGAGAGATCGCTTTCGTGTTCGTAGAAGCGGTGATGGGCTCCCAGCCAGGCGAAGTCGTAGTCCCCG
>JBQTHD010000044.1:0-18666 GCA_052390275.1 Acidimicrobiales bacterium | reverse complement strand
CCGGGAGCGTGGTGGTGGTGGCCGGGGGTGCGTAGTTGATGAGGGTCAGAGCCCGGTTCGTCGACGTGTCACTGACGTCGGCGAACACGCCCAGGTTGCAGGGGTTGTTGAAGTCACAGTCGATGGGCGTGTTGCCCCCGTCGGAGACAAGTTCCTCGATGAAGTAGTCGAAGGTCACCTCACCGTTGGCATCGGACACGGGGTTGATCAGGGTGAGGAAGGCGCAGTCGTCAAAGTTGCGGAAGGGGTCGTCGCAGATAACGGCGTTAAGGGTGTCCTCGGCCGGGAACCCGGTGGCGGTAACGCTCACTGTGTCTCCGTTACGCAGGTTCACGTTGTTGGCGATGGTCACCACCTCGGGGTCGCTTGGAGCCGAAATGGCAGGCGGGGCCAGGCCTACGACCAGGGCGGCGACGGTGAGGGTGGCGGCGGCGGCCCGGACGGCGGGACGGACCCGGGGCAGCGAACGCCGGAGGCGCTCGGGCTGGAAGGAATTCATGTGTGTCCTTTCGGGAGTTTGTTGAGGTTGTTTTCTGGCGTCACTTGCAGGGGATTGAAGGTGCGGCCTGGCTTTGGCCCGGCTTGAGGTATCGACTACCGACCGAAGAACAGCCCAGCGGTCGCGGTAGCGGGGTCGTGGTAGGGCCCGCCCGCAAAATCGGCCCGGTAGCCCAGGTTGGCCAGGACTGCCACGCTGGCGGGAACTGACCCGGCGCAGCTGGCCCGCCCGTTGGTGTTGGTGGTGCTCGAGCAGATGGCCCGGCCGGCCACGCTGAAGTTGATGGTCCGTCCAGCCAGGGCGACGTTGGCGTTGGCCTCGGTCAGGCGGGCGGCGACGTTGGGGAAGTGGATCCGAATGCTGGGCAGGAGACGGGCCAGCGCCGGGGCCGCCTTCAGACGGGTCGGCGTCTTGGCGAAGCTGATGGGAGCGAACGCGGCGTCGGAGTTGAAGTCGCTGAAGAAGCGGGAGACGGCGATGGTGCAGGGGTTGGCCGCGTCACACGGAAGGCCGAGGCTGCCGTCGGAGGTACGAAGGGTGAAAGGGAAGGAACCAGCACCATCTGCGTCAGTGACCGTGTCCACCAGGGTCTCGAAGTCGCAGGCTTCGCCGGCCAGGGGGTTGGGGAGGCACTGGCGGATGAGGACAGGAACCTCGGCTGTGAACCCGCTGAAAGAAACTTGGACGGTCTGGCCGTCCACCAAACCGGTGGAGGGAGTCACGACCACTTGCTCGGGGTCCGCCGGCGCGGCCACCGCGGCGGCCGGCAGGAAGGCGATCCCAGCCAGCACAGCCAGCGTGGCCGCCAGCTTCGTGCGTGATGCTCTCATGTCACTCCTCGAGGAACGGCCGTTCATCTGGAAACGGCGCTTGATACGGACGTGATGGAACAGGTCTTGGACGTGATCGACGGGCACTACGAAGTCCTGCCCGGCCCACAACGCCTTGTTGGGTCCACTCGGCTGGCCGATTGGTCGATGTCTGCGGGTTGGTTCGGGTGCATTGAGGCGCACCGGTGGCCCGCTGAGCAGCCTGAAGGAAGGGGGAGCGGCCCACAATGAACCGGAGAGTTTCTTGGTTGGGATTTAGCCCGGGTGTCACCCCGTCGTCCCCCCGGGTGCCCGCCGGCGGCGAACCAGCCACCAACCTGCGGCGGCCAGACCGGAGGCGGCGCCGAAGGCCAGCCCTAACGAACTCGAGCCGTTGCTTTCCGGAGCGGCCGCTTCCGCTGTGCCTTCGTCCCCGCCGGAGTCTCCAGGCGGAGCCGAGGGCCCCCCGGGGCCGAAGGAGATGGGTGCCCCGGCCCAGGGTTGGGTGGCCAGGTCGTTGAGGTCCTGACTGACGACCACAATGCAGGCCACCTCAGAGTTGCAGGTGACCTCCGACGGCTGCGACGGGTCGGGAAGGACCCGCGCCGGGAACACGAGTTCCCCCGCCCCTTGGGCATCGGAGACGGTCAACGTCAAGGAGAAGAAGTCGCAGTCGTTACCGGTTACCGGCTTGGGGATGCATTGGCGAACCTTCAGGGTTGTCTCGGGCGGGAACCCCCGGTAGCGGACCCGGACCTCGCCCGCATCTGTCAGTCCATCGGCGGGCTCAACTTCGACGACCGGCTCGGAAGATCCGCCGGGCACAGGGCCACCTCCAACCTGTGCGCCGGCCGGAAGGGCCATGGCCATGAGGATCGAGGCGACGGTTAAGGAGACCGCCCAGAACGTCCTCGTAGCCTGCGGCACGGCTTGATGCTGGACCGGCCAGCCGCGGGCCGGGGCGATCCCATGGGAGATTTCCGGCTATCGAAGGCGGCCTGTAGCTATTCGTTTCCCCGTCGTTCACCCCGAGGCCGATCGGGACGATCAAGCTCACGCAGTTCTGACGTGCCCAGCCCTGCTTGGGAGGTCAACTCGCCTTCGGCGCCGACCGAACACCCTTTCTGTTAACGCGCCGTCGCCAATCACCATTACTGACAACAAGTGATCCCACCACCGCCGGAGCCCCCCGGGGCCGTGGCCAAGGAGCCGATGTCGTGAGCATCATCGACAACCCACCGCCCCCCGCCTACCCGGCCCCACCTCCCCCGCCCCTGCCTCCCGGTTACCGGTTTCCCCCCAACCCGGCAGCCGACCAGAACCCGCCCGGGGTGCCCCCTCAGTACGCCCCGCCGGCTCAGTACGCCCCGCCGGCTCAGTACGCCCCGCCACCTCAGTACGGCTCACCGGGTGCCCCTGTCCAGTACGCCCCCGCCGGGCCCGGCCAGCACGCGCCGCCGCCGGCTGGTGCCTGGCCCGGGCCGCCAACAGGGTCCGCGCCTTCGACCGGGGCTGCAACTGGACCGGCCACCCTGACAGCGTGGGAAGTCAGCGCCTGGTTCGGCACCAACAAGGTGCTGGAGAAGGTGTCCCTGCAGATGAACGCCGGCCGGGTCACCGCCCTGATCGGGCCGTCCGGATGCGGGAAGTCGACCTTTCTCCGCACCCTCAACCGCATGCACGAACTGGTGCCCAGTGCGTCGCTGTCGGGCCGGGTACTCCTCGACGGTGACGACATCTACGGCGGGACCCTGCGGGCCACCGAAACCCGCCTCAAGGTGGGAATGGTCTTCCAGAAACCCAACCCCTTCCCCACCATGAGCATCGCCCAGAACGTGCTCTCCGGGCTCAAGGTGTCGGGCACCAAAACGGCCAACGGGGATCAGTTGGTGGAGGAGTGCCTCACCGCCGCCGGGCTGTGGAAGGAGACCCGCAACCGGCTCAACTCCCCCGGCGGGGCCCTCTCCGGCGGTCAGCAGCAGCGTCTGTGCATTGCCCGGGCTCTGGCCGTGCGGCCCCGGGTCCTACTCATGGACGAGCCCTGCTCGGCACTCGACCCCACCTCCACCCGGGTGATCGAGGAGACCATCCGCGGTCTGGCCACCAGCGTGACCATCATCATCGTCACCCACAACATGCAGCAGGCGCAGCGGGTCTCCCATGAGTGCGCCTTCTTCTTGGTGGAGGCGGAGGCCCAGCCCGGACGCATCGTGGAGGCCGGTTCCACCGAGGCCATGTTCAGCCGCCCGGTCGACCCCCGCACGGCCGACTACATCGGAGGCCGGTTCGGGTAGCGCTCGCCCTGTCAACCCCGCACTCCGGTCACCTTGGCCGTCCACAGGCAGTTGGTGGTGACCGACAGGATGCGTTCGCCAGTGGTCGTGTAGGCGTTGACGCTCTTGCCCGCCGAGCCTTCCTGGCGGATGGGTTCCTCCCCTGAGGGGGTCCCGTCCGGGTTGGCGATCTCGATCTCGAAGGCACCGGTGCCGCCGGCCTGGGAGCAGTCGAAGGCCCAGCCCAACTGCCACCCGCCAGCGGCCACCCGGAACGAGGGGGAGTCCACAGGGCCACTGACCGGTTTCACCTCGACCAGGATTTCCGGCGCTGCGCCCGAGCCCGGGGCGCCCGGATCGGCACCTCCGGCGGGGTCCGTTGCCGGATCGGCAGCGGCGCCCGAACCGGATGGGGCCCCATCGACGGGTGCGGCGTCGGATGGATCGCCGGAGGCCGGCGCTGCCGGGTCACCGTCCGAGCCGGTGGCACCGGGGGCCCCGTCGGCGGGGGCCGCGTCGGAGGGTGCCCCATCGGCCGGGGCTTCTTCGACCGGCGCAGAGTCCGTCGGAGCCGAGGTGGAGTCTCCGCTAGACGACGAAGAGGAGGAGGACGAGGCCTCCAGCGGGTTGGGACTGTCCCGCTGGCCGTACCCGGCCAACAGACCGATCAGGAGTGCCCCGACACAGGCGGCGGCCAGGCGCTTGGTACTCCAGGTCCTTGGGCCGATTATCCCCAAACTTCCGGGTCCAGACCCGCCGGATCTGGACCCCGATGTCGAGTCCTCCGGTCGGGCCGGTGGTGGTTGCAGCGTCGGCACCGGTGAATAGGCGACCCCGGCCGGCCCAGGAGCAGCCGCCGTGTAGGCGTTGGTAACTGCTTGCCCAGGAGCAACCGCTGGGTAGGTGGTGGTGACCACCAGGCCAGGATCAGCCGCTGGGTAGGCGGGTCTTGCCGCCAGGTTGTGGACAGCACCAGCGGCACCTGGATCAATCGTCCGAGGTTCCAGCGTCGCGGCATAACCCGGCGAGTAGCTGGCCGCTGGATCGGCCGGGGGCTGGACCACCCCTACCGGCCAGCCGTAAGGCGTGGGCGGATATGGCTCCAGCATTGGCTCGGCCGCCGGGGGCCACTGGGGCATGGTCACGACGTAAAGCTAAGACCCGGGCGGATATCCGCCCGGGTCTTAGCCGTGAGATTGCTGGCCGGGTGCGGGACCCCAACCATGGGAGTCGATTGCCGATCCGTGGGCGAGGGCGTCATCAGGCCAATGCGCACAGGGATCAGGTGAGATCCTTGACGCAGTTTGCGCCGGTGAGGCGAACGAACCCGGATCCGTTGTTGATCGAGTTGCTGATCTCGGTGTTGTAGTTCTTGCCCGAGAACGGGTTGACCACGTGGGTGGTCTTGCAGGACCAGTCCAGGAAGGTTGTGGCCGCCTGCTTGGCGGTGGCGGTCTTGTAGACGTTCCACAGAAACCGGGCTGCCGGGTAGGCGCCGGTGGTCCCGGGAGCGCGGGCGATGCTGGTCGGGCTGGCGGCGATCCCGCCGACCGTGGTCACCTGACCCTGCTGGGCAGAGAACGGGAACGTGATGAAACGGCCGTAGGAGAACCAGGTTATGGCCCGTCCGTGGACTGTGGACCCCATGGCGGCTATCGGTCCAGCGTCGTTCTCCTGCACGATAAACGGCGCCCGGTTGACGGTACCCGTGCCGCCGGCGCAGGAGTTGGGATCGCCGCCGAGGAAGTCGAACCAACTCTGGTAGGTGCCGGCTCCGGTCTGGACTCCGAAGGGAACGATGGGCTCGTTGGCCCCGCCCAACTGGGACCAGTTGTTGATCGAGCAGTTCACGAAGATTCCCTGCAGTTCAGTCCTGGTTAGGTTACGGCGTGCGTTCTGAGCCGGCCGGGTGCCGATGGTCGGGAAGAACAACGGGACCTGGCCATCCCGGGCGAAGGCCTGGAAGGTGAGACCCGAGCAGTCCGAGGCGCCCTTGTTTCGGGAGGACCGGGCCACGTCGATGGGAAGCGGGCCAGGGCCGACGGTGCCACACAGGATCCGAATTCCGTTGCTGGACCCGATGATGAAGCCCTGAGAGAGCTCGTCGTGGTCGTGGTTCTCGCTGGTGATCGTTCCGTTGGATGAGCAGGTAGTGAAGCCGGTGGCCGAGGCCAAGGTACAGCCGGGGCTGGGCTGGTAAAGGTCGATCAGGCGCTGGATGGCGAAGTAGGTGGTGTCGGACCCCACGATCCGGACCTGGTCCACCGTGTTGTTGAAGCCGGTGGGCTGGGCGGCAGCGGGGGCGGCCGCAGCCATCACCAGGGCAACACCGGCCCCCAGAGCCCGCAGCCGCGCATGGCGGCCCAGGCAACCAAAAGGCGATCGCATCAGTTGTAGCTCTCCTCTCATCAGGTACCCGGTCTCATCCGGGTACCGGTCTCATCCGGGTACAGCGATTCATCGGTTCTGCGTCGCACGTCGCTTCTGCGTCGCACATGGGTTCTGCCTGGAGCATGGGTTCTGCGGCGAAACTGGTTCTGCGGCAAACCTCGGCTCGTGCCGAGTCGACGCCCGCTCACCCTCACATCACCAGCCGATGGGACCAAGGCTTCAGGGTTGTTCTTGGCAAGGAGTTCCCCCGGCGGTTACCACGGACGGCGTCTGCGGCTTCCGTTGGGCTTGAAGGCCGAAGTCATCATTTGGCGGACCCGGACCCGGTTCCAGGGTCGGCCCATGGCCCGGGCCCGCATCCAGGAGCCGATGACCACGGCGGAGCCTCCAGCCAGACCCATGGCGCCGCCCAGCGGAGCCGCCCCGGTGAAGGCCAACGAACTGAAGGGGTCCCCGCCCGCGGTGGTGCCGCCCAAGTCGCCGAGGCCGAGGGTCGTGGCCCCAAGCGTCGTTGTGGTTGCCCCGGCGGCGGTGGTCGTGGTCGCTCCGGCCACCGTCGTTGTCCCGCCGGCCACAGTGGTGGTGGCGCCCGAACGGGTGGTGGTGGTGCCGCCGGCCGCCGTGGTGGTGGTGCCCCCGGACGTTGTGGTGGTCGCCCCGGCGGACGTGGTGGCGGTGGCCGACGTGGTGGTGGTGACCGACGTGGTGGTGGTGACCGACGTCGTGGTGGTGACCGACGTCGTGGTGGTGGGAACCGTGGTGGTGGTGCCGGCGATAGCCGTGGGGGCGTAGGTGTAAGGGGCCAGTGCCCGGTTCTGAGTTACGTCGGTGACGTCGGCGAACAGGCCGATCTGACAGGGATTCGCGGCGTCGCAGGTGAACGGCAGGTTGCCACCATCGCCGGTGATTACCTCGATCGTGTAGGGAAAGGTCCCGGAGCCATCGGCGTCGCTGACCGGGTTGACCAGGGTCAGGAAGGTGCAGTCGTCGAAGTTGCCGAAAGGAACGTCGCAGGTGATGAGGTTCAGGGTGTCCTCGGCGGGGAACCCCGTGTAGGTGACGGTGATGGTCTCGTTGTTGACCAGGCCGGTGGTCTTGGACAGGGTGAGAACCTCAGGATCGGCCGGAGCGGACAATGCCGGGGTCACTCCTGCGCCGACGCCGACGGCCACTCCCACCACCACCAGTGCCCAACCGGCCGACACCAGTCGCCGAACGCGCACCATGCCGCTCGATCCCATGCCGCTCGATCCCACGCCGCTCGATCCCACGCCGCTCGATCCCCGCTGGCCTGAACGCGGCCAACCCGATCCCGGCCCGCCTGAGCCCGCCCCAGCGTGCATCCGATCCCATCGCCATCCCGGTCGGCGGCGTCCCCAGCGAATGTCCGGCATGGCTAGGCAACTTCGCCTTCGCCCCGCCAGCCTGTCCAGAGGGGCACCGACCGGGGCCCAAGATTTTCATCGGTGGTCACCCGCCGGCCACCCGGGGCCATGGACTTCTCATCGGCCGTTCAGCCGGCTCCGGCATGGTTTGGCCTACTCATCCGCCCTTGCGGGCGGCGGACCGAAGGGCTCTCCTCGCGTGACAGTTCTCACTCCACCTTCGGCGCTCGCAGCCGGGGTGCCGCCGCCAGAGGGCTCGGGCGAAACTGAGCCCCGGCCGGCGCCGCCGCCCCGAGCCCTGACCTCGGGAGATCGGGTTTTCAGGAACTTGGCGGTGGCGTGCGGAGCCAGCGTTCTGCTGGTGATGGCCCTCATTGCCGTCTTTTTGTCGGTCACCGCCTGGCCAGCCATCTCCGACGTGGGCTTTCGCTTTCTGACCGACACCGGGTGGACGCCCGACGGCCCCTCCGGGCGCTTTGGCGTGGCTGCGGTGTTGATGGGAACCATCGAGGTGGCCGGGATTGCCCTGGCCCTGGCCACCCCGGTGGCCATTGGCACCGCGCTCTTCATCAACGAGGTGGCGCCGGTCAAGCTTCGTCGGCCCCTCACTTCGCTGGTCGACCTTCTGGCCGCCCTCCCCAGCCTGATCTACGGGATCTGGGGCCTCTTCTTCCTCCAGCCTCGGCTTCGGGGCCTGGCCAACTGGCTGACCGACAACCTGAGCTTCATCCCCTTCTTCCGTACCGACGGCACCGAGCAGTTCGGCGGTTCACTGTTCGTGGCCGGGCTGATCGTGGGGATGATGATCCTGCCCATCGCCACCTCCATCACCCGGGAGGTGATGGCCCAGGTACCCCGGGACCAGTGCGAGGCGGCGTACGCCCTCGGGGGAACCCGGCGGGAGATGATCCGAACCGTGCTCCTTCCCTTCGCCCGCAGCGGGATCATCGGAGGCTCGATGCTGGCGCTCGGTCGAGCGCTGGGTGAGACCATTGCGGTAGTCCTGATCCTGTCCCATGAGTTCCGTCTGTCGGTACGGGTCCTACAGACCGGAGGCGAGACGGTGGCGTCGCTGATCGCGGTTAACTTCAACTCCGCGGCCGAGCGGGGCCAACAGGCCCTGGCCGGGGCGGGGCTCGCGTTGTTCGTGCTCACCCTGGTGGTCAACATGGGGGCCCGGGCCATCGTCGCCCGCTCCGCAACCCAGAAGGGCCTGTCCCTGTGAGCCTGCTCCGACCAGCCGATGGTGGAGCCGGAGGTGGATCGGGGCGCTCTCAAATGGCCGCCGGCATGGTGGCCGGACCTTTGAGCCGGCCCCTCAACCGGGGCATCGCAGCCGTCGCCGGCTCCTGGGTGGCCATCTGGGCCCTGTTCCGCTTCGCCAACGGGCCGGCACCGCTGGGCTTCGCCATCTGTTGGTACGTGGCCGCCGTTGGCCTGTACTGGCTGATCGAGCGTGAGGCCGGGCCGAACCACGAAGCGCGCGACAGGGTGACCACCGTCCTTCTGGGCACCGCCGCGGCTGCCGCCTTCGTGCCCTTGATCTTCATCCTCTACCTGGTGTTCAGCAACGGGCTGCCCACCCTCGTCGGTGGCTTTCCCAACTTCTTCACCCGAACGCTGGAGGTGTTCGGGCCGCTGGACAACGCCATCGACGGCGGCGGCAAACACGCCGTCCTGGGGACGCTGCAGCAGGTGGGACTGGCCACCGTCGTCTCCGTGCCGGTGGCGATCCTCACCGCCGTCTACCTGAACGAGATCGGGGGTCGGATGGCCCCCCTCCTTCGCTTCATCGTCGACGCCATGAGTGGCGTGCCCTCCATAGTGGCCGGCCTGTTCGTGTACACCCTGTGGATCCTGCAGTTCGGCAAGGGTTTCTCCGGTGCGGCCGGTTCGGCAGCCTTGGCCGTCCTCATGTTGCCAACGGTTACCCGCACCGCCGAGGAGATCCTGCGCACGGTGCCCGGGGGACTACGGGAGGCGGCGCTGGCGCTCGGGGCGCCGGAGTGGCGGATGATCGTCTCGGTGGTGCTGCCCACCGCCCGCAGCGGCCTGGTGACCGGCGCGATCTTGGGCGTGGCCCGGGCCGTGGGGGAGACGGCGCCGGTGCTGCTCACGGCCCGGGGCAGTCGAACCCTCAACGTAAACCCGTTTGCTGACCCTCAGGACGACCTGCCCCTCTTCGTCTACTCCCTCATCCGCACCCCCAACGAAAGCCTGGTGGACGTGGCCTGGGCCGGAGCCCTGGTCCTGGTCCTGCTGGTGCTGGTTCTGTTCATCATCGCCCGGGTGGTGGGTGGAAGCGGTCCGGCCAAGAGATAACCCGTCCTGGTGGGCTCGCGGATTTCGGGGAGGAGTGCCGTTTCCTCCCCAAAGAGCCGACCGGAGCGGGGCGGAACGGCCCGAAGACTTCCATCCGCGTTAACCAAAACGACCATCACCGGCGCCAGGGGCGGCAACCCGTCCCCTTTAGCGTTTGGCCAGGCACGCCCCGGACGCGCGGGCCAGACGAAGACCCCGGAGGTTCGCCCCAGTGCGCCAACGCATGCTTGCTCCGACGACACGATTTCGAAGCCGACTGATCGCCGGCCTGATCGGTGGGTTGATGGCCCTGGCCCTGGCTCCCCCGGCCGGGGCTGTCACCCGCCCGACGATTCTGGGCGTGGGAGCCTCCTTCCCCCAGATCGAGATCGAGCAGTGGCGAGCCGACGTGAAGCGCCTGTTCGACCTGAACGTGAACTACACCGCGCTTGGGTCCGGGGCCGGGCGTCAACAGTTCATCGCCGGTCAGGGAGACTTCAGCGTCTCGGACATCCAGTTCCAGGCGGCCGAACTCAGGTTGGTCAAACGACCCTTCGTGTACGTGCCCATCAGCGCCGGCGGCCTGGCCATGATGTACCACCTCAAGGACACCAGCGGAAAGCTGGTTACCGACGTAAAGCTGACCCCCGAGACGGTGTGCAAGATCTTCGCCGGCCAGATCACCAACTGGAACGATCCGGCCATCACCGGACCCACCGGCCACTCCCTGAAGGATCTGACCATCGTCCCGGTCCACCGGGCTGACGCGGCGGGCACCTCTTTCGTGCTGGGCGAGTACTGCCAGGAGCAGGCCCCGACCGTCTACCAAAAGTTGCTGGACGACTTCGACGCGAAGAACCCCGCCAACCCGACGGTTCGACCCTTTACCGAGAACTGGCCCCGCATCAACGGCTTCGCTTCCGACGGGTCCAACGGAATCGCCGACTCGGTGGCCGCCCCAGACGGCGAGGGTCGGATCACTGCGGTGGAGTTCGGGTTCGCGAAGATCCGCAAGTTCCCGGCGGCCTCTGTCCGCAACCCCAGCGGGGTGTTTGCCCAACCCACCGAACCCAACGTCACGCGGGCACTGCGCTTCGCCGAGGTTCGCTCCAACGGCACCCACCAACTCCACTTCGACGGGCAGGGTCCCGACGTCTACTTCCCCTCCACCTACAGCTACGCCATTGTCCAGACCACCGGCTTCGACCCGGACAAGGGCTTCGTGGTGGCCAGCTATCTGAACTACGCGGTTACCAAGGGCCAGGAGTTGGCAAACCGGCTGGGCTATGCCGCACTTTCGGCCAACCTGGTCGATGCCGGCCTCGACGCGGTGGCCAAGATTCCGGGGGCCCCGCCTCGCCCGGCCACTGTCGAGTTCAACCCGGTGGACACGCCCTCCGCTGCTGCTCCAGGCAGTGGTAGCCCCGCTCCGTCGGCCCCGGCGGCCGGCGGCGGGTCGGCGGCCGCGCCCGGGGCGGGGGCATCGGCGGCTCCGGCCGCCTCGGGTGGTACCGCAGGCGGATCGGCAGCCTCGGCTGCACCGGCGGGCGCGGCGGGCAGCGCCACCGGCGGATCGGCGGCTCGAACCCAGGCTGGCGGCACGGCCAGCCGGGCCGGAACCGCCAGTCGGGCCACCGCCGCCCCCGGCGGTTCCGGCAACGCGTCGGTGGGCGGGGTCGGCGGATCGGGAACGGCCGCCTCGGTGGCCGCGGCCGTCACTCTCGATCCGTCGGTCAGCCTGTCGGTGGGAACCTTCGGCGCCACCGGAGGCGAGCACCTGATCGAGGCGGCGGTGGGCGCAGCCCTGATTGCCGCCGGCGAGCAGATGCGGCGGCGAGGCCGGCGACGGCGGGCCTCGCCCGGATCCATGCCGACCAGCCGCGCCCGGGGGTCGCGGCGATGAAGACGCATGGGGCGGTCCCCGCCCGCCGCAATCGGACGATCGCCGCTGGCATGGCCGCTTTGGTGGCCATGGCCGCCTCGGTGGGCCTGGCCCCGGTAAACACCTTTTCGGCAGCGGTTCCGGCCGAGGCCCAAACCGCTCGGGTGTCGCTCAGCGGCGGCGGTGACACCTTCGCCCAGGGGTACCTGAACCTTCTGGGACCCCGTTTGGGTGAAGGGGCAGGGGCCTTCGACCTCGACTATCTCGGCGTCGGCTCCGACGCCAAGGATGACTTCGCCCAGGGAGACATCGATTTCGTGGTCGATCAGACGCCCCTGACCACCGCCCAGGTCTCGGCCCTCAACGCCGCCGGAATCGGCTTCGCCTACGCCCCCCTGGTGGTGGGGGCCATCACTTTTCCCTACAACGTGCGATCGGGCGCTGGTTCGGAATCCAAGGCGGTGACCGACGTCAAACTTTCGCCCGCCACGCTGCTGGCCATTTTTGCCGGGACGGTCGGTAGCAACAACAACCTCTGGCTGGCTCCAGAGATCACCGCCGACAACGAGAAGCCAGTCGAGTCCAACCCGCCAGGGATCCGCCTGGTGACCCGGTCCGAAGCCTCGGGCACCACCGAGCGATTGACCGAGTGGTTCTTGAAGGTGGACAAGGCGGCCTGGACTGACTTCGCCACCAAGCAGCGGTCCACCGATCCGGACAAGCCACAGACCAGCTTTCCCAACAACGGCGAGACCGGCCGGGTCAAGGGTGAAGCCGCCCTGGTTGACCTGGTGGGCAAGCAGTTCCAGACGTCAAACGGCGGCTTGAGTTCCATCGGCTACGCCTCTTTGGCCGGGTCCAAGGCGGGCTCGCTGCCGGTCGTGCGGGTGCGAAATTCTTCCGGCGAGTTCGTCACCCCCGATCCCGACTCCATGGCTGCGGCCATCAAATCGGCCAAGGTGAACGCAGACGGGACTATCACCCCGGACCTTGATCCATCGGCGGGAAACGCTTACCCGGTCACCATCGCCGCCTACGCCATCGTCCGTACCACCGGCCTTAGCGCCCCCAAGCGGGCGGCCATGGTCCGGTTCCTGCGGGAGTCATCCACGTTCGGCCAGGACAAGGCGGCTTCGATCAACTTCGCCGCACTGCCCAAGGCCGCCAACGACATAACCGCCGCCCTGGCCGACCGTTTGGCCGCGGCTGGATCCGAGCCCACCACCACGGCCTCGGGGGCGACCACCACCTCGACCGCCAGGCCTGCTGTGACCACCACCACGCTTTGCCCCACGGCCACCACGGTTGCATCCACCGGGACGACAACGACCACTGTCGTTACGGCCACGCCCACCGCCTCAGCCAACGCCTCGGTCCTGCCGGGGAGCGCGGTGCGGATCGCTTCGGTGGGCCGCATCCCTGCGGTTCCCGCCCAGGCGGCCACCACTACCAGCAGCAGCAGCACCACCACCACCACGACCGGCGCGACCACCACGACCGGCGCCACTACGACGACGGTCGCCACAACCACCACCGGTGCAACCACAACTACCGGTCCCACCACCACAACCAGGTCAGGGGTAACAACCACACTTTCGCCGACCACCACCGTGGCCTGTCCCCGTACCGGAGCGGCCGGGGCGCCGACAGGTGGTGCTCCCACCCCCGTCGGCGGCGGTGGGCTTCTGGCCGCCACGGGAGTGGCTCTGGCCGTGCCGCTTGCTGCGGTGGGCCTGGCACTGGCGGTGGGCGGCGAGGCCGTGCGAGTTCAGACCAGGACCGCAGTGGCGGCCCGAATGCGGCGCCTGCGCCGCCGCTTGATTCCTTAGTCAGGCGGTCCCCGCCACCCGGCACCGCATGAAACCGCAGTCCATAAGCCAGGGGCTCAAACCATGGCCGGATCGAAGAATTCAAGATTGGCGAAACGGGCGAATCCACGATCCGCGGAGGCAAGCCGACACCCATGAGCGATGGCGGTCGCAGCCAACCAAGCGTCAGGTATCAGGTTGCCCCGCACCTGCGAATCAGCAGCGGCGATGGAGGCGAATACCGACCACACAGTTTCGGTTGATGGCAAAGGCCGGGCCCGGGCCGCCCCCCGAAGTCTGTCAACAAACGTCATCGCAACGTGAGTGGGTGCCGGATCGGCATAGATCCGAGAATTGGTAACGATGCGCAGGAAGCCGGTCAAGGAGGTTGGCTCTACCGCCAGTTCCTCCCCTCCGGCCACAATCCCCGCCAACCAATCCCGATAAGTCTCGTGGGATCTCGATTCCCGTCGAAACGCATACACCAGGACATTGACGTCAGGAAGAACGATCAAATCGAACCAGCGTTCTCAAGTGCGGACCACAATCCATCCCGATCGTCGATATCGACCAGAACCTTCCCTCCTGACTGGCCATAGGTCGGGAGTTGGGTTGTCCGAAGCGTCACTTCCTCGGCCAGGACTGCTCTCAAGCCTTCTTCGATCAGGCTGGTGAACGTTCGTCCCTCCGCGGCGGCCTTGGCTTTGGCCGACTCGGCTAGAGCGTCGGGCAGATTGATGGTAGTTCGCATGCATACCAGCATACGTGTCCAACCCTGCTGATTCCTCCGCCCGATGGAGCCGGCATAGGGCCTCCTCCGCAGGTTCAGGGTTCACCCCTCGTTCGCAAGGTCGTCGCCTGGTCGCCACCGGGGGGGCCTAGGGTCGACATCGATGAGAGTCGCCGTTGTAGACCTCGGTTCCAACTCCTTCCATCTGGCCGTGTTCGACCCCGCCGTGTTCGACGCGGGACTCGGGAGCATGAGGGTCGTCGCTCGTCAAAAGGAACTTCTGGGTCTGGGCGCCGTGGTGGCCCGATTCGGCCACATCCCTCCCGACGATGCCGCTCGCTCCACGGTGGCGCTGGGTCGCCTGGTCACCGCCGCCCGGGAAAGCGGAGCCGAGACCCTCATCGTGGCCGCCACCGCCGCCTTGCGCGACGCCGCCAACGGTGAGGACGTGGTCATGGCCATGGAGCGTGCCACCGGGGTGTCAGTGCGGGTCCTCTCCGGCCACGAGGAGGCTCACCTGGTCTTTTCCTCGGTTGCCCACCGCCGCCCGGCCGACGCCGGGCCGCTGGTCTGCCTGGACCTGGGTGGAGGAAGCCTGGAGGTGGCCGCCGGCCGGGGTCTGGTCCCCGAGGTCCTGGCCAGCACCGGATTGGGGGCCTCCCAACTCACCGCCCGATTCGTGGCGAGCGACCCGCCGACTCCGGCGGAGATGGCCGCCGTCAGCCACCGGGCGGCCAGCCGACTGGGTCCCATCGGGGCGGGCCTGGCCCACCTGGGGGCGGCCCAGGGGGTGGTGAGCGGTGGGATAGCCCGGGATCTGGCCCGCCTCGTGGCGGCCCGGAGATCGGTTCCCACCACTTGGAGCGAGGTAGCCCTGACCGCCGCCGAACTCAACCGCCTGGCCGGGGAACTGGCCAGGTGCACCACCGCCGCGCGGATCGCCCTCCCCGGTATCAGCGTTGCCCGGGCAGCGGGTGCCCCGGTGGGCGCGGCCGTCCTGGCCGCAGCGGTGGAGCATCTGGGGTTGGGCTGGCTGACAGTCGGGCGCTTCGGCGTCCGGGAAGGTCTGGTACTCGAGCACCTCGGGCTCTCGGCCCCCCTCCTCGTGGCCTAGACCACACCCTTCAGCGCCCTCCAGGCCGCGCTCTGAGCCCTCGGCGCCCTCGAAGCACAGTCGACGTGTCCATGTACCCGGCTTCGCATTACCAGGACGAGCCCGACTCGACCGTCCGTAAGCCCGGACCCAGCCTTGGCCACGGTCGACATCGGCTTGCGGTGGGCCTTTGCCTTGCGGTCGTTCTTACCGCCTGCTCGCCGGCGGGACCTGGCGCGGTGGGCGATGGCCCCACACTGGGCGGAGGTCCGGCCGGGCCTTTCCCCGCACCCGACACCAACGCGTCCGAACTGGCCCAGGGTTTCGTGGCCGAGATTCACGTCGCCCCCGATGGCTCCGACACCGCCAGCGGGCGGGAGGGCGAGCCCTTGGCCACCATCAACGTCGCCTTGACCCGGGTCGGCCCCGGTCAGACCGTCAGGCTGGCCCCGGGGCGCTACCGACAGGATGTGGTGTCGGTCCGGCCCGGTCGCCCAGGGGCTCCCGTGGCCATCTCCGGTCCTCCCGAGGCGGTGGTGACCGGCGCCGGTGCCGACCACGTGGTTGAGATCAACCACAGCCATCACCTCCTCTCCGGCTTCACCATCGACGGCCACCACGGGCCCGGGACCGAGGCCCAGGACTACCGCGAAAAGCTTCTGTGGATCGCGGGTCGCCAAGCCGGTGGGGTCCTGACGAGCGTCGAGGTCAGAGCCATGAGCATCACCAACGCCCTGGGCGAGTGCGTCCGCCTCCGATACTTCGCCACCGCCAACCTCCTGGCCGAGAACCGGATATCGCAGTGCGGGCTGGACGACTACCGCTTCGGTGGGGACGGCAAGAACGGCGAGGGCATCTATATCGGCACGGCCCCCGAGCAACGCGACGACGGCTCCAATCCCACCGCCGACCCGGATCGATCCGACGAAAACGTGGTGCGGAACAACGTCATCGATACCGGAGGCAACGAGTGCGTCGACATAAAAGAGGACTCCCGGGGCAACCTGGTCGAGGGCAACTCCTGTACCGGCCAGCGGGATCCCGAGTCGGCCGGCCTTGACTCTCGTGGAAATGAGAACCGGTTCGTCAACAACACCGTGTTCGGCAACGACGGGGCCGGTATCCGCCTTGGGGGCGATTCCGACGCCGACGGAACCGGCAACGACGTGGTCGGCAACCAACTTCGGGAGAACCGGGCGGGGGGCGTCAAGTTCATGCGCCGCCCCCAGGGCCGGGTCTGTGGGAACAGCTTTTCGGGCAACGGGGCGGCCGACTCGGTCGGGTCCCACAAGGGCGACTTCCGACCTGCCCAGCCCTGCTGACCCCGCACCGGGGCCGACTCCGCTGTCCTGAGGGCAACCCTTAGCCAGCTCCCGCCAACCGCCCAGCGATATCGATTCGGCTGACAACGCTACGGTTCAGGCGCCCTTCGCTGGCGCAACCGTGCGAAATTCATGCACCGAAACCGAGGCCCGACATGAGCCGCCCCGACAATCGAGTTCGTTCACTCGATGCCATCCTGGCCAGCGCCGCCCGGCTGCAGGCTTTGGTGCCCGGGGCCGTTCTGGTCGGGGGGTCGGCCGCCGCTTACTACACGCGGCACCGGCTTTCGTTCGACCACGATCACGTCCTAGCCGACCTCGCCGACCGCTTCGACGTAGTCTTGGGGACACTCGAAGCCCTTGATGACTGGTCAACGGCCCGATTGGCGGGCGGCCGGCTCATTTTGGGCGAACTCGGTGGAATCGAGACCGGCCTGCGCCAGATGATCAGGCAGCGTCCGCTGGAAATCGAGGAGGTTGTCGTCGCCGGGAAATCACTTCGAGTGCCGACGCTGGAGGAGATCCTCCGCATCAAGGCCTGGCTGGTCGTATCCCGCAATCGAACCCGCGACTACCTA
This sequence comes from Acidimicrobiales bacterium, assembly GCA_052390275.1. Classification (GTDB taxonomy): domain Bacteria; phylum Actinomycetota; class Acidimicrobiia; order Acidimicrobiales; family AC-14; genus JBQTHD01. The sequence continues at coordinate 1,595 of JBQTHD010000044.1, read as the reverse complement.
GACGCTGCCGCCCTCTCCGATCAGTTCGGTATCGATAACGCTGCCGAGACGCTCGCCGGGATCGATGCGTACTACTGGGACGTGAACAGCCACCCGGAAGCCGTCGCCACCCAGGTAGCCCGCAACTTCGCCGATCCCAGACCGAAGGATTCGTCGGTTACGAAGACATTGGATTCTTACAAGCAGTTAGAGCCGAAGTGGCATGACTGGACCGCCATAGTCCAAACCCTGCGGGAGGTGGCCGTAGCCATGGCATCAACTCCGGAGGTACGGACCCTGGATAAGAGGCCTCGGGACGTTCCTGCTCCGGACGCCTCGACTCCCGACGCCTCGACTCCGGACGCCTCGACTCCGGAAGAGCACTGATGGCCCTTTCATTCCGCAACATCGACTTTGACGAGGACACCAGTCTCGACACCTGGCCGGCGGAGGCGATCGAGATCCTCATCGATCGGGGCGCATTATCGGATTGGCGAAGGCTCGTCGTGGCCCTGGAGGCCGATCCCTGGGGCCCCCTGGCCCAGACCGTGGAGGACATGATCAGCCTCGACTCTCATCACGGAGTCGATCGCATCCTGGAGCACGTCCTGCGCCAGCATCGGATCAAGGTAATTTCGATGGCAACTGAGGTCGCCGGAAGGAGACCTGGGGCGTAGGCATCGGCCCGGCTCCAGCGTTCCGGATGATCGAGAAAACCGATCGGCCGAGCCGTGTCTGGGGGAACTACTCCGCCGCAACGATGCGCGCCGCTTTGAGCTCATCGTCACTCGGATCAGCGCCCCCCGCTACGCCCCAAAGCGCATTCAGCAGCGTTTCGCCGCGCGGATTTTGCTCGAGCCAAGACAGGTCGACCATGCCCGTTGCCAGTAGAACGCGAGCCCAGTTACAAAGGGTTGTCCTGATAGCCCAGTTAGTAAGGAGTCGAACCGCAACGTCGGTCGCCGTTGCCTCGTAAACCGGCGCGTTCGCAGGCTCGCCTAGCTGCAGTCCTTTCGCGTCGAGATTGATCGTGACCCCGAGCGTTCGAAGCGCGTACCACTCGGACTCGCCTCGGACGAAATCTCGAAGCACGTTGGACCCCGCTGCCATTGTCACGGGAATTTCGGGTCGTAGTGGACAAGCCGACCCGCCGAGTCGTAAGCAATCTGCACGACCGAGCGGCTGCCATCCCTGGCTACCACAGTCTCAAGGAGCTGATAGCCGTTGGCTCCGGGGCCGGCTCACCTGGACAACGGCCCGCTCGCCATACCTCCCGACGCTGATTACAGACGTAGAGGTAGCTCGGCCGATCGCCCGATTCGCAACGGTTAGCTGCGCGTTCGTCGCATCGAGCGCTCCCAGGGCCCCGCGCGCAGCACCCTTCGACGTAAGGCCCGAGACGCCTTCGAACGCAAACGCTCCCGGATTTCCCGTTGGTCCTATGGCTCTTGTGCCCCGCACCCCCCTTCCCGCTCTGCCCGCCCTCACTGCCACTCCAGCACCGCCGGTGGCTGCGCCCAGGGCACCGGAGAGGCCCAGGCTGGGCAGGCTGATATCGCTGAAGGGATCTGAGCCCCCGGCCAGGTTGCCCAGTGCCTGGATCCCCAGATCGGTGG
>JBQTHD010000043.1:0-10092 GCA_052390275.1 Acidimicrobiales bacterium | reverse complement strand
GGTGGCGCTGGTGGACCGGGGCGGGGCCGGCGCGGGCCTGTTACTGTGTCCTGTTGTGGTGGGCCCCATCGCCGCCGCCGCCCGCATGGGCCGGCGATTCCCACAGAAAACCAGCTACTTCCACCCCAAACCGGCCACCGGCATGGTGATGCGACGCCTGGATGACACAGAGAGAGAAGCGGTGGCGACGCCGGATTGAGCGGGTGGTGACGCTTCCTTCGCGCTTGATGTAACGAAGCCACGCCCCGGGACCGCAAGTCACCCGAGACCAGCGGAGGCACCCGCGCTGCGAGGCCAAACCAGGGCACCGACCTCGAGGGACGTAGGCCTCAGGGGACATAGGCTTCAGGGGACGTAGGCCCCCAAGAAGGCCAGCGTGGCGTAGCCCATCATGGCCGCCCCCCCGATAATCAGGGCACCCTGACGGTTCTTGTAGTTGGTGGTAACCAGTGCCAGAGCCATCACAAGGGGAAAGGCGCTGAAGGCGTAGCGCTCGAACGAGCCCAGCCGATCCGTGCTGGCGGCCACCAGGACCGAGGCCGCGGCATAGGCGCCATAGGACCGGGGGAGACGGCGCCAAGCCACCACCACCAGAACGAAAGCCAGCACCAACCAGGGCAGATGTCGGGCGTTGCCCGACCAATCCCCCGACGCCATCTGGCGCAGCGCCCCGAACACCACCTCCAGCGGGTTGGCCAGGCTTCCCCTCAAATTGGGTCGTTGCTGGAGCCGCAACGGGGCCAGAGGGTCCCCAAAGCGCCAACCCACCCAGCCCAGGTACAGGGCGCACCCGGCGGCCGGGGCGACCACGGCGGCGGCCATGGGACCGATCTGGGCCAACCGGTTCCTGATTCGGCCTTCCCCTGGGTTGGCCGTCGATCGACCCCGGAGGTGGTTCACGGCCTCGATGACCGCCGGTAGGGCGAGCAGAACCCCCGTCGGCCTGGTCAGTCCGGCCGCCAGGCCGGCCGCGGTGGCGATTCCCCATCGCCCGGATCGCACAGCCCAGAAGGCGGCCACCGCCAGGACGCCGATCAGAGCTTCGGAGTACCCCCAGACCAGGACAAAAGCCGCCGGGTGCAGGGCAACGAACCAGGCTGCCCCCTCGGCCGCCGCCGGGCTGAGCCCCTCCCGAAGGCACAACCGATGGATGGCCACGCCCAGGACCAGGGCCAGGCCGTTGACCAGGATCAACAATCCAGCCCCCACCAGGGACGGATCGATCAGGGCGAGAGGCCGGACCAAAAGGGCCAGCAGGGGAAAGAACCGCAGGCCCACGCCTCCGTCGTAGCCCCGCCGGGCGATCGCGTCGTACCACTTGGCATCCCAGCCCAAGAGCCCGTCGTCCAATCGCCCGACGGTGGGATCGGTGGGATCCAGGTCGGAGGCGATCGTCTGGGCCAGGACCCAGGCCAGCGCCACCACCACCCGGGCCACCAGCCAGGGCGCAAGAGCCGGCCGAACCTGAACGAGAACCCGGGCCATCCAGGCCCTGGCAGTCACCGGCGGGCCCATCGGCCGCGACCCTACCCAGTGCTTGGCCCGGGAGGAGATCCCCATGCTCTGGTTAGCTAGTGACCTATGGAGCCGCGGGCTTGGCCCGTCCCACCCGATCTGGGGGGGGCAGCGGGACCGGCGGAACGGCGAAGCGGGATCGGATCGTCCTCGATGGCCCGGGCTTCGGGGTCCATCTCAGTTCTGACCGCCCTGTCGCGCGTCACCGGCCTGGTCCGGACCTTGGTCCTGGCCCGGGTGGTGGGCGTTACCTTCCTGGGCAACACCTACCAGTCGGCCAACGCCATTCCCAACTTCCTTTTCGAGGTCGTGGCCGCCGGGCTGTTGTCAGCGGTGCTGCTGCCGCCGCTGGTCGGCCATGTCGAACGTAACGACCGGGACCAGGCCCAACGACTGATCTCCTCCGTCACCGCTCTGGCTCTGGGCCTTGGTCTGGTCGCGGCGGTCGCCGGGGTGGCCCTGGCCCCGACCATCATGGCGCTGCTCACCTCGGGAACCGAGGATCCGGGTTTGCGACGCGACCAGATCGAGTTGGGGACCTTCTTTCTGTGGGTGTTCTGCCCCCAGATCGCCTTCTACGCCCTGGGGGTGGTGTCCACAACCATCCTCCACGCCCACCGCCGGTTCGCCCTGGTGGCGGTGGCCCCGATGCTGAACAACCTGGTGGTCATCGCCTGCTACCTGGTCTTCGCCAGCCTCGGGGGCGACGGCACCTCCGTGGCTTTGTCCAGCCCCCAGAAATGGGTTCTGGCCGGCGGCACCACTCTGGGGGTGGTGGTCTTCTGCGTGGCCGACGCCGTCGGCGCCGTCCGCCTGGGCTACTCCCTGCGACCCCGGTGGGGTTGGACGCCGGACCTGGGCCGTCTGGTGGGTGGTGGGGTCTGGAGCATGGTCCTGCTGGCGGGAGCCCAGGCGGTGGGAATCTGTGCGCTGGTCCTGACCAACGGGGTGGAAGGGGGGGTGATCGCCTTCGCCCTGGCCATGGCCTTCTTTCTTCTCCCTCACGCCCTGTGTGGACTACCAGTGGCCACTGCCGCCTTCCCCCATCTGGCCGCGGCCCGCCAGGCTGGGGACCCCGAAGCGTTCTCCCGGGTCCTGGCCCACGGCCTGCGCCTGAGTGCCTTCGCCGTCATCCCAGCGGCCGCCGCCCTGGCGGCGTTGGCCGGGCCCATCTCGCAACTGGCCCTGCTCGGGGCCGGCGATGGTCCCGGAGCTGCGCAGGTCAGGGGCACCCTGGTGGCCCTCGCCCCGGGATTGATCGGTTACAGCTGGCTGGTACTGGCCAGCAGGGCGGCCCAGGCGGGCGGGAACCAGCGCGCGGCGGCGGTGGCCCATATCGGCCTGGCCGTGGCCGCGGCGGCGAGCATGGTCGCCGGCTACCACCTCGCCCCCGCCGGGTCGGAGTTGGTGGGTGTGGCTGGGGGCCACTCGGTCGCCTACCTGATGGCGGCCGCCGGCTTGTTGGTCCATCTGGTCCGGTCCGAGCAATGGACCATCCCCTGGACCGGCCTTCGGGATCTGGCGATGATGCTGGTTGGGGCCGGCCTGGCGGCTGTGGCCATGGCCGGTGTGGAATCAGTCATCGATCCGATCACCAGGTCCGGCATCACCCTGGCGGCCGCTGCCGCCGAGACCGTGGCGGCGGTCACCCTCGGGTCCGCCCTCTACCTGACCCTTAGCGCGGTCGGATGGCGACTGGGATGGCTGACGCGGCCTTGGTCGCCGGGTAGCCGGTCACCCTTCGATCGACGGCCCGACGGAGCGAACCCGGGTGCCTGAGTCCCAGGTGTGGCAGCTGCTGGGGCCCTCCACCGGGGGGATCCGTCGCCACGTCGGCTACCTGGCCCAGACTCTGGCCGACCGGGGCTGGGGGGTGCGGGTTGCGGGGCCGGCGAAGGTGATGGACGGACTGACCCAACAGCACGCAGTGGTTGAGGTGCCGGTGTCGCCTCGCCCTCTGTCGGTACTGGTGGCCCGGCGCCAACTGGCGGCTTTGGAGCCCCCCGGAGACCTGATTCACGCCCACGGGCTGAAGGCGGGCTGGATCGCCGCCGGCCAGCGGCGGGGGCGGCCGCTGGTGGTCAGCGTCCACAACATCACCCTGGACGACCCCGGGGACCGGTCGTATGAACCGACGCCGCGAGATGCACCCGTGCCCGGTGCCAGGGACCCCTGTCCCGACGCCGAGAAGGATCCGCCCACCCGCATCCGCCCCGCCCTCCGACTCCTGAGGGACTTGGAGGCACGACTGGTCGGCCGGACCGACGCGGTCATCGCCGTCTCCGCCCACATCGCCGAGCGACTCGGGGCCCAACCAGAATCGGGCCGGAGAGAACCGGGCCGATCGCGGATCACTGTCATCCCCCCGGCCGGGCCTCGGCCAGTGCCCAGGCGCAGTCGCGCTCAGGTGAGAGAGGACCTCGGCCTCCGACCGGGGACCGCCCTGGTGGTTTCCGCTGCCCGCCTGCATCCTCAAAAGGACCTTGGAACGCTGGTGGCCGCCGTTGCTCAACTCCGCTCTGCCGGGACTGAGGTAGCGGTGGTGATCGCGGGGACCGGCCCCAGCCGGGGCGACCTAGAGGCCCAGACCTCACGATTGGGCCTGTCGGAGGCGGTGACGTTCCTCGGATCCACCGACCACCCGGCTGATCTGCTGGGGGCGGCCGACGTGGTGGCCATCTCCTCGGTCTGGGAGTCGGGGCCCCTGGCCCTCACCGAGGCGATGCACCTGGGACGGCCGGTGGTATCCACCCCGGTGGGTCTGGCTCCCGAACTCGTCATCGATGGCCAGACCGGCCTCTTGGTCCCGGTGGGCGACGAAGTGGCCATGGCCCGGGCCCTGGCCTGGATGCTCGCCAATCCGGCCGACGCCTCCCGGATGGGCCAGGCCGGTGCCCAACGACTTGCGGCAAGGTACCGCCCCGAGGACCTGGTCGGGGCGGTGGAAGAGGTGTACCGGCGCGTCCTGTCCGGGACCCGGCGTTGAGGGCGCCCTCGACGGCTCGAACCCGTGCGACAGTGGTCCGACCACCGAGGTCGCACTCTCTCCGGCCCCCCCTTCACGCCGCCCGCGTGGTCGTCCTGGCCATGATCGCCTGCGTGGCGGGACTCCCTATGGCGGCCTGGGGTCAAGCTGGCCCCGATAGCCCGGCTGATTCCAGGGTCCTGATCCTTTCCCTGCCTCGAATCACGTGGGCCGATCTGGCAGATGAGTCCCCGCCCACGCTGGCCGCCCAACTCCGACGGAGTTCCATAGCCCTGCTCAGCACCCGGGCTGGTCGACGACCATCCACCCTGGCCGACAGCTACGCCACCCTGGGAGCCGGGAACCGAGCGATCACCTCGACGTCGTGGACCGAGGGCCAGGGAGCCAGTCACGCCATCGAGGAGGCGGATTCGATCGGACCCGCCGGCGCAGTCGTCCATCCTCAGATGGAAGCCATCGGCCGCCTGAATCGCTCTGCCCTCTTCGGGGCCCAGGTCGGGGCCCTCGGTGCGGCCCTGGCAAGTGCCGGGGTCGGGGCGGCCGTGGTCGCGAACGCCGACACAATCGGTAGCGCCGTCCCCGGCCCCGGCACGGTCGGCGGCGGCACGGTCGACGGCGGCACGGTCGACGGCGGCACGGTCGACTCCCCGCCTGGCCGGTTGCGGTCAGAAACCCGGGGTGGCGGGGTCACGCACAGCGAGGTCGACCTCGGCATACCCGAACGCCAATCCGGCCGGGCTGCAGTTCTGGCACTGGCCGATCCCGCCGGTCGAGTGCAGGGATCGGTGGGACCGGGCCTGACCCGGGCGGATCCGGACGCACCCGGTGGACTGTCGACCGACCTGGGGGCGACGGCGGCCGCCATCGACCGGGCCTGGCTGGCGGCTCGGGTAGTGCTGGTCGAGGCCGGGGATCTGGAGCGGGCCGACCAGGTCGACCCCCGGCAGCGGGACGAAGCAAAGGCCCTGGCCCTGGACCGGGCCGACCGCCTGGTGGCCCAGGCCCTGGCCACCGTCGACCCGGAGCGGGATCTGGTGATCATCGTGTCTCCCGCCCCGCCCCGCCGGGCTTTTCAGCTGACCTTCGTGGCCGTCGCCGGGCCCGGGTGGACACCGGGGTGGGCCTCAAGCGGCTCGACCCGACGTGACGGGTACGTCGCCCTTACCGACCTCGGCCCCACGGTCCTCGAGCACCTGGGCGTGTCCATCCCGCCCGCAATGACCGGGGGGCCCGTGGCGCCGGTGGCCGGCGACTCCTCGCCGTCGGGGTGGCGGGCGCTGGAGACCGCCAACCAGCGGGCCCTTTTCCGGGACCGGGTGGCCAACCCCTTGACCGTGACCTTCATCAGCCTCGAGGTGGTGGGTTACCTGTTGGCTGCCGCCGCGATTACGTCTGGACGGAGACGGCTCAACCGGGCGGCCCGGGGTTTGGCCCTGGTCGCGCTGGCGGTCCCCCCGGTCAGCTTCCTGGCCGGCCTGGTACCGGTGGAACCGCTGGGTCCGGTGGGGTTCATCGCCGCCTTCCTGGCGGCGGCGTGCGGATTGGCCGGGCTGGCCTGGGCGGCCACCGACCGCCGGCCCGGCGCCAGCACCGGCGCCGCCGCCCTGGTCGTGCTCGGATTCAGCCTGGCACTGCTCATCGTCGACGTCCTCACCGGATCCCGGCTGCAGATCTCGACAGTTTTCGGCTACTCCCCCGTGGTGGCCGGAAGGTTCGCTGGCTGGGGCAACCTGACTGCCTCGGTAGTGATCGCCACCGCCACCCTTGTCGCCTGCGGCCTCTGGGCCTCCCGGCGCCCTTCGCCCGCCCGGAGTCCCGGGGAACCACCCGCCAGCGGAACCGAGGCGGGGGTCGAACGAACAACCCCGGCCTCTCCAACGTTCGACACCACGGTGCGATCGACTGCGGAGGAATCGCCTCGGCTCGGTTCGAATCGGTGGCGCCCCATGGCGGCTGCGTCCTTGCTCATCGTGACCGTGATCCTCATCGGTCACCCGGCCTTGGGTTCTGACGTTGGCGGTGTCCTCACCGCGGTGCCGGCCTTCGGGATTGCCGCAGTAATCCTCTCCGGCCGACGGCCGACGCCGAGGGTGATCGTGGGGTTGGCCCTGGCAGCAGTGGCCGCGTTGGCTGTCTTCGCCGGAGTGGACCTGGCCCGGCCGCCCGCCTCGCGAACCCACCTGGGCCGCCTGGTCGAGTCCATCAGTTCCGGCGGCGCCGACGCTCTCTGGCTGGTGCTCCGACGCAAGCTGTCGGCCAACCTGTCCATCCTCACCAACTCGATCTGGCCCTGGTTGGTGCCCGCTGCACTCGCGTTCCTGGTGTTCTTGAACCGATCCCCCGGCTCGCTCCTGGCCCGGGCCACCGAGGCCGAGCCCGGCCGCCGGGCCGCGCTGGCCGCTCTGGGCGTGGCCGGCTTGGTTGGGTTCGCCCTCAACGATTCCGGCGTTGCCCTACCGGCCATGATGTTGGCGGTGGTGCTGCCCTACCTGAGTTACCTGGTGCTGGTGGCCAGCCCCGATGCGCCACCAGAACCAAGGGCTCCGTGACCAGCCGACAACCGCTTCCACGGGCGGAGAAAGCGTGCCTGCTGGGAAGCGTTGGACGCGCGGCGGCGAAGCGCATGCTCCGACGCCAGAGAAGTTCGACGGCTTCACCGGGTCAGCGATGCGACCCGCTCTGCCACGTCGGCCATGGCCGGGTCTATCGCCGCCACCCGGTTGAACATCTCTCGGGCCCGGGCCACGTCGCCGCTGCGCTCATAGAGGTCCGCGATGGCGTACCACTGACGGAGATGATGAGGGTGGGTTCGGCCTGACCTCGGTCCGGGGCCGGCTTGGAGTAAGCGCAGGGCCCCGGCGAGATCGCCCCGGTCCGCCCGGCCGCCGGCCACCACGATACGGCCCTCAGCGACGATCTCCGGAGCAGGCGAGACCGCCTTGAGTTCCTCCCACAGTTCTTCGACCCGGGCCGATCGCCCCAAGGCTCGGTAACAGTCGGCCAGGATGGGATGGCGGTGGACCGAACCCGACAATTGCGCGTAGGTCTCCAGGTTGCGGATGGCTTCCGCCCAGCGACCCTGGCGGTAAAGCGCACAGCCCAGCAGCTCCCGAACCACGGCGATGTCCCCGAACCGTTGCGCCACCGGTCGAAGAATGCGGACAGCTTCGGTAACCCGCTCACGATCGAGATGCCGGGCCGCCTCGGCCACCCGTGCCGCCACGCGGGGACCATCGACGGGCCCGGCCGCCCGAGCAACGGCAGCCATGGCCGCCGGATCCAGCCGAGCCAAGCGCCGACGGGCCAGGGCCGCGGAAGCGTTCTCGCTGCGTTCGCCCCACCCGGCCTGCACTTCGGGTACACCCGTTTGGTCTCTCTGCCACTCGGAGGTGGGTTCCTTGACCTGAGGGGGCGACAACGCCCGAACCTCCGACCCCAGTCCCACCGGCGCCGGGCCGACTTCAACCGCGCGAGCACCCCGCCGGGCAACGCCACCCCACCGGGTGGCCGGGCCTTGCCGAAACCTCTGATCCCGGAGCCTGTGATCCCCGAACCGGTCATCCCGGGACTGCCCAGCCGAGGGCGACGCCGTCCCCGGGGGTCGGCCAGGTTGACTGCGACCAGGCCCACCCCGGCCCGAATCACTGCGACCGGACGGGCTGCGACCGGACGGGCTGCGACCAGGCCCACCCCAGCCCGAATCACTGCGACCAGACTGATTGCGACCCGACTCACCCCGGCCCGGCTCGCTGCGACCCAGCTCACTGCGACCGGACTGGTTGCGACCAGGCCCACTGCGGCCCGACTCGCCGCGACCGGGCTGACTGCGACCGGGCTGACTGCGACCAGGCCCACCCCGGCCCGGGCCACCGGCTGAATGCTCAACAGCACGAGGGTCGTCAGGCTGGGACCAGGACCGCTGCCCGTCGGGGCGCCCGCTCGGCCGCCAGTCTGTTCCGCTAGCGGGGCCACCCCATGGCCGGCTTGCGCCCGAGCGCGAAGCCCGAGTTCCACCATCGTCATCCCGTCGAGCCCTGGGGCCCGAGCCCGTTCGCCCAGGAGTCCCCGGCCGAGGACCCGGCGGGCGAGGGCCACGCTCCCCGCCGTCACCATCGCGCCTGACCCAAGGGGGCTTGCCCGTTGGGCGAGCATCGCTGTCCCCGGTCACCCCGTCACGGCGGCCCCGGGGAGGCGAACCGCCTGGTCTGGGACTGGACTGGCCAGGCCCCCCAGTGCGAGAACGGCGCCGGCCTCCACGGTCGTCCTGCTGCCCCCGGCTTGGCGCTCCGGAAGGACGCGTGCCTCCCGACCCCTTGCCATAGGGCAGCGTTTCCCCGGGCGCTCGCTCAGCGGCCCGCGAAGCCGAAGATGGGCTCGACCGTCTGGTTCCGCTCGCCGAGCGACTTCGGGAGGCCGGATCACCCACCTGGGGGCCGCCGGCCCGACCTCCGCCCCCTGGCCCCGTTCCCCGCCCATCAATAGGCAACCCATCTGCATTTCCCCGACCCGATGACCATTGGGCCGCCCGGTGATCCGAACGCCGCCCATCCCGCCCGTCCGCCCCTCGCTGAGCAGCACTGCCGCGGACTGGGCCCCCGGCACCAGCCCGTGGATTCCTCACCCGACCGGCTGGTCGGTCCGAGCTCCGAGCCCCGCCCCGTCCCCCGACTGCGGCCCCGGCCCCTCGATGCAGCGGCGCCCCTCGGCCGGTCGAAGGACCGGACCGTTTCCCGCTACTGGCGTGCGATGAACCGCCGTCCGATTCCCCGGAAGCACCTTCATTGGATCGTCGACTTTCGTTCATCATCAAGTGCGAGTCTAGAAAGCCAGAAAGGGAGACCCGGACGGGTCTCCCTTTCTTATACAAAGAATCCGGCAGCGACCTACTCTCCCAGAGGGAATCCCCTCAAGTACCATCGGCGCGGGCGGGCTTAACTTCCGTGTTCGGAATGGGAACGGGTGTGACCCCGCCGCCATAGCCACCGGAAAACTTGCGACCCAAATGAGGCCGCTGGACCCTTAAGTCCTTCAGAGTGAGCACGCACATAAATGTTTCCAAGCCCTCGGCCGATTAGTACCGGTCGGCTGAACGCCTTACAGCGCTTACACCTCCGGCCTATCAACGTGGTCGTCTGGCCACGGGCCTTACCAGGTTAACCCTGTGGGAGATCTCATCTTGGAACGAGCTTCGCACTTAGATGCTTTCAGCGCTTATCCCACCCGCAGGTCGCTAACCAGCCGTGCCCTTGGCAGGACAACTGGCACACGAGAGCTGCGTCCGTCCCGGTCCTCTCGTACTAGGGACAGCCTTCCTCAAATCTCCTACGGCTGCGACGGATAGGGACCGAACTGTCTCACGACGTTCTAAACCCAGCTCGCGTACCGCTTTAATGGGCGAACAGCCCAACCCTTGGGAGATGCTTCACCCCCAGGATGCGACGAGCCGACATCGAGGTGCCAAACCTTCCCGTCGATATGGACTCTTGGGGAAGATGAGCCTGTTATCCCCGGGGTACCTTTTATCCGTTGAGCGACGGCGCTTCCACACGCAACCGCCGGATCACTATGCCCTGCTTTCGCACCTGCTCGAC
>JBQTHD010000042.1:0-34704 GCA_052390275.1 Acidimicrobiales bacterium | reverse complement strand
ACCGCCACGGGAATTCCCTCGGCGGCAAGGTCTTGGACCAGCGGGTACATCATTTTGGGAGGGCGTCTTGGGCAAAGTAGGCCGTCGCCCGACGCAGGATCTCGTTCTCCTGTTCGAGCAGCCGGTTTCGCTTGCGCACCTCCCGCAACTCGGCCACCTCGACCGAGCTGGTTGCCGGTCCCAGGCCACCTTCAACGTCAGCCAGCTTCAGCCATCGGTGCAGGCAGGCTTCGGAGATCCCGAAGTCCTTGGCCACCTGCCGCAGCGGGGCTTCACCCTTGCGGGCCACGGCAACAACGTCACGACGGAACTCCAACGGGAATGCTTTAGCCATGATCATGCTCCTTCTAGTGAGGAGAGGCCCTCACGTTAGTCAGAGTCAACCGATATAGGGGCAGACCCCACCGCGTGAGGTCAGCGTCCGGAGGTTGGTATGGGGGCGTGCCAGACACCGTCTTGACCGGATCACCGACGCGGGACGCGATGTTGAAGTCGAGGAGCTTGGAGCCTGCGCGGGTGAGCATGATGTTGTTCGGCTTGATGTCGCGATGGACAAGCGCGTTCTCGCTCATCGACATGAGTTCCTCGTACTCGTCCTGAGAGATCTCACCGCTGCGCTTCCTCTCGTCGAGCTCCTCGAGCCGAGCGCTGTCGGGATGGATGGCCGCCAGAGCCGAGAGCACGTCGAGAGCGACGTCGACGGCGGTTCGATCGGGGAGCTGCTTCTTCCCCGTGGCGTAGTTGGCCAGCAGCTCGCCTTCGACATATTCGAGGATGAGGTACCACTCGCCGGCGTCGGTGCTATCCGCCCAGATGACCTTGACGACATTGGGATGGTTCACCTTGCGGAGTGCGCCGATTTCTCGGCGCACTGCCTCGTACCCAGCGGCGTTCTCGAAGAGCTTTAGGGCTCGCTCGACATCCTCGACCGTGTCGTGGACTCGATACACACGCGAGAACCCGCCGCTGCCGAGGATCTCCTCCACCTCGAACCGGCCACCGATGGTGTCACCGACTTGGTAGTCGCGGGCGACGGCCTTCGATGACACCTGCTTCGGGTCCGGCGCTGGCAACACCTCGCTGCCGGCCCCTGGGCCCGGGCGAGCAGCCTTCGAGCTCTCCGCCTGCTGCATCCGGTAGCGGAGCGACTCGTCGCAGTAGACGATGACCTCTGGTCCGCCGCCGATGCTGAAGGAGAGGTCGACGTCGCCGAACTCGTCGGCGCCGATGTACGCCTGTGCTTCCTTGACTCGCCGACGGGACTCCAGCGCGAGTGTCGCGGCCCAGGCGAGGAACTCGCCGGGCACCTCCATCTCGGGGTCGGGAAAGAGCAACCGGAGGAGGCCATCGACGGTGTTGTTGGCCGCCTTGCGGTCGCGTCCGGAGAGTTGGCTCCCCCATTCGAGGCGGCCCTGGAGGACGTCGAGCCGGGAGGACCGGCGGAGGCGGCTCCACACCTCGGCGAGAAAGTCGCTGACGAAGCCGAAGTGATCGGTGAAGTAGCTCGGGTCGAGCTTCGGGACATCCCAGCCGGGGATGTAGGCGTGGATGCGATCCATGAACGCGGTGTCGTCGCGCATCTCCTTGGGGAGCGGACCGAGCAGGTGCCCCACTCGCAGCTGGTCCCACACGTCGACGTCGAAGTTGCCGACCATCACGATGCCGCCGTCGGCGCGGATGGACTCCTTGCCTCGGCTGAACTCACCGGACTCCATGTAGCCCTTGAGGATGTTGACGCCTTCCTTCTGATCGAACGACACGCCGGAGACCTCGTCGAAGCAGATGACGTCGTACTGGGCGACGAGGCCGCGCCGCCCGGTGTTCATGTTCACGAACATGTTGGCGATCGTCGCCTTACCGCCGGAGACGAGGTGGGCGTAGGGCGAGATCTGCTGGAACAGGTGCGACTTGCCCGTTCCGCGGGGACCGAGTTCGACGGCGTTGTAGTTGTTCACGACGAACGGGACCATCCGGAGCAGGAGGACGTCTTGTTGCCGGGACGTGAACCGCTCCGGCGCGAAGCCGACGCTGCGAAGGAGAAGATCACGCCACTGCTCCAGCGTGAACTGCTTGCGGCCGGCGACGAACTCGCCCAGCGCGTCGTGGGTCGACATCTGGATTGGGCGGATGGCTTCGACGCGGAACGGCTGGCCGCCCTGCTGCTGGGCCAGGGCGGCGATGTACTCGAGGGTGACCTCGGCGTAGAACCCTCCGGTCAGCATCCGCTGGTGCTCGTCGACCAGCTCGGCCGAGATGTGGATGTCGTTGAGCTGGAGGCTCGGCAACTCCGCCTTGTACGAGTCGCTCTTCGAGTCGAGACGCGCCCGGAGCAGGTCGATGATCTTGACGCGGCCCTTGTCACGCGCTCGGTGCTTGAACAGCTCCTCCTCACCGGCCCGCACGGTCCGCTCTTGCATCGACTTCTGCACCATGTCGAGACCGGCGGCGATCTCGTCGGGGTCGGTGGTGGCGCAGTAGCGCCCGAGCAGGAATTCACCGACGTAGGTCGGTACCGGGTATTGGCCGCGGAACTTCTGTGCCAGATCCTTCTGGACGAGGTAGCCGTCGAAGGCTTGGGCCGCGGTCTGATCGAGGTCGTCGAGCTGAGTCATCGGTTCTGAGCCACCGTCGTTTCGCGCTGCAAGAGAACGGTCCCGTCGCTGGCGACGACCACGAGCTGGGCCTGCTCGCCTTCGAGATCCTCGTCCTCAACGAGGAGGATGACCTTGCCGCTGCCTCCGGTGACCCGAGCAAGGTCAGCGATGCTCGAGCCGGCATCGCCAGCGTAGCGACGCAGGTCGACCTTGGCCCCGTCGGGGAGGTCGTTGAACTCGACGACGAGGGTGAGCCCGCGCCACTTGATGGCTGTGATCTCGGCGCGGCTCGTCGGCGTCGTTGCGACAGTGGTGACAGTCAGCCGCGGGACGACGCATTCCTGTGGGCTCACGCCGCCGTGCTCGTAGGTCTGGTTCGCCTCGAAGCAGGAGATCCCCGAGGCGACGGCGATCCGCACGTCCTTGTCCCAGTGCCATGGAACGGTGGGGACATCCACTTCTGCGCCGTCCTTGATGCGCGCGCACCGACCCTTCTTCGTGACAGTCGCCGCTACGGGTAGCGCCTCGTTCTTGGGCAACCCCGACGTCAGCAGAAGCCACCCGTGGTCAGTCACGACGGTGACCGTCGACCAGCCGGCCTCGAGCAAGTCCCGGATGCGTCGCGCAATCCGTTGCACCTCGTCGTCGATCTCGTGGGCGAGGCGAGGGCCGAGGTCGTGGCCCTTCCTTCTATGACTGGCGCCACCACCGTCCCTCGGCCCGCCAGCTCGCCGACGAGGCCCTCGGCGAGCGCATCCAGGCCATCTATGACGACAGCCGGGGCACTTACGGCTGGCCCAGGGTGCACAAGGCCCTGCGCCGGGACGGCGTGTGCACCAGCGGCAAGCGGGTGGCCCGCATCATGCGCCAGAAGGGCCTGGTCGGGCGCTGCCGGCGGCGGTGGACCAAGACGACGATCTCGGACCCCGAGACCCGGGCCGTCCCCCAGTCCGCTCGGTTGGGTGGTCCTGCGGGTTAGGGACATGCGGTCCCCTTCCTTCGATCTGAGCGCCACATGGACGCCCTGCCCCGGCGCTCCGTCGAGTTCCGGTTTCCCCCGACAGGAGGTCGCCCGTTACCCGAGGGACCGATCGGGACCGGCCGCTTGGTGGGCCAGCCTCTGAACCGGTCAGGCTGGCAAGACCAAGGGGCACCCGAAAGTGCCCCCCACGGGACTCTACCCCCGAACCACCCAGGGCGTCGAGGGGCGGACGAGGAGTGGCGGCCGCCATCCTCAGCTGACCATCCCCAGCACCGGCCGGAGGCGGCGCTCGGCCCTCCAGCGGATGCAGTTGGCCTGGCGTGCCGTCGCCTGCTGCTCGGCCGCCGCCACCTCCAAGGGCACCTCGTCGAGGCGGGTCCGCAGGATCAGCGTGAGCGCCACCTTGCCGATCACGCCGTCGCGGTGGGCGGCAACGATGTCGTCGAGTGCGGACGACCGGAGCAGGATGTCCTCGGGCGACGGCGCCAGGTCCGCCGGGACAGGGCCAAGCTCCAGCGAGTCCGGCTCCTCGATCGCCCGGTGCTCCCGGTAGCGCTTGCGGACGTCCCAGATGACGTTGGCGGCCACGGAGCCCGCACGGCTCGTCGGGTAGGTCCGGATGCGCTCCCAGGCGAGGGAGACGAACTCGTCGAAGGCCAGGGGGTCGTCGGCGAAGCGGGTGGTGGCGATCTTGAGCAGTCCCGGGATGAGGCCCTGGAGCAGGGTCCGGGCGGCCAGCTCGTCGGTGGCGGCCAAGCGGGCGAGCGCCAGGTTGACGTCCGGGCCGCGCGCCGCCCGCCGCTGGGCGAGTACGGCGGTGAGGCTGCCGAGGCCGGCCAGCGCCGGCTCCTCGTCGGCCCATCGGGCGAGGGCTTGCACGGTGGCGGGAGAGCGGTCCAGGTCGGCCCACTCCCGGTCCAGTTCGGCCAGGGTTCGGTTCATCGGTTCCTCCTCGTGCTGGGTGAGCACGGGGAGCATCCGGAAGGCCGTTCCCGGCGCCGCTCCTCCAGGCGTTCCGGTTCGCGTCCTGTTCCGAGAAATCCGTCGCGGGACGGGAACCGGAGGTCCCGCCGGTTGGTCTGGAGACGTCGTCACCCGGCCATCGGACCATGGACCGTTCCCGTTTCCGTTCCCGCTGGCGTTCCCGCTTCTGTCCCGCAGCAGCCGGAATCGCAGGAAGTAGGCCCTTCGGGATGAGGGGACGCGTCCCGCGAGCGACTCGACGCGAGAACCCGAGGGTGCGCGGGGCCTAGTTCACCGTGACGACCAACCCCGAGGTATTCGACCTCCACGCCGTCCCCCACCCGTCAGCGCCGGTGCGCCAGGCCGGGTTTCCCCTCGACCACCCCTACCTGGAGCGGTGCTGGGCGCCGGTGATTGGACCGAGCTCGGTGCTGCTGCTGCGCCACTGCACGTCGCTGTGGCGGCAGGCGGCGCCGGCCCGGGTGCCGGCCGAAGACCTGGCCCGCCAGCTCGGCCTCGGGCACGGAACGGCGCGCAGCAGCCCCCTGTGGCACACGGTCGAGCGGATCGTGCGCTTCCGGTTCGCCGCCATGCCTGTGCCGGGCGAACTCCGGGTCTACACCGAGGTGCCGCCGGTGCGTGAGCACCAACTCGAGCGGCTGCCTTCGTGGTGCCGTCAGGAACACGAACGGCTGCTCGGCCAGCACCTCGACGGTCTCGCTCGCTTATCGCAGTCGCCAGCGACGCCGCCAGCGGATGCCGCCCCGCCCCACGTCCGCATGAGCCGGCACCTCGACCGCCTGTCGAACCAGCCACCAGCTAGCAGGCCCTCACTGAGTCGATGACGCCGAACACCCACCACCATTCCGCACCCGCGTCCCGCTCCGGGAACCGTCCCGCGAGTGCCCCTCACCCGTCGCCGCCGACCAGCCCATCCCCCGGACAGACCCTTGCAGGTTCCCCTGCGGGGAACCTGCGGGCCGCCCGCGCGCCGTCGTCGTGAGGTTCACCATCACGCCGCTCGGCTCGGCCGGAGGGCGGAGCGTCGGCCAGGTGGTCGACGACATCGTCCGCTACCTCGACGGCCCACCGCCCCCGGCGCAACCGGCGACTGAGCGGCAAGTCGCCGGCCAGACTGGCCCGTCCCGGTACTACGCCGACGGCAGCGCTGAGCCGGGACGCTGGTTGGGCAACGGCGCAGCCGAGATGGGGCTGACGGGATCGGTCGAGTCCCGCGACTTCGCCCGAGTGCTCGCGGGACGAGACCCGCACACCGGCGTGCGGCTCATCACCGCTCAGGGGTCGGCGGGCCGGCGGCCGACCCTCGCCCGGGGCACCGCGACGCGCTGGGACGCCGACGGCGAGCCGCTGTACGACATGCCGGATGCGGCGGCGGCACTCAAGCTCGAGGTGAGCGAGGTCGAGCGGCTGGTGGCGGCCGGCGAAGCGCTCGCCGTTCAGGCCGCCTGTGCCCTGCTCGGCGGCACCGCCCCGCCCACGGCCGAGTACGACGGGTCCTACCTCGCGCCGATGGTCGACCAGGACGGATCGCGCTGGGTCAGCGAGCGGGAACTTCAGCGCTGCGAGGCGGGACGGGCCGCCGGGCCCGACCCGGAGGCGGTTGCGGCGGCCGGTGCCCCTGGAGACACCCTTACTCTCGCCGAGGCGGCCCGGATCGCGGGCGTGAGCGCCCGGTACCTGCGGACGCTGTGCAAGAAGTGGGAGCGCAACCGGGAAAGGATCGAGGCGGCCCGGGTCACCGGGCAGGAATTGCCACGACCGTTCCTGCGGGCGCACCGCGGGCTCAAGGGCCAATGGCTGGTGAGGCGGTCCGATCTCGTCGAGTACCTCCACCACCGGAGCGCCCCGGCGGTACGCGTGGGCTACGACCTCACCCTCACCACGGAGAAGTCTCTCGGGGTCCTCGCACTTCTGGGCGACGACGCCACCCGCGCGGCGGTGCTCGGCGCCATCCAGGCGGGCAACGACCGGGGGATGAACCACCTGGAGTACGCCGCTTCCATGGCGCGGGCGGCTGGCGACCCGGTCAGCACCCGGGGGTGGACGGTCGCCTCCTTCCGGCATCTGACCAGCCGCGCCCTTGACCCGTTCCCGCACCACCACAACGTGGTGGCGAACACGGTCGTCGACCCGGACGGGACACGGCGGGCCCTCGACGCCCGCTGGCTCTACCGCCACGCCGGCGAAGCCTCGGCGCTGGCCACGGCCGAGATGCGCTACCGACTCACCACCGAACTCGGCGTGGGCTGGCGACGGGGGCGCAAGGGCAGCTGGGAGATCGACGGCATGCCGGACCCGGTCCTGCGGGAGTTCTCCCGCCGGTCCAGCGAGGCGACGACGCGGTAGCCGAGTTGGAAGCTCTGATCGGCCGTACCGCGACCATCGGCGAGCTTCGCGGCCTCGTGACGAGGACGAGGCCGGCCAAGCGGCACACGGACGCCGACGATCTGTTGGCTGAGTGGTGGGACCGCGCCCGAGCGCTGGGCTTCAAGCGGCGTGACCTGGCAAGGTGCGTCCACCGGGTCACCACAGTGCCGGCACCACCCCCCGACGAGGCCATCTTCGCCCGTCTGGCGGCACCCGACGGGCTCTGCTCGGGGACCTCGGTCTTCACCCGGGCGGACGTGATCGCTGCGGTAGCCGACATCGGGATGGACGATGCGTCCGGACGGGAACGACCCCTCCTGCTTCCTGCGAACGAGGTCGAGCGCACTGCCGACGAGTTCCTGGCCTCCGACCACGTCGTCGAATTGCTGGCCGAGCAGCACCGGTCCATCGCCAGTCTGGCAGACCAGCCGGTGTTCACGACCCGGGAGATGCTCACCGTGCAGGCCGGCATCCTTGATCGATGCCGCGCCGGCCGTGGCGCAGGCGTGGCGACGGTCTCACACGACGCTCTTGCGCGGGCACTCGGCCGGAACGGGCATCTCAGTGCCGAGCAGCGCGACCTGGTGGCCTCGTTCTGCACGAGCGGTGACCGCGTCCAGTGCGCGGTCGGACGCGCCGGCGCCGGCAAGACGACGGCCATGCGAGCCGCAGTCGAGGCGTGGCGCGTCGTGGGCTACCGGGTCCTGGGCACTGCGGTGAAAGGGGAGGCGGCACGCCACCTCGGCCACGAGGCCGGCATCGAATCGGAGACGCTGGCGTGGCACCTCGCCCACACCGACCCCCAGAGCGGCCCACTCGACGCCCGGACGGTTCTGATCGTCGACGAGGCATCGACCGTCTCCGATCGCGACCTCGCACGGCTGCTGTGGCTGGCCGAGGCGACGGGAGCCGCAGTCCGGCTCATCGGTGACCCGGCCCAGCACGGCGCCGTGGGCGCCGGAGGCATGTTCGGCGTGCTGTGCGCCGACCCGGGGGCCCACACCCCGGAACTGCAGACGTCGCACCGCGTCGTCGACGCGCATGACCGGGCCGCCGCGGACGCCCTGCGGGAAGGGAACATCGCTGAAGCACTCGCCCAGCTCGACGCCGCCGGCCACCTGCACATCGTCAGCGACGAGCTCGATCTCTACCTTGATCTCCTGGAGCGGTGGTGGCGGGCTCAGCGCGAAGGCGACGAGCACCCGATGGTCGACCGCCGAAACCGGACTCGGTGGCAGCTCAACCGCCTCGCCCACCGACTGCTGCAGGCGACGGGGGATGTCGGGCAGGAGGAGATGCACGCCGCTCGCGATCGGCGGTTCTCGGTGGGCGACCGCGTCGTGGCCAAGATCGGGGACCGCAGCCTTCACCCCGCCGGCCGCCAGGGCGACTATGTCCGCAACGGCGCGACGGGCACGGTCGTCTCGTTTCGCAAGCACCGGAATGACACGCGGGACTGCATCGTGGTGGCCTTCGACCGCCTCGGACTTATCGAGCTGCCCGCTCCTTCTTCGACGAGCACGAGGGTGCTGGAGGCCGCATTGAGGTTGGACTCGACCACGCCTACGCGGTGACGAGCTACGCCGTCCAGGGCTCGACCTTCATCGAGTCCACGAGCCGGATCGATGAGAACGCCAGCCGCTCCGAGACCTACGTCGACATCACTCGCGGTCGTTCGGCGAACCACCTGTACCTGACCCGCTCGCTGGACCCGCTGGACGGCGAGCGACTTCCCAAAGCACCACCACCCCCGATCGAGGTGTCCGTCAGCACCCGACTCGCCGGGTCGGGTCCCGAGCGCGCCGCGATCGACATCGACCCTGCAGCGCCATCGGCTCTTGCGACCACCGCCGCAGACCGCTTCCGGCCGCAGGACGGAGCAACGGCGGAGGGTGGCAGCGGGTCGGCCGAGGCGCCGGCCGCCGAGCGTCGTCGACGGCAGACCGACCGCCTCGGGACACGCCGGCTCGATGCCTCGGTCGCCGACGCGCTGCCACCCCGCAGCCACCTTCCCTTCCTTGCCCGGCGCTGGGACGAGACAGCTGCGGCCCTCCACACCTTCCACGTCAAGTGGGACCTTACGTTGGGAGGCTCGGGCCGGTGGGAGTGGGCACTGGGGCGTTGCAGTCACGACCCGGCGAGAGCGCAGGAGTGGCGGGAGGACGCAGCCCTCCTGGTCGACCTGGTCGTTGCGACGGCGAGGGAGTCAATGCGCAGCCACGGCGTCGAGCTACCCGCCTGGGCTCGGCCGCACCTCGCTCACCATGCCGCCCTCGGCGTATGCGTCCACGATCCCCATCGGCTCGCCGAGCTGTACCAGCGGATCGAGGGCTACCGCCGTGACGCCGGCGTGGCAGAGATTGAGGATCCGTCGAGCGCCGCCGAGGCGATCCTCGGCCCGGCGCCTGACGACGCGGCGTTGCGAGCAAGGCGTCGTGGGCTGGCCGACGAGGCCCTGCCCGGGCGTTCCCGCCTCACCCACGAGGGAGCCAGCCGCGCCAGCGCCTGAAGGGGTGGCGCGTGGCGCTCGGCTACTGGGGCTTGAGCAGGACGGCGGTCCAGCGCGGGAAATCGACGGTGAGCAGCCGGCGCTTCCAGTGCATCCGTGCCACGAGCTCGGCCCACGTCAGCGGCGCTCCCTCGACGCTGAACGGATCGCGCCAGCCCGTGTCCCAGGCTTCCCGCACCTCGCGCGCCGCCCGTCGCCAGCGGCAAGCGGCGTTCGTCGCCCGGTGAGTGGCGAGACCACGTGCGGTGACGCATTCGCCGCACTCGGGGCAGGCCACGTCGGCGCCCGGCTCAATGAGCTCGCGTTCGAGCTGTCCGAACCCATCCGGGCTCAGGGCGCGCCGGACGGACTCAAGGCCCTTGGCCTCCAAGGCTGCGATCGCCACCCTGAGCCACCTGCGGGCGGTCACGCCGGCCACCGGCGAGCGGACGCAGGCCCCGAAGCGGAAGTCGAGGGCGACGCGGTCCTGCTGGGCGCGCGTCACGCTCGGCCGCTGTGCGTCGTCGACGAGGGCACGGGGCAGCACCGACAGAAGGACGCCGGCCAGCGGTGCCGGGACGACCGCTCGATCCGGGAGGTCGTCGACCCACGGACGGCCAGTGCAGCGATCGCGGTGGCCGTCGAGCCAGGGAGGCGCCAGCCACGCCTCGCAGCCGAACGGGCAACGGATGGTCAGGTAGTGGACTCTCGGCATGCACAACTAGGCCCGCCGTTGCCCGGAATCTCGCGGCGGCGCCACATGTGCGCTCGCCGACGCACCAGTCGCCGATCTCCTCCTGACCGCTCGCGAGATCTGCGGTCGCGAACCGGCCTAGTTCCAAGAAGTTGACCGAAGGGAGCCCCGATGGACCTCGACGCGAACCCGACCACCCTGCCCGACGTGCTCACGGTCGAGGAGGCCGCCGCCGTCCTTCGAATCGGACGAAGCTCCGCCTACACGCTGGCTCGCCGCTACCGCGCCACTGGTGGCCGGGAAGGCTTGCCGGTGATCGAACTTGGTCGGCACCTCCGGGTCCCGCGGTCCGGGCTTCGCCGCCTGCTCAACGGGGATGTCCGGGACGCGGAGGACGAGCACGCCGGCTTGCCGGATGTCCACGTCGGTTGACCGGGGTCGGACGGGTGCAACCCGACGAGGCTCACGAGCGGTACCATGGCCGAAGTAGCCGCCGGGGAGGGTGATGTCGGTTCCCCGGCTCCTTGGCCTCCGGCGTCCCTTCCTTCGCTCCGAAAGGGAAGCTGATGCGCGGCTACACGGCCAAGAAGGGCAAGCAGTTCTACGCGGTCATCTACGAGGGGGTCGATCCTGCGACCGGCAAGGAGCGGCGGAGGTGGATCCCCGCCGGCCCGAGGCGAAGTGACGCCGAACGGCTCGTCACGGAGCTGGTCAAGCGTCGGAACGACGGGCAATCGAACTCCCGAGACAAGACGACGCTCGGCGAGTACCTGACCGATCGGTGGCTTCCTTTACAGCAAGCCCAGCTCCGGCGCAGCACGTACGACTCCTACCGCCGGAACATCGAGCTCCACGTACTGCCCACGCTCGGACGGGTGCCGCTGCACAAGCTCGCACCCGAGGATCTCGACGGCCTCTACGCCCGGCTCCTGACGAAGGGCCGCCGAGACGGCGAGGGGGGTCTGAGCGTCAAGACAGTCCGGCTCGTCCACCTGGTGCTCCACAAGGCGCTGAAGGATGCGCTCCGCAAGGGAAGCGTCCTGCGGAACGTCGCCACGGTCGCCGACCCGCCGAAGCTCGGCTCGGCCAAGCGTCGCGAGATCAAGGTCTGGACCGCAGACCAGCTTCGGACGTTCCTCGACCATCTTCGCGACAACCGTGCCTACGCCGCGCTCTTCGTCGTCGCCCATACCGGCATGCGCCGCGGAGAGATCCTTGGTCTGCGTTGGTGTGACGTGGACTTCGACGGGGCTCGCCTCTCGGTGCGCCAGGCCCTGGTTTCGGTCGCCTACGAGATGCAACTGTCCGACGTGAAAACGGGAGCCGGCCGGCGCACCATCGACCTCGACGAGAGAACCGTCAGCGTCCTTCGTCAGTGGCGCAAGGCTCAGGCCGAGGAGCGACTCGCCCTCGGCGCTGGGTACCTCGACCGGGATCTCGTGTTCTGCCGGTCCGACGGCGAGCGGCTCCACCCGGACCTCTTCAGCCAGACGTTCGACCGCGCCGCCTCAAAGGCGGGCCTTCCGGACATCACCCTTCACGACCTGAGGCACACTCACGCGACGCTCCTCCTGAAAGCGGGGGTTCCGGTGAAGGTCGTGAGCGAACGGCTGGGCCATGCCAGCCCAGGATTCACCATGAGCGTCTATCAGCACGTCATCCCCGGCATGCAGGCGGAAGCTGCGGCGGTCTTCTCGGCCCTAGTCGCTCCTCGGCCCGCTGCGGCGCCACCTGCGCGATCTAGTGACTGAGCGTTCGTTCGTCGTATGCCGACCGCCAGTCCTAGAGCAGCTCCGTCCTGCCGAGTCCCGCCCTCCCTCTCGTCACGCCGGTCGATCGAGACGGCCCGCACCGCGAGTTGTCCAGCGTTGCGTGGTCCTCTACGTATAGAATCCGATAATTGCTACGAGATGCTCATGCAGCACACCTTGTCAAGGAGGCTTCGTGGCGGCACCGGCGTCGGCATCCGACACCTGCAACATGGATGCGAGCTTAATTGCTCTTCGTCGGGCAGCTTTGGACTCAACCTACGTTTCCTTGGGAAGCCGGCGTACGGCTTCACCCCACGAGTTCTATCGCTACCCAGCGCGCTTCAGCCCAGCGTTCGCTCGGACTGCCATTGCGGCTTTTACTGACCTTGGCGATTTCGTGCTTGACCCATTCGTCGGGGGTGGGACCACTCTTGTCGAGGCGCGCCTCGCCGGTCGGCCTGCCCTCGGCTCCGACCTGAACCCGCTCGCCGTCTTTCTCAGCAAAACCAAGACGAGGCCGTACACATCCAAGGAACTCGCGGCGGTGCGGCGGTGGGCCGCTGCGCTCCCTGAAAGGACCTCGTGGACGGCGGAACCGCCCGACCTACGCGAGTGGGTGGCGGCCGGATATCACCGCAACATTGATGAACCGACCCTGTGGGGCGTGAGGCATGTTATTGCCCTCGCGCTCGAGTCGCTTCAGGCGATTGACCTCCCAGCAGCAAGACGTCTAGCGCGTTGTGCCATCCTTCGCGCCGGACAATGGGCGCTGGATATGCGGGGTGAGGTACCGCCAGGCTCCGAGTTGCGCAACAGTCTGATCGCCGTCACTGATGGAATGCTTGCGGCGGCAGCACATTATGCCCTTGCGGTCCGGTCTGTTGACCACACCTATCGGACGGCACGGAAGCCTCGCACGACTGTGGTGGAGCAGGCACTGCCTGGCCTCGCTTCCCGCCTCGCCGGCCGCATCCCCACGCCGCGCTTGATCCTGATGTCGCCGCCGTACCCGGGCGTCTATGTCAACTACCACCGCTGGAAGGTGCGGGGTCGTCGTGAGACGCCGGCGCCGTTCTGGATCGCTGATCGTCGGGACGGCAACGGGATTGGTCACTACACCATGGGCGCGCGCTCGGACCGCACCTTCACTCGGTACTTCAACCACCTCGATGCAGCTGTGGCTGACCTTCGCAAGGTCTGCGGCGAGCAGACGATCGTCGTGCAGATGGTCGGCTTCCACGATCCCGTCCACCACCTTGAGCGGTACCTGGAAGTGATGGAGCGCAGCGGGTTCGTCGAGCAGACCTTCGACGCGCTTGCGACTGAGTCTGACGGCCGGCTCTGGAGGCAGGTCCCGAATCGGCGCTGGTGGGTTCAGGACGGCGTCAGGGGCGAGAACACCGCGCGCGAGGTCGTCCTAGTGCACCGTTTGGCCTGATAGTCCCGGCTATTCCGCTGCGCGGTTGACACTGCGCGGCGGAGCGGTACTATTCAGCCTCGTGGCAGGCTATCCCCCGACTCACCCGTTGGTAGTCAACCTTCCCGCTGAACAGTCTCGGCGAGCCCTCGCCCTAGTCAACACGCCGGGAAGCCCCTATGGCTCACTGTCAGAGTTCATCGCCGTGGCGGTCGAGAACCAACTGGGCCTCGAGCAGACGTCACGGGAGGTGCTCGCCCCCGAGGCGGCGCCTAGTAGCGCTTCTCGCAGATCTAAGGGCACTGCCAGGCGTCCGCCATCTGGGCGCCGCGACCCGCCCCGTGGTGCTCCAGAACTCAAGGAGGCGTCGCTCAGCGCCGATAGTGCAGTCGATCTGCTTCGTCTACCGGAACCCGGCGATTTCGAGACGCGTCCCCCTTCGCCTCCCGGCCCCGCGCCGATCTCGCCCTTCACCAACCGCATCAATCCCCTGGTAGCCGGACCTCGAGCGCTGGTGAACATGATCTCCACTGGACAAGCGCCCACGGTGGAGCAGTTCCTGGAGCAAGCCGCAGCGGCGGCGCGTGCCCGTGGCCTGCGGCTGCGCGCCGGCGATGAGCGTGCTGGTCGCCGCGGCCGGCACCGACGCTGGACCGCCTGGCCCGTCGGCGACGAGGAGACGAAGTCCCTAGTCCGGTTCCGAAAGTCGTTCCTCCTATGGCCCGAGCAAGCCGGCATTGGAGGTCCCCTCGTCGAATTGGGGCTCGTGGCCACTCAGGAGGGACTCGTCTACCCGACTCCGGCTGCGGTCGCCCTCGCTACCGGGGCGATCCCCGTCATCGACGATGAGAACAACGAAGTGCTCTTGGAACCACAGCGGATGGTGCTCGCCGAGCGGCTCGCCCTCCTGCCTGGCGAGCGGGCAGAGATCCTGGCGTTTCTCGACGCCGTCGACGCTACCGGGGGCGCTCAGGATGAAGTTGACAAACACATCGCCCATCGTCACCCGGCGTGGACGGATGCGCAGCTTGTCTCCAATCGCGCTGCCATGATCGGTCGACTTCGGGATCTCCTCGTGGTCGACGTCGACACCGAGCCAGGCGCAAAGACCGTCATCCTGCGAGGCCCCGCCAATGACAGCTTTCGTCAGCTGTTGGCCACGCTGCACTCGGCAGCGACCACCGCACCCACGAACGAGTAGGAGACCTGTATGGGATCGCACGAGCTGTGCCTTGCATTGATGCACGCCGACACCGACGCTGAGGTCGTCGCCATTCTGGCTGACGCCGGTTACTGGGACGACGCCAAGAACTGGCGGTACCTGGGGGACATGGAGAACAACTTCGCGACGGTCGGCAACCAGCAGGCCGACGCGGTCGCCGCCATCGTTGAGAAGCTGGTCAACGGCGTAGATGCCCGCCTGATCGCCGCCTCTCTCCTCGCCGGCATCGACCCGAAGGCCGACGCCGCGCCCGCCGACATGCGACGGGCCGTCGCCAGGTTTTTCGAGGATCGCGCCGACCTCGACTCCGAGCGTGCCGGACGCATCGCCTTCTGGCCGGCCGAGAGGACCCTCCTTGAGGGCCGGCTCTTGACTCTCGCCGCCAGCGGTAACACGCCTCCGCGGCAGCCCTCGCTCTCTATCGCCGACGCCGGCGAGGGTCAGACCCCCGGCTCTTTCCCCTCGACGTTCATGTCGCTGGCCAAGAGCAACAAGTTCCGGATCCCCTTCGTGCAGGGTAAGTTCAACATGGGCGGCACCGGAGCGCTGCAGTTCTGCAGCGAGCCCAACCGGCTGCAGCTAATCGTTTCCCGCCGCGACCCCCGGCTGCTCGGAACTAGCTCGTCGGAGCGCGATCGGGAGTGGGGTTTCACCGTCGTCCGCCGGGAGCCGCCTACGGGGAACCAGCGGAGTTCGGTCTTCACGTATCTCGCGCCCGTCGGCGCCGAGGCCCGGGACGGCGACGTACTCTCCTTCCCCGCGCCCGAGCTGCCGATCTTCCCCGAGGACGACCGAAACGGCCGTGGTGCGTACTTCCGGACCAGCCCCCACGGCTCGCTCATCAAGCTGTACGAGTACCGGTGGCAGGGAACAACCACCAACATCATCCAAGCTCGCGACGGCCTGCTCCGGCGCCTTGACCAGGCCCTTCCGGAGGTCGCGCTTCCCGTCCGGTTGTACGAGAGCCGCCCGAGCTACCGGGGGCACCCGGGAAGCTTCTCAACCAATCTCACGGGCCTGTCAGCCCGTCTCGAGAAGGACCGGGCCGAGAAGCTCGAGGAAGGCTTCCCGACCGGAAGCATCATCGACATTGACGGCCATCAGGTGAAGATTCGCGTCTTTGCCTTCAAGAAGAAGGAGGCAGCGGCCTACCGCACCTCCCGCAACGGCGTCATCTTCACGATCAACGGTCAGACCCACGCCACCTTGCCTACGGACTTCTTCACTCGGAAGAGCGTCGGCATGGGGTACCTCGCGAGCGACCTGCTCGTCGTGCTCGACTGCTCGGAGATAGCCGGCCTCCTCCGCGAGGACCTGTTTATGAACAGCCGGGACCGCTTGCGAGAGACAAAGCTGTCGGAGCGGATCATCGGCGAGCTGGAGTCGATCCTGCACGACGACCCTACCCTCCGGGAGCTGAGGAATCGTCGACGGAAGGAGGACATCGACGAGAAGCTGGCCGAGGACAAGCCGCTCGCCGAGGCCCTGGAGGCGATCCTCAAGAGCAACCCGACCTTGGAGAAGCTCTTTCTGCGGGGAACCAGCATCTCGGCGCCGTTCGCTCGGGAAGGTGCGGGGGAGGGCGAGGGCGGCGACTTCCACGGGAAACCTTGGCCTACCTACTTCCGGCTCAAGGGCAAGGCTCAGGATGAAGAGCTGATTCGAGACGCTCGCCTCGCCTCTCGGCCACGTGTGTCGCTCGTCACGGACGCTGAGGACGCCTACTTCGTCCGAGAGATGGACCCTGGCGAATGGGCCGTCTACCGGACCGACCGAGAGCCCGCCGAGCGGCTGGCGAACTGCCGGATGGACGGTCCCCACTCCGGCGTAGCCCTTCTCCATGTCGCGCTCCCAGACGACGCCGCCACGGGTGCCGAACTCCCATTGGAGATTGAGGTGAGTGACCCGAGCCGCGTCGACCCCTTCGTCAACCGTCTCGTCCTGCGGCTGAAGCCGGCCGAGGAAGGCGGCGGTGGTGGTGGGGCCACCGGGGCGAGAAGGCGTCGAAGTGGCAACAGGGGTTCGGGAAGGCAAGGCGATCGGTCCGGTCTCGCGCTTCCTGAGGTCACTCGCGTCCGGGAGGATACGTGGAACGACTACAGCTTCCACACCTTCACGGAGAACGACGCGCTCGTCGTTGTCCTCGCCGATGGTGATGGCGACCACCAGCTGTGGGACTTCTATGTCAACGTGGACAACAAGTTCTTGCGGACGGTCCAGAAGGAGTCACCGAAGGAGGACCCCCGCCTGATCGAAACCAAGTTCGTGTACGCAAATGTCCTTATTGGACTGGCTCTCCTGACCGAAAGCGCGGCCGCTAGCAGCGGAGATGGCGAAGCGCACGAGGAAGTGAGCATGGAACGGTACGTAGGCCGAACAACATCGCAGCTGGCGCCAATAATGTTGCCGATGATTGACGCTATCGGTGGCCTTTCTGTTGACGACGTCCTCGGAGAGTAAGCAGCACCAAGGCGAGCAAGAGCCTCCCGGCTCGCGTCGCTAGATTGACGAATCGCAGGAGGACGCCTCGGTTTCGCGCCGGCGGACGGTCCGGGCGTACGCAGACTCGACTTCGCGTACCGAGTGCCCGAGCACACGGCCGAGTTGCTGCGCAACGTCTTCTCGCAACGGAAGCTCCGCTCGCTCAACGAGCGCGTAGGTAGCCCGCACCAACCCGGCTCGGTCAGCGAGCTGCTGTTGGGTGAGCCCCGCCCAAGCCCTCAAGTCGCTCAGTTCCGCCTCGCGCCGATTGACAGTCGTGAGCTGCCACGGTCTGACGCCCAGCGCCTCGGCGAGGGCCACGAGCTTGGACGGCGACGGCGCCGAGCGGCCCTTCTCCCACGTGATGATGTTGGGACGAGCCCGCCCGATGCGCTCGCCGAGCTGAGCGAGGGACAATCCTCGGCGACGCCGAACGTGGGCCAGGGCGGCAGGATCAAAGTTGCGCACGCCTCTCACGGCCGGTCACCCGGCCGCACTCCGTGTAGCAGGCTTCTGCAGGCGACGGCGACGGCCTCCTCGATCGTCCAAGCCTACCTACCGTATGGCATCTGATACCCGCGCTTCGCCGCACTTGGGTTCGATTCGGTCCAGGCCTGTACCGCTCTGTTTCACTGCGTTTCGCTCGATCCGGTAGAAGATCCGGTAGAAGATCGCCTGCTCAGCAGACGGGCCGGTGCGCTCGCACCGGCCCTGACCTGCGGTTTCTTGGTGGCGGGGGCGGGATTTGAACCCGCGACCTTCGGGTTATGAGCCCGACGAGCTACCGGACTGCTCCACCCCGCGGCGGAGCGCAAAACATACCAGGCTCAGGCGGTGGCTATTGGCGGGTCGACCGGGTCCTCGGTGGGGGGGCCGAGAAGGTCGGCGGCCTGACCGATCAGGTCACGGGCCTCCTGGGTGAATCGCTGGTAGCCGGCCAGGTCGCCCCGGCGCAACGCCTCCTCGGCGCTGTCGAAGCGAACTTGGGCCCGGGCGAGGATCTCTGCAGCCGTGGGCACGCCCTCGTCGGGATCAGATGGGTTGGGGACAGGGTCCTGCGGGTCGCCGGACGGGCTGGGCGGCTCACCCACCTGACCGGCCACCCGCTCCTCCAGGGTGGGGGGGGAGCTGCCGAAGATGACGGTCAGCGCTTCTCGGAGCGTCGGGCGCATCACAACCCGGTCGCCGACGGCCACGATCACCTGCTCGAGTTGGGGCTGGGTCGGAGTCGCCGACCCGCTGGAGGCTTGGACGTAAAGCGGCTGAACGTATAGGAGCAGGTTCTCCAGAGGAATCAGAAGGAGGTTGCCGACCCGAACTTTCGATCCTGACTGGTTGAGCAGGGTGATGAAGCGCGACACCTCGGCGTCCTGCTGAATACGGTCGTTGACCCGCGCCGGTCCGTCGATGGACCGGTCGGTCGGGGTTTCGTACGCCTTTAGGCGCCCATCGCTGGTGGCCACGAGGAAGGCCCTCAGCTCCTTGCGGGCGTCGTCAGCCGAGGCGGGAACGAACGGCTGCAGCATGACGAAGCTCTCCTCATCCTCGTCGGGGAGCCTCATCAACAGGTAGTACGGATCCATCCGCAGTTCCTTGCTGGAGGTGGGAACGGCGTTGGGCGCCAGTTGCGCAGCGGTGCGCGCCGTCCCGTCGATCCCCCCCGGCCGCTGAGCCACCTCCCACCGCTCGGCGGCGCCGTAGAAGGTCTCCCCCGAGGTGACGTGATACTGGGCGAACAAGTCACTTTGAACCCGGAACAAGTCTTCGGGGTAGCGCAGGTGTTCCCGAACCTCCGGGTCCATCTCCGTTCCCGGCCGCAAAAGCCCCGGAAATGCCGCACTGTAGGCCTGGGCGACTGGATCCTCGTCGTCGACGATGAAGAACTCGGTCGTGCCATCGTAGGCATCGATAACCGTCTTGACGGAGTTGCGTACGTAGTTGAAGCGGACGTCGCGAAGCCCACTCAACGCCGAAACCCGATCCACTTCAGCTCTCTGGGAGTACGGGTACCAACTAGAGGTTGTATAGGCATCGTAAATCCACTTAACTCGACCATCTATCACTACAGCGTAAGGATCGGAATCGTAATGCAGGAATGGTGCCAGACGTCGGACACGTTCATCAATGTTTCGTTGAAACAGAACCCGCGAATCGGACGTGATCAACGGCGAGATCATCATATTGAAATCTCCGAACCGAAGAGCCATTGCCGCCCTCTTCGTCCATGAATCCAGTACTACTCCACCCTCACCTCCATACCGCACCTTCGTCCCTTCCTCGCCTGAACTATATCCAATCTCGAACTCTTTCGTCTCAACTACGGCGTAACCGTCCAGGCCTTCACCAAAATAAATATCAGGTCGGGCCTGATCGCCCTCGAAACGGAACGGATGATCGCCCTCAAGGGGAACGTTGCTGAGCCGGAAGGCGGGATCGCCCCGATCGGTAACCCCGCTACTGGGGGTGATCACCGCCCCGTAGCCGTGGGTGTAGCCGAGGTGGCGGTTGACCCAGGTCTGTGACGGGATCTTCTCCTGGGCCAGCTCACGGGTAGCCACGAGCACCTGGGTGAGCTGACCATCGACCAGGTAGCGGTCGACGTCGACATCGGCGATCTCGAAGTACCCGCGGGCACCCTGCAACCGCTTGTAGGAATCAAGGGTGATCTCTGGGTCCCACAGCCTTACGTTGCGAATGGTCGACTGATAGTCAGTCAGATCGGTTTGATCTGCATTCGTAGTCACCGCTTCATAGGGGACGGACTCAATGTCCAGGTTGTAAGCATCTCGCGTTGCTTCGATATTTCGCCTGATGTAAGGCGGCTCGAACGTTGACTCTGCCGGCTCCACCCGGAACTTCTGGATGACTGCAGGAATGACTCCCCCCACCACTACGGCGACCAACAACCAGAGGCCGCCAGCTATGGCTGGCAGCACCCAGCCTCGTCGAGAGATGTTCACCACCAGAAGTACACAGGCCACCAGCGAAATAACGATCAGGAGCTTCAAGGCAGGAAGACGAGCCGTGACATCGGTAAAACCAGCGCCTTGCACGGCGCCCCGCCTCGAGTACGTGAGTTCGAATCTTTGGAGATAGTACGAACCCGCTCTGATCAGGGCCAAAACGGCCAGCAGCACTGATAGGTGAGCCTTGGTGTGGGAGGAAACCTTTTCCAGCGGCGTCCGAAGCCGGATGCCACCGTTCAGGTAGTAGGCCAGGCCGGTAGTGGTTAGGACCACTACCAAGGCCAGGAACAGCCAGTCGACCAGAAACGACAGGAACGGGAGCTGAAAAACGAAGAAACCGATATCGACCCCCAGAAGGGCATCGGTAATCCCAAAAGGCACGTGGTTGGTGAACCGCAGCCAGGCATCCCACTGGGCCGCCACCCCCGGGCCGGCAACCAGGGCGAACACGGCCGATACCACCAACCGCATGGCACCGGTCCGGGTGCCCACCACCTCGTGAAAACGCTCCACGAACTGCTCGTCGCCCCCGACCGGCCGGACGCGAGGGTTGAGTCGGTCGGCCACCGCGAGGTTGATCCACATCAGGGCGAAGAAGGCCAGGGTGAAGGCGGAGCCCAGGCCGATCCGGGTGCCGAGCAGGCGGACCCAGGTGCCTCCCTGGCCAAGTTGGGAGAACCACAGGAAATCAGTGAAGTAGCCGGCGGCCGCCCGCAAGGACAGGAGCACGACGAACACGATCACCCCGACCGCCACCAGGGCGCCGCGTCCGGCCGCTCGACCGGTCATCTCTTTGGGGGCCGGCACTCCGGCGACCCTAGTGCCGTGACTTCCGGGTCCACGGGGCGCCTGGGGGTTCTTCGATCAGTGGTGGTGGCCTCGGCCAACCGGCCGGTAGCCACTACGACCGGCCGGGACCCGGGTGGCCTACGGCGACTCCATTGGAACCAGGAGGCAACGGCAACCATTGTGGGCGGGAGGATGGCACTGCCCGGTCGGATAGGGCGTTCCCCGGGTCAGCGGACCGGCCAGGGCGTTGTCGTCGCAGTCCG
The DNA here is from genome assembly GCA_052390275.1 of Acidimicrobiales bacterium. Classification (GTDB taxonomy): domain Bacteria; phylum Actinomycetota; class Acidimicrobiia; order Acidimicrobiales; family AC-14; genus JBQTHD01. Next base: position 13,706 of record JBQTHD010000042.1, on the reverse strand, counting down.
GGCAGCGCCGGTCGTCGTCGTCCACCACCCACCGCATGGGCTGATCTGAAGCCGTGGCCTCGAAAGCTCCAGCGTTGAAGGCCAGGGCCAGGTGGTGGCGGACCAGGCCGGGGATGTGTTGGAGCTTCCACTGGCGGTAGACGGCGCTGACCCGCTCCGCCGGACCCAGCCGCTCCCGGCCGGACCCCGCTACCGATCGTCGGGACTCGCCTCGGCCACCCGATGCCGGCGCCGAGGCCGTCGCCCGGCGATCGGCTCCCGAACCCGCATCCGCTTCGGCGGTCAAGATGGTCGCCACCCGGCCCCGGAGCGCATCGGCCAGGGAGTGGGCAAGTTCCTCGGCCAGCGGAGCGACATCAAGTTCGGCCCCCGGCCGGCCGGCAAAGGCGGCCCCGGCCGCCGCCGCCGCTGTCAAAGCCCCCAGGGCGGCCAGGGTGTAGCGCTCGACCTGCTCGGCCGGGGTGGCCAGGACCCCATCGAGATGGCCCCGGCTGCGGCGAATTCGATCCAACAGTTCGCTCTGCTCGTCCTGAAGGACCCGCTTGAGAGACCGGTTGAGCTGAGCCTCCAACGGATCAAGGAGTCGGTCCCGGTTGGCGAGGGCCTGCTCGTCTGCACCATCGGTCTCCGTCGCTGCTGCCCCCACGGCGGCATCTCCGCCGATTGCCCCGCCCATCGGGCCCGAAGCGACCTCTCGATCGGTGGTCGGGCGAGATCCCTGCGGTGAAGCCTGGCCGCTGGCTGGTTCTCCCGGGGTTGTAATCCCCCGGGCGGGTTCACCCTGGGGTGGTTCGCTGGGGAGGGCAGTCGGTTGTTCCACCGGGGGGCCAGACTGGCTTGAGCGCCCTGGTCGCCGGCGTCCGGCCTGGCGGCGTTGATCCGCCCGAATGCGGGCGAAGAGGTCGTCGACCGCGTGGGTCGCTCGCCCAGTGACGGTGACCTGGCCAGGCCCTGAATCGACGGGGTCGGCCTCGACGCCACGGTCCTGGGGTGCCGCCTCGTCGAGGTGAGGCGCCTCGACGTCGTCGCGTGCGCTGGACCTCTCGTTCATCGGGTCCGAAATCTCAGTCTCCGGGGAATCCGCAGCGGCAGCGGTGCCCGAACTGTCGTCGATCGACTCCGGCTCGGTGGCCGTGGCGACCGGGGGCTGGTCAATCGGTTTCGGCTCGGCGACAATGACGTCCAAACTCTCTGCCACCCGATTGGGCTCGGTCGCCTTGGCGTCGGCATGCCCGTCCAGCGGATCGGCCGTGGCGGGAACCAGCCCGATGTCGGGGACCGCGCCGGCTCCAACCAAGGACGCCTCAGTCACCGACTGGGGACGGACCCGGGGCGGACTACCGGCACGCTGGCCCTTCAATACCGGTCGGGACATGGCCCTGCCCGATTCGGCGTCGTCCTCCCGCCGGCTGGAGGCTGGTTCGGGCGGCGGAGCCGCGTGACCCGGACCCGCCATGACGATCGACGATTCCCGGCGCGCCGGCCTGGGCAGCCACCTCGCGGACTCCGCCACGGGTGCGTCCGATTCGGTGCGAGCGGTGGACCCGGGGGCGGTATGGGGGCGGGCCGACCCCGGGCGTGAGCTTCCCAACCGAGGATCGTGTTCGGCTCGACCAGAGTTCCGATGGGAGGGCCGGGGGGCCGGGTCAGGTCCGGGCCGGTTGGTGGCCCGGCGGCCGATGGCCTCTGCCGCTCGCCGGGCGTCGGGCTCGGCCATCGACAACTCCCGGGTCATTGTCTCCAGGCTCTGGCGGACGGCCTCGACCGCCTGGGCCAGCCGCGCCCGACCGGCTCTCAACTGGTCGATCTGCAGTTCGGCCACCTGACGCCGCCGATGGAGGTCGCTCAGGGTCCGCTGGCGTAGCGAACGAGCCTCACCCACCAGGTCCCGGCCCTCGATAATGGCCGAACTGACGATGGCCTGAGCCTCCAGGTTGGCCTCGTCGAGGATGTTCTTGGCCTGTTGGCGGGCCTCGGCAATGAGTTGAACGGCCCGGGTCGAGGCCTCCGCTGCCCGGGCGTGAACCACTGCCTCCGCCTCGCCCAGGATCTGGCCGGCCCGTTCCCGGGCCGCCTCCATCTCCGCAGCCGCCTGGTCCCGAACCCCCGCCAGAACCTCGGCCGCTCGCCGCCGGGGCTCGTTGTCGGGTCGGTCGTCGGCCGCCGCGCCACGCGCTTTGTCGGCCAACGTGTCGACCACCCCGCCGGCGGCCTCGGACAGGAGCGGGCGACCAGCGTCGGCACGATCCATACCCGGCTGGCCAGGTTCAGCGCTGTTCACCGCGGCTGAGTCCGCCCCGGTGGTCCCGGAGTTGGTCCCGGAGTTGGTCCCGGGGCCGGTGCCTGGAGGCACCGATGCCATCGCCGCCACCTCCTGGGCCAGCGCTTCGGCCCGGGCTTGCGACTCGGCCCATGCCGCCGAGGCTGCGGCCAGCAGGACACGAACTTCTTCGATGTTGAAGCCCCGGAAGACGTGGGTGAAGGAGTGGCTGGCCAACGTCGCCGGAGTTAGGGCTTCTGGCCCGCCAGGGCCTGTGGGCTGGTCTTTCTTCACGCGGCGGCGAGCGTAGGCGCTGTTCAGCCCAGAACCGGGGACCTAATCGTCCAGGGCCGTCTCCGGTGCTCCGACTGCGCCCGGGAGAACGGGGAGCCGGATGGTAAAGGTCGACCCCACGCCCGGAGTGGATCGAGCCTCCAGCGTCCCACCGTGCCACTCAGCGGCACGCCGGGCCAGGGTCAGCCCCAGCCCCATTCCCCCGAACTCCCGGGTATCGGACCCGTCTGCCTGCACAAAGGCCTCGAACAACTCGTCGAGCCGCCCGGGGGCCACGCCGATTCCCTGGTCGGACACTGAAAAGGCCACCGTCGGCTCCTCACCATGGTGACGCCCGCCGACCGAGGCCCCGATGGTCACGTCCCCGCCGTCAGGTGCGAACTTCACCGCGTTGGACACCAACTCATCGAGACCCTGGGTAAGGCGTGAGCGATCCCCCATCACCGGGGGCAGATCGGCCTCGACCACGGCGACCACACGATGGCTGGCCCCCACCCGGGCCCGCCACCCTATGGCCACTCCCTCAACCACCTCGCCCGGGTCCAGAGCCTCGCGGGACCCCGTGCGGTCGTCGGCGGCCACCGCCAGAAGCCGGGCCACCGTGGACTCGAGGCGGTCGGCGGCGGTGACGATGTGGCCGAGCAGTTCGTTGGCCCGCTCGGTGGGCAGATCCCGGCTCAGAAGTAGCTGGGCATAGCCCTTGACCGGGACCAGGGGTGTCCGCAACTCATGGCTGATGTTGGCAAGTAGCGCCGCCTTGACCCGTTCGGCCTCCCGCTCAGCCCGGACGTCTCGCAGTACCAGGACGTTCCCCTCGCTGCCGCCGGATCCTCCGGGCAACGCCGCCACCGACAGGGCCACCGGTATGGGGCCCTGGCCGGGAAGGGCCACGGAGGCTGCAGTGACCACCGGTCGATCCACCGGACGGCTGAACGATTCGGCCAGGTCCCGACCAGATCCGTCGCCGATGGTGGCGAATTCGTTGAGCCGGCGACCCATCACCTCGGCCACCTCCAGACCGAACAGCCGCTCGGCCGCCGGGTTGAACTCGACGACGCAGCCCCGGGCATCGACGGCCACCAGAGCCTCACCCATGCCGGCCACCACCGCCTGGAGTCGCCCGCGAGCCGATACTTCCTGGTCCATGGAGTCGCGCAGCTCCCGGGCCAGTTCCTCGATCGAGCCGGCCATGGAGTTGAACGCTGTTCCCAGGGCCCCAACCTCGTCGGTGCTGCTGACCGACGCCCGGACCGACAGATCCCCCTGGGAGATCCGCCGGGCCGCGCCGGCCAGACGGCCCAAACCCCGACCGATGCGCTCACCCACCGCGACGGCCAGTACGAAGGCTCCGAGCGCGGCGGCCAGGGCGACGCCGAAGAGCACCCGAAAAAGCGGCGCTCGAGCCAGATCGGTGTTGGCGGAAACGGCCGACAACACCACCAGGACCGCCGGGCCGTCGCCGTCTCTGACCTGTTCGGCGGCCAGAAACAAGCCATCGTCGACCCCGGAAACGCTCCGGTTGCGAGCCAGGGCCCGGGATGCCAGTCGGCGAACAGCGTCCTGGGTGAGGTCGGCTCCGCTGGTGGCTGAAACGGTTGTTCCGTCGGTCAGGGCCAGGGTCAGGGACGGGTCGGCCCGGGTGCGCCCGTCGAGATAGTCGTCGTCGAGGGCCCGCGTAGCCACGATGACTCCGGCCAGAACAGTCACCTGGTCCTGGCGGGTGGTCACCCGGTGGGCTCCCACCGCCAGGCCCCGCCCATCGATCACCTCGACAGCCGAAGCTGACTCGGCCCGACCGGTGAGTACCTGGGCTACCGCCGGCGAGCGCACCAACCGGTCAGCGGCGGGTTGGGTGACCCGTTGGGCCACCAGGATCTGGCCCTCGGGGCCAGCGAACAGCAGGGGGCCGTCTGCCGCCAGCAGATCCTGATCGGCCAGCAGGCGCAGATCGGCGGCAATCCCGGCCACCGCCGCGGGTGGGATCGACCCCCCGGCGCCCGCGAGCAGGCCAGCCACCTCGCCGGCGCGGCTGCCCTGCAGGGTCAGGGCTCCCAGGCGGGCGCTGCCGACGCTGTCGATAGCGGCTGCACGAACTATTTCCGCCGCCTCGGCCCCGGCCCGGGCCGACACCCGACGACGTCCCTCGGTCGCCACAGTCCGACCCACCACCACCGACAGCGCCACGGCCAGGGCCATCACCACGCCCAACAGGGTTGCGGCCATGGTCATGGCAAAACGGGCGGGGATGGACCTGCGGGCGGAGCCGACCAGGATCACGCCGACCGCGCAGGCTCCGGCGCCCCGCGTAGCGGCGGCCACCCAGGGCAGGTCGAGCACCAGGGCCGCCTCCGCTCCCGCCATCAAACCGAGCGCCACCCACAGCCAGCGGCGGGCCGGCGCACCATGCCACCCCAGGGCGCCGGTGCCCATGGCGACGATGCCAGCCCCGGTAGCCACCACGGCGAAGGGGTCCCCGAAGCCGACCAGCAGCGACCCCCGCAGGAAAGACGCCACGCCCAGGGCCACGAAGCCGGCGGCCATCATCAACCGGCTCCTTCGATCCGCCTCGAGCAGAAATGGCCGCAGCAATCCAACGCTGGCCCCGGCCACGGCCACCAGGAAGGTGGCGAACTCCGCGGCGAACAGGAGTTGGGGCGGAGGAGGGCTGGTCAGGGCACTAGTAGACACCCTGGCTGCACATCGTGTCTCGGACCTTTCACCTTGCCGGCCCGGCGGCCTCGCTCAGCCCTGGTTGCGGTCGGAGCCCGGCGGGCTCGCTCAGCCCTGGTTGCGGTCGGAGCCCGGCGGCATCGCTCAGCCCTGGTTGCGGTCGGAGCCCGGCGCCCTCAGGGCCAGGGCGTTGCTTCCCTCCAGCCGGGACAACCCCTCCAGTGCCTGGTCGAAGTTCTCGACGGCCACCACCTGGAGTCGGGACCCGGCCGCCTCACGAGCCTCCTCGGCGTTGTCCTTGGGCACAACGAAGACAGTCGCCCCGGCCCGGGCCACGCCCAGGGCTTTTTGGCGAACGCCCCCGACCGCTCCCACCGTTCCGTCGTCGAACAGTTCTCCGGTGACTGCCACCGTGGACATGCCGGTCAGGTCCCCCGGGGTCAGCCGGTCGAGGATCTCCAGGCCGTAGGCCAGGCCGGCCGAGGGGCCGGAGACGTCACCCGAGGCGATCTCGATGGGAAAGGGGGTGGACACCTTGGTTCGAAGTTGGACGCCCAGGCGGGCCTGATCCTCCGGGCCCCGACCAAGGGTGACCACCTCCCGGCGCGAAGACCCCTCGGCCGACTGGAGTCCGATCGTCACCTCGTCGTCTGGCCTGCGGGACAGAATGGCTTCCACCGCAGAAGGGCTGTCGACGATGGCGTCGGCGTCGATGGACACGATCACGTCCCCGGGGCGAATCTTGGGTGCCGCCGGATAGCTGCGGTCCACGGCCACGATTTCGGCCCCCACCCCGAGGTCCTCGAAGCCCAGATGCCGCAGCGCCACCACCTGAGCCGCCGTCTTGGAGTCGGCCATGGCCTCCTGGTTGAGCCGGTCGAAGGCGGGCTCCGGCAGATCACCCCGCACCACCCGGCGCTCGAGCACGTCGGTGGTCGGATCCACCCATCCCAGCGCCGCCTGCAACGGATTCACCCCTGTGCGCACCGCCACGGTGGTGGTCAGAAACTGGCCCCGGTGAGCGAAGGTGGGCTGATCCGAAATCTTGACCAGGGGGCCCACATCGCGGGTTTCTCCGGGCGAAACGGTGTCGAACGGAAGCCGGATGAAGCTTGCGGCCAGCACCACCGCGGCCACCGCCGTTCCCACCAGACCACCGATCGAGAACGGCCGGCGTACCCGGCGGGGCCTCGACCCGCCCTCGGGGATCCGCCCGGTGGGCTCGGGGTGAACGTCTTGGGCTTCTGGGTAGGTGGGGTCCACAGTGATAGTCAGCCTTGTCGTTTTGTCGGTGGCAGTGATGGTGCTGCGCATGATCAGCCAGGCCGGTACCGAGCCTGGGCCCGCCAACAGTGCCACGGAGGCAACCGGCGAAGGGGCCGCCCGGGGCAGGCCGGGAGGGTGGGACGAACCTGCCCCGGACCGCTTCTACCTGTTCACCCGTCTGGCCGCCCTGGTCACCGCCACTGGACTGGTCCTGGCCGTGATGGCGGGCCTGGCCCTCAGCGCAGTCATGGCCCTGGCGCAGTAGCGCCATCTCGTACCGGGCAGGCGTTCTCCCCGGTCACCGGGGACCGATCACGGCAAGACCATTTCGTAAGTCGTGACGGTCGCCGAGCGCTCGGCGTCGAGAGCAGGGCGCACCGGAGCCTCGATACCCCTGCGTACCGGGGCAAGGAAGCGGTGCACTAGGCCACGATGGCGGCGTGGACGACGAACCGGTACTGGGCAGAGCCGGGCGGGTGACAGGCGTAGAGGGTGGCGGTGAAGGCCGGAGTCTGATCGGCTATCCACACCGCGCTGGGATCGACCACCTGGTTGCCGGTCACCTGGTAAACCGTGCGGACCCCGGCCACGGTAAAGATGATCTGGTCTCCGGGTTTGAGGGAGTCGATGTTGCGAAACGGTCGGGTCCGGGTCACCCGATGACCTGCCACCACCACGTTTCCCGACTGGCCGGGCATGGCCGATCCCGTCCAATGGCTGGGTCCTCGATCGATGTTGTGCAGGGTCACGCCCTGGAACATTTTGTGGGTCAACCCAATGGCGGGAATCTCAATCGTGCCGATCTCGCTCACCGCTTCAGGGGCGTAGGGCTGAGCCGGGATGGCGATGGGTCCGGGCGGCGGGCCGGGAAAGGGTTCCGGCGCAATGGTGGCCGGAGGGGCGGGCAGCCCCAGGATCTCCGGCAACTCCAGTTGCGGGCTTTCCAACTCCATGGGCGGATCGACCAGGCGCACCGAGGGTGCACAACTACCGGCCCACCACAGACTCCCGGCCGCCAGCGCGACCATGCCGCGGCGAAGACCGAACATGGGCGTGAGTTTCGCGCATGGCAATGAGACCGGGCCCCTCACCTCCCGGCGACGGCGAAGTCGACCGTCGGTCGATGGTTCTGGCCGGCTACCGGCGAGACCAGGCAACGGCGGAAAGCGGATTGACCCACCCGGACCCCCCAATCCGGGCAGCCGCCCTGGGGGCTTTGGACCGGATGAACTTGATCACCAGGGCCGCCCTGATGGCCGCCATGGCCGACGGCGACCCCCGGGTCCGCCGGCGGGCCCTGTCCCTGGCCGCCCAGAACCATGAGATCGCCGCCGCCGATCTGGCCCACCACCTGGGCGACACCGACCCGTCGGTGGGTGAGGTGGCCGCCTGGGCCCTGGGAGAGCGGGGGACCGCGGCGGCCGACGGCCCGGATGGTCACTGCATTCTGGAGGACCTGAGCGCCATGGCCTCCGGCCACGACGACCCCCTGTGCCGAGAGGCGGCAGTGGCCGCTCTGGGGGCCATTGGCCACCCGCTCGGCCTCGACGCCATCCTGGCAGCCGCTGCGGACCGGCCGGCCGTTCGCCGGCGGGCCGTCATCGCCCTGGCCGGGTTCGAGGGAACCCGGGTGGATGCAGCCCTCGCCCGGGCGGCAACCGATCGGGACTGGCAGGTTCGCCAGGCCGCCGAGGACCTGCTCGTCGATCGTTCGCCCGACGCCAACCGCTGAACTTCGGTAGGTCGACGCCAAAACCGCTGAACTTTGGTAGGTAGACGCCGAAACCGCTGAACTTCAATAGGTAACGGCCTTAGCGCTCGGCTCCCATGAACAGAACCCGTAGGGAGTCGTAGGACTCCAGACATTTCCCGGCTCCCAGAACCACGCACTCGAGGGGTGCCTGGACGAGATGTACCGGTAGATCGGTCTCCTCGCTCAGGCGGCGGTCGAGGCCTCGGAGCATGCCACCGCCTCCCACCAGGTGAATCCCCTGCGTGATCAGGTCCTGGGCCAGTTCCGGGGGGGCGCACCCGAGGCATTCGACCACCGATTCGCAGATCGCCCGTACCTGCTCCTCGATGGCGCCGCGCACTTCCTCGGGGGTCAAGATGGCGGTCTTGGGCAGGCCGCTCATCAGGTCCCGGCCCCGGACCTCGGCTTTACGCTCGTCGTCGTCGGGGTAGGCCGAGCCGATGGCCAGCTTGATCTCCTCGGCCGTTCGCTCGCCGATGGCCATTCCGTACTCCCGGCGGACGTAGGACTGGATGGAGGCGTCGATGTCGAAGGAGCCCACTCGCAGAGCCTGGATGGCAACGATGCCCCCCAGGGAGATCATGGCTGTCTCCGACGTCCCCCCGCCGATGTCGACCACCATGTTGCCCAGCGGTTCGTGGATGGGAAGGCCGGCGCCGATGGCCGCGGCCATCGGCTGGGGCAGGAGGTGGGCATCGGTGGCGCCGGCCTGGCGGGCCGCTTCTTTGACCGCCCGCCGTTCAACCTCGGTGATCGCCGACGGAACACACAAAAGCACCCGGGGTCGTTGGAACCGGGACAGGCCGGCCCGCTGGAGGAGCAGCCTGATCATGCGCTGGGTCACCTCGAAATCGGTGATGGCCCCTTTGCGCAGCGGACGGACCGCCTGGATGTACCCCGGCGTTCGCCCGATCATCTGCCAGGCCTGTTGGCCCATGGCCAGGACGTCGCGGGTCTGGACGTTCAGGGCGATGACGGTGGGCTCGTTGAGCACGATCCCCCGGCTCTTGGCGTAGACCAACGTGTTGGCCGTACCCAGGTCGATGGCCAGGTCTCTAGCCAGAGCGTCGGCCCTTGGGGGTACGGCCCGGGCGGGGCCGCAGGGGATCGTCCTGACGGGGAGCCAGGGCATCGAGTTCGGCGGCGAACGCGGCGATGTGCGATGTCATCGACCGGGGGGTGCGCCTCCGGAGCCACAGGGCCAGGCAGCCGATCAGGCTGAGAAGGACGGCCAGCCCCAGAAAGACGAGGCTGCTCATGGCTGGGCCGCCGGCGCCGGCGCCGGGACCGAATCCACCCCATGGGCGCATTGACCCCAGTCCGATCCGCCCGCCCAAGTCTCGCGTTTCCAGATGGGCAGGGTGGCCTTGAGGGTGTCGATGCACCACTCGGCCGCATCGAAGGCCTGAGCACGATGGGGTGTGGAAACGGCCACCAGAACCGACGGCTCGCCTACCGCCAACACCCCCAGACGGTGGGCGATGGCCAGACGAATCAGCACCGGCCATCGGATGCGAACGGCTTGGGCCAGTTGTTCCAGCCGCCGGGCCGCCTCGTCCTCATAGGCCTCGTACTCCAGGCTCACGACGCCCTCCCGGTTCTCCGAGTGGTCGCGGACCGTGCCGAGGAAGACCACCACCGCTCCGGCTCCCGGGTCGTTGACCCACCGGCTCATTTCGTCGACTGGCAGCGGTGCCTGCGTGAGGCGCAGATAGTTGGACTCGGCCCGAGGGTCCGAGACATCAACCTCGGCCAACTGGGCGGATCCGCTATCGGGCATTGCCCCCGATGCTACCGACGGTCACCTTCGATAACCGCGCTCTGTGGTGGCGGGCACCGGGGCGAAGGTCGTTTTCTGCGTCCCGCCGGTAGGATCACCCGGGTGGAGGAGGTGGAGCCCGACGACGAAGCCGAACGTTTTGGCCCGGTTCTTCCGCCCGATGACCGGCTGTGGCGACATCCCTCCGAATGGGCGGCCATGGCCCCACCGCCGTTGCCCCGCCGCCGCCTGTGGCCAGCGGTCGCCGCCTCCAGCCTGGCCGCCAGCGTGGTGTCGGTCACCGTCGTGGTGGCCCTGATCGGACTCCTGCGCCCGGAGACCATCGACCCCGAACCCCCGCCCAGCACCCAGTTCGGAGTGGTGACCGGGGCTGGCAGCGAGCCCCCCGCACCAGGGGTCGACGCCGCGTTGGAGGAAGGGCCCCTCGGCCGCGCCGCCCAGCCGGTCTGGTTCGGGGTCGCGGGGGGGAGCCTGAAAGCCACCTCGGCGAAGCGAATGGGTGTGCCCGGCGGGGTACTCATAACCGAGGTGATGGCGGGGAGCCCGGCGCTTGACTGTGAGATGAAATCCGGCGATCTCATCCTGGCCCTCGATGAACAACCGGTCATGACCATGGCCGACCTCATCGAGCGCCTGGGCGTCCACCAACCGGGTGAAACGGTGCGAGTTTCCTTCATGCGCGACGGGCGGCCCCGCACCACGGTGGCCACCCTCGCCCCGCCTCCCCGGCCGGAGGGGACCCGGGGTGATTCAGGTCAACCCAAGGCCACCGACGGCGACGCCCACCCCGCGGATCAACCACGATGACATCGGAGAACCCGTTCGGTGGCATGCCCATGTTTGGGGATCTGGCTCGGATGATGGCGGCCTCCGGTCCGGTCAACTGGGACGTTGCCCGACAACTTTCAGGTTGGCTGGCCGTTGCCGGTGAGGTCGAAGCCAACGTGGAACCGGCCGAACGTATCGGGCTGGAGGAGTTGTGGCGGGTGGCCGAGTTGCGGATGGCGGACGTGGCGGGTGTCACGCTGGCCGCGGCCGACCGGTTGGTCGCGATTCAGCCTTTGACGAGGGGTCAGTGGGCCAACCAGGCACTCGAGGACCTGTCGGCGGTGTTCGAGAGGCTCGCCCGGTCGTTGACCTCCGGCTCCAGCCCCGGAGGGGGTACGCCCGGGGCATCTGGAACTTCGAGGACGGCCGCGGCCGGCAATCCGGAGCCCGCCGAACCCGCAGGGCCGGCAGGGCCGCCCCCTTGGGTCAGCCTCTTCGGCCTGGGCGGCGCACCGGCCGCGGGGGCTTGGTCGCCCGGGGGCGGAGGCGAAGGGCTCGGGGCAGACCTGATGGGCCAGTTGGGCCGGATGATCAGCCCCATCCTCCTTGGAGTTCAGGCGGGCACCATGGCCGGACATTTGGCCCGCCGCGTTTTCGGTAACGGGGATCTGCCCCTTCCCCGCGCCGCGGGAAGGCCGGTGGTAGTGCCGGCCAACCTGGATGAGTTCGGCCAGGCCTGGAGCCTCCCCTCCGACGACCTGCGGCTGTGGTCCTGCCTGCGGGAGCTGGCGGCCCAGTCGGTGCTTTCCCGTCCCCACGTCGCTGCTCACCTCGACGCCCTGATCAACCAGTTCATCACCGGTTTCCGGCTGGACCCCGCCGCGCTGGAGTCCACCCTGGGGGAGTTCGATCCCACCGATCCCTCCGGTCTGGCCTCGGTGTTCTCCCGACCTGAGGCCCTGCTCGGCCTGGTGCGTACGCCGGCCCAGCAGGAGGTGGCCGCACACCTCGACTCCCTGGTGGCTGCACTTGTGGGCTGGACCGATCACGTCGTCGGGCGGGCCAGCGCCGGCTTCGTTGGTTCCTACGACCGGCTGGCCGAGGCTCTGCGTCGTCGCCGGGGCGAACGGGGGGACGGGGACAACCTGGCCACCTCGATCATCGGCCTTGACCTGAGTCCTACGCGGTATGAAGCCGGAAGTGAGTTCGTGGCCGGGGTGCTGTCCCGAGGAGGCGAGGAGGCCCTGGCCCGGCTCTGGTCGGGCCCCTGGGAGTTGCCTACTCCAGCGGAGATAGACGCTCCGGGGCTCTGGCTGGCTCGAATCGACCTGCCGCAAAACTGAGACGCGATCGGCGCGATCGTGACAACGGCTCCAGGTACCAGTACGCCAGAGCGGCGATGCCGACAGCGCCGCCCAATCCCAAGGTGGGGTCCGAGCCGAGGGGGATGACCACGGCCACCCCCGCCCCGACGGCCCAGGCGATCTGTAGACGGGTCTCGATCCGGGCAAACGTCCGGGCTCGCATCGAGTCGGGGGCGTCACGCTGGATGATGCTGTCGAAGGCCATCTTGGCCGCCGAACCCGACATCCCCAGGATCAATCCGACCGTGGCCGCCCCCGGCCAGCCCTCGATCGCCATGGCGGTGCCGCATGCCAGGGCCACGGCCGCCAAACTGGCCTGCACGATCCTTTCCTCGTCCAGATAGGACCGCAACCGGGAGGCCAGTGCCGAGCCCAGGAGTGAGCCGAGGGCGCTCAGGCCGAGGACCAGCCCGAACCACCAAGCAGGGGCCCCGGCGGCCCGGAAGGCGAAGGCCAGCCCGAAGGTGCAGAGCCCGGCGATGGCCCGGAGCGCACCCACCGCCGCACCCGCCCGGGGGATCCCGCCGTGCTGGCCCGGGCCCGGCACCGGGCCGGCGGAGACCTCCGCCGCCCCTTCGGCACACGCAGTGCCGGCCCCAGCGCCGAGGGGCAGCGGCGACGGAGCCGATGAGGTCCCGTAGCGGTCCCCCACGGGCGGGTTGACCCATGCCGGACCCGCATCGAACTGGGCGGACGGGTCAGGGGCAGCCGAGCGGAGCCCGGTGGGCACCCGCAGTCCGCTGACCGCCGAGGCCAGGTAGGCCACCGCCGCCAGGCGCACGGCCCAGGCCGAGCCGAGCGAGTCGATCCTCATCACGGCCAGGCCGGGAAGGGCGGCCAGTAACCCGCCCACCGCACCCGCTACCGCCAGGCGGGCGTTGGCCGCCACCAGACGTTCGGGCTGGTCCACCACCTCGGGAACCAGTGATCCCTTGGCCACCAGATGGACTTTGGACAACACCAGGAGGGCGAAGGCCTCCGGGAACAGCCAAAGGCTCTGGAGGTGACGAGCCATGGAGAGGCACAAAAGAGCCCGAAGCCCCGCCGCCAGGGCCATCAGCATTCGACGGGACGCCGGAAAGCGGTCCAGGGTGGGACCGACCAGGGGGCTGAGGGCTGCGAAGGGGGCGATGGTGCACAGCAGGTAAAGAGCAACCCGACCGCGCGCCGCCTCCGGGGAGATCGAGAAGAACAGGGAGCCCGCCAGCGCCACCGTGACCAGGGTGTCCCCGGCCACAGCCAGCACGTGCGCCCGGGTCAGGCGCCCGAATGCCCAGACGGAACGAGCGCCTGGGCGAATGGGAGAGCGAACGGGTCCCTGCCGAGCCGCGGGAGGCCCGTGCGGCGGCGTCCGCCAGGAAGCCATCGTTCTGACGGGCGTTAGCTAGCTAGTGGTCTGTCGCCGAATTGATCTGGTGGCTACTACGGCCATCGGCGCCCCTGGCGGCGTTGCTCGGCCTCGAAAGACCTACGGGTATTCCTTCGACCTCGCGCCTTGCCATGAACGCCGAGTGGCTCGCCGTACCCACCCAGCCAATTCGCAGACAGACC
>JBQTHD010000041.1:0-8260 GCA_052390275.1 Acidimicrobiales bacterium | reverse complement strand
GGGGTTATGATCGATGTTCATTTTGCGGAAGCGGGTCGCGGCGCGAGGGCCGTCGTCGGGTCGTGTTGCCCCGTGGGCGGCGGGGCCACCCTCCGGCGGGCGCCCGCCGTCGCCCGGGCCCGGGGCGGAGGACGGGCCAACCAGACCGTTGGCGTCACGCGGCAGCAACTGGTCGACCGGAACGTTGTAATAGCGGGCCAGACGGGACAGGCGGGGCACCGAAATAACTCTTTCGCCCCGTTCGTAGGCTCCCAGCACCGACGCCTTGAACTCATGGGCCGAGGAGGCTTCGACCTCCTGGAGGGACAGCTTCTTCTGCCGTCGGATAGCCCTCAGCCGCTGACCGACCTGCCGGGCATAACGCAACGACTGGCCGGCCAGCTCGGTTTCGTCCCCCAACCGAGCCCCCTTGATGACCGCCGTCGGCGGCACGCTACCGTCGCCGCCCCGACTCCGGCAATCGCGCTGGGTGTCGCCACCCTTACTCCGCGAGGCCAACCCGGCCTGCCGAGGCGGATTCACCTCACCAGGCCACCGCGCATGGCAGCCAGGATGGCCCCGGCCGCCACCGCCGCCGTCTCCGATCGCAGCACATGGGGACCCAGTCCGATGGTGGGCAGACCGTCGGGCAGTTCACCCTGCTCCCATCCCCCCTCGGGGCCGATGAGGACCAGGGGGCGGTGCAAGGTCGGCCCCTCGTTCCGGCCGGGAACCGCCGCACACGCGCCAGGCCGCGCAGCCAACAAGCTCACGCCGCCCACGCCGTTCACACCGCTCACGTGCTCGATCACCGGGAGCCACGCCCGCCGACTCTGCATGGACGCCTCCCGGGCCACCCGGGCGAGACGGGCCAGGTGGCCCTGGACACGAGCCCCCTCCCAGCGGACCACCGAGCGCGCGCTGTGAAACACAACGATGCGGTCCACCCCCAACTCCGTCAGCTTCTGCACGGCCCATTCCGGGCGGTCGCCCTTGCCGGGGGCCATCGCCACCGTCAGTTCGGGCTCGAGACGGGGAACCACAGAGATGACCCCGTCGAGCACCGGCGGATCGCCCATACGGGCCTCGCAGATCCGCCCGGCTCCATCGGCCAGCACCAGGGGGTCCCCGGTCCGCAGGCGCAGGACACGGCCGAGATGGTGGGCGTCGTCGGGGGCCACAGAGGGGTCGTCCAGGTCCTCGACGAAAACGTGGGGGGCCGGCATCGCGGCCGTCGCTACCTGAAGACCGTCAGTCGAGTGTCATCGTCTGAAAAGGCCGCCGCTTGGAAAGGCCGTCACTTGAAGGCCGAGCGGACCCGGGCGAAGAACCCGGACTCGGCCGGCGCCACGTCCTGGCCCAGCGACTCGGCCAACTGGCGCAGCAGGCGGTCCTGATCCTCGGTCAAGTCGGTGGGCGTGCGCACCGCAACCTCGATGAGCAGGTCGCCCCGGCTTCTCCCCCCGACCTCGGGAACACCCTTGCCTCGAAGCCGGATGATCCGCCCCGACTGGGTGCCCCGGGGAATGTCGATCTCCTCCGGCCCGTCGAGCGTCTCGAACCGGACCCGGGCCCCCAGGGCGGCCTGGGCGACGCCCAAATCCAGGGCGGCCACCAGGTCCTGGCCCTGGCGGCGCAGCCGGTCGTCAGCCGCCACCCGCAGACGGACGTAGAGGTCGCCGGCCGGCCCGCCCCGCGGGCCAACCCCGCCCCGGCCGGCGATCTTGAGGGTGGCCCCGTCGGAGACACCGGCGGGGACCTCGATGGTGTAGGACCGCTCCTCGGTACGGCGACCCTCCCCCCGGCAGTCAGAACAGGGGGAGGCGATCTCCTCCCCGCTGCCGCCGCAGCGCGAACAAACCGACGCGGTGACCATCTGGCCCAGGATCGACTGACGCACCCGGCGGATCTCCCCCGTCCCTGAGCAGGTCGTGCACTGGGTGGCGCTGGTGCCGGGGCGAGCCCCGGAGGCCTCACAGGTGGTACAGGCAACCGCTGCCCGCAGTTTGATCTCCCTGGTCGCCCCGAAAACCGTGTCCCGCAGGGACAGATCGACCGCCGTCTCGAGGTCGGGGCCCCGGGGCGGACCGGCCCGGCGCCCGCCCATCCCCCCGCCGGCGAAGGCCCCACCGAGCAGGCTGGAGAACAGGTCGCCCAGGCCGGCGCCGAAGAGGTCCTCGAACCCGGCCGCCCCCGGCCCCATGTTGCGTAGCCCCTCGGGACCGAGAGCGTCATAGCGACGCCTTCGCTCGGGGTCGCCGAGGGTCTCGTAGGCCACCGTTACCAACTTGAACCGCTCCTCGGCCTCGGTGTCGCCCCCGTTGGCGTCGGGGTGAAGCTCGCGGGCCAGCCGGCGGTAGGACTTCTTGATCTCCTCCTCGGTGGCGGTGCGGGGCACGGCCAGCAACTCGTAGAAGTCGAGCGATCGGGGATCGGTCACCTGTGGCTAGCCATGTTCGAGCGACGACGCGCCGGTGAAGCGACCTTCGGTTGCGCGTGCGGGTTCATCGATCTCGCAGGTGATGACCGAGGCGGCGGCTGACCGCGTCCACCGCGGCCATGGCCTGGGGGTAGTGCATTCGGGTCGGGCCCAAAATGCCAATGGTGCCGACCCGGACCCCGTCCACCTCGTAGGGGGCGGCCACGATCGAACACTCGGCCAAAGACTCCACTCCGTGCTCGGCCCCGATGGACACGGTCAGACCCTCGGCTCCAAGTGCCTCACCGATCAGGCGCACCACCAGGTACTGCTCCTCCAGGATGGACAGCACCTGCCGGACGGTGTCGACCGCATCGAAGGTGGCCGCCATTTTGGCGGTGCCGCCCACGAAGACCTGCTCGGCCTCGACCCGGTGGGTGTCGAGCAGCGCCTGATGGGCCTGGGCCACCAACCCGTCCACGCTGGCCCGCCCCGACGAGCCGAGGTTCTCCCCCCCCGAAAGGCTCCGCCCGACCAGGGCAGCGGCCAACCGGCCTGAAGCCAGCACCACCTGGGCGTCGGTGATCTCCGCGTCGGACATCTCCACCGTGGACTTGTCCACCGTGCCGTCCGACAGGACAGCGACAGCAAGGGCCAGGCGGGGGCCGAGGCGGACCAACTGGACGGAGCGAACGGTGGCGTCGTGGTGGGAGGGGGCCACCACCAGGGCGGCATAGTGGGTGAGGTCGGCCAACAGGCGGGTGGTGTCGGCCAGCATCCGGCTGATCTGGCCCGATGCCCGGGCGAAGAACTCGGCCACCAACCTCTGCTCTGGGGGGCCCAGACTCTCCGAGCGGGCCGGGCATTGGTCGACGAAGAACCGGTACCCCTTGTCGGTGGGGATGCGGCCGGCGCTGGTGTGGGGGTGGGCAAGGTAGCCGTCGGCCTCCAGGCGGGCCATGTCGTTGCGCACCGTGGCGGCGGAAACGCCCAGACCCCGGCGACCCGCCACGTGGGCGGACCCGACGGGCGAGGCAGTTTCGATGTACTCCTCCACCACGGCCCGCAGGATGGCGGCCTTGCGCTGGTCGAGGGGGAGAGATCGAGGTGGCGTCCGCTCTCCCGGCACACCGGCGATGGCGTCGGCGGGCAGGGCGGCTTCCATCAGGGTGGTGATGTTACCGGCCGCCCCCGACGGGGCCGTGTACGCGGCCCGGGTGCGACGATAAGTCTGTGACCGAATCCGCCGGGTCTGCTTTGGGGCCTGCCCACGATTCGGCGGCGGACACTACGGCCGATGCCGAGTCGGCCTCCTGGCGACGCCGGGACGGGGCGCTGGTATGGCACGGGTTCACCCCGATGGACGGTTACGGCTCGGGCGAGGGTCTGGTCATCGAGAGGGCCGAGGGCCGAGAACTCATCGACGTCGACGGTCGGCGTTACCTAGACGCCATCTCCTCGCTGTGGGTCACCACCCTGGGTCATCGGGTTCCCGAGTTGGACCAGGCGGTGCGCAACCAGTTGGACCGGGTGGCCCACTCCACCTCGCTGGGCCACGGCAGCCGGGTGGTGGTGGAGTTGGCCGAGGCTCTGGCTCGGGTGGTCCCGGTTCCCGACCCCCACTTTTTCTTCGCAAGCGACGGGTCCAGCGCAGTGGAGGCTGCGGCCAAGATGGCCTTCGAGTACTGGACCCTGCTCGGCCAGCCCCGTCGGCAACGGTTCTTGACCCTGGGCGGGGCCTATCACGGAGACACGATTGGATCCCTTTCCCTGGGTGACGACGGGCTGGGGGCGAGTGTGTTCGACCGGCTTCGCTTCGATGTCGTTCGGGCTCCCCAGCCGGGTTCACCCGGGGCACTGGCCAGTGCCGCCGAGATGGTCCGAGTTATGGCCGACGAGTTGGCCGCGGTGGTGATCGAACCTTTAGTTCAGGGCGCGGCGGGAATGCGTACGGCCCCGGCAAGCGAGTACCAATCTCTGGGCCGGGCCTGCGCGGAGATGGGAGTCCTGTTGATCTGTGACGAGGTGGCCACCGGCTTCGGCCGCACTGGAACGTTGTTCGCCTCGCAGCAGTGTCATCTGCAACCCGACATCCTGTGCCTCGGCAAGGGCCTGACCGGCGGTTACCTGCCCATGTCGGCGGCGGTGGCGTCGGGTCGGGTGTTCGACGCCTACCGAGGACACACTTTCTTCCACGGCCACTCTTACGGCGGAAACCCCCTGGCGGCGGCCGTGGCCCTGGCCCATCTGAAACTCGTCGTCGACGGGGCGGCGCTCGAGAACGTGGCCCATCGGTCGGAGCAACTTCGACGCCTGCTGTCGGACCGGGTGGGCCGACCGTTTCGCCTGGTGGGCCTGATGGGTGGGGTGGACGCTTTGCCGGGGACCGGCCGGGCGGTGTGCGCCGAGGCGGTGCGCAGGGGGGTGCTCCTGCGACCGCTGGGCGACGTCGTCGTCCTTATGCCCCCACTGACGGTTACTTCGGACGAGATCGACCGGATAGTCGACGTTCTCGCCGCCAGCCTGGCCGCCGCCGGGTCATGACCGGGAGTCGTCACCCGCCCGAAGGCAGCGAGTCAACGGGTGACACTCGAGGGACTCCCGGATCCGTGGTCGGGTCCGGGTCGGCTTCGATCAGGCCCGAGTCCTGGGCATCGTGGGTGGATGAGGAAATCCTGGCGGTCCGTGAGGCGGGTCGATGGCGACGGCTCACGCCGGCGGCGGCCAGCAAGGGTCCGATCAGCTTCTCCTCCAATGACTACCTGGGCCTGAGTCGTCATCCCCGGGTGACGGCCGCGGCCATCAAGGCCCTGGAAGCCCTGGGGGCGGGTTCGGGGTCCTCCCGTTTGGCAGGCGGGCACCAGGACGGTCACCGGATACTGGAGGAGGCGGTGGCCCGGTGGAAGGGGACCGAGGCGGCCCTGTCCTTTCCATCCGGTTACATGGCCAACCTGGCCGTGATGGCGACCCTGGCCGGGCCGGATGTTCTGGTGGTCAGCGATGCCCACAACCACGCATCCATCGTCGATGGATGTCGGCTGGCCCGGGCTCAGGTGGCCGTCTACCAGCACGCGGATGCCGACCACGCCGCCCACCTCCTGAGTGGGCCCGGTCCCAGCCGCCGGATCCTGGTGAGCGACACGGTGTTCTCCATGGACGGCGACGTGGCCCCGGTGGCCGATCTCGCGGCGGCCGCCCGAAGCCACCGGGCCCTACTGGTCCTCGACGAGGCCCATCAGGTCTTTCCCGGGTACCCCGAAGGCGCCAGCCCTAAGGGTCACGCCTCGGTGGGCGGTGACGCCTCGGTTGACCGCGGCGACCCCTCGGTTGACCGCGGCGACCCCTCGGTCGACCGCGGTGACGCCGCGGCTGACCGCGACGACCCCTCGGTTGACCGCGGCGACCCCTCGGTTGACCGCTGCGACGCCTCCATGGTCGGCGCTGACCCGCCGGTGCCGCGAGAAGATTCATCAGCGGTCCGCGGTGACCCCTCGGTGGTCCGGGTGGGAACGTTCTCGAAGTTCCTCGGCTCCATTGGCGGAATGGTGGCCGCCCGCCAATCCGTCGTCGACCTGATGATCAACCGGGCCCGGCCCTTCATGTTCACCACTGCGGCGGCGCCGGCCGACGTGGCCGCGGCCACCGCCGCCCTGGCCATCTACACCGGACCCGAAGGCGCCCGGTTGCGGGCACGTTTGCGGGACAACATCGACCGCCTGATCCCCGGCCACCCGTCACCCATAGTTGCCATCATCCTCGGGGCCGAGGACGCAGCCGTGGCCGCCTCCCATACGCTTGCCGAGCAAGGCCTGATCGTGCCCGCCATCCGCCCCCCCACCGTGGCCCCAGGAACCAGCCGCCTGCGGGTCTCGGTGTCCGCCACCCACACCCCCGCCGACATGAGCCGTCTGGTCAAAGGCCTGGCCGACCTGGGCTGGCCTTTTGCGATGAGCTCGCTGACTGGGGCGACATGACGAACCCTCGGCTGTTGGTCGTGGTGCTTGGCACCAGCACGGGGGTCGGCAAGACCTGGGTCACCGCCGCTCTGGCTCGCAGGCTTTGCGCTCAGGGTTTGGTGGTGGCCGCCCGCAAACCGGTCGAGTCGTACGACCCGGCCGACGTTCCTCCAACCGATCCCGCCTCAGCGAATTCCAACTCAGCGAGCTCCGACCCAGCGAATTTCGCACCAACGGACTCCGCCGTTTTGGCCGAAGCGACCGGGACCAGCGCCGACAAGGTGTGCCCGCCCCACCGTCGGTACCCGCTGGCCATGGCTCCCCCGATGGCCGCCCAAGTCCTGGGCTTGCCGCCATTCACGGTTGGGGACCTGGTGGCTGAGACCACCTGGCCGCAGAACACCGACGTCGGCCTGGTGGAAACGGTCGGCGGCCCCCGGTCGCCGGTGGCCAAGGGGGCCGACAGCCTGGCTCTGGCCGCCGCGTTCCGTCCCGACATGGCCCTCCTGGTGGCCGACGCCGGCCTGGGCGCCATCAACTCCGTCCACCTCGCCGCCGACGCCATTACCTCGGAACTCGGCGCAGCCCCGGTCGTCCTCCTCAACCGCTTCAACCCAGCCGACCGACTGCACCGCCTCAACCACACTTGGCTGGCCAACGATGACATCGATCTGAGTCCGGATATCAATTCCCTGGCAACCGAGTTGGCATGCCGCGTCACCCGCGCGCGTCGGCCAGGCAACGACCGGACTCCAGGATCGCAGCGGCTTTCGGGAACCTCATAGGCGTTGCCATCCAGCGGTTGCCACCGCCGAATCTCGATAACGCCAGCTTCTGTGGTTCAGGGTGGTCCCCACGTCGTCGAGATAGTCATATGAGATTTTCGGGGGTGGAGGGGACGCGGGGCGTTGAAGGTGGCCGGCGTACCCCATGCCGAGGCTGGCGCGCGGCCTGGCTACCCGTGGTCATGGTGGCATTGACGAGCACTGCCTGCTCCCGGGGCCCGGACGCACAGGTGGAAGCCCCGACGCCGATGGCCAAGTCCAGTGCCCCAGTGCCGAACCGCGCAGTGGCCAAGTCGCAAGAGACCATCGACCCCTACAAGTGGGGCATCCCCTCGGTGCGCGACGCCAGTTACGTCGACCGCCTGCTGGCCTTCTTCGAGGAGCGCAACGCTGACCTCCTCCGCCAGGCCCTGGCCGTCGAGAAACTCACCCCCAAGGTCGAGGCTGGCCTCGCATCCCTCTATCGGGGCCCGCACTTCGACCTGAAGCGGATGACGTTCGCCCGCGAGGTGACCAAGCCAGGAGCCGCCGAGGATTTCGGACGGATCCCAACCGGACCCTTTCGAGTTGCCGAAACCCAACACTTGTATGAGTTCTCGATGACCTGCATCTTCGCCGAGGTGAACCGCTACTTCTTTTTGCCGGACGGGTATCGGACCGAGTGGGTGGCAATGGAACGTCGCCAACCGGACCGATCGAACCCTACGGGTTGGGTTTTGACCTACGACGGGCTACCGGAGAACGGATCGGCTCCGGAGAATCCGTGCGCTCCATAGGTCTCCGAGGCCTCGCTGTCAGTCTGGTTGTCGGCGCCATGAGCCTGCCACCACCTGCATTGGCCCAGGCCGCTGCCCATTGCGACGGTGAGTATCGAGGCTCCTCCCTCTCTTGTGCCGGAGCCCGCCTGTCCAGTCGCCCCCTGATCAAGCCCGTCCCCAAGCCAGCCCCGCCAGGCCCACCACCCAAGCAGATTCGCAAGGCGCCGAAGGTTCATGGGTTCCGGGTGCTGCGGGCGGCGGTTGATGCCAGGGGTGGGGTGTGTCTGTACCAAAGGTGGATTCCCATGCCGGCGGGAACGGGGGTGGCGCACGATCCCTGGCATCTGAGCCTGCTGGGCATCT
>JBQTHD010000040.1:0-117764 GCA_052390275.1 Acidimicrobiales bacterium | reverse complement strand
GTCAGAAGCGTCGCTGGCAAGGCCGCAGGACGAAGCCTCACCCTTTGCGCGAGTCGAGGACGAGAACGCAGCCAGCGGCGGTTCTGGCCGGAGCAACGCGGCAATGGTTTGTGGTCAGGGCACTAGGACCCGGCCGGGGGGTAGGGGCGCCAACCTGAAGGGGACGACCGACTTGGAGGGAGCAGCCCCGAAAGGAGCAGTTCTGATGGGAACGGGCTTGATGGGAGGAGGTTCGGAGGGAGGAGGTTCGGAGGGAGGAGGTTCGATGGGAGGAGGCTCGGAGGGAGTGGCGCTGGAACGAGCGGTGGTGTCGGCCATCACGTCGGATCGATCCGAGGCCAAGGTCACCGTGGTCGGGGTTCCCGATCAGCCCGGCGTGGCCGCTCGGCTGTTCCGGGCCCTGGCCGAGGCATCGGTGAACGTGGACATGATCGTCCAGAACGTGTCGCTCTCGGGGGTGACGGAGATCTCCTTCACCGTGCCCCAGATCGAGTTGGTCACCGCCGAACGGGTAACCCGGGCCGTCGCCGGGACCATCGGCGCCCGGGAGGTCACCAGCGACGCCGGAATTGGGCGGGTGAGCCTGGTCGGTGGAGGTATGAAGACCCATCCCGGGGTGGCCGCCACCGTCTTCGAGGTGATGGCGGAGGCGGGGATCAACATCGAGATGATCTCCACCTCCTCCATCCGCATCAGTTGCGTGGTCAGGGTGGACAGCCTGGACCGGGCGGTGCGGGCCCTGCACCAGGCCTTCGATCTCCACGCCCTGCCCGGCGCCAGTTAGCGTTCGGGGTCAATGGGCCTCAACGTCGCCGTGGTCGGCGCCACCGGTTTGGTGGGATCGATAATGCTGGAGATGCTCGAGAGCAGAGACTTTCCCGTCGGCCAACTCCGGGTCCTGGCCAGTAGCCGCTCCGCCGGCCGCCGCCTGGGGTGGCGAGGGACGACGTTGACGGTCGAGGACGCCTCCACCGCCGATTACCGCGGGGTGGACATCGCCTTCTTCTCCGCCGGAGCCACCCTGTCCCGTCACCTGGCCCCCCGGGTGGCCGACGCGGGGGCCACCGTCATAGACAACTCCTCGGCGTGGCGGGCCGACCCCGACGTCCCCCTGGTGGTGGCCGAGGTCAACCCGGCGGCCCTGGCTCGCCGGCCCAGGGGAATCGTGGCCAACCCCAACTGCACGACCATGGTGGCCATGCCCGTGGTCAAGCCTCTCCACGACGCCGCCGGATTGGTGCGCCTGGTAGCGAGCACCTACCAGGCCATCAGCGGCGCCGGGGTGGCAGGAATCGACGAACTGGACAAGCAGGTGACGGACCTCTCCAGCCGCCTCCGGGACCTCGCCTCCAATGGAGAGGCGGGGGCCACCCAGGCCCATGGGGTATTTCCTGCCCCCATCGCATTCAACGTCGTTCCCTGCGCCGGCGAATGGATCGACGGGGGGGCCGACGGCGACGACACGGTCGAGGAACGAAAGCTCCGCGACGAGGCCCGCAAGATCCTCGATGCCCCTCACCTGGTCGTTTCCGCCACCTGCGTACGGGTGCCGGTGGTCACCGGCCATTCCCTGGCCCTGAACTTGGGCTTCGATCAACCCCTGTCCCCATCGGAGGCCATCGACCTTTTGAAAAAGGCCCCCGGGGTGAGGATCGCAACTATCCCGACACCGCTCAACGCTGCCGGGGCTGACCCGTCGCTGGTGGGAAGGATCCGCAGGGATCCCACCGTCGACCACGGGCTGGCCTTGTTCGTCAGTGGCGACAACCTGCGCAAGGGAGCCGCCCTCAACGCCGTCCAGCTCGCGGAAGTGTTGCTCGCCACGTCGTAGTCCCGCGGCTGACCAGAGCCGGCCCGGCGCACCCGGGCGAAAACAGGAGACCCGAAACTTGAACATGGAGCAAAAGTCCATCGCGGGGTTCGCGGTGGCGATCATGATGGTGGCGGTTATCTACGCCCTTGTGCCCTTCCGCTTCGCCGACACGGTCCCATGCAGCGCGCCGCTCCTGGGGTCTCGAGCGCTGAGTCTCGAAGTCTCGTCCAAGGGCCTCATCAAGCCGGTGGAGGACTGTCTACGAAAAGGGCGGAGTCGCCTGATCGTCAGTGCTTCGGCGGCCTTCATGGCCATCGCCGCCGGCGTGGCCTTCGTGATGACCGAGCCCGAACTGCCCTGGTGGCTGAGCGAGAAGAGCTACTGAGCCGACGGGGCCGCCGGGTCCGGGCGGCGAGGGCGGATCCGAAGGCCCAGTCCGGCGAAGCGCTCCAGGGGGTGGTCGTAGCCCCGCTCCAGGTGATGGACGCCAGATAGAAGGCTGGGGCCGCGGGCTGCGGCCGCGGCGATCACGTAGGCAAAGGCTGCCCGGATATCGGGCATGACCAGGTTGGCGCCTGACAAGGGAGTAACGCCGCGGACGGCGGCGGAGTGCACCGACGCCGACTGGGAGAACCGACAGGAGTCCCCCACCAGGCACTGGTCGAAAAGGCCAACCTCCGCACCCATGGAGGCCAGCGAATCGACGAAGCCCAGCCTGTTGTCGAACACCGTTTCGTGGAGCACGCTCATCCCGTCGGCCTGGGTGCACAGCACCACCAACGGGGGCATCCAGTCGGTCATGAACCCCGGATGAGGGCTGGTGGCCACAGCCAGCGTGCGCAGTGAATCGGCCCGGGCACTGATGCCGCCATCGTCGACCGTGAGGCTGGCTCCCATGCGCCCGAGCGTGGTCAGCGCCGTGACCAACCGGTCCTGACGGCACCCCACGATTCGGACCTGGCCGCCGGTGGCCAGGCCGGCAACGAGGTAGGAGAAGGCCTCGATCCGGTCACCCCCCAGACGGGTGGTGGCACCGTGGAGACGCTCCACCCCTTCAACGATGAAGCGACGATCGGGGGCCAACTCGATCCGAGCCCCCATCCGTTGGAGGAACAGCGCCAGTTCCACAACCTCCGGCTCCACCGCCGCGTTGTCCAGAACGGTGCGGCCTTCGGCCACCACCGCGGTGAGCAGCACCGTCTCGGTGGCTCCAACGCTGGGGAAGGGAAGGCGCAGATGGGTTCCCCGCAGTGCCAGCGCCTTGGCCTCGAGCCCGGCCGGGGTGATCTCGACCTCGGCGCCGAAACGGCGTAGGGCCTCCACGTGGAAGTCCACCGGGCGGGCCCCGATGCGGTCACCGCCCATAAGGGGGACGAAGGCCTCTCCCACCCGGTGCAGCAGGGGCCCGACAAGGAGGATCGGAACGCGGTTGAGGCCGCTGTAGCGCACCGGTATGGCCCGACCCAGGTCGACCCCCGGATCGACGGTCACGGTCCCGGGCTCCCCCTCGCCCGGATGGTCGATGGCCACGCCGGCGCCCAGGGAGGTGAGCATTCCGGCGGTGATGTCCACGTCACCCAGGCGCGGGGCGTTGGAGATGACACTGGTCTCCTCGGCCAGGAGTGCGGCAACCATGAGTTTGGTCACCGCGTTCTTGGCCCCGCTCACCCGCACGTCGCCCCGCAGGGGCCCTCCCGGCTCGATCTCCCAGTGGGCGGGCGAGGCAGGGTCGCCGAGTTCGCCGGTGCCGTCCCGGTCGTGATGCCCAATCGGTGTCGTCATGGCCCAGGGTGCATCAATCGCCAGGATCCCCATCGCAGCGGTGTACCCCCGAGACAGGGCCGACCCATCCCGACGGAGCGCCGGGGGGCACCGGTAGCGCTGATCACGGCGCCATCATCGCTCGCCGACAGTGTGTCCGTTGGCGCCAGTGCACCGTTTCGCAAGTTCCAGTTACGTCTCGCCGGCTCTCGACGCCGAGCGCTCGGCGATACGCCCGTGTTCTTCCTGGCGAAGCGGAGCACTAGTCCAGCCCGAGGCGGCCGCCGGCCCGCTCGTTGACCTGGGCCACCGGCGGATCGGGGGGTCCCTGCGGATCGGGGGGTCCCTTCGGTCGGGGGGCGGACGGATCGTCGAGACCGGTCGGCAGAGGCCGGCTGTGGACGACGTGGAGGCGCTGGGTGGCCCGGGTCAGCGCCAGGTAGAGGCTCTGGGCGCCCCGGGCCGATTCCTCGACGATGGCGGCCGGCTCCACCACCACGACGATGTCGAACTCGAGCCCCTTGGCCTGGGCCGGGGTCAGAAGCGCCACCGCCGCGCCCAGAGCCCGCACCCCCTCTCCCGCCTCGGGAAGGGCCCGGGCCGCCAGGGCCCGGAGCGACTCGGGAACCAGAACCACCAGGGATCTCCCGCCGCTGGCGGCGCTCTCCCCAGCGACGGCCGCAGCCAGCGCCGAGCCCAGGTCGGCGCCGGGTACCGCGGTGAACCGGGGATGCACACCGGTCGACCGCAGGGCCCGGGAGGCCACCAGATCGGGGCGGACGGCGGCGAGCACCTTGGCCGCCGGGTCCATGATCTCGGTAGGAGTCCGGTAGTTGACGCTCAACTGAACCCGGCGGGGCTCGCGGCGAGGGGCCAGGTGTGCCAGCAGATCCTCCCAGCGGGCCGGGGCCCAGGGGCCCGTGGCCTGGGCCAGATCACCAGCCAGGGTCATGGACCCACTGGGGCAGCGCCGGGCCAGCATGCGCATGGTCATGGGCGACAGGTCCTGGGCTTCGTCCACCAGGATGTGGCCCCAGGTCCGGGTGAAGGACTCCTGGGGTCCGCCGGCCCGCCGAGGGGGCAACGGGCCCAACTGGGCGGCCGCCTCGTCGAGCAGGGCCACATCGGAATCTGTCCAGGCCACGTCAGTCACCGTTTGGGACCGGGGGCGGTAGAGCGCGTCGGCTTCCAGTCCCTTGAGCAGACCCTCGGCGGCCCGGTCCAGCAGGGAGCGCGCCCCGAACAGGTCATGGAGGAGCTCCTGGGGGCTGAGCACCGGCCACATCCGCTCCAGGGCCTCCACCAAAGGACGCTCGTTCATCACGTCGGCCACGACGTCGGTGGGCAGGCCGGCCGGAATGGGAACCAGATCGGCAGTGAGGTCGGGGCCCGGCACCATCATCTCGAACTGAGCG
Source organism: Acidimicrobiales bacterium (assembly GCA_052390275.1). GTDB lineage: Bacteria > Actinomycetota > Acidimicrobiia > Acidimicrobiales > AC-14 > JBQTHD01. The sequence goes on along the minus strand of JBQTHD010000040.1, from coordinate 112,775 downwards.
GCCAGGTGCCGCAGCACCGCGGCCTCGACCATGCGCCGGCGGGAGTTGTGGGAGCCTCGCCTGTGGCGCGCTCGCGCCACGATCCGGGCCGAGGTCCGCCGGTCCAGCACCAGCCTCTGACCCCGGAACAACAGAGCCACCCCGCCCGGCAGGGCCCGCTCGCGCTGGCGGATGGCCCGGGCCACGAGCTCGGCCATGCGGGCGTCGCCCTTGATCCGGGCCACCTCCGGGTCCGCCTCGGCCACCACCCCGATACCGGCGAGAGTGGCCGGGGTGGCCAGGGTCACCGTCTCCTCCCCCAGCGCGGGCAGGACGGAGTCGATGTAGCGCAGGTGCACCTGGTTGGGACCGATCAGCAGAACGCCGGCCCTCTCCAGGGGGAACCGGTGCGTGTAGAGCAGGTAGGCAGCCCGGTGCAGGGCCACCGCGGTCTTGCCGGTTCCCGGCCCCCCCTCCACCAGCAGCACGCCGGGCAGCGGCGCTCGGATGATGTCGTCCTGCTCGGCCTGGATGGTGGCGACGATGTCGCCCATCCGCCCGGTGCGGGCCTGGTCCAAAGCGGCCAGGAGTGCGGCGCCTCCCACCAGCACCATCGGCTGACCCGAGCCACCCTCCGACCGGTCGGCCCGGCCGGCTTCACCGCCTGGACCGGCCGAGGATCCGTGGGCCGACTGGGTTTCGGGTTCCCACAGGCTCGGCTGTCGCGGGCCCGACGTCTCGGTGGCCGAAGGCAGGCTGGCCGTCCAGCCGAGTAGTTCGTCGTCGAGAGCCACCACCCGCTTGGCCGTCACCGACAGGTGCCGGCGGCGGACCAGGCCGAGCGGGTCCCGACCGGTGGCCTGGTAGAAGCCCGAGGAGGCGGGAGCCCGCCAGTCCACCACCAGGGGTTCTCCATCTTCGTCGGAGACCGACACCCGGCCTATGTGGCGAACACCCCCGTCGGCGTGATCGGTCCGGCCGAAGATGAGCCCGGCCTCGGCGGTACGTAACCGGGCCAGGCGCTGGGCGGTGAACGACACCCGCGCGTCGCGTTCCCAGCGGGCCGAATGGGTGCCGCCCGCCCCCAGTTCCAAGATCCCGGCACTGACCGACAGGGCCGCCGCCCGCATCGACTCCAGGCGGCGGTGGGCGTAGTCGAGCACCGCCTGTTCGGCGGCGATCTCCCGGGCCACGTCGCCCTTGAGGTGGTCGGTCACCTCGCCATTCGCTTCGCCCGCCACCGGCCGGAGTTCAGGCCAGAGCGATCTGACAGGCGAGCGCCGCTGCTCGCCGCCCGAATCCTCACCGGCCGGCCTCGGGCATCCAGGTCAATGACCAGGGCTGATCGGGGCCATCACGACGCAGGCGTGCCAGGCCGGGAACAGGTGCGGCACCCGACCCACTCCCCCTCCACCGGGCGGCGGTCACGTCCAGGTCGTGGGGGGATCGGGCGCCGGTCACCTCGAGGACGAAGGCGTCGGCCACCACCGCCGCCCCCCGGCCCCAGACGTCGACCACCCAGCGGCCCCGGAGGCGGGCCCGGGCCCGGATGCTGATCCCCTCCACCCCCCCGGAGAGGGCCGGGGCCTGATCGGAGTGGATCACCGACACCTCGACCGAAGAAACCATCCGGGCCCCCACCGAGGCGCGTACCGCGTTGAGGTGCTCCCGCAGGGGCTTGGTGGCCCGGCTGGTAAGGGCGTCGGACAGAAGGCGGGCCTGCTTTTTGTGAAGGAAGGCGGATTTGCGCCACGCCCGCTCCCAGCCGAGCACCATGGCCATTTCCCTCACCGGAGCCAGCGCGGGCGGCGCCAGGACCGCGTCTTCGCCCAGCCATGAATCCATCTGGGCGAATGCCTCGGGGGGCAGGCCGAACTGCTGGCTCCACATCTCCAGGATCCGAAGGCAGGTGCAGGGCTCGCCGCCGAAGACCAGCATCGTCCGCTCGGCGGCCAGGTCGTGGTCGGCGAGGGCCAGCTTCCCCCGGGCCCAACTCACCCGGTGCTGCTCCCCGCTGCAGGCAACCACCGTCTCCACCGGGGCCACCGCGTGGTACCACCGGCCCGGCCGCCCCAGGCTCATCGTCGCGAACCCGGCCCGGCCACTCGGCCACCAGTCGATGCCGCAGAGATAGCCGCCAGCGGTTCGTCGATGGTCACCACCCGGGCCCATTCGGGGGCGGCCCAGGGCCCAGCCCCGGTTGCCGAGCGGGCGACCAGGCCCACCACCACCGACAGGCGTTTGGGCGGCTCGGCCGGCCAGGGGGTGAGGCCGTCGGTCAGGATCACCGCCACCGACGGCCGAGGCTTGAGGCGGGCCACAGCCGCCAGGCCGACCCGCATGTCGGTGCCCCCGCCGCCTCGGAGGTCCACCTGGGCACCCGAGGACACCCGCTGGACCTTCTGCACGGCGGCGTCGACCGACATGACCCGCAGCCGGTTGCGGGCCACCCCCACCGACCGCACCACCCCGTCCACCTCGGCGAGGACCCCGGCCAGGGCCTCGGGGCTCATGGATCCGGAGGTGTCGCAGATGACCACCACCTCGGGAACCGGGCGCTCCATCCCGGCCAGGATCACCCCCGGACAGGCTGCCGCCCGGCGCGACGGCCGCCGGTAGCTGTAGTCGGCCCGGCCGCTGACCGTGCTCAAGCCCTTGCGGATCTCAGCCGCCAGCACCCGCCGCCAGTCCACCTTGGGTGCCAGTTGGTCGGCCGCCCACCGCTTCCACCCGGCCGAGAGACGGCCGAGGCCCTCCTTGCCGTAACGCATGACCGCCTCGGCGACCTGACAGCGCAGCAGGTGGCCCTCGCCGGGGGGCAGCCCTCCGCCCATTTCGCCCGGCAACTCCCAGTCCCGCTCCAAACCGTCAACCCCGCTGCCGGAGTCGGCCTCGAACTCCTCGTCGGGGCGCCGGGTGGGTGTGTGGAAGTACTCCTCGGCCAGGCGTCCTGGCGACCATCCCAGGTCCTGGGGCGTCACCCGGCCATCGGGCAGGCGCAACCCCGATCCGATCAGGTCGTCATTGATCTCCGCCTCGGCCGCCAGGCCCCATCGACGAGAGGAGCCCCGGTCCACCCCGGCGCTGCGGGCCCGGCCGGCGTGGTCGCGGATCAGGTGGCCGGCATGGTGGACCAGGATGCTGCCCAGCACTTCCACGCTCCAGGCGGCGACAAGGGCCGGATCCACGTACAGGCGCCACGAACTGTCCACCCCCACTCGGCCCAGGCCGGGCGAGGCCACCACCGGGGAGGCGAACAGGGCCGCTGTCAAATAGGGATGACGCTGTACCGCCCACAGCCGGGCCACGGCGATCTTGTGATGGTCGAGGGGGGGTGGCGGGGGTGGGGGCTCGGGGTCCTTCCACTGCAAGGCCCTGGACAACGCTCCCGAACGTCGGGCCCCGGGCACCGCTGGACGGGTGGGCGGAGCAAAGCTCTCCCCCTCGACGTCCGCCCAATCGGCCCGGCCGGGTTGGTCCGCCTGGTCGGCCTGGCCGGGTTGGTTCGCCTGGTCGGCCCGGCCGGCCAACTGCGCCTCCGGCGGACCAGCCCGATCGGCCGCCATCAGCGAGACGGTTGGTTGAGCCAACCGGCGTCTTTGAGCAGGGGAAGGAACAGTTTGACCTGCGGCGGGGCCGCGGCTTTGGGCGGTCGGCAGCCGGCCAGCACCCGGGCCGCCACCGCAGCCACGTCCGGCGAGGTCTCGCCCACCCGGCCCAGCACCGCCCAGCCGGCGAGCCACCGTTCGGGCGTGGGATTGGCCACCACTGCCGCAGCCACCGAGGTGAGGATGGCGTGGGTGCGATCGCCGCGGTCGGGGATGTCGAACCCATCGGGATCGGCCAGCACGTCCTCGGGATCGGGCAGGTCCATCTCCAGGTGCCACATCAACAGTTCGACCCCCGGCCCCTCCCCCACCGCCCCGGTAACCAGGGCTGTGTGGGCCTCGGTCGAGGCCCCGGCCGCCTCCGCCGCCGCCCACAGCCGGGCGGTCATCTCCCAGGTCCTGGGGCTGGGCCAACCTCGGCCGGCCCGGGCGGCATCGGCCGGGAAGTCACAGGCCAGCCCGGGCCGCACGGTGATGAATGCGCTGAGCAGGCTGCGGGCCGCCGAGATCGAGTCTTCCCAACCGTCGGGAAGCTGAGGCACCACCGGCACCGGGAACCCGCCGGCCAGGCCCTGGGCCAGGGCCGAGGGCTCGACCACCCAGTCCAGGTGGCAGAACCGGTTGGCCAGGGGAGCCGAGAGGTCCCATCCGTCGGCCGCCTGCTCGGGCGGGTTGGCCGCAGCCACCACCACCACGCCCTCGGGCAGGGAGAGGTCCCCCACCACACGCTCGAGAACCACCCGCAGCAGGGCCGCCTGCACCGCCGGCGGTGCGGTGGAGATCTCGTCGAGAAACAGCAGGCCCCGCCCCGCCTCGGCCAGGCGCCGGGCCCACCGGGGGGGAGCCATCTGCACCTCCACCTCGGCTCCCGAACCGGTGACAACCGGCAGTCCCGAGAAGTCCGACGGCTCCCGGATGGCAGCGATCACCGTCTCACAGGGCCAACCCAGGGCCTGACTCATGGCGCGGATGACCGAGGTCTTGCCCGTCCCGGGCGCGCCCCACAACAACACGGGCACCCGAGCGGCCACGGCGATACCCAGCGCTTCGGTCGTCGTGTCCTGGTGAGTCACGGATCCCCCTGTTCGAACGGGCGACAGGTGCGCCCGGTGCTCTGGTGCCGGCGGGCCGGCCATGGATGATTGGCGATGGGAGCATCGGCGCAGGCTGGTCACCGCCTGCGTTCACGGCCGAAGGAGCGATTCTTGTCCACCGGGAGGCCCCTGCTGGGTGCGCCCGCCTGCGGTCGGGTATCCGGGGTGTGTTCCTGCTCCCCTACCATGCGCGGGTGAGCGAACCCGTGCCCCTGGCTGAGAAGCCTTCGGCCCGCGGCCGGGTGCAGGCATGGACGTCTGGGCCCTTCGCCCGCTACTCCATGGTTTCGGCGGTGGCGGTGGCGACCAACCAGGTGGTCCTGTTCATTTCGCAGTTCTTTTTCACCGCTCGGGTGGCGAATCTCTTGGCCGTGTGCATCTCCGCAGTGCCTTCGTTCCAACTAAACCGCCGGTGGGTGTGGGGACGCGATGGGCGGTCGGACGTGATGCGGGAGATCGTTCCCTTCTGGGTCCTGGCCCTGGTGGGATTGTTGATCTCCACCTGGTTCGTCGAGTTGGCCGCGGCCAACGCCCACCGGGTGACTTCGTCGGATCTTGGAACCAAACTGGTCGTGAACATTGCCGCCTTCGCCGGATTCGGGGTCCTTTGGGTGGCCAAGTTCGCCATTCTCAATCGGGTTCTCTTCGCGACACAGCCAGCGACCGACTGACTGGTCGACTGGCCGACTGACCTACACATCAAGACCTACACATCGAACGGGCGGAATCATCGGCCAGCCTTCTCGGGGTCGACGTCGTGAACCAGCATTCCCCGGAGCAAGGAGTCCCCGCACCGATGATTTCCGATCCGACCCGTCCGTCGCAGTGGGACACGAGTGCACTTGACCGGGCGCTCGCGGTTCTGAACCGGCCGGGCGCCGGCCTCGACCTCGCGGCCAGGGCGGCGGCGGCGGCCCACTGCGATCGCCTGACCAAGCCCCGGGGTTCACTCGGCCGTTTGGAGGACCTGGCAATCCAACTGGCCGCCATCACCGGCTTGTGCCCACCCCCGGTTCCCGAGATGGCCACCGTGGCCGTCTTCGCCGCCGACCACGGGGTGTGGGCGGAGGGAGTGTCGCCCTGGCCCCAGGAGGTGACCGCCCAGATGGTCGCCAACTTCTGCGCAGGCGGGGCGGCCGTGAACGTTCTGGCGCGATGCGCGGGTGCCCGGGTGGTGGTGGTCGACGTGGGGGTGGCCGGCGACCTGTCCCACCTGACCGATTCGGGCGTTCCTCCGGCCGATGCAGGGCCCCTGACCCCCGGCGTCATGGCCCGGTCCCTGCCCCAGTTGCTGATTCGAAAGATCCGCCCCGGGACCGACAACCTGGCCGCCGGGCCGGCCATGACCTTGGACCAGGCCCGGGCGGCGGTGGCGGTGGGGGCCGAGGTTGCTGCTCTGGCGGTGGCGGGCGGCGCCCAGGCCCTGGTCACCGGCGACATGGGCATCGCCAACACCACCGCTTCCGCCGCCGTCATCGCTTCGATCACAGGAGGTGACCCCCTGGCCCTCACCGGCCGGGGAACCGGGGTCGACGACGACGCCCTGGGGCACAAGCGGGACGTGGTCGCCACTGCCGTGGCTCGGTTGACCGGGCGCTCCGGTGGGACGGGCCGGGAGGCACATGGCGGGGACCAGGGGATCGATCCGCTCCTGGTGCTGGCCGAGGTGGGGGGACTCGAGATCGCGGCCCTGGCCGGGTTCGCCCTGGGCGGCGCCGCGGCCCGGGTACCGGTGATCCTCGACGGGGTCATCGCCCTGGCCGGGGCGGTCGTGGCTGCGGCCATGGTCCCGGTGGCGTGCGACTTTTGGATCGCCGGGCACCGCTCCACCGAACCTGCGGCCAGCGCCGCCCTCGGCCACCTGGGCCTCGATCCGGTCATCGATCTGGGCCTGCGCCTTGGCGAGGGCACGGGTGCCTGTCTGGCCCTTCCCGTGGTGGTGGCCGCGGCCCGGATACTGGCCGAGATGGCCACCTTTGATTCGGCCGGCGTGGCCGACAAGGGCTGAGTCCGCCCGACCAGCCGACCGGCCCGGCCCATCCCGACCCGCGCGATGAACCCGGCGTTGGCTGAACTGGCCCGCCTCACCCCCGGGTTCATGCCCGAGCGGGAGGGAATGGCCCTTCACCAAGCGGCGCTGTCGGTGAAGGGATTGGGCCCGTTGGTGGAGATCGGGTCGTGGCGGGGCCGGTCGGCGGTCTACCTCGGCGCGGCGGCGGCCGCGAACAGGACTGTGCTGTTCTGCGTGGACCACCATCGGGGCAGCGAGGAACTCGGTCCCGGTTGGCCCCATCACGACGCCGAGACCGTCGACGCGAACACGGGACGCATCGACACCCTCGGGTTCTTCCGGGCCACCATCGCCGCCGCCGACCTGGAACACACGGTGGTGGCCGTCGTCGGCCCGTCGGCCGTCGTGGCCGCTCACTGGGGGACCCCACTGGCCCTGGTCTTCATCGACGGGGCCCACAGCCGCGAACCTTCGCAGGCCGACTACCAGGGATGGACCCCCCATATCGTGGGTGGTGGGCTGCTGGCGATCCACGACGTGTTCGAAGACCCGGCCGACGGCGGGCAGGGCCCGATGGAGATCTATCGTCGGGCGGTGGCATCGGGCCGGTTCGGCGAACTTCCGGACCTGACGGTGGGATCTCTGCGCTTCCTGCGCCGCACGTGATCGCCCCGCCGGGCCCGGCGCCCGATTGAGCGCCGGACCGCCGTCGCGCTGCTCGGCTGAGTTGACCGTCGGCCAGCGGGGCGATTCTCCGTCACCTCGAGCGGCCAAATCGCCCCGCCGCTTCCTCGACGGTTCTGGATCGCACCGGTTGCCCGCGCTAGGGGTCCGGATCGGGCTGGTGGGCCTGGCCGGGGCCGGCCTCATCGGCTGTTCCCCCTCGCAGCCGGCCGGCGAGGCCGCGTTGGGCAGCCGCCTGTGCCAGATCGCCTCGGTGGTCGAGCGGGATCGAACGGCGGCGGCGGAGATGTTCAACGGCGTGGTCCACGACGACGTTCATGCTCTTGCTGATGCCCTGGAGCGCTCGGCCGACGCGGACAGGGTGCTGCTGGCCCGATTGCTGGAGGCCAAGTCCCGAGTCGAGGCCGACCTGGCGCCGGGCGCCGCGGCCGACGGTGCTGACGACGACGGTGCCGACGGCACCGCCGGATCTGCGGCGGTCGCCGCCGCGGTCCGCGACCTGCATTCGGCGGTCGCCCAGGCAACGCGAGAGGTGGACCCGGCGCGGCCGGTAGCAGAATGCCCGTAGTGAGACGCATTCGGCGGCCGGGATCGACCATCCGCTTCCCCCGGTCCAGAGCGAACGCGTCCGGCAGGACTGGGTCCGGTCCGTCGCCACTGCGTCACCTCCGAGTCGTTCTTTTGGTCGTGATGGTGAGCACCGCCATGGCCGGTTGCTCATCGGCGGAGTCCCCTCGCGACGCCCGGGCGCCCGGGGCGGGCGGGGGCGAACTGGCCGTAACCGTCGCCTCCTATGACATCGCCGCCGGAGACGCCGCCCGGCTGCTGGTGGGGGTGGAGGGACCCGACCGGCTGCTGGTGGCCTTTGGGTCGTTGTCCTTGGACTTCGCATTCGCCGGTACCGGCCAGGGTGGCCCGCTCGAACCCGGGCCTCAGGCCACAGCGGCCTACCTGCCCATTCCCGGCACCGTGGTTCCCGAACCCCCCCCCGACGCCCCCCGCCTGGTCAGTGCGGCCGAGACCCGGGGGGTGTACTCGGCCCAGGTTGGCTTCGACCGGGCCGGCTTCTGGCAGGTGACGGTGACGGCCGAAATCGACGGTCAACCCCTCCGGGGAACCGGGGCCTTCCAGGTCGGCGCCGACCATCAGTACCCGGCGGTGGGCCAGGCCGCCCTGCCCACCGCCAACCTCACGCTGGAATCAGCCGACGCCCCCCCGGGGGCCATCGACTCCCGGGCAGCCGGTGGCGCCGAAGTGCCCGACCCCGAACTGCACCGAACCACCATCGCCGCCTCCCTGGCCTCCGGACGTCCGGTGGTGGCGGTGTTCGCCACCCCGGTCTACTGCCGAAGCCGATTCTGCGGCCCGGTGGTCGACGCCGTGGCCGAGTTGGAGGCTCGCTACCGGGACCGGGCCGATTTCGTCCATGTCGAGATCTGGCGGGACTTCCAGAACAACGTGATCAACGCCTCCGCGGCCGAGTGGGTGATGCGCGACGGCGGTCTCCTGGAACCCTGGGTCTTCCTGGTGGGCGCGGACGGCCGCATCGCCGCCCGATTCGACAACGTCATGAACGCTTCGGAGCTGGCACCTCTCCTCGATGCCCTGCCGGTTATCGGCCCGCGGGCCACCTGACCCCGTCGCGACCTCCACCGGCCGACCTTCACCGCCCACCAGCCCCCGGGCCCGGGCCAGCCCCAGCCCCAGCCCCAGCCCCCAGCCCCAGCCCCAGCCCCAGCCCCGGACAAGGAGAATCGTTCGATGTCTGCGACCCGCCGGCGTTACGACCTGGTCATCATCGGAATGGGATCGGGCGGGATGGTCGGGGCTGAGTTTGCCGCCACCATTGGCCTGCGGGTGGCGGTTGTGGAGCGCTCCCGAGTGGGGGGCGACTGCCTCTGGACCGGATGCGTGCCCAGCAAGGCCCTTCTGGCGGCGGCCAAGGCCGCCCACACGCTGCGGACCGCGGAGCGTTTCGGCCTGCCCGTTTGCACCGAGGCCATCGACACCGCCCGGGTGTGGGACCGGGTCCGGGCCGTCCAACACCAGGTAGCCGCCACCGACGACAGCCCGGAGCGGTTCGAGGCCCTTGGGGTGGAGTTGATCACCGGTTCGGCTCGGGTGGTGGGGCCCAACACCGTCCGGGTCATGGGGGCCGGAACCGGGGCCGAGCCCGACCTGGACCTTGAGACCCGGGTCATCCTTATCTGCACCGGAAGCCGGCCGGCCACCCCCGACGTGGAGGGCCTAGCCGAGGCGGGCTACCTGACCAGCGAGACTCTGTGGGACCTGCCCCGGGCCCCGTCGAGCCTGATCACCATCGGGGCAGGGCCCATCGCCACCGAGATGGCCCAGGCCTTCACCCGGTTGGGCTGCCCGGTCACCGTGCTCGAGCGGGGCCCCCGGCTGCTGCCCCGGGACGACCCCGACCTGGTGGCCACCTTGGCCCGCTGCCTGACCGCCGACGGGGTCGATATCCGGGTGAACGTCAACGTGGACCGGGTGAGTGTTCAGGGGAACACCAAGATCGTCCATGGAACCGAGGACGGCATACCCGCGAGGTGGGAGGCGGCGGAACTGCTGGTGGCGGTAGGGCGGCGGCCCAACACCGAGGGTCTGGGGTTGGAGGAGTTGGGCATCAGGATCAGCCGGTCGGGCATCGACGTCGACGATCGGATGCGCACCGGCGTGGGTTCCATCTACGCCGCCGGCGACGTGGCTGGACGATTCCTGTTCACCCATTCCGCCGCCTACGAGGCGGTGCGTGCAATCCGGGACGCCTTCTATCCCGGCAAGGGCAAAGTGACCGACTTCGTGCCCTGGTGCACCTTCACCGACCCGGAGTTGGCCCACGCCGGCCTGACGGTGGCCGAGGCCGAGGCCCGCCACGGCGAGGCCGACGTCTGGAGGTTGGAACTGAGCCATTCGGACCGGGCCCGGGCGGACGGCGCCGCCGAGGGGGCCATCCTGGTCGTCACCGTCAAGGGAAAAGTCGTGGGGGCTCACATCCTGGCCCCCGGCGCCGGGGAGATGATCCACGAACTGGCCCTGGCCATCAACGAGGGCATGAAACTGGCCGAGGTGGCCAGCCTGATTCACGTCTACCCCACACTTTCCACCGGCGTGGGCCAGTTGGCCGGCGAGGCCGCCTTCGAAGGCGCCCGTCGCCTGCGCTGGCTGGTCCGCAAGGACCGCACCCCCTGAGCCCTGCCCCGAAAGACGCAGCCGGTCATTAGCAGCCGGTCATTAGCAGCCGGTCATTAGCATTAGCAGCCGGTCATTAGCAACCGATCGTTAGCACCCCCCATGCAACTGGGCCGAGGTGACCCCATTGACTTCCACGCCACCTGTCCGCCTGCTCGGCAGTTCGCAGGCGAAGCCGCCTTCGAAGGCGCCCGCCGCCTGCACTGCATGGTCCGCGAGAGTACGCACCACCTGAACCGTAATGCCCGTATGTCATTGTTCTGTCATCTTGGAGTGATATGGGCGGAGGTGCGGTTCCTATATTCCCAAATGATCGTGTGAATCTTCAGTAATTCTTCAGAATCGGATGCCAGACTCGCCCCATTGTCTGCACTCGAAGGGAGTCCAGTTCGTGTTGAGTCTGATTTCTAGGCGTCTCCGCTCCAACCAGGTTCCGATGGTGGGTGAGAGACCCCGCCAGGGTGGCTTCACCCTGATCGAGTTGCTGGTGGTGATCATCATCCTCGGCATCCTGGCCGCGGTGGTGGTCTTCGCTGTAGGGGGTGTGGGAGACAAGGGCCAGGCCGCCGCCTACGCCACCGACCTGGACACGCTGCGCACGGCTCAGGAGGCCCACTGCGCCAACAACGGTGAGTACGCCGAGAGCGAAGCTGAGTTGGTGGCCGCCGGCCTGCTGGCCGAGGAGTCGACCATCCACGACATCGAGTTCCAGGGCGAAGGGTCCTGCGGGGATACCGGCTACTACCTGGTGTCCAACCTGGGTTACGGGGGTGCGGCGGGCCTACCCGACGACCAGCAGTTCATGTCCGTCGCCTACCGGGGTGACCCCTGGACTACCGACAAGAAGCGCTTTGCCCGCTTCGCTCTGGACACCAACGTCAACGAGACCCTCACCAAACTGGGCAACGACTACGCGGTCAACCCCCGCCTGGCCACCAGTTGGGAACTGATCAACCCGGGCAACAACTCGGCCTACCCGGGCAACCCCACTTGGCGCTTCCGCCTTCGCCCGGGCGTCATGTTCCACAACGGCACTCCTCTCGAGGCCATGGACGTCAAGTACTCCATGGACCGTCTGGTCAGCCTCAACGACGACTTCACCGCCAAACTCGGGTCGAGTTCCTCCGTGGTGGTCGACGCCCTGACGGTTGACATCACCCCGGCCACGGCCAACTTCCGCCTGCCCGAGATCCTGGTCCACCCGACCTACGCCATCCTGGCCGAGGGCACCGGGTTGCCCACCACGGGCACCCCCACCACGGCCACCATCGTGGGCACCGGACCCTTCAAGTTCAAGAGCTACACCGCGAGCGACCGGGTAGTCGTTGAACGCTTCGACGACTACTGGGGTGTCAACGCTCGGCTGCGGGAGTTGACCTTCCGGTTCATCAGCGACAACACCGCCCGCCGACTCGCCCTCGAATCGGGCGACGTGGACGCCATGTACGACGTCGGCCGCCTGCAGGTAGCCGGGCTGAGGGCGAACACTGGAATCCAGGTGGTCACCGCTCCCATCAGCTACGCCTTCAACGTCTATATGAACCTCAACGGCACCGACCCGCTGTACAACGAGACCACCAGCCTGGCCGTGCGCCAGGCCCTGACCATGGCCATCAACCGCCAGGACTTCATCGACGACAACTGGGAGCCGGGGGTGGCCAACCTGATCAACACCCCCTTCCCGCCGTCGGTGCTGGGGCCTTACGCCTCCACCATCACCGGGCCCACCTTCGACCAGGCGGCCTCCCGCACTTCCCTGGCCAACGACGGCTGGGTCTGCGTGGGCTCCCTGGCCCCCGCCTGCAACCCGAACGAGATCCGCCAGAAGTCGGGCGAAGTGCTCGACCTGTTCATGTTGTCCCAGACCGGCAACCAGGACGACCCCCTGCTGCAGGACCTCAAAGGGCGCCTCGCCGAGGTGGGAATCCAGATGACCATCGGGAGCACTCTGACGAGTTCCCAGCGTCAGACCCGTAAGAACGAGGGCAACTGGGACCTGGACCACGTCAATCCCAACCAGAACGATGCCAACCCCGCCTTCCTCCTGACCCTGCAGTGGTGGTCTCAGTCCACCAACCGTTGGGTGTCGTGCATCGTCGGCCCGATGCCCTGCGGTCCCTGGCAGCAGGCGGGTCCGGCCTTCGATGCCCTGATCGCCCAGGCGCTGGCCTCGCCCACCTTCGACGGCACGCAAGACTTCTCTGCCCAGGCCACCGACCTTTTGATCGACCAGGACCATAAGGCGATCGCCCTGGCCGGCCTCTCCCGGGTCTATGGCCTGCGCAATGGGGTGGCCGGGTTCGAGCCTCCACACCCGGCGGAGTCCCATCTGCTGTGGACAGGGGCCTACATCACCAGTCCCTGAACCCTGTCACGACGCCGAGGGGTCGAGCCGGCACCACCCGCTCGACCCCTCGGTTGGTTCCATCGGCGCGTGCTGGCCCCGCCATCGCCGAGAATCACCGAAGGTGAACCGGACCGGGGAGCGAGGCAAAGGCGGGCGAAGCGTCCTGGCCGCCGCCCTGGGCCAGCGACTCCTGTGGTTGGGGGTGGTTCTGGCCGTGGTGTCCATGCTGACGTTCGGCCTGGGAGCGGCCGCCCCGGGGGACCCAGCCGAGTTGGCATTGGAGCGGTCGCAAAGCGACCCGCCCACCGCGGCCCAGCTAGAGGCCAAACGGAGCGAGCTTCATCTGGATCAGCCACTCGTCACTCAGTACCGCTACTGGTTGCATAACCTCCTGGGCGGGGATCTGGGGGTGTCGACGGTCACCGGCGAGCCGGTGACCGTACTTCTCGGGGCCAGAGCGCCGCGCAGCCTGTACCTGGGCGTCACGGCCGTGGTCCTGTCTTTGGCACTGGCGGTCCCTCTGGGCGTGATGGCCGCCTACCGCCGAGGCCGGGGAGTGGACCAGTTCTCCCGAGCGCTCACGCTGGTGGCCACCTCCACTCCCGGTTACCTCACCGCCTACCTGCTGATCCTGATCCTGGCGGTTTGGCTTCCGCTGCTGCCGGCAATCGGGTCCGACGCCCCGACCAATGTGGTGCTCCCGGCCGTGACCCTGGCCATCGGGTCGGCTGCCACCCTGACCCGGTTCATCCGGGCTTCGATGCTGGAGGTTCTGGGCTCGGAGTTCGTCCGCAGTGCCCGGGCTCGCGGCACCGGCACCGGACGGATTCTCTTCGCCCACTGTCTCCGGCCTGCGTCCCCTCCGGTGGTGACCGCCCTGGGCCTGTCGGTAGGGGGGTTGATTTCCGGCGCCTTCGTCGTGGAATGGATCTTCGTCTGGCCGGGGCTGGGCACCCTGGCCGTCGACGCCATCGGCGCCAAGGACTTCCCCGTACTCCAAGGCTTCGTTCTGGCCACCGCCACCGCCTATGTGGTGATCAATTTCCTGACTGACGTGATCAACCTCTGGATCGACCCCCGGACCTCGTCGACCCCGTCGCCCCGGTGAAAGCTCAGGTCGATCGGACCGCTACCGGAATCCGTCCGGCCATGGGAGTTTCGGCCTGGGTGGGGGCGGCAGTGGTTGCTGGGTTTGCCCTGGTGGCCATCCTGGCCCCGGCACTTGCCCCCCACGACCCGTTGGAGATCACCCGGGACCGACTGGCCAGTCCCAGTTTCAGCCACCCGCTGGGAACAGACGTGCTGGGCCGCGACCTGTTGAGTCGGGTCATCCACGGAGCCCGGGCGTCCATGGGCGCTGCAGCGCTGGCAGGGGTTCTGGTCATCACCATCGGGGTGGGGGTGGGCACCGCTGCGGGGGTATTCGGTGGCTGGATCGACGCTGTTCTCATGCGCCTGGTTGACGTTCTTCTTGCCCTACCCGGCCTGGTGATCGCCTTCGCTATTGCCGGACTGGTGGAGCCGAGCCTGTGGGCAGTGCTGCTAGGCCTGGTCAGCGTCTGGTGGGTCTCCTATGCCCGCATCGTGCGCACCCTGGTGATCGGAGTGAAGGACAAGGCCTACATCAGTGCCGCCCGCTCGGCGGGGGCTGGCCGCTGGCGATTGATCCGCAGGCATGTCCTGCCCAACGTGGCGCCCTCCATCGTGGTGCTGGCGACCCTGCGCATGGGACGCCTCCTGCTGGCCATCGCCGGGCTGAGCTTTCTGGGCTTGGGCGCCCAGCCCCCTACTCCCGAATGGGGGGCGATGCTCAACGAGGCCCGCCCCGCCTTCCCATCCTTCCCCCACGCCTTCCTCGCTCCAGGATTGGCCATCACCGGCCTGGTCCTGGGCATCAACCTCCTGGGCGAAGGCCTGCGCGACGCCCTCGACCCGAGAATGACGCCGAGCTAGCGCTCTTGCAATCACACCCGCTTATGATGCGGCTGCACCTCCAAATTGATGCGTTAGCATCAGGCGATGCGCACGACGCTCCGTCTTGATGACGACGTCCTAATCGCCGTCAAAGAAAGGGCGCGGCGGGAGAACCGAAGTGCCGGCGAGGTTCTGTCCGATCTCGCTCGTGTGGCCCTGACCCGACCGCCGGGGAGCGATACCAATCCCTCAGACGACACCTTTTTCGGATTCCATCCCCTCCCCTCGCGCGGTCAGTTGGTATCGAACGCCCTCATCGACGAACTACGCGAAGACTCTCCCGAAGGCTGAGGGACCCCCGGTGACAAGCCCTTCGAACTCTGGCGATGATGAGGGCGTGATCACGGGCATGAAGGCGAGAGGCTGAAGGGCCAGAAGCCTTGAGAAGCCTGCTCGACGTCAACGTCCTGATCGCCCTGTTTGATCGACAACACATCGACCACCGTCGAGCCAGGGCGTGGCTGTCGGCGGAGATGGGCCAGGGGTGGTCCTCCTGCGCGATCACCCAGAACGGATTCGTGCGGGTGGTCAGCCAGGCGGGTTACCCCAATCCCGTCACCCCGTCCGAAGCCATTGACCTCCTTGAAGGGGCAACCGTGCAACGCCATCACCGGTTTTGGACTTGCGATCTCAGTCTGCTCGACGCCTCCGTAATCGACCGATCCCGCCTTCACGGTCCCCGACAGGTCACCGACGCCTACCTGCTGGCCCTGGCAACCAAGCACCAGGGGCGCCTCGTGACTTTCGATCAGAAGATCGCAGTGGCTGCGGTGATTGGGGCCGCCAAAGCCAACCTCGTGGTCATCGAGTAGTCAGGGACCTCCCCCCCTCCACTCCCGGCTTATGGGCCGTCCGCTGGCGTGGGCACGAGCCCGGCGTCGTCGATGCCGCCGGCTGCGCCCAGGCCGGCCACCTCGGCCAGGATCGACCGGGCCGGGCCGGCGGCGACGACGTCCAGGCCGCCATCGGCCACCCAGGAGTCCACCTTGGCGGACAGTTCTGCGGCGTCGGCAGAGGAGCCCGCAGAATCGATGTCCTCGGCCAGCGCCCTGAGCCGTTTCGCCAGGTCGCCCGATCGGGGCCCATCGGCCGGCACCAACCCGTCGGCCACCGCCATGAGCCGTCGACCAACCGGGTCCGAAGCGCTTTGGGCTCCGCCGGGCTTGTCCTTGCGACCTGACTCAGGTTGGCGGGCAGTGGCGATGGCCCAGGCGCCCAGGCCAGCGGCCACCAGAACCGCCCCGGCCAGGGCCAGGGCGTAGCCCCGCGGAGCCCGGGCCCGCCGGCCGGAGTGCTCATAGGAGGATCCCGGCCGGGAACGGGCCGAATCCGAGCGGTTGGATCCTGATCCTGAACGTGTGGATCCAGATCCGGACCGGTTGGATCCCGACCAATCCGAAGCGCGGCGACCAGCACCCGACCGCGTGGATCGGGGGAGCGTGGATCGGGAGCGCTTGGATCCCGACCGCGTGGATCGGGGGAGCGTGGATCGGGAGCGCTTGGATCCCGACCGCGTGGATCGGGGGAGCGTGGATCCGGAGCGCTTGGGTCGGGAGCCGCGCTTCGTGGGCACGCCGACGCCATTCGGCGTTGAACGTTGCCGGCGGACCGTCGACCCGGCCGGGCCGTAACCGTCGGTGCACCCGAAATCGTCCCGCGAATCGCCGGCCCCGACGTCGGCGTCGCCGAAATCCCCGACCTCGAGCTCGTGGTCGAACACGCGTGACCGCCGTCCACCGTCGGCAGCGCGGCCGTCCCCTTCCGCCTGCGGCCCGGAGGTGGCGCTGCGGGCATCGTCATCGGACTGCTCCTCCGAAGCGATTCCGCCCCAACCAGGTCCGCCGGGAAAGTCTCCGCCCCGGTGAGGACCGGTCCTCTCCGGACCCTCGGCCAAGGTCTCGGCGTCGGTGGCGCTGGATCCAGGCCCAGCGGAGCCGACCAGATCCGAGGTCACCCAATCCGAGCCCGCCAGGTCCGAGGCCCGCTCCGGCCGGGCCCAGCCGGATCTGGCCGGCCCGAAAGGGTCAAGTCCCGATATCCATCGTTCATCGACGGGTGTCCCTGCCGGGAAGGGGGCGCCGTCGGACTCATCTGGGCCCGCCCGGGGCGACTTCATCCAGGGAGACCGAGCGGGAGGACCGACCGGGTCGGACGAGGGGATTTCGGAACTGCTCGGCTCATCCACCACCGATGGGCGCACGACTGCGGGCACCACCACAGGAGGGGCCCCGCCGACAAGTACCGGGGTCGTCACGGGTGCCGGCGTCACGGGTGCCGGTGCCACCGCTGGGGAGTCGACCGAGGATGAAACGGGAGTTGGAAAATACGCGGGCCCGCGGGGCGCGCCCGGATCTGGGACTCCGAGCAGACAGGCGGCCATGGAGCCGGCCGAGGCGAACCCGCGTCCCGGTTCGGCAAGAACCGCCCGATCCACCGCCCTCGCCATCGCCGGGTCGACGTCGGGTACCAGGCCCGCCAGCGGGGCGGGGGCCACTCCCGGACTCATCCCGGTCAGCGCTCGATAGAGGATCCGACCCATGGCCTCGATGTCGGCCGCCGGTTCGGCCGCCGAATACGCCTTCTCCAGACCGGCCAGGCTCCGACCGATGCAGAAATCGTCCACTTTGGCCTGGCCGTCGGAACCCAACAGGATGTTGCCCGGCGTCACCGAACCGTGGGCCAGGCCGGCGGCATGAGCGGCCTCGATGGCGCCAAGTGCCTCGGTGGCCAGATTTCGAACCCAGCCGGGGTCGAGAGCCGTCGTCAGATGGTCACCCAGGGTCTCGCCGCCCAGGCGTTCAACCACCACATACGGAACCCCTTGGTGGACATTGGTGTCGAGGATGGACACGGCATTGGGATGAACGATCATCGCCGCCAGCTCGGCCTCAGCGCTGAATCGGGCCCTGATATCCGGCCGGCCGGCCAGGTCCAGCAGCAGCCGTTTGACCACCACGTCGCGCCCGGAAGAGACGTCCACTCCGGCGAACACCTCGGTCAGCCGTCCTCGTCCCAGCAGTCCGGTGACCTGATAGCGCTGACCGAGGATCACCGGGTCCCGCCCCGCAAGCTGCCCGGATCCCGACGACAAGTGAACGTCACACCCTTCTCTGGCCAACCTCCACCGGCGCGCCAGCCAGCAATCGGGAACGGGTGCGCGCCGAGTGGAAGTCTAAGGAGATCAAACACCCACTCGCACTCGTTACCGGGGCCACGGGCTACATCGGCCGCCGCCTGGTCTCCGCACTGTCCGCCGCCGGCTGGCCGATCAGGGCCAGCGGCCGGCGAGGGCGGCCGGCGAACAGTCCTCCAGGTGCGGAGTACGTGCCTGCCGATCTGGCCGCAGCCGACCACGCCACCCTGGCCCGACTGGTCGACGGGGTCGGCGTGGTCTTTCACCTTGCCGGAGCCTCCAGCTCGAAGTCCTCCGAGACCGAGATGATGAGGGCCAACGTCGACGGCACCCGCCGCCTCCTCGACGCCCTGCCTGCGGGGGTCGAGCGCTTCGTCCACATGAGCTCAACATCGGTCTACGGGGAGTCATCTCCGCTGCCGACCCCCGTCGTGGAGGCCTCTGCGGGGGAGCCCAGCCGTAGCTACGGGGTGGCCAAGTGGGGCGCCGAGCAGTGCGTCTGGGCGGCGGGCCGGCGGGGACTCGAGGTGGTGGTCTTGCGGCCGGTGACCGTTTTCGGACCTGGTTCGGTCAAGCTCATGGCCAGCGCCGTGCTCGACACCGCCATCGAACACCGCTTGGGCCTGGACTCGTTGGTCGCCCCCAGTCCGGTGATCGAACAGCGCCTGGTCCACATCGACGACCTCTTGGCCGCCACCATGCACCTGGCCACCCACCCCGGCGCCGCGGGCCAGGCGTTCAACGTCGCCAACCTCTACCCCACCAGTGACGACGTGGTTCGAGCCCTCGCCGGCGCCTTCGGGATGGAGGCGGCGGGCGGATTCGGGGAGGTCGATGCCGGGCTCCCCGAGGCCGGCCCCAGCCCCGAGGAACGACGGAAGGCCTATGGGGAGATGAGGGCGGCCGGAATGACCGACGACATCCTCTTCACCCCGGAGCGATTCCGGTTCATGCGCAAAGCCAACCTGAACAACCGGCTGGCCGGAGCCGCGCTGGCGGCCACCGGGTTCGAGTTCTCCCATACCGACCTGGACCGGTCGGTCATCTCCACGCTGGATGCCTACCGCCGCAACAACTGGATCGTCTGAGCAGGCCCGCGCAATATTCCCGACGGCCACGACCGCCCAGCAGCGCCGCGGTTGCGCGCAGGCCAACGCGAATTGTCACAGGACACCCGTAGGGTCCTGACCCGTGGCCCTGCAAACCCGGCGTGTGCGTTATGGACCCGAGGCTCTGGCCGCCCTCGAGGAAACGGTTGCCGCCGCCCAGGGTCAGGACCGGCTGGCCCCGGTGACGATTGTCGTCCCCGATAGCAGTTCCGTGGTCGGTGTCCGCCGGGAGTTGGCCCGCCGGCGGCCGATCGCCGGCGTCTGCTGCCTGACCCTGCGCCGGCTGGCGGGCCGAATCGGGGCTCCAGCTCTGCGTGAAAGCGGGCGTCGCCCGATTTCGACCGGCGTGGTCGTCCAGGCCGTCCGCCAGGCACTGTCCGTCGACCCCGGCCTGTTCGCGGCGGTGGCCGAGCACCCCGCCACCGAGGAGTGCCTGGTCCGGGCGTGGCGGGAACTGGGTGGCCTTTCACCCGATGCCCTCGGCCGGCTGGCTTCAGCAGGTCCCCTGACGGCCGCCGTAGTTGGCGTCGTCCGACGGGTGCGGGTGCAACTTCGCCCCGCCTGGTATGACGAGCACGACCTGATCGAGGCCGCCATCGTGGCTGCCAAGTCTTCGCAGGCCACCATCAACCTGGGGCCTGTCGTCGTGTACCTACCTCAGAGGCTTCCCGCCCGTGGTGGAGAACTGCTCCGGGTCCTGTCGCGAACCTGGCCGGTGAGCCTGCTGGTCGGAGCCAGTGGGTCCGACCGGGCGGATTCCCCGGTGTTGGAGAGCCTCGAGGCCGCCGGAGTCGATGTTCCGAGGGTCGCCGCATCCCAACCTCAGGCCATGAGAATCATCAGCGTCACCGACCCCGATGAGGAAGCCAGGGTGGCAGCGGGAGTGGTGGTCGAGGCCCTGGCCAACGGTGCCCGCTTCGGCGATGTGGCTGTGATCCTTGGCCAGGTGAATCCTTACTCCCGCCTGATTCACCAACACCTGGCCGCGGCAGGCATCCCAGTCGCCGGTCCTGGTGCCAATACGTTGCGCGACAGCCGGGCCGCCCAGGTGCTCACCGGGTTGCTGGCCCTCCCGACGAGTCGGTTCCGACGGGACCAGGTAATGGGATGGTTGGCCGACTCACCGATCATGGCCAACCCGTCCGACCCGGCGCCGGTGGGAACGTGGGATCGCATCTCCCGGGCCGCGGGTGTCTACGACGGGCCGGACTGGTCACATCGGTTGGCCTCCTTCGCCCTGGACTGCAGGCAGCGAGCGTTGGATCCCGAGGTCCCGGATCGACCCGGCCGTTCGGCTCGCCTGCTTGCCGACGCCGAGGCCGCCGACGATCTGTCAGCCGTGGTTAGATCCCTTCGCGATCAGGTGCATGCCGGCGACGGATTGGGAACCTGGGCCGACCTGGCCGATTGGGTGGCCGGGCTCCTGCAGACTCACCTCGGAACTGGACGGGCCGGCTGGCCACCCGAGCAGGCTCGGGCCGCCGAACGCCTCGCGATGATCGTCGCCCGGCTGGGGGATCTGGACTGCGTCGGGGGACCTACTCCCACCAGCGAAACGTTCCTCCGCACGCTCGATTCCGAACTCGACGGGCCGCTGGCCCATTCCACCCGGGTTGGGCAAGGAGTTCTGGTTGGTCCCGCGTCCATGGTCGTTGGGATGCGGCTGGCCCAAGTCGTGATGATTGGGTTGGCCGAAGGCACCTTTCCGGCCCGGCGATCCGAGGACTCCCTGCTTCCTGATCGGGACCGCGCCCTGACCAACGGTCAGTTGGAGTTGACGACCTCAGGCCTCCACCAAGATCACCTCCACTTCTTGGCGGCAGTGGCCTGTGGGCCGACCGTTCTCATCTTTCCCCGGGGAGACCTCCGTCGGCCGGGGCCCCGCTTGGCCAGCCGTTGGCTTCTGGATCAGGCCCAACTGCTGGCCGGTTCGGATGAACGGCTTTACACCTCGGACCTGCGGCCCGGCCTGGGGCCCTGGTTCGAGTTCGTGGAGTCCTTCAACTCCGGAGTTGGCAACCAGCCTTTGCCGGCCTCCGAACAGGAGTATCGCCTGGGCTCCCTGCTGCGCCACGGGGGCGAGACCTCCTCCAGTCCTCTGGCCGGGCGGGACCCGGTGCTGGCCGCCGGGGCAGCAATGGCCCAAGCACGGCGCAGCACGGAGTTCACCCGATTCGACGGGAACCTGAGCGAGGCGTTCAGCCAGCATCCCCTGCCCAGTGGCGTTTTCTCTGCTACCTCAATGGAGGCTTGGGCGAAATGCCCGTTTCACTATTTGATCACCCATGTGCTGCGGGTCGAGGTGCCAGAGGAACCCGAGCGTCGCCTGCAACTGAACCATCTGGACCGGGGGCTGATCATCCACCAGTGCCTGGAGAAGTTTATGACCGAGAGCAGCCAGGATCGCATTCGTCTCGGTGCGATTGCAGCCGAGGTTTGTGACGAGTTCGCCGCTCGGGGTCGTGGCGGACGAGGGGTCCTCTGGGTCCGCGATCGGGCAAGGATTCTGGCCGACCTCGATGCTTTCTACGTCCAGGACCTGGCCTGGCGTCTGGCTTACTCGGCAACTACGGTTGCCATTGAAACGGCTTTCGAGGCCACGCTGGCCCTCCCTGAGGGCAGCGCCGTCGGCACGGTCAGGATCAAAGGTCGGATCGACCGGATCGACCGCTGCGCGGACGGCGGGGTGGTGGTCATCGACTACAAGTCGGGCGGTTCCAAGAAATTTGCGGACCTGGGCCCGACCGATTCGCACCTCGAAGGAACCTGTCTTCAACCCTGGCTGTACGCCTCGGTCGCCAGGCAATCGCTGTCTGCTGACCGGGTGGAGTTCCGCTTCCGATTCGTGGGAAAGGGTGCTGGGTCCGACGATCCAGCCAGAGCCAAACCGTTCGGCT
This sequence comes from Acidimicrobiales bacterium, assembly GCA_052390275.1. Taxonomy (GTDB): domain Bacteria; phylum Actinomycetota; class Acidimicrobiia; order Acidimicrobiales; family AC-14; genus JBQTHD01. The sequence goes on along the minus strand of JBQTHD010000040.1, from coordinate 90,735 downwards.
TCGAGGTCACCGAGGAAGTGGACGCAAAAGCCGGTGCGGCCGTGGCCCTGGTCGCGTCTGGGATTAGCCAGGGACTGTTCCCTGCAAGGCCCCCGGCCGTCCCATCGTTTCTCGGTGTCGACTGCTGGTCCTGCACCCCTGATGGCCTGAACTCCTCCGAGTCCCGGCGGGCCTGGGAGCGCAAGCGCCACCATGCGCTCCTGGGGCCCTACCGCTTCCTGTGCGAATCGGATGAGAACTTCTGTGAATCTGCGGAGGGTTCTGCAGAAGCGGCGGCGGGTTCGCGAGAGGCGGGTGCCAGAGTATGAGCGGACTCGATGTGGGCGCTCGCCTGGCCGCTCGTACCGACCTGGATGCCACCGTCTTCTTGGAGGCTGGGGCCGGATCGGGCAAAACCCGCTGCCTGGTCGACCGCTTCGTTGCTTTGGTCAGCGCCGGTGTACCGGTGGAGCGGATTGCCGCCATCACCTTCACGGAGCGGGCCGCAGCGGAGTTGGCTGACCGGATTCGTCAGGCGCTTGTCACCTCGGCGCTCAATGAGGCGGTCGACAACCTCGATCAAGCCGCTATTGGCACCCTGCACTCCTTTGCCAGAGGAATCCTCAACGCCCACCCCATCGAAGCCGGGCTACCACCCCAGATTCGGGTGTCCGACGAGATCGCCTCCCAGATGGCCTTCGAGGACCGATGGGGCCGGTGCGTGGACCGCCTCTGTGAGGAGCCGGACCTGGAGGTGGCCATGCGGGTACTGGTCAACGGAAGCAGTGGCCTCCGTCATCTACGCGACGTAGCCATCGCCTTCGCTGCCAACTGGGACCTGGTCGCCGAGCGTCTGGACCGACTTGTCCCAGGAGGGCAGCCGGCGCCCGTCACCTGTGACATCACCGACCTCATGGCCACTGTCGATGCCGTTGCCGCCCGGGCCGGCGAGTGCAATGACGCCTCCGACCAACTCCATCAACGCCTGGCGGAGATTTCCACCTGGGCTGAGGGCGTTCGATCCGCCCCTGACGTTCCCACCCGGATGGATCGGCTGAGCCATAGCCCCCGTACCGCAGTCCGGCGCGTGGGCAGCCAGGCTGGCTGGACTGACGTCAAGTCCATCCGAGATCTGATCGGCGAGGTGGGGACAGCCTGCCAGGGGGTCATCGGTCGCGGTATCGATCAAGCCCTCCGCCAAGTGGCCCTGGCTATTGGGCATTTCACCCTGCAGGGTGTTCAGGAGCGGTGTCGGGCCGGCCATCTCGAGTTCCACGACCTCCTGGTCCTGGCCCGGGCCACTCTCGGTCACCCCGAGCACGGGCGGGCTGTGCGCCGATCGCTTCGGGACCGTTACCACCGACTACTCCTCGACGAGTTCCAGGACACCGACCCCATACAGGTCGACCTGGCCCGCCTGATCGCTGCCGATCCGGATCACGACCCGTGTGGGGCGGGCGGGGCGCCGGCCCCGGTTGAGGGGGGGCGTCTGTTCTTCGTGGGAGACCCCAAGCAATCGATCTACCGCTTCCGGCGGGCCGACATCGGGGTTTTTCTGGAAACTCGGGGCCGCCCCGACACCTCTGTCCATCGGCTCTCGACCAACTTCCGCACGACGGCACCGATAGTCGAGTGGGTCAACCACACGTTCAGACGCCTGATTATCGAGTCCGCCGGCTCTCAGCCGGCTTACGAGACCCAAATTGCCCACCGCACCCAGGCTGCGCCGTCGGGACCATCGGTCACCCTCTTCGGCGCCGCCGTCCACCCGAGCGAACTCAAGGCCGACGGTCTGCGCCAAGCCGAAGCGACCGGTGCCGCCATCGCCGCCCGGCGGGCCATCAACGATGGCTGGTCGGTCCAGGATCGTTCCTCCGACCGAGAGGGGGGATCTTGGAGGCCAGCCCGCTGGAGCGACGTGACCATCCTTTTGCCGGCACGGACCTCACTACCCCACCTGGAACGAGCGCTGGAGGCCGAAGGAGTGCCCTACCGGGTGGAATCCTCCTCGCTCGTCTATGGCACCCCCGAGGTTCGGGACCTGCTGATGGTGGCCCGGGCGGTGGAGTATCCGACCAACTCGGCTGCTGTGGTTGCCGCACTGCGAACCCCGGCTTTCGGCTGTGGCGACGACGATCTCTACACCTGGAAGGTCCTCCACCGGGGCGGATGGGATCACCAGGCGCTGTGTCCAGCCGACGTCGCCGACAACCATCCGGTGCGACGGGCCATGGCCGTCCTTGCCGATCTCCACCGCCGGCGGGTCTGGAGCGGCCCATCGGAGATTCTCGAGGAGATCGTCCGGGAGCGCCGACTGATGGAGGTGGCATTCGTCCATCCTCGGCCTCGGGATGTGTGGCGCCGGTTGAAGTTCGTGGTGGATCAGGCCCGGGCCTGGCAGGAGGCCGGGGGACATTCCCTTCGGGAGTACCTGCGATGGGTTACCGCTCAAAGTGCCGAGGGGTCCCGGGTTGTCGAAACGGTCCTGGAGGAGACCGATGACGATGCCGTTCGGATCCTGACCATCCACGGCTCCAAGGGCCTCGAATTCCCCATCACCATTCTCAGCGGACTGACCACGAGGCCACGGGCCGCGGTCAGCGGAGTGAATGTCCGATTCCCCGCCGGTGGGGATTGGGAACTGCGGTTGGGCAAGGACGTCAAAACGACCAACTTCGACGATGCCATCGCCCTGGACGAACAGATGGACGGTGACGAGTTCCGTCGACTGCTCTACGTGGGGGCCACCCGGGCCTGCGACCACCTGGTCGTCTCCGTCAACCGCTGTTTACCCGCCTCCAAAACCGAGGTCCAGACCGCCGCCCAGATTCTGTGGGATGCGGGCCACGACCACCCAGGAATCGAACTCTGGCCGGCCGAGGGCGGTCAGGTCGTCTTGAGCCGCGCCGATGGCCCGGCTCCCCAACCCAATGCACAGATCTGGCCCGAACTGGCTGAGTTCGAATCGTGGTCGGCGGCGCAAGCCCAGACCCTGGCCCGGGCCAACCGGCGGGTGGCCATCTCCGCGACCGGCCTGGCGGCGATGGCCCTCCCACCTGGCAAGCCCAGGTTCGCTCTGGGGTCGGCGAACAATCCTGTTGAACCGGTGTCACGGTCATGGCCGAGTGACAGTGGCGCCATGGCCGTGGGTCGGGCCGTGCACGGCGTCCTCGAGACGGTTGACCTGGTCACTGGTGGTGGAGGCCTCCCCGGCTTGGTGGCAACCCAGGCTGCCGCCGAAGGGGTTACCCATCACGCCGATCTCGTCGGTGAACTGGTCGAGTGCGCACTCAAGGCGCCGCTCGTCCGCCGGGCGGCCGAGCGTCAGCACTGGCGGGAGCTCTACGTCGGTTGCTGCCTGGACCCGGGCCTCCTTCCGGGCGAAGCGGGCGAACCGGGCGGAGCGGGCGAACCGGGCCAACCGGGCCAGCCGGTCGACGCATCGACGGTTCTCGAGGGATTCATCGACCTGGTCTTTTGCGACGACGACGGCCTGGTCATTGTTGACTACAAGACTCACGTCCCCGCAATCAGTGCGGAGACCGAGATCGTGACCTCCATCGCTGCCTCAATCGACGGCTCAGACGATCCCGGTCCGACGTCGGCAGGGCCAGAGGATGCGGGGGCCCCGATCAGTCCCGACATCGAGCCCGAACTGCTTAGTCGCTACCAGGTGCAACTGCGGGCCTACGCCTACGCTCTGGCCCGGGTCCAGGAGCGGCCCATCCACCGGGCTGTCCTCCTGATCCTGACCCCCCAAGGCGCCGTGGAGCTCCCCGTCGACCTCAGCCGACCAGCTTCGGTCGTCATTTCGTAGCCCCGTCCGGGGAGGGGTCGGTTCTCGCCAGGCCGGCCGACTGGAGCTTGCCCAGAACCGCCGCCCGCAGCTCCCGGGACAAAGCCACGCGCTCGGACGGACCGGTCCGCACCGACACCCGGACGGTGAGGCTCTCGGCGGTCATGGACTCCAGGTGAACCTCGGGTCTGCCCTGGACCCGGGTGGCCCAGTCGACCCCGTCCACCAACTCCTCGGCCACTCGCCGGGCGGCTGTCAACACCTGGTCGGTCGGGGCCCAGGGCGCCGCCAATACGTCGGCGGTGGCCAAGGACCACCCCTTGGCCGAGTTGGCCACCTTGCGGATCTCCCCGTTGGGCACGAACCACACCGTCCCGTCGGCCGCCCGCAACCGGGTGAGGCGCAGGTTCACCTCCTCCACCGTCCCGGCCACGTCGGCCACCGTCACCGTGTCCCCCACCCCGTACTGGTCCTCGGCCAGGATGAAGAACCCGGAGACGAAGTCCTTGACCAGAGTCTGGGCCCCGAAGCCCACGGCCACGCCCACCACGCTGGCCCCGGCCAGGAGCGGCCCCAGGTTCACTCCCACCTCGCCCAGGATGGCCAGCGCCGCCAGGGTCCACACCACGGCCCGGATGGCACTGGCGGCCACTCCGCCCAGGGTGGCCGCCCGCTGCTGCACCCTGGGAGACCGTTCGGAAACAGGCGCACGGGTGCCGATGGCCGCCACCGTCCGTCGCGCCAGCCGGCACCCCAGCCGGGACAGGAGCGCCGCCACCAGCACGATCACCGTTATGCGCAGGGGTTCGGCCAGCAGCCAGCCGACCGCATCGGTGGCCTGGGCCTTGGCCGAGGTGACCTGGGGCGATTGGACCAGGTTCTCGCCAACCCGGAACTCGCCTGTCCCGTCGCGGTCCACCTGGAGCGTTGCGACCCGAACCAACGTCTCGCCCGTGATCATCGCCAGCCCCTGGGAATCCCTCGATTGGTGGCCATAGCCAGCAGTGATGCTAGAGAAGGGCTGTGGCCCGGCCGACACCTGCCCGTAACGATCCGCCCGGGCTCCCCCCCCAGGACCAACCGGTACTCCCGCCGCCAGCCGCGGCCGGGAGGGCTCCGGGCGAGTCCCTCGAAGCGGGCGACTCGCTCGACGCCGGCGGGTTCGGGTTGGCCGATGACAACACTGAGCCCCCTCCGGACACGCTGGCCCCCCTGGCCCGCCGTCTCGAGGGGATGTCCATCGGCATCACCGGGGCCACAGGATTTCTCGGCACCGCTCTGGTCGAGCGCCTGCTGCGCTGCGTCCCCGGGTGCCGATTGGTGCTGGTCATCCGCTCCGGCAGGCGCACACCGGCAGCCACCCGGGCCCGGCGCGAACTGTTCGGCAACGATGCCTTCGGGCGTCTGCGAGCCCAATGGACCGACTTCGACGCCGAGATCTCCCGGCGGGTCACCGTCGTCGACGGCGACGTGTCGCGCGACGGGTTGGGTCTGAGCGAGACCGACCGTCGGCTGCTGGCGGCCTGCCACACCGTCATCCATTCCGCGGCCCGGGTGAGCTTCGACTCCCCCCTCGACGCGGCGGTGGAGGTCAACCTCCTCGGCCCCCTCCGGGTGCTGGACCTGCTGACCGAGGAGTCCTCCGCCGCCCACCTGGTCACGGTTTCGACCGCGTACGTGGCGGGCACCCGCCGGGGCCTGTCCCCGGAGGCTCCGCTGCACCTGACCCCCTTCGCCGCCGAAGCGGACTGGAAGGCTGAGGTTGCGTCCGCACGTCGGGCGCGCGACGACAACGAGGCTGAGAGTCGCCGACCCGAGAACCTGAACCGCTTCGCCCGCCAGGCCCGGGACGAACTGGGCGCGGCGGGCACCCCGCTACTTGCCGCCAGGGCCGAGCGCCACCGCCAGGAATGGGTGGCCGACCAGATGGTGGAGGCCGGCCGCAGCCGGGCCCGGTCCTTGGGCTGGCCCGACGCCTACGCCTATACCAAGGCCCTGGCCGAGCGGGCGGTGGCCGCCAGTCCCAGTCCGGTTCCCGTCAGCGTGGTCCGGCCCTCCATCATCGAGTCCGCCCTGGCCGATCCGGTCCCGGGATGGATCCGGGGATTCCGAATGGCCGAACCCGTCATCATCTCCTACGCCCGCGGGCTGCTCCGGGAGTTCCCCGGCATCCCCGAGGGGGTGGTCGACGTGATCCCGGTCGACCTCGTGGTGGCCGCCCTCATCGCTGTGGCCGCCCTGGGACCGGACCCCGAGGACCCTCACCCCACCTACCACGTGGCCACCGGCGCCCGGAACCCTCTGCACTACCGCCGCCTGGTCGACCGCGTACGGGAGTACTTCACCGAGCATCCTCTCTACGACACTGACGGGCAGCCCATCGTCGCCCCCGAGTGGTCCTTTGCGAGCCGGGGCCGGGCCCAGCGCCAGTTGGAGCGGGCTGTCGGGGCCCTCCACAAGGCCGAGAGCCTGGTGGGAAGCCTCCCCATTCGCGGCCAGCGGGCCGAGGTCACCGCGCGACTGGAGCAGCGCCGACACGACGCCGAACGGGCGCTCGAATATGTCCGCCTCTACGGCGCCTACGCCGAGACCGAGGCCACCTTCGACGACCGCCGCCTGGCCGGGTTGTGGGCCAGGCTGGAGGCGGCCGATCAGGCAGTGTTCGGATTCGACACCTCCGTTATCGACTGGGACCGCTACATCACCGAGATTCACCTCCCCTCGGTGGTTCGCCAGGCTCGGGTCCGCACCAAGGGGGGACCCCGCGAGGGCTTGTCCCGTTCGCAGCGGGGGCGCCGGGCTGTGCTCTCCCCCGAGCGCCATCTGGCCGCCTTCGACCTGGAGAACACGCTCATCGCCTCGAACGTGGTCGACTCCTACGCCTGGCTGGCCACCCGACACATGCGCGACGATCAGCGCCTGGGCTTCGTTCTGGAGATGTTCGCCCAGGCTCCGGGCCTACTGGCCCTGGACCGCCGGGACCGCGGCGACTTCCTTCGCCACTTCTATCGCCGCTACCGGGGAGGGCCGGCCGACCGCCTGGCCACCGATGCCGGCGAACTGTTCCACCACCTGCTGTTGAAGAAGTCCTTCCCGGCCGGGCTTCGCCGGGTGCGCGAACACCGCCGGCTGGGCCACCGCACGGTGTTGATCACCGGTGCGCTGGACTTCGTGGTCGAACCCCTGCGCCCCCTGTTCGACGACGTCGTCTGCGCGCGCATGGCCACCCGTAACGGCCGGCTGACCGGAGAGTTGATCGACGGGCCCCCCACCGGGGAGGCCCGAGCCCTGGAGATGGCCCGCCTGGCCGACGAGCACGGCCTGGACCTGACCCAGTCGGTCGCCTACGCCGACTCAGCCAGTGACCTTCCAATGCTCGAGGCGGTCGGACACCCCGTGGCCGTCAACGCCGAGCCGAAGTTGGCGGCCATCGCCCGCAAGCGGGGATGGCACGTGGAGCACTGGGCCAAGACCCCGGGGGCGCCGATGCCCCTGCTGCCCCTGGCCCCCCGCCTGGTGGGAGCCCGGCGATGAGGCAACTCCCGTTGACCGACAGTCTGCCGAACGCACAGCCGCCCAACGCCCTGCCGCCCAACGCCCTGCCGCCCAACGCCCCGCCGCCCAACGCACAGCTACCGGACCCATGGCGCACGGCGCTCACCGCCCACAGGATCGGGGCCCAACCATGAAGGCGCTGGTGTTCGAGGAGTCCCTGCCCCGCTTCGCCGCCGCCCGACTGGCCGGGTCCCTCGCCCCGGGATTGGGGGCCAAGGTCGGTCCGCTTCGCCTGGCCGACGCCGACGAGCCGGTCCTCCCCGGTACCGATTGGGTCCGGGTTCGGCCCCGACTGGCCGGGATCTGCGGGTCGGACCTCGCCAGCGTCGACGGCCGGTCGTCGCCCTATTTCGAAGCCCTGGTTTCCTTCCCTTTCACCCCCGGACACGAGGTCGTGGGCGACCTCGACGACGACACCCGAGTGGTGGTCGAACCCGTTCTCAGCTGCGCCTCGCGAGGGATCGAACCCGGCTGTGTGGCCTGCGCACGAGGTAGGACCAACGCCTGTCGGTGCGTGGCCGTCGGCGCCGTCTCCGCCGGACTGCAGACCGGCTACTGCGCCGATACCGGTGGCGGTTGGTCGGTGGCCATGGTCGCCCACCGCAGCCAGGTCCACCCGGTCCCGGAGGCCTTCGACGACGAGATGGCGGTGATGGTCGAACCCGCTGCGTGCGCCATCCATGGAGTCCTGAGCACGGCCCCGGATCGCCTCGACGGGGCCACCGTGGTGGTGGTGGGCAGCGGGACCCTGGGGTTGTGCACGGTGGCGGCCCTTCGTCACTTCGCCACGCCGGCGATGGTCATGGCCGTGGCCAAGCACCCCGAGCAGCGGCGGTTGGCCGCCGACCTGGGCGCGGACGTGGTCGTGGCCCCGGGAGAGGTCCGCCGGGCGGTGCGCCGGGTCAGTGGATCGTTGATGATCGGTGACCACCTGGCGGGAGGGGCCGACGTGGTCATCGACTGCGTCGGCAGCGACGCCTCCCTGGCCGACGACCTGGCCGTGGCCTCCCCCGGCGGCGAGGTGGTGCTCGTGGGAATGCCCGGTCATGTCAACGTCGACCTCACCCCGCTTTGGCATCGCCAGATAAGCCTGCGGGGTTCCTATGCCTATGGCACCGAGGCCCGGTCGGGGTTGGCCGACGGGCCGGTTCGTACCTTCGAACTGGCCTTCGAGTTGGTGGCCGCCGCCCGCCTGGGCCGCCTGGTCTCGGCCCTCTACCCCCTGGCCCGCTACCGTGAGGCCATCGAACACGCCGCCGCTGCCGGGCCCCGCGGCGCGGTCAAGATCGCTTTCGACCTCCGCGGCGAGAAGCGAAACCTCCGGTCGCTGCGGACGACAAATCGGTTCCCTCAGCCATGAGCCGTCCCGGTTTCGTCCTGGATGTGGATCGCTCCACCCCGCCCACCCTGTTCCAGTCGGGGGAGAGCTTCCGCCTGGAACGCCTGCCTGTGGGTTCGCGCGTCATCTATCCGGCCGAGCCCATTCCCGCCCTGGCCGACCCCAACGGGGCGATCCGCCACGCCCTCGCGCACCCGACCGGTGACAGCGAGCCCCTGGCCGCCCTTCTGCGCCCTGGGATGCGCCTGACCATCGCCTTCGACGACGTGTCGCTCCCGCTTCCCCAGATGCGGCGCCCCGACGTCCGCCAGCGGGTCATCGAGGCGGTCCTGGACGTGGCCGCCGAGGCTGGGGTGGACGACGTGGTCCTGGTGGCCGCGCTGGCCCTTCATCGGCGTATGACCGAGCCCGAACTGCGCCAGGCCCTGGGAGACCGGGTCTATGACGCCTTCGCTCCCTCGGGACGCCTCACCCAGCACGATGCCGAGGACCCGTCCAACCTGGTCCACCTGGGCCAGACCGAGGCGGGCGAGGACGTCGAGATCAACCGCCGGGCCGCCACCAGCGACCTGTTGGTCTACGTCAACATCAACCTGGTGGCCATGGACGGGGGCCACAAGAGCGTGGCCACAGGTCTGTCCTCCTACCGGAGCCTTCGCCACCATCACAATGTCGCCACCATGGAACGCAGCCGCTCCTTCATGGACCAGCACCGTTCGGAACTCCACAGCTCCAACTGGCGAATGGGACGCCATCTCGCCGCCCAGGGCGTTCGAATCTTCCAGATCGAGACCACCCTCAACAACGACACCTTCGCGGCTCCCTTCACCTTCATGCAGAAGCGGGAATGGGAGTGGAAGGCCGCCGATCGCGCCGCCTACCTGGCCGCCTCCGCCGCCCTGGCGCGAACCCCTCCCCGAGTCGCCCGCCAGGTTTTCCAGGCGGTGAGAGCCCCCTACGGGCTGACCAGCGTTCAGGCCGGCGAGGTCGAGGCCGTACACCGCCTGACCACCGAACACGTCTACCGCCAGCAACTGGTCCCCGTGGAGGGCCAGAGCGACATCTTGACCATGGGGCTTCCCTTCATCTGCCCCTACAACGTCAACTCGGTCATGAACCCAATCTTGGTGATGTGCCTGGGCCTGGGGTATTTCTTCAACCTGTACCGCAACAAGCCACTGGTTCGCCCCGGGGGCGTCGTCATCATGAGCCACCCCACCCGGGAGGAGTTCCACCCGGTACACCACCCCAGCTACATCGACTTCTACGAGCAGGTCCTGGCCGAGACCACCAACCCGGCCGAGATCGAGGCGAAGTTCGAGGAGGGCTTCGCCACCGACCCCTGGTACATCCACCTGTACCGGACGGGCAACGCCTACCACGGTGTCCACCCGTTCTACATGTGGTACTGGGGTGCCCATGCCCTGGCCCATTTGGGGGGGGTGATCATCCTGGGGGGAGAGCCCAAGGCGGTGCGCCGCCTGGGATTCAAGTCGGCGTCAACCCTCGCTGACGCTTTGGAGATGGCCCAGGACGTGGTCGGTCCCGACCCGTCGATCACCCACATCCACAACCCGCCGATCCTCATGGCCGACGTCACCTGAGCCTGACGGTCTGTGTTCCTCCGCCTCGTCCATGACTGATTTGTCGTCAACGCCGGTGAACTCCTGATGCGCCCGCCCCTGGGCCGCCTCCGGCTGCCTTCAGGCTTCCCGCTCGGCCCTCCCACCTGGCCCACCACCCTCGAACGACCACCGGAGCCGGCGCGCACCGGCGTCAACTACAACACCGACTGGTCCCGAAGGATGCCCGCCCGCATGGCCCGGGCCCTGGTAGTCGACGGTGTGCTGCGGCCGGCTTCGCATCTGGTGGCCCGGCCGGCGGTGTCGGGGGCCGACCGCATCTCCACCCTGGCCGGCCCGGCGATATTCGCGGCCAACCACCACAGCCATCTCGACACCGCACTCGTCCTGGGGGCCCTACCGGAGCGGTTCCGCCACCGGGCGGTAACCGCGGCTGCCGCCGACTACTTCTTTTCCAGTCGCCTGGCCGGAGCTGTCTCGTCGCTGGCCATCGGGGCGATTCCCATGGAACGCAACCGGGTGGAACGCCAGTCGGCCGATCTCGCCGCCGACCTCGTCGCCGAGGGCTGGAACCTGGTGATCTTCCCTGAAGGAGGCCGGAGCCCGGACGGTTGGGGCCGGACCTTTCGGGGGGGAGCGGCCTATCTGGCGCTACGGACCGGTTGTCCGGTGGTGCCCATTCACCTGGCCGGAACCGGGAACCTGTGGAAGCGGGGCCAGCACCTCCCCCGCCCCGCCCGCCGGGGCGAAGGCGTGCTGATCAATATCGGCGAGCCCCTGGTGCCCGATGCCGGGGAGGACGCCCGCCGCTTCTCCGCCCGCATCGAGGCGGCCGTGGCTGCCCTGGGCGACGAATCAGCCACCGACTGGTGGTCGGCCCGTCGCCGGGCCGCCGACGGGTCCACCCCCGACGCCACCGGCCCCCAAGCCGCCGACTGGCGCCGCGCCTGGGCCAGGACTGCCCCTGCGGGTACCGCGGCCAGTACCTGGCCCTGACAAGGGCGGGGTGACGCTGCTCCTCCCCTCGGTCGAATCCCAGGCGTCAGCCGGAAGCGTTCCGCGCCGTTGGCTCCACCAGGGCTGAGGCCAGCTTTCGCAGTTCAGCCACCGCCACGGACCCGGAGTCGTGGTCGATGGGGGAAGCGCCCAACCGGTCGGCGGTTCTGACCGAGTCGTCCTGAGGGAGGATCCAGTCCGGCTCCGCCCCCAGGAACTCAACGACGACCCGCAGGTCCTGCGCGTCGGTGATCTTGTTGGCCACCACCACGCGCCGGGAGATGTTCTTCGTCGTCGCCATGTCCAAAAGCCTCCGGCCCACCTCCAAGGACCGGGGGTAGGGCTCGACCACCACCACCAGAGCGTCGATCTGACTCTCGTCGCCCCGAGCCACCGTCATCACTCCCCCACCCAGGTCGACGAGCACGACCCGACCCGGCTTGTTCTCCAACGCCGCGAGCAACTGCCCGGCAGATAGCCCGCCTCAACCGGGACGGAAGTGGTCGAACTTTTTCACCTGCACAATGCGAACGTTCTCGCCTACCTCGGTCGCGAAGCGGTCGACGATCTCCTCCATCGGCGCAGAGATGGCCGGCCCGTCGGGAAGCAGCGCCTCCCGTGCCCCGATCAGGGCATGGGTCCGCTCCACCCCCAGCCCGAGCGAGATCCCGAGATTGGGGTTCTCGTCGGCGTCGACGGTCAGGACCTCGAAGCCGTCGGAGGCCCAGTGCCGGGCCAGCACGCCGGCCACCGTGGTCTTGCCCGAACCACCCTTGCCCGCCACCGCGATCTTGTGCATCACCATGCTCCTTGGGTCGAAGTCCTGTTGGACAGATCAGTCCTGAACCGACGATCGGTACGCCAGAATCGGCGCCCCGGGTGCATTCAACGGGCCTCCACCGCGCTGACGGGGGCCGCTTCTTTCATGAACCGCTCCGCGAGGTCCACCGCCGCTCTGCGAAGTCCAGCGCTGGGGTCGAGCCCGGCCAGAGCCCGGGCCTCGCGTTCAGCCAGCCCGGCCGCCGGGTCGAAACCGATGCAGGCCCACAGGGGCACGTCCAGTTCAGCCAGGCTTGACTCGAGGTACTCCCGGTCAGCGGCGTCACGGACCTTGTTGCCCACCGCCACCAGCCGAAGTCCGGGTGGCCACGGCTTCATCTCGACGAAGCGGCGGGCGGTCAGGACCGACTTGGCGAACGGCTCCACCACCAGGAGGGCAAACCCGCTGGTTCCCGCCATTCCTCCCGCCACTTGGAGGGTCCCGCCCTGGAGGTCGACCACCACCCATCCCCCGGCCTCGTCGTAGGTCCGGGCTACGGTGTTGAAGGCCATGGTGGCCGACCACATCTCCGGGAACGACTCACGGCGGAACTCGAAGTCCTTGAGCTCCGCCCCCACGTTGCCGATCTGGATGAAGCGGATACCCCCTGGCGTGGTCCGAGCCCGTTCCCCCACGGTCTGGGGCGGGCTGGCCACCAGGCTCCAACCGCCGTCTCGCCGCTCGGCGCTTCCGGCCAGGAACCAGTCGTCGCTCGGGTCCATCCCCAGGACCTGACCCAGCCCCGGAACAGAATCGGCGTCGAAGGCCACCACGCTCTGGCCGGCCTCCACCAGAGCGGTGGCCAACAGGCCGGCAAGGGTCGACTTCCCCGACCCCCCCTTGCCCATCATGACGATCCTCAACAGGGATTCACCGGGCCTGCTGGCGGGGACGCCTGGCCGCCCCTGCCACAGCGGACCGGCCCGGCGCCACCTTTACCGGGCGCAATGGGCCGCCTCCATGTAGAGCCCGGTGTCGCCGTGGTTGAAGCCGCTGCACCGAGCGGTGGTTCCCCGGATGTTCACCGACTCCACCAGGTGGACCACAGGAAACTTCTGGGCCTGCTCCAAAGCGGTCAGGGCCGGCCCGCCCGGTGTGTCCTGGCCCAGGATCATGCGCTGAATCTGAAGAAACTTGGCCTGGTAGGTGGCCGTGTCGGGTGCCTTGCTGGCATCGAGCCACAGGCTGTCCATCAGGGTGCTCTTGTAGCCCGAACCGTTGGCGAAGGAGTTCGACTGCACCACCTGATCGGTGTGAACCAGCCGGCGGGCCCCGAACTGGGGCTCGGCGCCGTTGTTGTTCGAATAAAAGGCCAGATCAAAGGTGCGGGCATGGAAGACGCGGGGGGCCAGGATGGTGTTGTTCCCGCCTCCGATGGTGGTCACGTCGATGCCCACCGTCTTGAGTTGAGACTTGATCTCGGCCGCCATGATCTCTCCACCGGTGGCGAACAGATAATCCAGGGCCAGCTTGGTGCCGTCGGGAACCACCAGCTCAGGATCGGAGTTCGTCTCGTTCGGATGATCCAGAGCTCGCCGGAAGCCGTCGGGGTTGCTCGTATCGGACCATCCGGCGGCCGCCAGCAGAACCCCGGCGGCGTCCCGATCGAACGTGGGAAGCGGTTGGGCGCCCTGGTAGGCGCCGCCGTTGGGCAGGGCAAAGTCGCTGTGGATGGGGGCATCGGCCACCCGGCCTGTCTTGAACTGGACGTTTTCCCAGATCTTGTTGCGATCCAGGGCCTTGAAGATGCCTTCGCGCACCCGACTGTCACCCAGGATCTTGTGGGGAGGGGCGTTCTCGTTGGATCCGGCCTTGTTCTGCCCGTAGTAGGGACTCGTCGCCGGGTAGCCCAGCGGCGGAGGCGCACCAACGGAGCCGGCGCCGCCCGGTGGCGGCGGGGCCGAGGTGGCCGACCCGGCCTGGCGCTTGGTCATGTTGAAGGCCATCTGAAGAATGTTGGTGCTGCGGGGGAAGGCCACGCTGAGGGTGGGATTGGAACGGACGCGGGGGATGTCGCTCAAGGAGAACCCGCCGACGTCGACCGCTCCGTCCTCCAGGGCGGTGGTCGAGTTGCTGGTGATGACCTTGCGAAACACCTCATCGAGGTAGGGCAGCCGGTTGCCGGCTCCGTCGAACCGGAAGTAGTCGGGGTTCTTGGCCGTCCGCACGCCATCGGGCCCCAGCGATACAAAGCGGAACGGTCCCGTTCCGACCGGGCTGGTGTTGGCCGGGCACAGCGGAGTTGCCGGCGCGATGTTGAACAGCGATCCGTTGGCGAAACATGGGCCGTAGGCAGTTTCGGAGATGATCGGGGCCTCAGTGACCGTAAATGCGAACGGGGCCGGCGCGAAGACCTGGCGGAAGTTGAAGATGACCGTTCCACCGTTGCCAGGCGTGGGTGGCAGCGTTTGGATGGCATCAACCGGGACGGAGGTGGTGGTGCTCTGCCCAGTCACGCCGAGCGTGGGGTTCAGAGCGCGGGTCCGGCTGTGGGCGGCCAGAATGGCCCGGGCGAAGCTGAACTCCACGTCGTCAGGATCCAGTATGTCCCCGTCTCCGGGGACGCTGGAGTTGATCCCATGGAACACAACGTCGGGTCTCAGCACGAAGGTTCCAACCGTTGTCATCGCGTCGCAGGGTCCCGGCGAACAGTTGGGGTTCGAGGCTGCCGGCACGGCGTTGTTGAAGGTGAAGCTCTGAGCGAGATCTCCACCCAGGCTTCCGTCAAGCTCGTACCGCAGGAGTCCGTTGAACATATTGGCGGCGTTGTTGACCACCTCACTGGCGGTGTTCACGGAGTGATTGAGCGCGGTACCGGGGGCCCCTGTACCGGAGTTGACGATCAGCGTCCCACCCAACACCGGTGTCGACGACGGCCCGCAGGACGTGTCGGGGGCGCACTCGAGGCGAAACGCCGACGCCTCCGCCACGCCGGCACCGGTGCAGGGACCGTCGGCCTCCAAAACCACGTTGTGGGTCACGGACTCCTCGGCCAGGAGGCCGGCCGCCACCAGTTCTGCTTCGGATCCGTAACGCCCGTTGTTCGAGCAGTAGGCCTCCTGGGCGGTCTTGAGTGTTCGCTCGTCGATCTCGTTGGCCGCCCGTTGGCCCTTGTCCCCGACGCCGCCCACCGCGAATACGACAACGGCGGCCAGAACTCCGAGGATGATTACGACAACAAGGAGTTCGATCAGCGTGAATCCATCGTCCGGCTGCTTGGACTTGTCCAACCTCCGGCTAAGTGCTGAGAACATATAGCTCCTCTCACAGGCGACCACAGATACGAAGACCCCGGAACGTATTTCACGATCCTGTGATTTTCCTGAAGACCCCGAAAGGCTCCCAAAGGACGGGCTCTGAGTCGGATGCGTAGGCTCCCACCTTCGGTGGACCGGGTGATCGCCAATCCAGGGACCAGGCGGTGAATGCGCGCTATGTCACCCGCAGGCTGCTGCAGTTGATCCCCGCCCTTGGCGCCATCATGTTGGTGACCTTCGCCCTCACCTTCGTCAGTCCGGGTGACCCGGCGGTGGCCATTGCCGGCCCCGAGGCCGACCCGGCCATCCTGGCCGAGGTCAGGAGGCAACTGGGGCTCGATGATCCGCTCAGGGTTCAGTTGGCTCGATACGCAACCGACCTGATCCGTGCCGACCTGGGCGACAGCTTCCTGCTGGGCCGCCCCGTCCGCAGCCTTATCGCCGAGCGCCTCCCCGCCACCCTCTTGCTTACGTCGTCCGCGCTCGTGGTGTCGTCGTTCCTTGGAATCCTGCTCGGTCGAGCGGCCGCCCGGAGATCCAGCCGGGGGCTTGACGGATTGGTCACGGTGACAACCCTGTGGGGATATGCCATACCAAGTTTCTGGCTGGGCCAGATCCTGATCCTTGTTTTCGGACTTCACCTGAACCTGTTTCCCGTGCTCGGAATGACCTCGGATCGAGTTCAACTGACCGGCATCAAATATGTCCTCGACGTCGCCTGGCATCTTGCTCTTCCGGTGGTCGTGCTGGCCATATCTGAAATAGCCCTGCTGGCTCGTCTGACGCGATCGGGGGTGGCCCGGCAGTTGAACAGCAACTACGCCCGAAGCGCCCGGGCCAAAGGGCTCACCGATAGCGATGTTCTCGCCCGGCACGCCTTCCGAAATGCGGCCCTGCCCCTCGTTACCATCATTGGTGCCCGGATTGGTTTCTTGTTCTCAGGAGCGGTGATAATCGAAACCGTCTTTTCGTGGCCGGGCATTGGACTGCTCCTGCGTGACGCAGCCAGTTCCGGCGACAGACCTCTGGCCCTGGGCCTGGTCCTGACCGCGTCGGTTGCCGTGTTGATCGCCAATCTCCTGACCGACCTGGCGGCGGCTCGGGTTGATCCGCGCCTTCGGTACCGATGACGTGAATATCGGACGGGTCCCGAACGAGGAAAGTTTGAATCTGGCTCCACCGGGGCGCGGTCTCATCCTGGGCCCGTCGGCCATCGCTGGAGCAGTTCTTCTGACAGCCCTCATCCTGGTCGCCGGACTGGCCGGGGTCATCGCACCCGGGGACCCGTTTGATACTTCAGCCGGACCGGCGTTGTCCCCACCATCGTCCGAGAACATCCTGGGCACCGACAACCTGGGTCGGGACTTGGCCACAGGCATCGTTCACGGAGCCAGGACATCAATGATGGTGGTACTCCTCGTGGTCTCGATCTCCGGCCTGATCGGGCTGGCGCTCGGATCAATATCCGGGTTCTTCGGCGGCGTCGCCGATGATCTGATTATGAGGTTCGCGGAGCTGATTCAGGTCGTACCACGGTTCTTCATGGCCCTGTTGACCATCGCATACTTCGGGCCGGGAATCGATCGATTGATAATTCTCCTCGGCGTCACGTCCTGGCCGTCCATCGCCCGGATCGTCCGGATCGAGGTGATCTCCCTTCGCAGCAGGGAGTTCGTGGTCGCAGCCAGGGCGGCAGGCGCCTCGGCATGGCGGGTCCTGGGGCGAAACGTGGTCCCGAAGGTGCTCCCCAGCGTGACCGTCATCCTGACCCTGTTCTCGGCACGGGTGATCCTGATCGAAGCCGGACTGTCGTTCCTGGGGTTGGGGGACCAGAACCGCATCAGTTGGGGTGCACTGGTCAACAATGCCCAGCAGTTCCTCCAGCGGGCCTGGTGGATGGCGTTGTTTCCGGGCCTCGCCCTCGCTCTGGCTGTCCTGGCTTTCACCCTGATCGGTGACGCTCTTGAGGCGTCCCTGGATCGTCCGTCCGGCTGAGGGCCGACGAAGCCCGCCGTCACATCTCAGGTGAACAGCGCTAACCTATGGGTGCTCACCGCCGGGAGCGGCGATTCGGCGACCACAGCGGTTCGAAAACGACAAAGGGGTGGGGACCATGCTGATGAGGCTGGGGGCGACGGTGGCCAGGCGCCGCTGGGTGGTGCTGGCCATCACCCTGGTGGGGTTGGTGGCGTCGGGGTTCTACGGGGGCGAC
This sequence comes from Acidimicrobiales bacterium, assembly GCA_052390275.1. Lineage (GTDB taxonomy): Bacteria > Actinomycetota > Acidimicrobiia > Acidimicrobiales > AC-14 > JBQTHD01. Next base: position 73,198 of record JBQTHD010000040.1, on the reverse strand, counting down.
GTCGCCAGCCGGCTCAGTTCCGGGGGGTTCGAGGATCCCAACGCGGAGTCCACCCTGGCTGTGCGGACGGTGGACCAGGTCTTCCACTCCGGCCAGCCCAACCTGATCCTGCTAGTCACCGCCGAGGGCGGCGACGTCGACGAAGCGTCGGTGGTCGCGGCCGGCACTGCGCTTACGAACGAGTTGGCGGAGTCCCCGGGGGTGGTGCAGGCCGGCTCCTACTGGACCCTGGCCTCGGCTCCCCCCCTCGCCAGCAAGGACCGTTCCCAGGCCCTGGTTCTCGCCCGCCTCGGGGGCGATGAGGACGCCGTCAACGACGCCGTCGAGATTCTCTCCCCCCGCTTCACCCGGTCAGGCGACGGGATCACCGTGGCCGTGGGCGGCTACGCCGAGATCTTCCGCCAGGTCTCAGAGGCGGTCACAGAGGACCTGGCCAAGGCCGAGGCCGTGGCCATCCCCATCACCATGGCGCTGCTGGTGGTGGTCTTCGGGAGCGTGGTGGCCGCGGGGCTGCCGGTGGGCATCGGGATCCTGGCCATCCTCGGCACCTTCGTGGTCCTCAAGTTGCTGTCGGAAGTGACACAGGTGACCATCTTCAGCCTCAACCTCACCACGGCCATGGGCCTGGGCCTGGCCATCGACTACAGCCTGTTCGTGGTCAGCCGCTTCCGGGAGGAACTGGCCGCCGGGCGAGAACCGCACGACGCGGTGGCAGCCACAGTGGCGACCGCCGGGCGCACGGTGATCGTCAGCGCGGCCACGGTGGCCGTCTCGCTGTCGGCGCTGCTCGTGTTCCCCCTGACCTTCTTGAAGTCCTTCGCCTATGCCGGGGTGGCCGTAGTGGCGGTGGCCGGACTGGTGTCGGTGGTGGTTCTCCCCGCGGTGCTTGCCGCCCTTGGCCACCGGATCGACAAGCTGACGGTCCGACGCCGCCGACCAGCCGGCGAGGGGCGGTTCTGGCACGCGATGGCCACCAGGGTCATGCGCCGGCCGCTGGCCTTCGCCATCCCGATCACCGCCTTCCTTCTGCTTCTGGGCGTGCCCTTCCTCCACGTCGAATTGGGTCAGGTGGACGACCGGGTGCTCCCTCCCGAGGTGACCAGCCGCCAGGTTTCCGACGCCATCCGCACCAACTTCAACTCCAACGAGGCCGGTGCCGTGCAGGTGGTTGCCTCGGGCGTCGACAACCTGACCGCGGCGGTACCGGCGGTGCACGAGTACGCCGCCGCCCTGTCCCGCCTCGAAGGCGTCTCCCGGGTGGACGCCCTTACCGGGATCTACGTGCAGGGAAACCCAGTGATTGGGTTCAACCCCGCGTCGCTGCGGTTCGTGGCGACCACCGGGCCGGTGTCGCCCGGGCGGACTCCCGAACTGAGCCCGGACGCCGAGACGGCCGGGACCTGGTTCTCCGTCGTCCCATCGGTCGAACCGTTGTCGCCGGAGGGTGAGGCCCTGGTGGCAGACATCCGCGCCACCGATCCGCCGTTCGACATCGCCGTCGGCGGGTTCTCCGCCCAGTTGGTCGACTCGAAGGCTGGCCTTCTGGGCCGGATCCCGCTGGCCGCCGCAATCGTCGGGGTGATCACCTTCGTAGTTCTGTTCTTGATGTTCGGGTCGGTGCTGGTGCCCATCAAGGCGGTGCTGCTCAACCTTCTGTCCCTCACCGCCACCTTTGGGGCCCTGGTTTGGATCTTCCAGGACGGCAACCTGGCCGACGTCCTTGGGTTCACCCCCACCGGTGCCATCGAGATCTCGACCCCGATCCTCATGTTCTGCATCGCCTTCGGGCTGTCCATGGACTACGAGGTATTCCTTCTGTCCCGGATCAAGGAGGAGTACGACCGGACCGGCGACAACACCGCAGCCGTGGCCGCCGGCCTGGAGCGCACCGGGGGGATCGTCACCGCCGCGGCCGCCCTGCTGGCGGTGGTTTTCATCGCCATGGCCACCTCGGGGGTCACCTTCATAAAGATCTTCGGCCTGGGGCTTACGATGGCCGTTCTCATGGACGCCACCCTCATCCGCGCCACCCTGGTGCCGGCCTTCATGCGCCTGGCCGGCGACGCCAACTGGTGGGCTCCGGCGCCCCTGCGACGCCTGCACTCCCGTTTCGGCATCAGCGAGGCCCCCAGCCACCCCGGGGCTGCCACCGGGACCACAACCTCCGGTGTCGGGGATCCCGGCGTCGTCGCCGCCGTCCCGGGGGGGTCTTGATCCACCCGTTGCCGTCGCGGGCCCGGGTCCGCACCCGGGCCGCCCGGGGAGACGGTGATCTTCTTCGCCGGGAGATCCTGGCCGCCACCGAGAAGCTTCTGCTCGAGACCGGTGATGCCGAGGCCGTCTCCATCCGGGCCATCTCCCAAGCGGTAGGGGTCAGTCCCCCTTCCATCTACCTGCACTTCGAGGACAAGTCCGAGTTGATACGGGCCGTCTGCCAAGGCCAGTTCGACCAACTCGAAGCCCAGGCCAACGTGGCCCTCGTCGGGGTCGATGACGCACTTGACGAACTAATCATCCGAGGCCGGACCTATATCGACTTCGCCCTGGCCCACCCCGAGCAGTACCGGATCCTGATGATGGGAAAGCAGGGCCTGACCCTCGAGGACTTCCAGGCCGGGCGCCTGCCCGGGTCGGAGTCGCTGCTGGCCGTGGTGGAGTGCATCCGCGTGTGCATGGAACAGGGCCGCCTCACGCCGGCCGATCCCATGCTTGTGGCCTGTTCTTTGTGGGTGTCGGTGCACGGGATCACCTCCCTCGCCATCACCATGCCCGGGTTCCCGCTCTTCTTCCCCCTGGAAACCCTGATCGACCAGGTCTTCGACACCACCCTCCGCGGCCTCGGCGCCCATATCCCGCCGGCATAGTCAACCGCACATGTCGAAATTCGATCGTCCGTCCGATGGTTGTCAGAGATGGAGCCTTGCCAACGCAGAGGTGTCCCCCAGGTAGTAGGGCTTCAGCCCCATGCGTCGAGACGATCGGATGGGTCAGTCAAACGCTGAGGTCCTGCATCGGCCAACAACACTTGCCGACGCGCCGCCAAGGCCAGGACTTCGTCAAAGGCTTCGTCGACGGTGGCCTTGAGGGAGCGAGTTCCCAGGAGGGTACGGACCGCATCGAGCTTGTGGTCGTCGACGTCGATGAGGCGCTTGGTCATGCCACAGAATATCCAGCACTGTTCAGTTGGATAGCCAGAGGCGCCCGGATCGCTCTCGATGGCCCGGCCGCTTGCCTCCGACAACAACCCACGAACCGTCCGCCGGATGGCTCTGGTCCGTAGTCCAGGAGGCAGAAGTACAGGAACTGCCGCCCATCGGAACCTGATTGTGACGAAGGTCCAAGGTTGTTCTAACCCTGGGCCGGGAGAATGGGGAGATGACACCGAGCACAGCTAAGAGTCGTATCCGGTGGATAGTGGCCGTGCCCCTCGTGGGACTGGTCGCCGTGATCGGAGGGTCCCGCCTCTACACCGAGGTTCTTCGACCGGAGGCGCCCGAACGCCTGCAACTGTCCGAGGGCGACACGGCCGATGCGGTACCCCTTGATCCATCGGCTATCGAGGGCACCTGGGCGGTGGGGGCGGGCAGCGAGGCCGGGTACCGGGTGGCCGAAGTTCTCTTCGGCGCCGACACCGAAGGGGCGGGCCGGACCACCCAGGTCAGCGGCGAGGTGACCTTCGCCGGCGGACAGGTGACCGCCGCCGACATCGCCGTGGACCTGGCGTCTGTCACCAGCGACGAGGAACGACGGGACAACCAGTTCCGAGGACGAATCATGAACACCGCGGAGTTCCCCACCGCCACCTTCCGGCTCACCGAGCCGGTATCCCTCCCGACAGCCGCCCGGGCCACCGTTGCCGCTCCCGGTGAGTTCACCATCCGGGGCACCACCAAACGTCTGGAGGCGTCGCTGGCCGCCCGCCAGTCCGGCCAACGGATCGAGGTCAGCGGCACCGTCCCGGTCACCTTTGCCGATTTCGGAATCCCCGACCCCAGCTTTGGTCCCGCCCGCGTCCAGCCCAACGGCGAGATCGAATTCCTCCTGTTCCTGGATCGACCTTGAGACCGGTTGCCCGGTCTGCCCAGCCCGGAACAAAAGAGCCCGGAGCAAAAGAGTCCGAGACCCGAGAGTCCGAAACACGAGAGTCCGAGACCCGAGAGTCGACAGACCGGGGCCGCATGTCCCGCCGAGGTGCGCTCTGCGCGCTGGGAGCCATGGGAGGCGGGTTGCTTCTGGCGGCCTGTGGCACCGGGTCCAACCGCGGTTCGGGTGGCAATGGTGACCGCCCCGCCGGGCAGCCGACCACCGCCGACCCGGTGCGCCCAATGGCATCAACTGACCTGGCGGGCGCCTTCGATCAGGCCACCTCGTGCTCGGTCACGACGGAGTTGACCGAGGGCCCGTACTACGTGGACTACGAAACCTTGCGGCGGGACTTACGGGAGGACCGCGAAGGCGAGCCCCTGCGCCTGGGAATCCGGGTGCTGAACCGCCAGTGCCAGCCGGTGCCGGGCGCATTGGTCGAGGTGTGGCACTGCGACGCCACTGGCCTCTACTCCGCGTTCGAGGCGGCCTCCGCCGCCGCCGGCGGTGGCCCAGGGGGTGGGTCGGCACGCCAGGGCGGGCGCATCCCGCCGGCCGGGGGCGGTTCCGACCAGACGCGCTATCTGCGGGGCGGACAGTTGGCCGACGGATCAGGGGTCACGGAGTTCCTCACCGTCTACCCCGGCTGGTACCCGGGGCGGACCCCCCACATCCATACCAAGGTCCGGGTCTCTGGACGCGAGATGATCAGCTCCCAGTTGTTCTTCGACGACGATGTCAGCACCGAGGTTTACGAATCCCCGTCGTACAGCCGCCGGAACCGGCGGACGACGTTCAATACCAACGACGGGTTCTTCGACCCGCAACTGGTCATGTCCACCACCCGTGACGACTCCGGCTACCTGAGCCTCGTCACCCTGGTTATGGGCTGACCGGACTGCCGAGGCCCGGGTTCGGCGCCGTGACCTGCGGTTCCGCCCGCAGCCAACCCTCCCCGGGCCTCGGCGGGTGCAGTAGCTTGTGGCCACCCGGGGCAGGTTGGCAACGGCGCCTCTTCCACCGCATCGGTTCGTCTGAGGCATCGGTTCTCATGGACTGAGTCGGTACCGGCTTCGCATCGCGGCGAGGCCCACCAAGCGAGGGAGCGTCCCGGCCATCGCTTCGTTCTCCAGCGGTTGTCCGCGGTGTCCCCGTGGGTTGACCGCCAGTCCCAGGAGGCTCCTGCCATGATGATCTCGCCCCGTCGCGAACTCGACGCCTGCGGCATTGGCTTCGTGGCCGACGCCACCGGCCGGGCCCGCCGGGACGTCGTCACCGCCGCCCTGGGGGGATTGGCCGGGGTCCGCCACCGGGGGGCGGTGGGGGCCGATGCTCGCTCCTCGGATGGCTGCGGGCTCCTCCTGCCCATCCCGGCAGCCCTGTTCGGTGCCGACCACGGGGTGGCTGTCCTGTTCAGCCGGGGACCAGAGCCCCGCCCGGCTGTCGAAGCCGCCCTGGCCGCCGAGGGCCTGAGCCTTCTCGACTGGCGTACGCCGCCCACCGACCATTCGGTACTGGGCGAGCAGGCGGCCACCAACCGGCCTCGGATCATCCAGGTGGTCTTCGCCCTGGCCGATGAGACCCTCACCGGCGGCACCGCCGGAGCCTCCACCGGCGATTGGCAAGGTCGCTCCACCGCCCAATCGCCAATGGCTCGAAGCGAGCAGGCCGAGCGCCGCGCCTACCGCCTTGGCCGGCGGATTCACGCCACCGCCCGGGGCACCTACGTGGCCAGTTGCTCATTCCGCAGCCTGGTCTACAAGGCCCTGGTCACCGCCGATGCTCTGGCCTCTTACTTTCTGGACCTCGCCGACGAGAGGGTCGTGGCTCCCTTCGCCCTCTTCCACCAGCGGTTTTCCACCAACACCCTGCCCACCTGGGAACGGGCCCAGCCGTTTTCCATGCTGGCCCACAACGGTGAGATCAACGCCCTGGCCGGCAACGCCAACCGCATGAAGTCCCGCTCGATGCTGGGAACCGCCGCCGTCGGACTCGGTCCCGAGGAGTTGTTCCATCCCCTGCTCGACGAAACCGATTCCGACTCGGGACAACTGAACACCACCATTGAATTCCTCACCCGGGCCGGCCGTGAGGTGCGCCATACCGTCGCCATGACCATCCCCGAGGCCTGGGAGGGCGAGCGGGACCTGGATCCGGCCGTCCGCGCCTTCTACCGCTACCAGGCCTGCCTGATGGAACCCTGGGACGGCCCGGCCGGACTGGTCTTCACCGACGGGCTGCGGGTGGGCGCCGCGCTGGACCGCAACGGCCTTCGGCCCCTGCGCTACGCGATCTGCGACGACGGCCTGGTGGCGGTTTGTTCGGAGTCGGGGGCCATCGACCTGGGTGGCCGGGGAGGCGTTCGCCGGGGCCGGCTGGGGCCGGGGCAGATGCTCTTCATCGACCCCGATATCGGTGGGTTCGTGGGCGACCGGGCCAACAAGGCGTACCTGGCCGCTCTGGCTCCCTGGGGTCGATGGGTGGCCGAGGGCCAACGATCCATCTCCCGGGGGCGCCCCATCGAGGCGGTGGGCGAGCCCGACGACCTGGTCACTGCCCAGTCGGTCCACGGATGGAGCAAGGAGGAGATGGCCATGGTGCTGCGGCCCATGGCCGCGGATGCCAAGGAACCCACGTTCTCCATGGGCGACGACTCGCCTCTGCCCCCCTTGGCAGGGCGGCCCCGACCCGTCCACCACTTCTTCAAGCAGCGCTTCGCCCAGGTCACGAACCCGCCCATCGACCACCTGCGCGAGCGCCTGGTCATGAGCCTGCGCACGCTGCTCGGACCTCGTGCCCCCATCTGCTCCTCGGGCCCCGAGGCCACCCACCTGCTCGCTCTCAAGAGCTTCTTCGTCTACCCCTCCACCGTCGACTCCCTGCTGGCCGGCAGCGGGGCCACCGACGGCTTCGACGCCGTACACCTCGATGCCACCTTCGCCGTGGCCGAGGGCCCGGCCGGGCTACGGGCGGCGGTGGAACGCCTGGGCCACCGGGCCGCCGAGGCGGTGGCGGCCGGGGCCTCGATCTGCGTCATCGACGACACCGGCATCGGGTCCCAGCGGGCGCCGATACCGGCCCTGGCCGCCACCGGCGCCGTCCATCACCGTCTGGTGGAGGCCGGACTCCGCCCGGCCGCCAGCCTGGTGGTGCGCACCAACGACTGCCGGGACGTCCATTACACCGCCTGCCTGCTCGGTTACGGAGCCGACGCCGTCTGTCCGGAGTTGGCCCTGGCCACCGTGGCGGCCGAGGCCGACGCCAACCTGGACTCCGACATCTCCGGGCCCGAGGCCCAGCAGCGCCTCCAGGCGGCCACCGAGGACGGGGTCATGAAGATCATGTCCAAGATGGGAATCTCCTCGGTCGACTCCTATCGCGGCGCCCAGATCTTCGAGATCATCGGCCTGGGCCCTGAGGTCGTGGACCTGTGCTTCGCCGGCACACCGTCGGTCGTGGGCGGGCTCGGCTGGGCCGAACTCGGCGCCGATGTCCTGGCCCGTCATGGCGAGGGGCGCCTGGGCGACGGCGGCTACTACCGAGTTCGCAAGCGGGGCGAGTACCACACCCATGGCGACGACGTGACCAAGGCGCTCAATCAGATGAAGGCGGCCCACCTCCTACAGGCCGCCCTGCGCGACGGCCGGGACGACCTCTACGACGGCTTCGCCGAACTGGTCAACGGTCGCTCCCCGGCGGAGTTGCACGACCTTGTCGATTTCGTTCCCGCCGGTCCACCGGTTCCCCTCGACGAGGTGGAACCGGCGCGGGCCATCACCCGGCGGTTCTCCACCGGGGCCATGAGCCACGGGGCTCTCAGCCGGGAGGCTCACGAGACCCTGGCCGAGGCGATGAACATGATCGGGGCAATGTCCAACTGCGGGGAGGGGGGCGAGAGTCGCCGCCGGTTCGAGACCAGGGGAAGGAGCGGGCCTGAGGGAGGCGACAAGAACAGCCGGATCAAGCAGATCGCCTCGGGGCGCTTCGGGGTCACTCCGGAGTACTGCGCCTTCGCCGACGAACTCAACATCAAGATGGCCCAGGGCTCCAAGCCGGGGGAGGGCGGGCAGATACCGGGCAACAAGGTCAGCCAGGAGATCGCCGCGCTGCGTCACACTCAGCCCGGGATCGGCCTCATCTCCCCGCCTCCCCACCACGACATCTATTCCATCGAGGATCTGGCCCAGCTCATCTTCGACCTCAAACAGGTCAACCGCCTGGCCGACGTCTCGGTGAAGCTGGTGGCCGAGGACGGAGTGGGAACCATCGCCGCCGGCGTGGCCAAGGCTCTAGCCGAGGTAGTCCACATCTCCGGGTGCAACGGGGGCACCGGAGCGTCGCCGTTGTCGTCAATCAAACATGCCGGCCTTCCCTGGGAACTGGGGCTGGCAGACACCCAGGCGGCCCTGGTGGCCAATGGCCTGCGCAGTCGTATCCGGGTGCGCATCGATGGCGGCCTCATGACCGGTCGGGACGTTCTGGTCGGCGCTTTCATGGGGGCCGACGAGTTCTCCTTCGGCACCGCGGCCATGATTGCCGAGGGCTGCATCATGCTTAGGGCCTGCCATAAGGACACCTGCTCCACCGGGGTGGCCACCCAGCGGCCGCATCTGAGGGCCAAGTTCGCCGGCACCCCCGCCGGGGTGGCCGCCTACATGCTGTTCGTGGCCGAGGAGGTCCGCCGGGGGTTGGCGGCCGTGGGCCTGCGGACTCTCGACGACGCCATCGGTCGGGTCGAGTGCCTGCGGCCCCGGGTCCTCGACGATTCTCGGGCCATGTCCATGGATCTGTCGCCCCTGATCACCCCACCAGCCAACCCGGACGCCCCCCGGCGCTTCCTCGCTCCGGTGCCGATCCAAAAAGCCCGTTCGGCCCTGGGAGACCGGTTGGTGGCCGACGCCTACCGGCGAATCTGGGACGGCGAGGACTTCGAACTGGCCTATTCGATCGCCAACACCGACCGGACCGTGGGGGCCGCCCTGTCCGGGGCCCTGGCACTGGAGTTCGGCTCGGTTCCGCCACCGGGGACGGTGACGGTCAGGCTGGCGGGGTCGGCCGGCCAGAGCTTTGGCGCCTTCCTGGGCCACGGCATCGAGTTGCACCTCGAGGGCGAGGCCAACGACTACGTCGGCAAGGCCATGGCCGGCGGGCGGATCAGCATCCGGCCCGGGCCCGAGACTCGTGCGGTCACCGGTCACCTCGATTCGGGCAGCCCCGTTCTGGCCGGCAACACCTGCCTCTACGGTGCCACCGGGGGCGACCTGTTCCTCGCCGGGGTGGCGGGCGAGCGCTTCGGGGTCCGCAACTCCGGCGCCAGCGCGGTGGTCGAGGGAGTGGGCGACCACGCCTGTGAGTACATGACCGGAGGGACGGTGGTGATCATCGGCCCTGTGGGCCACAACCTGGGCGCTGGCATGACCGGAGGACGGGCGTTCGTCCACGACCCCACCGGCAACCTGGCCTCCCGCCTCAATTCCGCTCTGGTCGACACCATTCGACCCGATCCCGACCTCGCCATCGATCTGCGATGGATGATCGAACGGCACCTGGAGTTGACGTCATCTGTGGTTGCCGCAAAGCTGTTGTCCAACTGGGAGACCGAGTTGGCCAACTTCTGGCTGGTCGCCCCCGCCGATGAGATCCGACGCCTCACCTCTCAGCAGGCGTCCCAGGTGACCACCTCGGCCTGACCCTTGGGCGAAGCGGGATGGGCGACACACCACGATTTTTCGACGCTTCCGTCGCCCGTACATTGCCGGCGGGATCAATCCAGCAGATCAAAGGAAACGCCGAGCCGCTCGTATGTGACCGCCGCCCGACGATCCCGGGTGACAAGTCGGCAACCGTTGGCTGCCGCGCAGGTTCCAACTAGACCGTCGTAAACCGCCCCCCCGGCGATCGTCGCGTCCGCCAGACGGCGAAGAAGGCCACGAACCTCGTTCTCGGCCAGCGTGAGCAGGGGCTGACTGAACCATTGGTCGAGATAGGCGAAAGCGGTAGCTGGCGAGACGCGGTAAGGCGCCGGAAGCCGGGTGAGTACTGAGTAGGACTCCATGGCGCAGTGCGCTGGGATCTTTGGAGCCCCCTTCATTACCTCCAGGGCGGACAAGTGCCCGGGGTGCCATTGGGCAAAGGCCGCCACCACGATGCTGGTGTCGACGGCAGTGGCCTGCGCCCCGCTCAGCGGCGCACCCGATCCATCGTTGCCCGCACCGTCTCATCGTCCAAGAGGGGAAGTTCCTCATCACAGACAGCGACCAACACGTCTCCCGACCGCTCCAAGCGAATGGCCGCGGCTACCGGTGCCAACTCGATGGTTCCGTCCCGCTCGACGATCTCTAGTTCGCATCCCGGAGCCAAGCCCATGCGACGCCGAATCTCCATTGGGATCACGACTCGACCGCCTTGGTCGATGGTGGATCGCATGGTTGGAGCCTACCACTTCGTTCTTCCAGACCGCTCTGGTTCAGAATCTCCCTGTTAGTGTTCCTTCTTTTGGGCCCTCAACATCAAGGACGCAGCGACTGACCACCTGGTACGGGAGTTGGTTGCCGCCACCGGCGAGACCATCACCGAGGCGGTCGGGCGTTCTGTCGCCGAGCGCCTGGAACGTATCCGTGGCCAAGCCCGAGGCTCTGATATCCAAACAGTCGTCGCCGCCATAGCCCGTCGCTGTGCGGCCCTTCCAGTGCTTGACAACCGAACTGAGGAGGAGATCCTCGGTTATGACCACCAGGGAATCCCCTCCTGATGGTGATCGACACCTCCGCTTTGGTTGCCATCCTGTATGAGCCCGAGCGGGGTCGGAGGTGAGGGCGCCGGGATCGAAGGGCAGGGCGCTCGTCGATCAAGGCTGGCGGCGGCGAATGGGCGCCGAGGCCGATGTTCCCTGCTTCCACGGGTGCGCCCGGCCGGGGGTGGGCCGCGCCGACAGTGGTAGACCAACCGGGCGTTCCAGACCGGTCAGGGCACTAGACTACTACAGGGGGGTCACCTCAGCGCCCTCAGCTTGACAGCCGGTTCAGCGGCCGTAGGCCGCCGAGACTGCCTCCAACCACCCAAATTCTCCTCATCCGATCAACGCGGACAGCTGGTTCGTGATGACAAGGGGCAGGACGACGGACGCGGCCGTCTGGCCATAGAACTTCAGAAGGTCCCCGGTTCCACTAGCAAAGAGCGCCCAGCGTCCAATCTCGGCCAATCGAAGCGCCAGTAAGCATTCCCCAGGGGTGAGGGCTCGTCGCTCGGTCGCAGCCGTACCGAGACCAGCGGCTGGACCATTCTTAATTCGATCGAGTTCATCTCGAACCAGGTCATTGCCAATACGCTGTAACTGCCTTATCGGCAAATACAGAAAGCAATATGCTGCTACGATGATCCAGCTAATGCCAATCCAAAGCCAACTTAACGACTGAGGCCCAAACATAGCGCCGAAAGCTGTGAGCATAAGAGCGTCAATAAATAGAGCTACACGTACTGTCCGGAGAATCTCTGCGAACGCGGTCCATCCAAAGCAGTTGTTAGCGTCACTGAGGATAAGCCTCTTTTGGATCCTTTTTTGTGCCAGCCGCCGCAGAACTACTAAACAATGTAGTCCGACCAAGTTTTGTAAAGCCAAAATATAGAAGATGCCTACAGCAATCGTATTATACGCAAACGCTCCTGCTCCGATAGGCAACCGTATGCTTACACTAAGGCCCGACCAGGCGATCGCGTATGAGCTCGGCCTCGCCCACCAACCGTCATACGCATCCAACGCCCAATCGGAAGAGTTGGCTTCTGGCGGAGCGAACGATTCGTAGATTCCCCGCGTGTGGAACTGCCAGGAGGCATTCTCAACAAGGAGGAACCAGATCAGGGCTATTGAGACGATCGTCGGAACTGCGCCGCCCCAGCGTCGCAGGGACTCGTTCGAACTCTGAACCAGTTTCACCAACTGCGAATCGCTGAACGCTATCGCACCTGTATCGACGAGTTTGGGGATCGCTCTACGCATCACCAACCACTGCCAGCGTGCAATACATGCCGTGGATATCCCGCCCAATCCGAGCAATAGGGCACTATAATCTTTGAGCAGCGGAATGCTAATACTGCCAGCCTCATCAGCACGAACCCCAATGGCTTGGACATCCATAATTGAACCAAACTGGGACTCAGCGAACGCACCTATTCCTGCGCATAAGATTGTGGCGCCGGAAAAGAGCAATACGAAGTATCTACACCGCACCGAGAGAAGCAGTGTCATGCACTTCGAAATCAGCGCTCCATCAAATTCAAGTGAATCAGAGGTCTGTTTCTTTCTCCGTCGAGCCTGTCGGTATCCCGTCGGATCAACCAAGCGGCCAAGTCTCCATAGCCACGAGTCTGGCTCTAGCGCCTCACCAGTAGCCCCCTCTTGCTCGGTAGGTGTCATTCGTAATGTTCGGCTTGAATGATAAAAGCGGCGACGGCTGCAGGATCCTCCACCATTGGCCAGTGGCCGATTCCTGGCAGCGGGAGCCTTTGCTGGATCACCGAGTTGGCGCCGGCAATCTCCAGGTCACGGTCGTTGATCAACCGGTCACGGTCTCCCCAAATCAGGTTGGTGGGTGCGGAAACCTTCATCCAGACGTCTAAGAGCGAAATCTTTCGGGCGATCCTCAACGCGTCGGGGATGGATCGGCCGGTGTTCCCGGACAGGCACGTGGTGACCATCTCCGGGCTGATCCCGCGGGCGTTGCCGACGAACGGTCGAAGTACCAGCGAGCGAAGAACGGGACTTCTCGTCATCATTGAAGCGGTGCGGAACGTCACCGGTAATGAGCCCAGGCTCAGGTGGATCAGTAGTTGAACTGCCAGCATCCGGTCGTCCCTGAACAGGTGAGGCTGGGCGATCGCCCTACTCAGCCGGAACAGCGTCCCACTTATAACTGAAAGTCGCCTAATGCGTTGTGGTGCCTGATTCGCCATCTCGAGACCTATGTAGACGCCGACGGAGTGGGTGACCAGGTGCATTTCTGAAACGCCGAGGTCCGCGACGTGGCGGTGGATGTCCGAAGCGATGTTCTCCACAGACAGGCCGCCGGTTGGCAGGACGCTGCGTCCGAAACCGGGCAGATCCAGCGCAATCACCCGCTGGTCCTTCCGCAGGACGGGAATCACGGCCGACCAGTGATCCAGGGCGCCACCCAGGCCGTGCAGCAACACGATGGCGCAGCGTTCAGACGAATTCTCCTCCGAGTCGAAGTACCGGATCGCTCCGTTGAACCGGTACTCCAAACGGCTCAGCTCATTCGCAGTCACCGGGGGGCCGGCCGCAGAATGACCAGCCGACCGCGCCTTCCGGGCCTTGGCAACCTGTGCCGATCTGAACTGGCCATTCTCCCGCCTCCTCGGACCCGATCCTAAATCCCTTGCTGCAGTCTGGAAAGGGGTCGGGACTCTTCGCCACCAGCTGGCCGTGATTCTTCAGGAGGCTCGGCCGATTGACTCCCGAGGATGCATGAGAAGTCCCTTTCAGCAGAGGAGGCTCCAGTTGTCGATCCACGCAGAACCCGAGCAAGGAGGCTTCAGAAGTGAACGCTCCAGCGCATCTCGGCCGGTGATGGTGACCCAAGGCGACACCCAGGTGGCCTCCTCCGTGGGCATGCTCGGGTGTGGTCGGACGCCTACTCCGTGAGTGAGCGGATGAACTCGGCGCTGGCGGTGTCGGCTCTGGCCAACGCCATCGCCCTACGAGGGCCGGTGGCCACGATCGTGCACTCGGACCGGGGAAGTCAGTTCCGTTCCAATGCCTTCGTGCGGGCCCTGGCCAACGCCAGGCTGCGGGGCTCGATGGGTCGAGTGGCCGCCTGTGCGGATAACGCCGCCATGGAATCGTTCTTCTCGCTGTTGCAAAAGAACGTCCTGAACCGCCGGAGATGGCAGACCCGAGAAGAATTGCGCCTCGCCATCGTCACCTGGATCGAGGCCACCTATCACCGCCGCCGACGCCAGCGAGGGCTGGGCAAGCTCACCCCGGTCGAGTTTGAGATACTGCTTCGACCGACCGCTCAAGCTGCGTGATGTCTATCAACCCTGCGAGTCAACTAAAGCAGGGGCAGACCCGTTTCGAGCGCGTCGAGATCGCCTCCGAAGTCCCCTACGGCCACGAGGGCGAACCACCGGTCGTAGTGGCACCAGGCGGCGCCGGCGATCTCCGTCCACGGCTCGGGCCCGAGGACCGACGGGCGGCGCTGGATTCCCGTCACGGCCGGGTCCACCGGGTACGGGCCCGGACCGGTGCAAGGCATGCCAGCGCGTCCAGCGGGCCGGTGGGGTCGAGCCATACCCGTGCGGTGAGCATCGCCTCGGCGTCGTCCCAGCGGCGCTGCCGCCAGGCGCACAGGGCCAGGCCATGCAGGCAGCGCAGGAACGGGCGGTTGTCGACCATGCCCCAGGGCAGCACGCCAGCGAACCCTTCGGGCAGCGAACGCTCGGCCACGGCCACGCCGGTCTCATAGAGCTTGGCCGCCGCTCCTGGCCCCTTGGTGTCGAAGGAGATCAGGCCCAGGTGAGCCCATGCGTCGATGCAGCGGGTTTCGATAGCGAGTAAGCCTTCGAGCAGCCGGATCGCCTCACCGTGATAGCCGGCACGGTGCAGGTTGGCGGCGTCGACGATCGGGTCGGTGTCCCAGTCGTCGGGCTCGACGCCGGGAAGGATTTGCTCCATCTCGAAGCACGGCCTCATCCCGGCTGCGAAGATCTCTTCGGACAACGGGTCCAGCGGCTGGTCCGGCTCGCCCCAGTACTCCTCGGTCGGGTTCCAGGCGCCCATCGGCTGCAAGGCCAGCGGGGTGCGCATGCCGATCGTGACCGAGGCGAACCGCGGGTAGACCCAGGGTGTCGCCTGATCCGGCGCCATGGGCGTGAGCGGTGTGGCGCCCGACCAGCGCCGGTAGGCGTCGAGGAGCTGGCGCGTCCGCAGCGGCAGCGGACCCTCCGGGATCACCTCGAGAAGGGACACCGTGTGGACCTCGCCGGCCCGCCGGCACACGGCGATCAAGCCACGGCGTTCGTCGCCGTCGAAGTCGACCGAGGCGACCTCTACCTCCACCCCGACCACCCGACCACGAAAAGGGAACCGGGCCTCGTCCTCGAACACCTGGCGAAACGACCAGAGCTGCTCGTGCTCGCCGTAGGCGTCGACGATGATCTCCTCAATCAGCTCGTCGATGGGGTCGCCCACGGCCCGACCCTACGCGATCGCCCTCCTCGCTCGTCCTACGGTGGGTGAGTGCTCCCCGACACCGACGTCGCCCGGGCTCGCCGTTGGCTTGCGGATCGCAACGACCGGCTACCCGAGCGCCCGTGGGCAGGTTCGTTACGAGCTCGACGTGGCCGATCGCTTTGTGACCCTGCTGGAGTGCCGACCGCCATGGCCGCCACAGCCGCACGGACGAGCATTGTCGCGATCACGAAAGGCCAGCTCACAGGCACGAACTGGCACCAAGCAGCACCGACCGGCTGGCTCTTTGGGTAACTGGGGATCAACGCCTCCGTGGCCGGCCCAAAAGACAGTGTCCCAACGTGCCAGGGGTGGCCGGTGGGTCACGCATCATCCGAACTGGTGGTGCCCAGAGATGACTGAGCCGACGGAGACCAGCGTCTCTGCGGTACTTACCGAAGACGAGGTGATCGATGCCGTACAGGACTTCCTTGTCAGCAAGTCTTGGCGGATAGTCAGGCGCGCCACAGTGGTGCAGCGCGGAGACGACCTCGTTGCGGAACGCTACGGGGAGCGGCTTGTCATTGCGGCGAAGGGGGCCGGGAGTTCGAAGAACGACACGGCTCGGTACGGAATGACGTTCGACACGGCCCAGGTCTTCGATCACGTTGGCAAAGCAGTCTTGAAGGCAATGCGGGTGGTGTCGTCGGGTGAGGATCGAGCCGGGATCGCTCTTCCAGGAGACAAGGCTCACCGCTCCGAGGTAGCGAAGATCCGACTCGCACTCGACCGTGTCGGCATCGCGGTGTTCTGGGTGGACGAATCCCGGGCAGTTGTCGTTGAGGCGCCATGGGAGCCGTGACGGAGGTTGCCCTCGAGCGTGCGCTGCATGACGATGGCCGTGGCGCGTGGGGAGACCCCTTCGAGGGCCGGCGGCAACGGGTTCAGCATCTCAGTGGCCGTGGACCCGCTGCCTGACTTGACGGACGTCCGCGCTCAACTGGTGGTGCCTCCTTGGTCGCGGGTCCTTGGGGCGTTGCGCTACCCGACGTTTATCCGTATGGCCGTATGGCTAAACACCCATGGTGGGCGATCAAGGCGCCTCGCCGGCTCTCGACGAGGGAGCTGCGTTGCTCCTCCCCAATACGGCAAGGCTCATCTCAGAGGGCCACCCCGTACTTTTCCTCCACGGCTTGGGCGCCTCGTCGCGCTACCGGGACCGCCTCACCGCCTCTGCGCCCGGCTACCGGGGGATCGCCCCCGACCTGGTCGGCTTCGGCCGCTCGCCCAAACCACCCGACGGGGCCTGCGACGTGGAGCACCACTTGGCGCCGATCCGGCCCCTGATGTCGCCGGGCGCAATCGTTGTCGGGCACTCGACCGGCCCCATCCTCGCCGCGGCGCTGGCGGCGGCGGCACCGCCGGTCCCGCTGGGCGGCGTGGTAGTTCCTCGAAGCCCAGGCGACTCTCTCTGCGACGGCCTACAGCTCAGAGCTCAGTCATGGCGATGGTGGTGGTGCAGGTCGGGGACGTGGGGATGATCGTGGACAACGACGTCCTGGTGGAAGTGGCGATGGCTGTGGCGCCCCGCGAACGCAGGCTCGTGCTCGTCCTCGTGCTCGGGGTCGTGATGCTCGTCTGGATGGGTGTGCCCATGATCGTGCACCGCCGGCTCGTGACGGTGCCGGTGACCGTGCGCCGAGTCGATCGACAACCACACCCCGACCGCCGCAAGTGCCACCGCGGCAACCTGTACTCCGGACACCGCGTCTCCCAACCCCACCCACGCACCCACGGCCCCAATGAACGGCGCGGTAGCGAAAATGACCTGCGCCCGAGCTGCGCCCAAATCGCGGGCACCTTTCACCCACCACGTGATGGACAGGCCATAGCCTGCCCCGCCGACGACCAACGCCGCCGCCAACTGCCCGACGGTCAACGAAGCCCCGGCCCCGGATGCCACCGTCCAGCCGAGCACCACGTTCACCGACCCGGCCACCGCGCCCTTGGCCAGCACCACCGACTCCGGCGAGAGGTGCTCGATTCGCGCCGTCACGCTGTTGTCCAATCCCCAACAGGCACAGGCGGCTACCACGAACAGCGCACCCGCGCTGACCGAACCGCCCGGGGACCATACGAGCAGGACCCCGCCGGCGGTGATCAACCCGGCGGCGAGGAGCACGCGACGACCGAGGTGCTCGCCGAAGAACAACCCGGCCACCACGACCGTCGCCACTAGTTCGACGTTCAACAGGATCGACGCCGTCGAGGCCTCCACCCGGGCCAGCCCCAGCACCAACAGTGCCGGGCCCAGCGCGCCACCGGCGATCACCGCCACGGCCAACGGCCGCCACCCGTCGCGCAGCGCGGCGCGAGTCGGCGGGTGGCGCCGTACCGCGGGCGCGACCGCCAACCCCGCACCGACGTAGAGCAGCCCGGCCAGCAGAAACGCCGACATGTCCGATGCCAGCACCGACGCCGTCGGGGCCGACGCACCGAAGAGCACCGCCGCCCCCAGGCACCTCCGCACACCGATTCGGCTCACAGGCCCCAAGTCTCCCAGGCCCGAACCGGGTCTAGGTCAGGCCTGCGGGTGCCGTCGACGCCGCACCCCGTCAGCAATGCAGCCTCGTGAGATGGGCAGCATACGGCTGATCGCTGCGGATAGTCGTCGTGAGACCCCCCTTCAGTCGGTCGCCGGGGGGACGCCGAAGCCGGCCGGGCCTTCTACTGCATACTTTGCGACGAGGGCACCTTTTATCCAACCTCCAGGGATGCGTTGGTGTAATCCACGCTGTCGTCGGACGGACGCCACGGCATCCAATTGCCGCCCGGGCTGCGGATGGACCAGTGCTCCTCCCCGGCCGGCCGGCCGGCCAAGGTGATCCACTTGCCGCCGATCAGTTCCTGGAGCACCTGGTGGCGCCCGATGATCGCCTCAATACGATCGAGGGGCGCCTGCACCACCGCAAGAAGGCGCAGTGGCTCATGCATGCGCCTCTCTCCAACGGCCACCGCCTGGGCGGGCAGGCCGACCTGGAGGTCGCCGCCCTCGCCCAGCACGACG
Source organism: Acidimicrobiales bacterium (assembly GCA_052390275.1). Classification (GTDB taxonomy): domain Bacteria; phylum Actinomycetota; class Acidimicrobiia; order Acidimicrobiales; family AC-14; genus JBQTHD01. The sequence continues at coordinate 54,863 of JBQTHD010000040.1, read as the reverse complement.
CCGATGCCGCCCACCGGGTTGTGCAGCGTCTTGTCCCCCGCTCCGAACTGGTCAGGATCGACGGAGGAGAAGTAGTACTGGGCGGAGATCCACTGGCCGACGACGAGCGGGGCCGTGAGGATCGTCTCCAGGGCACTACCGTCGAAATCGTCCTCGGCGTCGTAGGAGTGCAGGAACACCCGACAGGCCAGGTCGAGATCGGCGGTGAGCGAGCGGGGTCCGACAACGAAGGCGGCGTTGCCGGCGAGCCCCCACTCGGGGCGTACCTGTGCCCAGTCGCGCCCACGGAGCCGGACCTTCGCCGGATCGCCCGGAAGCCGCTCGGCGCGCTCGCGAGCGAGGCGTTCACCGGCCACAGCCACGTCCCGCTCGAAGGCAGCGAGGAGCTTCTGGTGGCTCGCAGGTAGGGCTTCGCGGTCGAGGACCGTCAGTTCGTCGGAGACGGTGTCGTGCTGGGCGGCAACGAAGCGGGTGTCGTCGGGGATCGTGATGCCCTGTTCCATTAGGCCGGCGCGCACGCCGGGATCGTTGAGAATGGCCGCCGCCACGCGAGCGCTCGGACCTCCGGGGGCGCCACCGCAAGCACCGCAGTCATAGGAGGATGCGTGCGGGTTGTTGATGTTGTCGCTGCCGTGCCCGCAAAGAACGATGAGCGGAGCGAAGCGGGTCAGACCCATGGTTCGGACGATGCCTTCGGCGAAGGAGGTCCGCTCTTTGAGGGCCAGGCCAGGTCCGTCGTCGTGTTCGGCCGCGACCGCCGGCCGGGTCTCCAGCGAAGAGGCCCGGCTTGTCAATTCCTTCAGGCGCCGGGCCAGCCCCGGTGCCAGCGTCCTGACTGCGGCCACAGGACCCAGGACGTAACCCGCTCCCTCGGCGAGAGCGAAGGGGCCGGCCAGGCTTCCTTTGGCCGCGTGGAACGCCTCGTGTTTGGCGCTGGCCACTCGCTGGGTGCTGAGGTAGGCAGTGGCGCTGTCAGCGACGAGCGGCTGCTCGGCCACCTCGTGGCGAGGTGTCACAAAGACCGGGCAGCACGCCTGACTCTCCGTTGACCCGAGCGGCCGCCAGCGCACGGGAACCCCGAAGAAGCCGGCGAACCCGAGGGTGTCGTAGGGGCCGCATGCCTCCAGATGCCGTCGCAGGCCCTCCGAGCGAGCGTCGATACAGAAGGCAGCCTGAACATCCGGGCGCTCGGGCACCGGACCGGGGTCCTTGCCCGTCAACAGTCCCAGGAGGCGATCGCGAAAGTTGCCCTCCTGCGCCTCCAGCCATATTGACGGGCGCATCGGCGGTGACATCCGCGCCAGGACGCCACGCACGGCGGGGTTGAGAACCGGGTCGTCGGAGGTGCTGCCGAGAGCCGTGAGTACCGCCTCCGTCCGCTGCTCCAGGAGTCTGTCCGCCATCTGACTCTGCTGCTGCGGTGGCCGGGTAGGCGCGCCATGGGCTGCCGTTGCTGTTGCGGCAACCTGCACGGCGAGGAGGTCCACGAGGCGCAGAGGGGGGCGATGGTGGTCGGGCGGAGCCCACTGGTCCTGCCAGCGAGCGTATCCAGACCAACCCGGAAGCCGGCCCAGATGGCCTCGCAGCGCGTCGACGCGATCACCGTCGACACCCAACGAATCGAGGGCAGCGGCGAGAGCCTCGACCGGACTGTCAGGTAGTCGCGCCAGCCAACTAATGCCGGTCGGGCCCGCGAGACGGCGGAGCCTCCGGTCGTAAAGCGCGAGCTCCCGCCAGGCCCGGAAGAATCCGTGCTCGCGGCCGGGCATTGGCCAGGCCACGCCGGCCTCGTCGACGAAGGCGGCACACCACGCGGCGACGAGAGCGTTGACCGCCCGGATGGTCCCGGCATCGACCCGCCCGATCCCCGGCGCCGTGGGGGGCTCGTCGTCGGGTCCCACGAGGAGGTCCAGGCGCACGATCTCCACGGCATCGACCGTTCGATCTCGGACACTCAGGCTGGCCAGAGATACGAGTCCCTCGTCGACACCCACGATCGCACGCCGCAGATCCGCATCGGTGATGGCGCCCCTCTCGTGGGCGGCTCGGAACTCGCCAAGGGTCACGTGGGTACGGGCCCGTAACCACCGGCGGGCGACGGCGGTGGCCTCGTCGAAGGAGAGGTGCTGTAGACCGACGAGAGGATTTACGGCGACGAAGCTGGTCAGGGGCCAGAGCGGAGCGATGATCTCGGCCGCTTTCGAGACGTCAGCGAGGAGCTCGGTGTCGCGCACCGACCCGCCACGGTCGTCGTCGTTTCGGTTGCTCATTTTGATCGTGTTGGCAGGCTTGCTTCGGCGCGCTGCCGAAAGCGACGGGATGCTGGCACCGGCGCCACCCCGGTCGAACTGCCTCGGGTCGTCAACGGTGACACCGGAGCCGAGGTGAGCACCAGTACATACGCCCGGCTGCGCAGCCGGCGCATCCGCTCCCCTGGAGCGAGCCACAAGATGGCGACACCGAGCGCAATGGCCGTGAGGGTGCCAACCAGGAGGGCGAGGCTGACCGGCTCGGCGATCTCCGCGGAAAGGGCGGGGGCGAAGAAGGTCTCCACCGTGCTCAGCCCACCGATGTAGGCGAACACTCCGACGACGGCACCCGAGGCCGCGGTTGCGACCGCAAGCAGGGGTGGGAACGGCGCCAGGCGCAACCACCCATCGACGGCCCTGGCTGCGGTTGCCCACGCGAACACCGTCACGAGGACGAACCCCGCCTCCGACAGGTGTGGGTGGAAGACCTGGTAGGCGGCCCAGAGTGCGGCCGCCGGCACGAGCAGAGCAGCTCCCAGCCGAACGTTCCCGGCGACGACATGGGGGGCGGGACGGTGGCGGTGGCGGAGGTGGGCTGTCACCGAACCGCCGGACCCGAGAAACAGCGCCGCCTTGTACATCCCGTGGCCGATGATGTGGACCAAGGCCGCCGCCAGTGCGCCAATGGCCACCTGGACGATCATGAACCCCATCTGCCCGGCCGTTGACCAGGCCAGGTTTCCCTTCACGTCGCTGCGCACCAGCATGACGGTCGTGGCGTAACACACGGTGACGGCCCCTGCGGCGAAGGCCAGGTGAGTCGCCACGACCGACGACCCGAACACCGGAGCCAGCCGGACCAACAGGACACCGGCGCCGTTGACCACACCGGCGTGCAACAGAGCGGAGACCGGCGTTGGCGCGGCGATGGTGGACGGCAGCCACCGGTGTAGAGGCACGAGCGCGGATCGAGAGATGGTGGAGATGGCCAAAAGCACGGCGACCACCGACAGCACGCTTCCGCCGAGTACCGGGATCGATGAGTCAGATAGTTCCCTGGCCGCTTCAGCCGGCGAGCGAAGATCGATTTCGCCCACGGAGATGACGGTGAGGAAGGTGGCCGCCAATAGGGCGCTGTCTCCGACCTGCAGGCTGCGTTTGGTCCGCTTCGCCGAACGCGGTGCCGGTCCCCAGGTATTGCGGTGGGAGATCAACCCGGCCAACGCCATGCCGGCGACGATCCAGGCCGCGCACAGCAGGCCCAGGGTGGCGGCGAAGGCCACCGACGTCGTCGCCGCGGTCAGCAGCGAGGCCAGGACGAAGAAGCGGCGTCCCCGAAGATCCCCCTGCAGGGCCCGGCCGGCGAAGGACTGCACCACCACGGCCACGCCCGTGGTGAGCATGCCCAGCAGCGCAGTGACGCGGGTTGCATGCAGGCCGAGAAGGGGATCACCATCGTTCCCCGAGAGCACGACTGAGACCGGTCCACCGACGGTCACGGCGACCGCCACCACCACCGCTGACGCGAACGCGGCCGATGCCGCTCGCACCCCCCATCGGCAGGACCGTTCTCCAACCCTGACGCTGGTGGTTGACCAGCCCGCCGGGCGGGCGGCAGCGATCGCCACGGCGGCGATCGCCGGCAGCGCCGGAACGGCGATGACGAAGGCCTCGGGCAGAGTCATTCAGATGTCCCGCCGACCTCGTCGGGGCTCCGGACCGCCTTGCTCCCGACGCCGAGGCCCCGGCGACGCAGCACTAGTGCTCCGTCCGCAGAGGTGGGTTCCCGCAGCGGTCCGACCCCAGGAGGTGGGCGACGTCCACCGCCACACCCAGGGCCCCCGCACCCCGGGCGTAGGTGACATCACCGGGTCGAAGCCCCCCTTGGGCGTAGACGGGCACCGAACTCCCAGACGCGAGGGACCGCAAGCCGTTCCAGCCCAGCGGCTGGTCGTTGGGGTGCGAGGCGCTCGGGAGAACCGGCGACACCAGGGCGACGTCGGCCCCCAGAGCAGCGGCGCGATCCAGATCCCGGGCGCTGTGAGCTGAGACCGCCCACAGCCGCGTCGGCGGCCGCTCTCTCAGGCCGGCCAGTGCGGCACTGCTGCTGTGCAGCCCGCAGGCCCCGGCCTGGCGTGCCTCCAGCGCCGTCCCTGAGAGGATGAGACGCATCTCGGTGCCCCGCCGAGGTTCGCGGAGCCTCCGGGTGAGCTGGACGCGCTGGGCAGGAGCGAGCTGCGGTGCCTGAACGATAAGGAGCCGCAGGCCGCCAGCCGCCAACGACGGGATCCTGCCCAGCAGAGCGTCCGCCGCTCCGGGTGCGCTATTCAGCCGGGCGACCGCGACCAGGTCGGGCAGTGCCAACGTCGACAAAGCCAGCTGGTTGCTCGGCAGCAGTGGACCGACCGTTGGGTGGGCGGGGTCCGTCCAGGCCAGCCGCTGGCCCTCCCGGCCGGTCGGTTCTCCCGACCACCGCCGGACGTGGAACCAGTGCAAGCGCACCCGCTTGGACGGGAAGTCGTGCTCATAGACCCGCCACGGAGAAAGCTCGATGGTGCGGACGCCGACCTCCTCCAGCAGTTCGCGCGCCGCAGCTTGAGCAGCGCTCTCACCTGGTTCGACCTGACCCCCGGGGAGCTCCCAGAAGCCGGCAGCGTCCTTGCCGGCCTTGCGCTCTGCCAGCAGCACGCGCCCGTCAGGAGCACGGAGCACGCCGATCGCCACGTCAACCACCCGACGACCGAAGAGGGGCTGACGGCGGCACGGCAACATCAGTCCGGCCACACCCGTTCCGGATGTACCGCACGAGGATCCCCTGGACTGGTCGAACCCGACGATTGCAAACCTGCCGGTTCCGCCGGAGCGGGGGCAGGCGATGGTGTCGTCACCTGGTCCACCGGGTCGCTCGGCCCGGTGTCGGGACGAAGGTCCGGATCCCCACCATCGGCGTCAGCCGCCACGGAGGCTTTGCGGGTGCCGTCCCCGGTCGCCTTCGTCGCCCGGGTTGGCCTTGGCGGCCCCTGGCTGGCCGGCGTGGCCGGGCGTCGGGTCGGGGTCACCTCAAGAGACGTCAACGGAGGCGAGTGCCCCGGCCCGGGCGGCGAACTCCCTGGCCGCCGCTCCGAGGGCCGCCGCCTCGGAGCCATAGACCGTGACGCTGACGTGGGTCCGGCTGAAGCTCAGATCCGGGTAAAGGCCGGTCTCCTTCGACAAGGTTGCGAGCCGGTCAAGAAAGGCGCGAGCCTCGGGGTAGGCGGCGAACTCGAAACGGCGGTGCAGCGACGATGGTGTCTCGACTTCCGTCCAGCCTTCAGGCTGTGGATTCTGCGCGGTCATCTTGTCCTCCTCGTCGATGAACGGCGGGCACTCAACGCCAGCCCGGCTGGCTGGCGTTGACCGCAGGTGAGCTGAGCCTGGGGCCTAGCTCACTGCCCCGGAGTACTGGGTGTCACGGGCACCGGAGGGAAGGATCTGCTCAACCTCGGGGTGCGGTCGAGCGATGATGTGAGCCGCGGCCAGGCCATCGCCCACCCGCTCGCAGGCGTCAGCCCCGGCCCGAACGGCGGCGTTGACTGCGCCGGTCTCGCCACGCACCAGAACGGTGACGTAGCCGCCGCCGACAAACTGGCGGCCGATCAGCCGCACCTCTGACGCCTTGGTCATGGCGTCGGCCGCCTCGATCGCCGGGACGAGCCCCCGGGTCTCGATCATTCCCAGGGCAACGCCCATAATCTCGTTGTTGTTGTTGGCCATCTTGCTTCCTCCTTGGGGTGAGTTGAACTCAGGTGCTACAGGTGTTCCTGGACCGAATCAGGAGCGCCAGCGCTCTTCGCTCCAGTGGTCGATGATCCCGCCGATCGTGAGGTCGGTCGTGATCCTCGGATCGCCGGCGGCGATGCGGGCCGCCGAGATCCCGATGGTGATAACGAAGTCGCCCGGCTTTGCGCCGACCGGGTCGAGCGCCACTTCGAGGTTGCCGCTGTGGTCCTCGACCACCCGCAGCGACTTGTCGGCGAGCGAGGGGGTTCGATGGGTGGCGACGAGGTCGCGGGTGACACGGTGGATGTTCATTTCCGGGCCTTGCCAGCAGCGCCGCTGCCAGGAGAGCCGGCGGCCGGTCCTTCGTCGGAGCTCTCCTCCTCCCAGTAGTCGATGATGCCGACGATGGTCAGGTCGCTCGGGTAGTCCTTGCTGCCCGCAGCGTCGCGCGCGGCCGAGCTTCCGACTGCGATCACCCAGTCGCCGGGCTTGCACCCAACGGGGTCGACCGCCACCTGCTTGCCTCCTGATGCGCGTTCCTGAACGACCAGGAGCCGGTGGCTGTCGAGACTGCCGATCCGGGCGGTGGCCACCAACGTGCCTTCGACGCGAAAGACCTTCATGGCTGTGCCTCCTTGGGTCGCGCTCCGGGTGCGATCGGGCTCGGCGAACCGTTGGTTGCCCCAGCGACCAATGCCAGGCGCGACTTGCCCCGGGCCCGCACGAACCCCCCGACGACGAGCCCGGCTGAGCCGGTGATGTCCCCGTAACGGGCTTCGATCGCCCCGGCCAGGCGAAGAGCACGGGCTTGTGCCCGGGCACAGGCTCCAGGGATGCGCTCGTCATAGGCGACGTGCACCAACACGGGGACAGCCACCCCGTGGGGAGAGTTCGTTTTCCGCAGGATCCGGATACCCACGTCGAGGTCGACGGCGCCTTCTTCGAGCGTGCGCATCTGTGCCTGAAAGGCGAGGTTTCGCACTTGAACATCGTCGATGGCGTCGCCGGCGACCAGCAGCTTCTCGGTGTGGCCGAAATCCGCGTAGCTTCCTCCGCTCCAACCTCGAACCGCATCGACCTGGCCAATGTTGTTCTTCAGCAGGTAACCGCAGAGCCAACGGATCCCCTCGGAGGCGGGGTCGGCTGGGTCCACGCCGGCGCAGTCGGCGACCGCTTGGCGGATGAACTGCTTGGCCGCCTCCCGTTCGAGGCTGGCCGTCTGTTGGTAGAGCGTGGCGTTGGAGACGAACCGGCTCACGTCCATCGCCCCGCGGGCGTCGGGCACGTGGACCCGGATTGCGTCGGTGTCGGTGTCCACCCCGACCAGCAGCGTGGCCACCCTGGCCTCACAGCACTGGGTCGACTCGACCGCACCCTGGAACTCCCCGAGTCCCGCCAACAGGGCGGTCGCGGCCCGGACCTCGTCACTGCCGTGCGCAGCACACCCCTGGTGGCGGGGGTCGACACTGCTGAAGTGATACAGCCCGATCTTCAAGTAGCGGGTGGGCTCGGTGGCGGCATTCGGCCAGCCCTCCCGCCAGCGGCGCAGCTCCACGGCTTCCCACCGGTGCAGCGCGTCCTCGACGTCGAACATGGCGCCGGCATAGGAGTCGTGCCATACCACGACCGCAGGCGGAACCCGCAGGATGAAATCCACCGCCCCTCCGAGTCGACCATCGGCGCAGGCGGTGATGTCGACCGCGTGGAAACCGAAACGCCGGATCAGGACTTCGGCCCTCTCGTCCTCTTCGAGTAGCGAAAGATTTCGGTCGAACTCCCGATCCACGAGGTTGGCGAAGGTGGCGAGCACGCAGCGGGCGTGGATTCGGCCGAGGTCGAGCGGGGTGTTCCAGGACGAGGCAAGGTCCGTTGCGGGAATGTCGATCCCGAGGAAGTTGGCCAGCTCGCGATGAGCCTGCTCGGCGAAGTCGCAGTCGAACTGACGTGGCGCCAGCCGGCGAAGGACAGGCTCGATGCGGGCGAAGGCGGCCGCGACCTCCTCGGAGCGCTCCTTCAGGGCTGCGCTGAGCGCCGGCTCGGCGAGCGGATGCCCACCCGGCGCGAGGGTGAACCCGGCCTCTTCGGTTTTGGCCAGCGGTACCAAGGAGGCCGTGAGCGTTGCCAAACCGCGCGCGGTCGGCCAGGCGGCAGCCGGGTCCCAGGGAGAAAGCCAGCGTCCGTCGGGCTGGAGCAGCGTCTTCATCCCTGCGCCCCGCCCGAAAGGGTGACCCTGGCGGCGGCCTTGGCGCTCCAGCCCGAAAGACCGGTGACGTTCTGGGTCTGGCGCGGGCCTCCAGGGGTGGCCAGATCGCGAAACTTGCCGGCACCGGCCCAGCCGTGGGGTCGCCCGCCGCCCTCAGTGGGGTTGCGCCCGGCCGCGATGTAGCCCACGGTGCCGGTGACCCGGCTGTGGGCCGTCCAGGCCGAACCGGTGACGGTACGGCCTTCGGTGCGCCCTTCGCCCGTTACCTCCAACGGCTTGGCGTCGGAGCTGAGGCGGGTCCGGAACAGAAACTCGTTGTTGCCGGTCACCTTGCCTTCGCCACTGGCGAAGGACCCGGTGATCCGCCCGGGCACGCCCGAAGCCGGCGGCGTCGGGTTGTCGGTGTCCGGCGTGGCGGTCTCCTCGCCTCCAGCCAGTCGGCGGGCAAGGGCCACCGGAAAGGCACGCCCGCCGGCCCAGTCGTCGGCGGCCGGCTCGGCAACCCGCAGGTCGCTGTAGTACGAGGTGCCCGTGACGTTGTGTCTGTGGCCCCGGTGAGTTCCGGTAACCGCCTGGGCGTGCATCGGGACGTCGCCGGTGACGGCCACTCCCGCCGGCCTGGAATCGAGGCGCCCGGCCGCGGCCTCACTCTGGTCGGGCTCGCACCAGCCGAAGGCGGTGGACGGCCCCTGGTAGGCCGTGCCGGATACCGAGCCGCAGACACCTGGCTCGTCGCCGGTGACATTGGGCTGGTGCTCCACACTGGGTCCTGTAACCCGCTGGCCACTCCAGGTCTGGGCCACGGTGACCTTGCTGCCAGTCGCCGGGTCCAGACGGGGCCGGTTGAGATGGGCGGCTGGAGCCGTACCACCACCGGTGCCGGCGCACTCACTCGAGTTGGACGCCAGCCCCTGGTACTGGTCGCCGGAAATCGGGCGGCATGATCCCGCCTCGTTCCCCGTGACCCGCCCGCTGCGGCCGACGCCCGTGCCGGTGACAGCCAGTCCGGCGTCGGAGGTCTCCAGCGGATGCCAGGGAAGGTCCCCGCCCGATGCCGCGGTTGCGGGCTGAGGGCGGAGTCTGGTCCCGAGAGCGGTGGCGCCCTGGGGGTCGGCCCGGCGGGGGAACTGCGCCGAACGATACGAGCCGCCACTGCGCGGGGTCAGGTCGTCGTCGCAGCGCTGGTCGGCCTCGCCGGTGATGGTGAGATGCTCGCCGGCTCCATCGCCGGTGATGGCCACCGTGCCACGGACCGTGGTGCCCGAGACGACCAGGCCCAGGGGCGTGCGCACCAGCCCGACCTTCGACCCGCCAATCGACGCCGGGGCAGCGCCGTCGGCCGCGACGTACTGCGAACCGGTCACCCCCAGCGAGGCACCGGGTTCATCGCCGGTGACCCGCAGACCCGGGCCGATCCGAAGCCCGGTCACCCTCTGGCCGCCGCGAGTGGGAGATACGGTCACTTTGAGCGCGTGCCTGACGCGACCCTCCCGCTGGGGCCTGCTCACATTGGCTGAACCGAAGCGGCTGGTCTCGGACCGCCGAGCCCGGGCCAGTTCACGGCAGGATCCGGGGCTGTCGGCGGGTGCGTGCTCCGCTGGGGCCGACACCCCGGCGCCGGCTGCGGCGGGTGCTAGGACAACTCCTGTGCCCAGCGCCTGCTTGCCCTGGGACAACTGTCTGCGACGGGCCATGGAGAGGTTGCGGCCGAGGACGGCGGCGGCCACGGCGTCGGCGGCCGGAGCCGGAGTGTTGTCGGCTTGGTCCCCTGCGACGGGCGGTGCACCGGACACAGCATCGTCAGCCGCCGGATAAACCCTGACGCCCAGCGCCTGCTTGCCCTGGGAAAGTTGGCGGCGCCGGGCCATGGAGAGGTTGCGGCCGACGTTGGCCGCCGGCACATCGCCTGGGGTCGAGACTGCGCCCTTTGAGGGCCCACCCTCAACGCTTGGAGCCGCGTGACCGCTGGCGGCCCGGGGAGGTGCGCTAGCGACGGTTGGGGATCCACGGAGCTCGGCTTGGCGCAGCCCGGTGCGCACACGCTCGTGCGCCGGGGCCAGAGCCGCCCGCCCAGCGGCGAGTGCACGGCGCCGCGACATCGCCACGGCCCGCCCCCCGCCGGCGGCATCTCGAAGCGCGGCCAGCTCACCGGGGTCGGCGGTCTGGACCGCGTACATGCCCATTTTCTCAGCGGGCTCCAGCGCGGTAGACGATGAAGGAAGTGCCCTGGGACTGGAGGTAGTTGTCGTAGCCGAGGAGGCGAACGTGGTGGCCGGGGTTCGAGCGGTGGCAGGCGTCGAGCTCGGCGAGGACCTTGTCGACCGACCGTTCGCCAAAGAGCGGGAGTTCCCACAGGTACCAGAAGTTCGACAGGGCCTTCTCGGGCTCGGTGTGTTCGATGGCCGGGCTCCAGCCGGACGCGATGAGGTACGCGATCTGCTGGCGCATCCGCTCGGGGGTCATCGGCGGCAGATAGGAAAAGGTCTCCCCACGGCGTTGGGTGGGCCCATAGGGCTCAATGTGCATGTTTCGTTCTCTCCTTGAGGGCCAAAAGGGTGAGGAGCCGAAAGGCTGTAACGGGAACAGCCCGCTGTTCAGGCGACGTCGAGCTTGTCCACGGTGTCGAACTCGAACTTGATCTCTTTCCAGGTCTCCATCGCTATAGCCAGTTCGGGGCTGTGGCGGGCCGCCTCGGTCAGGATCTCCCGGCCCTCACGTTCGACCTGACGGCCCTGGTTTCGTGCCTCCACACAGGCCTCGAGCGCCACCCGGTTGGCGTGGGCGCCGGGGGCGTTGCCCCACGGGTGGCCGAGCGTGCCGCCGCCGAACTGCAGGCAGGCGTCGTCGCCGAAGATGGCCACCAGGGCCGGCATGTGCCAGACGTGGATTCCTCCGGAGGCCACGGGCATGACGCCGGGCATCGATGACCAGTCCTGGTCGAAGAAGATGCCGCGTTTGCGGTCCTCGGGGATGAAGGACTCCCGCATGGTGTCGATCCAGCCGAGGGTGGCCTGGCGGTCGCCTTCGAGCTTGCCGACCACGGTGCCGGCATGGAGATGGTCACCCCCGGACAGGCGCAGGCACTTGGCCAGCACCCGGAAGTGAATGCCGTGCATGGGGTTGCGGTCGATAACGGCGTGCATGGCCCGGTGGATGTGGAGCAGCATGCCGTTCTTGCGACACCAGTTCGCCAGACCGGTGTTGGCGGTGAAGCCGCCGGTGAGGAAGTCGTGCATGATGATCGGTGCGCCGAGCGACTTGGCGAACTCGGCCCGCTCGTACATGTCCTCCGGCGTGGCGGCGGTGACATTGAGGTAGTGGCCCTTGCGTTCGCCCGTCTCGGCCGCGGCCTTGTGCACCGCTTCCATCACGAACTCGAAGCGATGGTTCCAGCGCATGAACGGCTGGCTGTTGATGTTCTCGTCGTCCTTGGTGAAGTCGAGCCCGCCTCGGAGGCACTCGTAGACGGCACGGCCGTAGTTCTTGGCCGACAGGCCGAGCTTGGGCTTGATCGTGCAGCCCAGAAAGGCGCGCCCGTACTTGCTCAAGCGGTCGCGCTCCATCTGGATGCCGTTGGGGGGGCCGCCGCAGGTCTTGACGTAGGCGACCGGGAAGCGAATGTCCTCCAGGCGCAGGCTGCGCACGGCCTTGAAACCGAAGACGTTGCCCACCAGCGAGGTCAAAACGTTGACGACCGAGCCCTCTTCGAACAGGTCCATCGGGTAGGCGACGAAGGCGAAGAAGGCGCTCGCGTCTCCCGGCACCGACTCGATCCGGTAGCACCGACCCTTGTAGTAGTCGAGGTCGGTGAGCAGGTCGGTCCACACGGTGGTCCAGGTGCCGGTCGATGACTCGGCGGCCACCGCGGCGGCCGCTTCCTCTCGGGGCACACCGGCCTGGGCAACGACTTTGAAGCACGCCAGAAGGTCGGTGTCCAGCGGGACGTAATCCGGCGTCCAGTAGGTCTTGGCGTAATCCTTCACACCGGCCTGGTAGGTCTTCTCGGCCATGCGGTTCTCCTTGGCTGAGGCCCGATCTGGGCCCGGTGTCGGACTCCCGCCACGGAGTCTGGCGCTTGTCTGGATGGCTGATTCGAACCTTAGGCCCCTCTGGTATCAGAGTAAAGTGAATTATTGCCTTGGTTTTAGGCCGAAATCTTAGGTTTATACCTATCAGTAACCCTGAACCGAGTCAGGAGGCCGAGCCGGTTCCACCCCGAACAAGGGACGTCCCCAACCGGTTGGCCCAGAAGGCGCCGCGGCGGGCCTGCCATCCGAGCCAGCCCTGGGCCACCGTGGAGGCGGCCGACACCGCACCGGCGGCGGTGGAGGATCGTTCGTAGCCGAGCTGTCCCAAGAGATCACCGGCGATGGCATCGAAGGTGGCCTGTTCGGAACCACTCATCTCTGTCCGCCAGTCCCTCATCCCCTTGGTCAGGGGTCGGAACAGGTTCTCGAAGTCCTGGCGGTCGGCGGGGGCCAGGCCGGCTAACACCGTCTCGGCCCGCTGGTGGTAGTCGAGCATCCCCGGCTCGAACGCGAGATCCAGGAACTGACAAACCGGGGCCAGAGCGCCCGCCGGGTCGCTGACGAGGTCTTCGTAGCGCACTTCGAGATATCGCCCCGGCCCGAGCGCCAGGCCGGCCCGGCGCCCCCGGCCCACCCGACCCCGCCAGTTGAAGGCGGCGTCGGCGACCGTCTTGGGCCCGAAACCCCGGTCCCGATACCCAACCCAGGAGTTGCGGCCGTCCCGGATGATGTGAACGAATCGGGCCTCGGGGAACATCGACGCCAGCAGTTCCACCCGGGTGACGTGGCCGGGAGTCTTGTCCGCCCACCGGCGTTTGCCCTGGCTGGCGGCGTACATGGCCAGCACCTGACGCAGGGCGGTGGGCAGGTCGGGCACTGGCCGGGTGAACGCCGCACGGATCTCGGCCGGATCCAACTGGGTGTGGGCGAAGCGATGGCTGGCCGTCAGGTCGGTGACGAACCGGGCCGTATCGAGTCCGGTGCGCCCCTCGTAGTAACGGCGGCGCCGGCCCATCGACACCAGGAACTGAGCGTGGTGAGTAACCGCCAACTGGCTGTGGGAATCGAAGATGGCCCGGACCAGCGTGGTACCCGATCGGCCGCACCCGACGAACATTCCGAACGGGGGCGACTTCATGCCCCCGGGTCCCCCACGGTGGCGGCAGGGTAAGGAGGATTGCCGGGAGACACGCCACCGCGGCTGGCGCCAGCCGTGTGCGAGCCTGCCGACGGGCCACCGGCGTGCCCGGGGGCCGAGGCGACCCGACGCCGGGCCGACCTGGCCAGGCGACCCACGGGGAGGTCCTTGAGGCGGGCCCGGGCCACGGCCACCCGGCTGACCGGCGTCAGCCCCGAGTAGGGCAGACCCACGTGGCGGGCCCGGAGGCGATTGAAGCCGTCGAGCTGCGGGTTGATGCGCTCGATCGGTGACGCCAGAAGAAAACCGTGCTCGTCGATGAGGCGGTGGTAGTGCAGGATGAAGGGCGGCCCCCATTGTTGGCGGTAAGGCTTGGCAAAGCGCCCGGCGGTGACCGACAGGTTCAGGTTCACCGGGAGGGGATCGACGCTCAGCCGGGCGGCGGCGAGGGCTGTGGCCAGGGGGATCTGGTCCTTTCGAAGGCGGTCCAGGCCGACCTGGGCCAGGCCGGTGTCGAACATCCACGTCAGATGGTCCAGCCAGGTCCGGTGGAGGGCGGCACAGAACTCCGCCGGCACGAGCATGACGCCGCTGTTGAAGTAGGGGTAGGTCCGCTGACCGGTCACGGCCATCACCGTCTGGCGGGGAGGCAGGGGAAGCCCGAGCAGCCCAAAAAGCTTCCTCCAGGTGGCGTCGGGCAGGATGTCGCGACCGGCCGGGACCATTCGCAACCGCTCGGCCGAGACGGCCGCACCGATATCCCCCCGCACCACCATGTCGCAGTCCAGCGCCACCAGGACGTCGATCTCGGCTCCAGGCTCGTCCACCAACTCGAACATTCGCAGCTTGTTGGTGGTCGGCCGCCGGGCATCGACCGGAGCTACCGCCCGCACCCGGGCGTCGAGGCGGGCCATGGCCGCGGTGAAATCGGCATCGGGTGCCTCGGGGGCCGCCGGGCCACCTGAGGCCGGGCCGCCGGGATGGATGACCACGTTGACAACGATGGGAGCCCGGGCCACCCAGTCGGTGCCGGACCGAACCGACAGGACCAGGTTCTCCATGCGTCGGAACCAGTCGGGCCGGTTCTCACCGACGCAGGAGACGACGGCGCGCACTGCGTCGGACTTTACCGGCCGGTTGATCGGCCTCATCCAGGGCGTGGTCGTCCGGGCTTGAGCGGCCGTGAAGCCATGGCAGGGCGTGGGTCGGAACCTCTCGTTCGTTCCCGGCCAGGGCTGGGCATCGTCGGGCTGGCGGGGCCGGGCCCGTAGACTCGGGATTTCCCGAGGAAAGGTCTTTGTACATGCCGCGTCCCGCCATCTTGGGCGGCCCCGCCACGTTCCCCGAGCGGCTCCCCATCGCCCGGCCTTTCACCCCGGCGCTCGAAACCATGGTCGAACGCCTGCGCCCGTCCTGGGAGGCGGGAATGCTCACCAACTCGACCCTGGTGGCCGAGTTCGAGTCCGCCGCCGCCCAACGCCTGGGGTCGCGCCACGCCGTGGCCGTGAGTTCCTGCACGGCCGGCCTGATGCTCAGCCTTCGGGCACTGCTGGCTCCCAGCGGCCCGGCGCCGGCGCTGGGCACCCGGACTCCGGTGGTACTGCCCAGCTTCACCTTCTCCGCCTCGGGTCACGCGGTGGCCTGGAACAACGCCCGCCCCCGCTTCGTCGAGTGCGACCCCGCCACTTTTCAGGTGGATCCCGCTGACGCCGCACGCCAAGCCGAGGGCGCGGGAGCCATCATGGCCACCCACGTGTTCGGGGCCCCATGCCGAGCTGAACAGTTGGAGAAGGTGGCGGCCGACGCGGGCGCAGCCCTGGTTTTCGACGCCGCCCATGCCTTCGGCGCCGTGCGCCAGGGCCGCCCCACCGGCGGATTCGGGGACGCATCAGTCTACAGCCTGAGCCCGACCAAGGTGGTGGTGGCGGGCGAAGGAGGGGTTGTCGCCACCGATCGCGACGATGTGGCCGAGGCGGTACGCCTGGGTCGGGATTACGCGAACCCCGGCGACTACGACACCCGGTTCGTGGGCCTCAACGCCCGGATGTCGGAATTGCACGCAGCGGTGGCCCTGTCCTCTCTGGACGTTCTCGACGACCACCTGGCCCGTCGGCGATCCCTCGCTGCGCTCTACACCCGGGGTCTTGCCACCATTGGCGGGCTGTCCCCCCAGGTGGTCGAGGCCGGCGACCTCTCGACCTACAAGGACTTCACCATCGACGTCGACCCCGTGGCCTTCGGCATGGACCGGGACAGCCTGGTCGCCGCCCTGACTGCCGAGGGCATTCAGACCCGCTGCTATTTCTCGCCGCCCGTCCATCGCCAGCAGGCTTACGCAGGACTGGGTGGCCCGCCTCTGCCGGTGACCGATCGGGCCGCCTCCCGGGTGGTCAGCCTTCCCATGTTCGGTTCGTTGGCCCCGGAATCGGTGGAGGATGTGATCGGCGTGCTCGACCGCCTGCACGAGAACGCTCCCGCCGTTGTTGCGGTTCTGGGGAAGTAGTCCAAGCCGCGGGTCTGGTCGAATCACCCTCTTGGGCGTGATGACCCGGAGGCGGACCGGCGGCCCGAACACTCCGAAACCTGGCGGGAATGTCCGGGCCGGGCCCTGATGCCGCCCTGGATGGTTTCGTTCATCTCGTCGCGGGAGTTGGTCTCGGGCCTGGGGGTTGGCGCGGTGGGTCTGGGATTGGCGCTGGTGGCGGCGGCGACGGCAGGCCATCGCCGCCAGCCGGTCCCTCTGGGCGGCCCGGTGGCGGTTGTGGCGATACTGGTCGCGCTGGGGACCAAGTCCGGCCCCGGGAGCGCCGTTCTGGTTGGCGTGGCGCTGCTGGGGGCGGCCGGGTGGGCGGGCCAGTCATGGCCGGCGGCCCGGCTGGCCACGCCGGTGATGGCCCTTCCCGGAGCCTTGCTGGTGTCCGCCGATCCGCAACTGGCCCAGGTGGGCGAGGCGGAGTGGCTGCCGTGGGTGATCCTCGGCGCCATCGTCGTCGGGGGTTCGCTGGTGGCGAGTGTGGACGACCGTTGGGGCCACGAGGGGCTGGCCCCGGTCCTTCTGGCCGTCACTGCCGCCGGGGTTTATCTGACCGTGCCCGACACCGAGCGGGCACTGGCCACCGCCGCGGTGCTGGCGGTCCTGGCGTTGGGATCGTGCCCGTGGCCCCTGTTGCGCCTGGGACGACCGGGCGCCATGGCCCTGACCGGTCTGTTGTGTTGGGTGATCGCCGCCGACGGGTTGGCTCGGCCCAGTTCCATCGTCGGCGGTCTGGCCTGTCTGGGGCTGCTGGCCGCCGAACCGGTGGCCCGGTGGGTGGCTCGAACCAGCCCTCTGGAACACCTGGGCGGCACCTTGTGGCTCGTGGCCGCTGCCGGAGCCTCCCATGGGTTGGCTGTACTGGTGGCATCGCGAGCGGCTGGCCTGCGGGAGGACACGACTGCCGCGGTGGCAGTGGCCGGAATGGACCTTGCCATCCTCACCGCGCTGTGGGTGGCCGCATCAATGGTCTGGCCGGGGACTACCGAGGGCTCCGGACCTCCGGTGCGAGAGCACCCTCCTTCATGAGTTCATGAGCTTCATGAACTGTCGAGCAGGGCTCCTCGGGCCGCCTCCAGGGCTTCGATCCGCGACAGGACCCCGGCCGAGCCGTCCAGGGCCGTTCCGAGTTCATCGACCCGGGCCCTGACATCCCCGCCTCGGCGAAGATCGAAAACCTCCCGGCTGAGGGAGTCCATACGGGAAGGGATGGTGCCCAGGGCACCGGTGCGGGCCTCGAGGGCGGCCAAGCGTCCATCGTGGTGGGCCACCGCGCTACTGGCCTGATCCACGTGGGAAGCCATGCGCTTCAACTCGTTGATAACGGTCTCGCGCAGGGCCTGGACAAGGGCGCCGATGGCCTCCATCGCCCCCACGCGGGCTTCCAACTGCTCCAGCCGTTCGTCGAATGCCCTTATGGCGAGACCTAAAGCGCGAGTCGCCGCTTCGCGGTCGGGATCTGCCGCTGGCACCGGGCCGCTGCCGAGACCATGGCCGTTGCCAGTGAACTCCGCGTCCCCGGCCCACGCTCGCACGCCGTTGGCCGCGCCGCCATTGAGAGCAGCACCGTTGCCCGCAGCACCGTTGCCCGCAGCACCGTTGACCGACCTGCCGTTGGCGGACCGGTCCGGCACCAGGGCGCCCGCCAGAGAGCTGTCGGCCAACTCGGGCGACAGCGAGGCTAGGGCGCTGCGGTTGACCGGACCCCGGACCGCACTACCGGGACGTCCCCGGCCGATGGTGCCAGGCCCGGCCGGGTTGGGAATGACGGGGGCGCAGACCAAACCGACCTCCTGCGGACCCCGAGCCCAGACGTCGCTGCATGAGCTAAAGCGACCAGTACAAACTGTTCCGCAGGTGGTGCAGGAGCAGGAAGCCGACGAGGCCACCATGGGGCTCGAGCACTCGTCGTGGATCTGCGCCGCGAACTCGTAACACCATCCCATTGCGCCCAGACTGTACGACCGAATCGGTCACCGGCGCACCGCCGCGCACCGTTTGTCGGGTCACCGGTGAATCCTCCCGGCAGGCACGCCCATCGCCTGAGGGCGAGAGGCCCACCCGCCTCGGCAGGTAGCCTGCCCGGTGGTGGCCACTTCTCCTGCCCGACCCTATGAGTTGTCGCATCTCGACGAACTCGAAGCCGAGGCCATCTTCATCATGCGGGAGGTGGCCGCCGAGTTCGAGAGACCGGTCCTCCTCTTCAGCGGGGGCAAGGACTCCATCATCCTGTTGCGGCTGGCCGAGAAGGCCTTCCGGCCCGGCAAATTCCCGTTCCCGGTGATGCACGTCGATACAGGCCACAACTTTCCCGAGGTCATCGAGTTCCGGGACCGCAAGGTGGCCGAGTTGGGGGAGCGGCTCATCGTGGCCAGCGTGCAGCAATCCATCGACACCGGTCGGGCGGTCGAGGAGAAAGGTCCCCGGGCGTCACGAAATCGGCTCCAGACCACCACCTTGCTCGACGCCATCGCCGAGCATTCGTTCGATTCCTGCTTCGGCGGGGCCCGCCGCGACGAGGAGAAGGCCCGGGCCAAAGAGCGGGTCTTCAGTTTTCGCGACGAATTCGGCCAGTGGGACCCCAAGAACCAGCGTCCCGAGCTGTGGCGGCTCTACAACGGGCGGATTCGCCGAGGCGAGCACATTCGGGCCTTCCCCATTTCCAATTGGACCGAGTTGGACGTTTGGCAGTATTTGGCCCGCGAGGAGCTGGAGATCCCCTCCATCTATTTTTCCCACCGCCGCGAGGTCTTCAGCCGGGACGGCATGCTGTTGTCCACCGGGCCCTTCCTCGAACTGATGGCCGGCGAGGAGGCGGTGGAGATGACAGTCAGATACCGCACCGTTGGGGACATGTCCTGCACCGGGGCGGTGGAGTCGAGCGCGGCCGACCTCGAAACCATCATCGCCGAGGTGGCGGCCAGCCGAATCACTGAGCGGGGCGCCACCCGGGCCGACGACACCGTCTCGGAGGCGGCCATGGAGGATCGCAAGCGGGAGGGGTACTTCTAAGTGGAAGGGACTTCTTGGCGGAGGGTGGTTTGCAAGTGAAGGCGACGAACTGATGGACCTTCTACGGTTCGCGACGGCCGGCTCGGTTGACGACGGCAAGAGCACGCTCATCGGGCGCCTGCTCTATGACTCCAAAGCCATCTTTGAGGACCAACTGGAGGCGGTCGAGCGGTCCAGCAGCCAGCGGGGCCTGGATTACGTCAACCTGGCGCTGCTCACCGACGGCCTGCGGGCCGAGCGGGAGCAGGGGATCACCATCGACGTCGCCTACCGCTATTTCGCCACCCCCAAGCGCAAGTTCATCATCGCCGACACGCCCGGCCACGTTCAGTACACCCGCAACATGGTCACCGGGGCCTCCACCGCCGATCTGGCCATCGTCCTGCTCGATGCCCGCAAGGGGGTGCTGGAGCAGTCCCGCCGCCACGCTTTCATCGCCACCCTCCTGCGCATTCCTCACCTGGTCCTTTGCATCAACAAGATGGACCTCGTCGACTGGGATCAGTCGGTCTATGAGGCGATCAAGGACGAGTTCCGGGCCTTCGCCACCCGCTTGGATGTGGCCGACATGACCTTCATCCCCGTTTCGGCCCTCCACGGCGACAACGTCGTCGATCGGTCCGACCGCATGGGTTGGTACGCCGGGCTGCCGTTGCTCACCCACCTCGAGGAGGTCCACATCGCCTCCGACCGCAACCTGATCGACACCCGTTTCCCGGTCCAGTGCGTCATCCGGCCCCAGTCCGACCAGTTCCACGACTACCGGGCCTACGCCGGACAGGTCGCCGGCGGGGTGCTGCGCCCGGGCGATGAGGTCGTGGCCCTGCCCTCGGGCCTGACCTCGACCATCGCCTCGGTGGACACCGCCGGGGGTCCGGTGGAGGAGGCCTTCGCCCCCATGTCCGTTGCCGTGCGCCTCGCACACGACATCGACATCTCCCGGGGGGACATGCTCAGCCGCCCGGGCAACCAGCCCCACGTTGGCCAGGACATCGAGGCCATGGTCTGCTGGATGTCGGACCGCCCCTTGGCAACCGACGGGCGGTTCTTCATCAAGCACACCACCCGGACGGCCCGAGCCGTGGTTCGCAACCTGCGATACCAGATCGACGTCAACACCCTGCACCGCCACGAGCACCCCGCTCAACTTGGCCTCAACGACATCGGGAGGGTCACCCTGCGCACCACCGCTCCGCTCATGTACGACGACTACCGCCGGAATCGGACGACCGGGTCGTTCATCCTGATCGACGAGGCCACCAACGCGACGGTGGCTGCCGGGATGATTCTCGGACCGGCGGCCGGGTGAGCAGCCCGATGACAATCCCTGCTCCGGCCGATGGTCTCGACGACCACGCCCTGGCCGCATCCCTGGCCACCGATGCCGGCCGGGTCCTGCTTGCTGCCCGGGAAGAGTTGGCCGGGGCCGACGCCAGGACCCTCAAGGACGAGGGGGACCGGCGGTCACAGGCCCATCTCAGTGCCCTCCTGGCCCGCTATCGGCCGGCCGACTCAGTGCTGAGCGAGGAAGCCGCCGACGATCATGTCCGTTTGGAGGCCGAGCGGGTCTGGATCATCGACCCCCTGGACGGCACCCGGGAATTCTCCGAACCTCCCCGGGACGACTGGGCCGTTCACGTGGCCCTTTGGTCGCGAAACGGAAGTTCGTCCCTGGAAGGCTCGGCCGGCGACGCCTCAGCCGGCCCGGGGCGCCTGGTGGCGGGCGCGGTCGCCCTCCCAGGGCTGGATCTCACCCTGTCCACCTTTGGGCCGCCGGCGGTGGCAGACGCGGCCGGCGGACCCATCCGGTTGGTCGTGAGCCGGACCCGGCCGCCCGCCCTGGTGGAATGGCTGACCGAGCACCTGGGGGCCAAGCTGGTCCCCATGGGCTCGGCTGGAGCCAAGGCCATGGCCGTGGTCAGAGGGGAGGCTGATGCCTATGTCCACGCCGGGGGCCAGTTCGAATGGGACTCGGCCGCTCCAGCGGTGGTGGCCGCCGCCGCCGGGCTGCACACCTGCCGGATCGATGGCAGCCCGCTCGTCTACAACCGTGCAGATCCTCGTCTCCCCGACCTGGTGATCTGTCGCCCCGAGTTGGCGGCGGGCATCCTTGATGCGATCGCCGCCGCCCCGGCCGCCGCCCACTGAGCGATCGAGCCTCGGTGGGGCTCGCCCGTCTCCCATTTCCAGAAGCTGGCTCCGCCGGCGGCGATGTCGCCGGTAGTGGCCTCGGTGAGGTGGCCGAGAACGTCCCCGTCCTGGGACACCTCGCTGCCAGTTATCTGGGCGATTACCTGGCGCTGCTGATCGGCCGGGCGCCGGCCGAGGTGGCGGCCCGCGCTTTTCTGGCCGCTGTGGTGGCAGCGGTGGTCATACCTCTGGTTCTGCGATCCTGGGCCGCTACCTGGCCCTGGCTGGCGGGCTGGACTCCGGCCCGACGGGCCGCGGTCACGGTGACCGGATCGGCGGCCGTTGCCGTCATCTTGTCCACCGGCCTGGCTGAACCACTGGCCGCCGCCGTTGCCGCCATGGTCCTCACCAGCCTGTGGTGGGCCCGGGCCGGCAACGACCGGCCTGCCGGCGGGCCGCTCGTCAGGATCGCCATGAGCCACGGCGTTCCGTTCCTGATGGCTGCTCTTGTCGTCCGCTCCGGTCTGGTGGTGCCGTTCACCCTTCTGGGCCCGGTGGATGCCGCTCTCAGCGTGGGCCTGTTGGTGGGACTGCCCGCTGCACTGTCGAGTTTGGACCGCCGGGGCCGGGGTGATGCCGGCGGGCCCGCCGGGGTTCGAGTCATCCTGGTCCTGTCCCAGAGCGCGGCCCTCAGTGGAGTCGCCCTGGCGGTGGGGGACCCTGCGGTGGCGGGGTTGGCCGCCGCCATCGGCGGGGCTCTGGTGGCGGCGGTGGCCAACCGCAGCCCCGACCCCGGGCCGGCCCGAATGGAGGATGCGGTTTGGAAGGGCGTTGGCCTGGGCCTGACGGTGGCGACACTGCGCCTTCTCACGGGCGCCGGCGCAGGCATCGGCCCGGCCGTTGCGGCATGCCTGTGGATTCTGCCGGTTGCCGATGCCCTTGTCGGTCTTCTGGCCCGAGGACGGCGCCGGCTCCCGTTGGCCGGCGGCGGCGGGGGACAGGTGCTGGTCCGCTTGACGGCTCGGGGGGTGGGGGCGGGGCGCGCCCGCCTGCTGGTCGGAGCGGTTGGGGCAGCCGGGGCCCTGGGGGCCCTCGCAGCCGGCCGCGGATGGTTGAGTCCGCCGGCCGCCACCGGGCTGGGGCTCGTGCCGGTGATGGTTCTGCTGCTCGGTACGGCCCGCGTCTGCGTCTACAAGGCGCCCGTGGTGGGTCTTCGCTGGCCGGCCCGAGCCCTGGTCGCATTGGTGGTGGGCCTGCCGGTTCTGGCCCTGCCCGCCGCTTGGTCGGCGGCCACCTCGATTCCAACGTTGAGGTCATCCAACCAGTTGGTCGAGGACGCCATTGACCGGATCCAATCCGACGACGGCGACACGGAGGGGTCGGGGTCCTGCCAACCGCCGGAGACCCCGGAGCAGTGCCTGGCCACCGCCCAGGCCAGTTTCACCCAGGTCTCGGATCGGCTGAGCGGCCCCCTGGTCTCGTTGGCCCGGCTGGTGCCGGTGGTCTCGCCCCACCTGGTGGCCGCCCGCACCCTGGTGGACGGAGGGGCGGAGTTGGCCGGGCAGGGGGCGGCAGTGGCCGGGGGAGTGAACCCCGACGCCATCGGCTTTCGG
Organism: Acidimicrobiales bacterium; assembly: GCA_052390275.1. Taxonomy (GTDB): domain Bacteria; phylum Actinomycetota; class Acidimicrobiia; order Acidimicrobiales; family AC-14; genus JBQTHD01. The sequence goes on along the minus strand of JBQTHD010000040.1, from coordinate 32,198 downwards.
GCCGGGGCCATCAACCTGGCCGGCATCGGGCCTCTCGCCGACCGGATGGCGGTGGCGACAGAGGCGCTCGTCGGCGTTCGCAGCCGCCTGCTGGGGGTGGACGACCGCTTCCTGGTCGGCCCCGCCCGCCAGTTGATCTCCGGGCTTACCGATCGCCTCGAAGGCGTCGGGTCGACCGCGGCCAACTTGTCCGAGACGTTGCAGTTGGCACCGGAACTGCTGGGGGGCAACGGACCCCGCACCTACTTCCTGGCCGTGCAGAACAACGCCGAGGCGCGGGCCACGGGCGGCCTCATCGGCAACTTCGCCATTATCGAGGCCTCCGGGGGCCAGTTGAGCATCGGTGGGCTGGGCCGGGTCAAGGACCTGAGGGACAACGGGCTTCCTCTGCCCGAACGTGTGCTCCATCGCCCGCCCGACGACGAGTATCGCCGCCGCTACGACCGGTTCCAACCGGAATCCACCTGGCAGAACGTGAACCTGTCGCCCGACTTTCCCACGGTGGGCGAGGTCATCGCCGATCTCTATCCCCAGTCCGGGGGCAGCCCGGTCGACGGCGTGATCGGCATCGACGCCGTTGGCCTGGCCGCCATGATGGAGTTGACGGGCCCGGTGAGCGTTGGCGAGTGGCCCGAGAAGATCACCGCGGAGAACGTGGTCGACGTAACCCTCAGCCAGGCCTACGAGGCCTTCGCCACCAAGGAGGAACGGGTCGACTTCCTGGCCGACGTTGCCGACCGGGTGGTGGCCCGACTGGCCGAGGATCCGCCGTCCCCGGCCCGCATGGCCAGCGTGCTCGGCCGGGCCGCCCGCGGCCGCCACCTCTCGGTCTACCTGGCCAACCCCCAGGCCCAGAGACTCATCGGGCGGCTGGGAATCGCGGGGGGCATTCCCGCTCCCGTGGGGGACTCCCTGCTGGTGACCAGCCAGAACGCGGGAGCCAACAAGGTGGACTACCACCTTCGTCGCGAGCTTTCCTATGAGGTGACGGTGGCGCCGGCGGGGCGGGCGGCCCAGGTGGACGGATCTCTGAGCGTGTCATTGAAGAACGGCGCCCCATCGACCGGACTCGACCCTTACGTGATCGGGCCCAACACCGGAGTGGTCCAGGCTGGCGAGAATCTCAGCATCACCTCGGTGTACTCGGCGCTCACGCCTACCGGGGTCACGTTCAACGGCGACGCCGTGCCTCCGCTGTTGGGCACCGAGTTGGGTCACTCGGTCTACCGCGACTTCCTTTCCGTCCCGTCGCATAGCACCGGCACCTTGGTGGTGCCCATGACCGGGGAGGTGGCCCTGGAGGCGGGCGGATGGTACCGGCTGGACCTGCGCGCCCAGCCCCTACTGGTTCCCGAGGTGGCCACGATCTCGATCTCAGCGGCGCCCGGATGGCGGGTGGCCGAGGTTCAGGGCTTCGATGCCAACTCTGGGCAGGCCGGGATTGGCATCGAGGATGACGGCAGGGGGACCGAGGCGAGGGGCCGAGTAACCCTCAATGGCGATCGTCGGGTGCGGGTGCGCCTGGTCAGGTCCTAAAAGCCCGGTGCCTAATCCAGGCGTGGTCCCGGAAAGGGCCAGCAGGGCGCGAACGAGTCGGCCGGGCTTCGGCAAACGAAACACCCTCGGACCGAAGCCCGAGGGTGTTGTCGCAAACGGATCCAGCGCCGATGGGCGCTGCGGTGAACTACGAAGCGCTGAGGCGACTAGGAAGCGCTGACCAGGCTCTCCTCGCCCTTACGGCGCATGGAGACAACCATGACGCCGCCAGCCACGATGAGCCCGGAGGCAACCATGACCATGGGGCCGGCGTCCCCACCGGTGTCGGCCAGTGCCTCACCCTTGGCCTTGACGGTGACTTCCTTCTCCGTCTCATCACCATCGTCCTTGGGGGGGTACTCCTCCTCGTCAGCCACCGCCGTGCCGGCGAAGAGACTGAACATCAGGAGGCTCGAGGCACAAAGCTTTCGGATCATGTCCGCTCGGGCTCCTTTACTTGTCGACTGCCACTAGGCCCAGCCGCTACCACCGGAACATAGCGCCGTAGGTGGGGACTGGTCTAGATGGCGGAACGGGTAGTTCTCGATGCCGGGGGAATTTACTCGGTGGCCTGGCCCGGATCCCTGGCTCAGCCGGAGATCTCGGGTCGACCGATGGTGCCGAAGAGTGATGTCTGGGGTGTTCTGAGGACTTCCAGAAACGCGTGCTGGGCGGGTTGAATGACTTCGAGGACCATAGTGGACACGGTGGGTCGAGGCTGGGGATAGTGGCCTACCTGGGTGTTTGCCTGCCGGCGGACGTTTCCCGTACCTTGCGCGCTGATTCACAAGCCCGATCGACCATCCGGGGGCTGTCAATCCGACGGATCGTCGTCGGAGGCCGGTGGTCCTCAAGGCCAGTTCGGCCGGCCAGCAATGGTTCATGGAATCGTCACGCGATCGAGGTGTGGGATCGAGGTGTTGATGGACGAGATCGCAGCGCAGGAGGCTGGGTGCCCGGTCGCCGACGCAGCCTGCGCGGAGGAGATCGACCACGCCACCGCTGACGACCATGCCAACGGATCCGCCGCCTCTCCCGCTGACAGCGACCGATCCCTGATGGATTCCGCCCGCGGCGCCCTCTATCGCGGCTACGGGGAGGGCCTGTCCTGGGCGTTCGAGCTGGCGGTGACGCCGGTGCTGTTGGCCGGGGGCGGTTACCTGTTGGATCGTTGGCTCGGCCTTTTTCCGGTGGTGACCATCATTTTCTTCCTGGTGGGTTCTGCGGGGTTGTTCGCCCGGCTGTGGTACGGCCATGAAGCCCGGATGCAGGCCCTCGACGCCGAGGCGCCGTGGGCCGCCCGACCCCCAGCGCGGGCCGTGGCGGGGTCGGTGGTCGGCGAGGACCCACCGACAGCTGGTGCCGGGCCCGCCGGAACCCGGAGGCGATCGTGAGCATCCCGGTCCAGGCGGGTCAGGCCCCCGCCGTCGAACGCCAGCTCGTGGCCGATATGGCCCGGCGATCTCTCCCGTGGCTACCAGTGGTGGCGGTGGTGGCCGGCCTCCTCCGGGGGGTCGACGGGGCGGTGTCGGCGTTGTTTGCTGTGGCAGTGATTCTGGCCAACCTGGCACTGTCCGCCGGGCTGGCCACCACGGCTGCCCGTATCGCCCCGGTGGTGCTGGGTGCGGCGGCCATGGGTGGGTTCGTGGTGCGCCTGGGGCTGGTGATGGCGGTGGTCTTGGCCGTGCGCAATCAACCGTGGGTCGACATGGTCACCCTGGCCGTCACGCTGGCCGTGGCCCACCTCGGCCTGCTAGCCATGGAGGCCCGTTACGTTTCCGCAACACTTGCTTTTCCCGGGATCAAACCAAAGCGACAGAACGTAGATCCCCGGGCTCCGGTGCGGTTGGAATCGGTGGGCCAGGACGTGGCCCGGGAGGAAATGGCCCGCGAGGAAATGGGCCGGGAGGAAATGGGCCCGATGGATGGGACCCGCGTCAAGCTGAGTGATCCGGGTGGGGACGAGATGGGCAGAACGGACCGAGATGATCGAGGGGACCAGATGATTCAGGGAGACAGGACGCAACCTTGACCAACGCCCTCTTTGGCGCCCTGGAGTTCCCCACGCTCGAGCATCTGATCGAGTGGCCGGGGATCTTTCTCAAGGGAACCCCCTTCGAAGTCAACAAGGTCGTGATCCTGATGTGGCTGAGTGTGGCCGTCATCATCGGGGTGTTCACTGCCGCCGGCAAAGGCAAGCTGATACCCACCGGGCTGCAAAGTCTGATCGAGTCCGGGGTTGAGTTCGTCCGCAACGACATCGTCCTGCAGGTCATGGGGCGTGACGGACTCCGCTTCGCCCCCTACCTGACCACCATGTTCTTCTTCATCATGGTCCTGAACTTCTGGGAGGTGGTTCCCGGGATCCAGTTCCCGGTCAACGCCCGGATGGCCGTGCCCGCGCTGTTGGCCCTGCTCAGTTGGGCCGTCTTCAACTGGGTCGGGATCAAAAGCCAGGGCTTTGGCGGCTACGTGAAGGGAATCCTGATCCCTCCGGGTGTGCCCAAGCCGCTGGTTCCGCTGGTGGCTCTGATCGAACTGGTCTCGACCATTCTGGTCCGGCCCTTCTCGCTCGCCGTGCGGTTGTTCGCCAACAGCCTGGCGGGCCACCTCCTGCTCGTGACCTTCGCCGTCCTGTCCGCCGCGCTGTGGACGAAAGGCTTCCAGGCGGTGGTTCTTCCCCTGCCGTTCCTCATGCTCACCCTGCTCACCGGGTTCGAGATCTTCGTCGCCCTACTGCAGGCCTTCATCTTCACCATCCTGACGGCCGTCTACATCGCCGGGGCCATGCACCCGGAGCACTGACGTCCCTCGGCCGGCCACCTCCTCCTGAGGTCCGGCGCCTACCCGAACCGGCTTGACCGGCTCGGCGCATCACCCGCAGGAGACACAACGCACCAGACAAGCAGTTGAACCAACCAAGCAGCTGAACCAACCAAGCAGTTGAACCAACCAAGCAGTTGGACCAACCAAGTTGTCAACCAGCAAGTAGAGACAAGGGCCAGGGCCTCGGAGGCGCTGGTGTTGAGAAGATCATTCCTGAGCGGAAACTCCGTGATCAGGAGACGGAACAAGGAGGACGTGGTGCTCGACCTGTTGGCACAGGCCCAGCCTGACGAGTTGTTGAAGGGCCTGGGCGCAGTGGGCGCCGGTATCGGCTACGGCTTCGCCGCCATTGGCCCGGGCATCGGAATCGGCCTGGTGGTGGGCAACGCCATTACCGCCATGGCCCGCCAGCCCGAATCGGCCGCCGCCGTGCGGACCACCATGTTCCTCGGCATCGCCTTCACGGAGGCTCTGGCCCTCATCGGGTTCGTGGTCTTCATTCTCCTCAAGTTCACCTAGGGCGCCGATGTCCACGTTCATGGCGTCGTTGGCCGGCGGGCTCAACTCGGGGTGGTTGGCAGTGGAGGGCGAAGCCCCTTCCAACCCCATCCTCCCCGAGACGAACGAGATCATCTGGGGAGCGCTGTCGTTCCTCCTCCTCTTCTATTTCATGTCCAAGAAGGGCTTTCCGGCCATCCGTAAAGGCCTCGAGGCCCGGGCGGCCCGGATTCAGTCCTCCATCGACGACGCCGACCAGGCCAAGTCCGAGGCGGGGGTCATTCTCGAGGAGTACCGCCGGCAGTTGGCCGACGCCAAGTCCGAGTCGTCCCGCATCATCGACGAGGCCCGCCAGGCGGCCGAGACGGTCCGGGCCGACCTCCGCCGCCAGGCCGAGGCCGAGGTGGCCGAGATCCGCCAGCGGGCCCAGGTCGACATCGAGTCCCAAGTGGCTCGGGCCATGGCCGACCTTCAGTCCCGGGTGGCGACCCTGTCCATCGAGTTGGCTGAGCGGGTGGTGGAACGCAACCTCGATCGGGACACCAACGCCGCTTTGATCGAGCGGTTCATCCAGCAGGCCTCAGCCCGCAACTGATGCTCACCGTGAAGTGTTCATGCATCTCGCAACCGGCGCGCACCGTGGGCCGGCCGAGCGGGGAGGTTTCCTGATGGACAGCCGGGTTGCGGGGTACGCCAACGCCCTGTTCGAGGCGGCCAAGGCCGAAGGGGTCCTGGCCCGGGTGGAGGAGGAACTTTTCGCCCTCTCGGGGGCCCTGGAGCAGAACGACGGATTGCGCCAGACGCTTTCGGACGCGAGCCTCCCGGTCGAAGCCCGCCAGGGGGTGGTCGAGGACCTGCTCGGCGCCAAGGCCTGTTCGCCGGTCACCACCAACCTCGTTTCGTTCGTGGTGGGGGCCGGACGGGGTCGGGACCTCCCGGCCATCATCGCAACCATGGTGGAGAAGGCGGCCGCGGACCGGTCCCACGCTCTGGCCGAGGTCCGTTCCGCCGTACCTCTCTCCGACGACCAGCGGGCCCGGCTGGCCTCGGCACTCTCGGCTGGAATGGGCCGCCAGGTGGAGGTCAAGGTAACGGTGGACCCCGCTGTCCTGGGGGGATTGTCCGCCCGGGTGGGAGATGTCGTAATCGATGGCACCGTCCGTAGCCGCCTGGAGCAACTTCGCCAAGCGGTGTAAGGGCCGCTGGCAGCAGTCGATTCCTGCCACCGGCCAGTTGTGCCCCGAATGACCAGTAGTCCCGAATACTCGTTCCGACCACCAGGAGTCCCGATGTCCGATGCCAGCCCTGGCGGGGCCACCACGACCCTCCAGTTCGATGCCGATGCCATAGCCGCCGCCCTCCGTCGCCACCTGGGGTCCTTCACCCCCACCCTGGCCCGCCAGCGGGTCGGTCGCATCGTCGAAGTGGGTGATGGCATCGCTCGAATCGACGGCCTGCCCAACACCGCGGTCAACGAGCTGTTGGAGTTCGCCGACGGCACCCTCGGTCTGGCCCTGAACCTGGACGAGGATTCCATCGGTGCCGTCGTCCTGGGCGACGTGGGGGGAATCGACGAGGGCCAGGCGGTGAGCGCCACCGGCCGGATCCTTTCGGTCCCCGTCGGCGACGGCCTCCTGGGCCGGGTGGTCAACCCTCTGGGCCAGCCGGTGGATGGCGCCGGACCCGTTTCGGCCACCGAGACCCGCCGGCTGGAGGTTCAGGCCCCGGGCATCGTCTCCCGCCAGCCGGTCACCGAGCCGCTCCAGACCGGCATCAAGTCCATAGACGCCATGACCCCCGTCGGCAGGGGCCAGCGGGAGCTGATCATCGGCGACCGCAAGACGGGCAAGACCTCGGTGGCGGTCGACACCATCATCAACCAGCGGGGTAACGGGGTTAAGTGCATCTACGTTGCCATTGGCCAGAAGGGTTCCACGGTGGCCGAGGTGGTGGCCACCCTGGCCGACGCCGGGGCCATGGACTACACGGTGGTGGTCACCGCCCCGGCCTCTGACCCGGCGCCCTTCAAGTTCCTGGCGCCCTACGCCGGATGCGCCATGGGCCAGCACTGGATGGAGGCCGGCCAGGCCGCCCTCATCGTCTACGACGACCTGTCCAAGCAGGCGGAGGCGTACCGGCAGATGTCTCTGCTTCTGCGCCGCCCACCGGGGCGCGAGGCCTACCCCGGCGACGTCTTCTACCTGCACAGCCGCCTGCTGGAGCGGGCCGCCCGCCTGGGCAAGAGCCTGGGGGGCGGATCCCTCACCGCCCTGCCGATCATCGAGACGAAGGAGGGCGACGTCTCCGCCTACATCCCCACCAACGTCATCTCCATCACCGACGGCCAGATCTATCTGCAGACCGACCTGTTCCGCTCCGGGGTGCGCCCGGCGGTGGACGTGGGCATCTCGGTGTCCCGTGTGGGGGGCAACGCTCAGATCAAGGCGATGAAGGCGGTGGCCGGAACCCTCAAGATCGACCTGGCCCAGTTCCGCGAACTGGAGGCCTTCGCCAGCTTCGGGTCCGAGTTGGACAAGGTTTCCCAGGCCCAGTTGGCGCGGGGCTACAAGCTCACCGAGTTGCTGAAGCAGCCGCTACGGTCGCCGCTGCCGGTGGAGGAGCAGGTCATCTCCATCTACGCCGGCACCCGTGGCTACCTCGACGATGTGGCCCTGCGCGACGTCGGCCGCTTCGAGTCAGAACTGCTGGCTGAGTTCCGGGGCCGCTACAGCGATCTCATGTCCCACATCCGCACTGCCGGCACCCTCCCCGACGACGCCAAGTTGAAGGCGGCCATGGCCTCCTTCAAGGAGCGGTTCACCCCTTCGGCGACCCCTGGCGCGGCCAAGGCCGCCGCCGCCAAGTAGGTACTTCCGAAATGGAGCACTAATGGCCAGTGGTCAGGAACGGGTGCTGCGCCGGCGGATCCGCAGCGTGGCGTCCACCCGCAAGATCACCCGGGCCATGGAGTTGATCGCCGCCAGCCGCATCGTCAAGGCCCAGGGGCGCGTCGCCGCCGCCCGCCCCTACGCCGAGCAGATCACCGTGGTCATCGCCAATCTGGCCTCGGGAGGGGCTGGTTCGGACCACCCGCTCCTGGTGCAGCGCCCACAGGTGGCATGCGTAGGGGTGGTGGTGCTCAGCGCCGATCGGGGACTGGCCGGGGCCTACAACTCCTCGGTCATTCGGGCCGGGGAACGGGTGGTGCAAGCGGCCCAGGCCGCCGGTCAGGGTTACGCACTGGTGCTGGCCGGACGCAAGGCCGAGGGCTATTTCCGCTACCGGGGTTACCAGGTGGCCGAGGCCTTCTCCGGCTTCAGCGAAAAGCCCACCTACGAGGACGCCCGTCGGGTGGCGGCCGCGGCCATGGGTCGCTACGAGCGGGGCGAGATCGACCAGGTGGACCTGGTGTACACCCAGTTTTTCTCCATGGGGGTGCAAAAGGTGGTGACCACCCGCCTGCTGCCTCTGGAGCGCAACATCGTCGCCGCCGGCGCCGGTAGCCCCGGGCCAGCCGGAGGTGCCGGTCACGCCGCCGAGTCCGAAGGCCCCAAAGCCGACTACGAGTTCGAACCCGCTCCCGGGGAGATTCTCGCCCGGCTGCTGCCCCGCTATGTGGAGGCCCGGGTATTCGCCGCTCTACTCGACGCCTCGGCCAGCGAGCAGGCCGCCCGCCAGCGAGCCATGAAGGCGGCGACCGATAACGCCGAGGAGTTGATCAAGAACCTGTCCGTGGTGGCCAACAAGGTTCGCCAGGCCGGTATCACCACCGAGATCATGGAAATCGTGGGCGGGTCGGAAGCGCTGCGCCAAGCCGAGTCCGGCTCAACCGACCTCCTGATCGATACCGCGCACCGCATCGACCTGTTCGCTGAACGAGTCGGATAGTGGCCCCCGCGACCACATCAGAAGTTCCGCACCGCCAGAAGTCCCGCTGAGCTACCGAACAGGAGCATGACGATGAGCACCGTGACCACCTCGACTCCCGCCGCCGCGGACCGAGAACTCAAGGACGGCCGGATCGTGGCCATCGCCGGGCCGGTGGTCGACATCGAGTTCCCCCCCGGCGCCCTCCCCGAGATCAACTACGCGGTGACCATGGAGGTCGAACTGGAAGGTACGACCACCACCATCGTGGCCGAGGTGGCCCAGCACATCGGCGACAGCCGAGTTCGGGCCATCTGCATGAAGCCCACCGACGGTCTCAAGCGGGGCAACCCGGTGCGCAACACCGGGCATGGCATCACCGTTCCGGTGGGCAACGGTGTTTTGGGCCATGTGTTCAACGTCATTGGGGAGCCGCTCGACACCGGTGGCGAGCCGATTACCGAGGGCATCGCCGCCCACTGGGACATCCACCGGCCGCCGCCGCCCTTCGCCGAGTTGGAGCCCCGGTCAGAAATGTTCGAGACCGGGATCAAGGTCATCGATCTCTTGGCCCCCTATGTAAAGGGCGGAAAGATCGGCCTGTTCGGCGGGGCCGGGGTGGGCAAAACCGTGGTCATCATGGAGATGATCAACCGGGTGGCCACCCAGCACGGTGGTGTATCGGTGTTCGCCGGCGTGGGGGAGCGCACCCGCGAGGGCAACGACCTGTGGCTGGAGATGCAGGAGACCGGCGTCATCGAGAAGGCCGCCCTGGTCTACGGCCAGATGGACGAGCCCCCCGGGGTGCGCCTGCGGGTGGCCCTGTCCGCGCTCACCATGGCCGAGTACTTCCGGGACGAGCAGAACCAGGATGTGTTGCTGTTTGTGGACAACATCTTCCGCTTCGTCCAGGCTGGCTCAGAGGTCTCCACCCTGCTGGGCCGCATGCCTTCAGCCGTGGGTTACCAGCCCACCCTGGCCGATGAAATGGGCGAACTCCAGGAGCGCATCACCTCCACCAAGGGCCGTTCGATCACCTCGTTGCAGGCGGTGTACGTGCCCGCCGACGACTACACCGACCCGGCGCCGTTCACCACCTTCACCCACCTCGACGCGACCACCGAGCTTTCCCGCCAGATCGCTTCGCTGGGCATCTACCCGGCCGTGGACCCGCTGGCCTCCACCAGCCGCATCCTGTCGCCCGAAGTGGTGGGAGAACGCCACTACCGGGTGGCCCGCCGAGTCCAAGAGGTGCTGCAGCGCTACAAGGAACTGCAGGACATCATCGCCATTCTGGGCCTCGACGAACTTTCCGAGGAGGACAAGGTCATCGTTCAGCGGGCCCGCAAGGTCCAAAAGTTCCTCTCCCAGCCATTCTTCGTGGCCGAGCAGTTCACCGGGGTCAAGGGCATCAACTGCCCGGTGGCCGAGACGGTGGAGAGCTTCGAGAAGTTGGTGGAGGGCGAGTTGGACGATGTCCCCGAGCAGGCGTTCTTCAACGTCGGCGGCGTGGACAGCGTTATGGAGAAGGCCCGGTCGCTCGCCGCCGAGGGCGCCTGATGGCCGGATCGTCGGAGCGCTAGGCCAGTGCCCCTACAGGTCGAAGTGGTCTCTCCGGAACGGATCCTGTTCTCCGGGCCGGCCCAGATGGTGGTGTGTCGAACGGCATCGGGGGGCGAGATCGCCTTCTTGAGCGGCCACTCCCCCTTCCTGGGGGCCTTGGATATCGGCCTGGTCCGGGTCCGGGGAACCGACGGCAGCGAGGAGGTGGTGGCCGTGCACGGCGGTTTCGTGGAGGTGGCCGCCGACCGGGTGACGATTCTCTCTGACGTGGCCGAACTGGGTTCCAAGGTGGACGTGGACCGGGCCCGTCGGGCCCGGGATGCCGCATTGGCAGCGGCCTCCTCAGGCCTTGGAACTGGTGATCCCGAGGCCGCAGCCGCCGGCCGCCGGGCCGAGACCCGCCTGGCCGCGGCTGCGCATCCCGCCTGAGGAAGCCCCTGCCCGGTCGGCGGACGATCGATGTCGGCTGGGCCCGGGCGGACTGCGCCAAGGTGGCACCGGTTGGGCGTACCGGTCGGGGTAGGGTGCCGCCCCGGTGCTGCTGGCTGAGATCGAGATTCGCCATTCCCGGTCGGTGGCCCCCACCCGTCGGGTGGCCCTGGGAGCCCATTGGTTGCCCACCGATCCGCCCCCCGGGTATGGCCCCGCCCTGCTGGGTCTGGTCGTGGCCGCACGTCTCGGTGACCTCGACGAGGACGACCGCAGCGAGTTCGGTCGCCTGGTCGACGATCTGGAGGCCGGTCGCCGAATAGTCCAACCCCGTCTCCGTCACCGGTTTCAGACCGACGTCGTCGGCCTCGAACGCAGTCGCCACACCCTGGAGGAGGGCCCGGGCCGTCTGCCCGTTTATCGCGCCGAGGTGCGCAGTGGTCCGGGCCCGCAGTTGCTGGGGGCGGCCTACGCCGTCGGCCAACTCCACCCCCAGGTTCGCCTCTCCGCCTTTCGGGCCATCCGCCTGGCCGCCAGTTGGGAGGAGGGGCTCGGCCCCACTCTCATCAAGATGCTGTGCAACCCGGACCAGAGCGCCGTCTCCTGGCGCCGTTTCGCCACCGACGAACGGTGGGCTCTCACCGTGTTGGGTTTCGGTCCGGGATGCGAACCGGAGCGCACCGAGGTACTCAGCCGCTTCCGCCAACTCGTCCGGGAGCAGCACCCCGACCATGGGGCCGAGACCGACGGCGCCGGTCAGCGCATCGTGGAGTTGACCGAGGCCCGCCGGATACTGCTGCTGTGATCCCCCAGAACACACCGCGTTCGGGCAGTCCGGGATGATCACAGATCTGGGGTTTTTACTGACCCCTGGCGCCAATGGTTCCGCCGATCACCCCGCCCTTGTCGCCTTGGAGGAAGCCCTGGCCCCGGCCCCGGTGCATCGGGTTGCCCTCCCGGCTCGTCGAGGGGCGGAGCGGGTGGCCCTTGATGCGGCGGCCTTGGCCGCCCGGACGGGTCTGGCCCCGCGCCGGTTGATCCTGGGAGGCCGGTCCTATGGCGGCCGGATGTGCTCGGAGGCGGTGGCCGCCGGGTTGGTCGCCCGGGCCCTGGTGCTGATCAGCTATCCCCTCCATCCCCCCGGGCGTCCCGCCCAACTCCGGACCGCCCATTTCCCGGCGATCGGGGTGCCCTGCCTGTTCGTCTCCGGCAGGGGAGATGCCTTCGCCACCCCGCAGGAGATGGCCGCCGCCGTCGAAGCGGTCGACGCGCCCTGCCGGGTGGTGTGGTTGCCCGGCGGCGGCCACGGCCTGCGGGGACGGGACCGGGCGGTGGTCGAGGTGGTCACGGAGTGGGTGGGCGGTCTTCGGGATTGAGATCCTCGAGTTCGGTTCCCGCCGTCTCCGGGTAGGCGACCAGCACCAGGACGGCCAGCAACAGCGGCGCCGCCCCCAGCGTGGCCATGGCGGGACCTATACGGCCGTAACTGTCGGCCAGGGCGCCGGCGAGCACCAGACCAGCGGCTGAGCCCAACAGCCCGACGGCGCTGATCAGACCGTTGGCCTTGCCCCTCATGGAGGTGGGGAACAACTCAGGGCCGTAAACCCCCAGGGCAGGGATGGAGGCGGCGGTGACCATGTTGCCCACCGTGGCCCACAGCCAGATCGGCCAGCCGGTGGAGAAGAAGTAGGCCAGGGTGGCCCCGGTGCCCACCACCAGTGAAATCGCGGCGACCACCCGTCGGCCCCGAACGTCAGCGAGCCGCCCTCCGGCCACGATGCCGATGGCTCCCGGGGTCCCGACCAGGACGGTGAAAAGCCCGATCCGGGCTCCGGAGAATCCCTGCTCGGAGCGCAGGAACTGGTTGGAGAACTGCGACTGGGGGGCCACGAAAATGCTGGCCAGCAGCCCGGCGGCGGCCAGGAGGGCCAGCCGTTTGCCGTGACCGGTGAGCCCGCCGGCCTCCGAATGGGGGGCCGTGAACCGCCGGCTCTCGGGCAGGCGCCGGCACGCGGCCACAATCAGGGGGATCATCCCCAGCGGGATGACGTACAGCAAGCGCCACCCGCCGGGGCCGAGGTCGGCCAGGCGCAGGGCGATGACGCATATCCCGGCGCCCAGCCCGCCGGCCATGGCTAAAAGCCCCACCGCCCAGGCTCGGGCTCCGGCCGGCATCTCCTCGGCAGCCACGATCGCCAGGAGGGCGGCCAGGGTTCCGGCCAGGCCCCGGGCTCCCAGTTGACTGGCGGCCAGCCAGGCCAGGGACGGGGCCAGGGAACCGGTGGCGGCCAGGACGGCGGCCACTACGCCTGCGCCCCGAATGACTGGCCGCCGGCCCAGACGGTCGGCCAGGACGATGGCGGCCAAGGCGACGATCCCGCCGAGGCGGACGGCGCTACCCGCTGCGCCCAGCGCGGTGTTGGACGAGCCGAACTCCTCGCCGGCGAAGGCCACGGTCTGGGTGAACAGGGTGCCGAGGTACCCAACGACGATGCCCAGCAGGGTCAGCGAGGCCAGGGCCCGGGCTCCCCGGGAGTCGATCACCGCCGGCGGAGCCCACCAGGGCGAGCGGGTTCCCTCCGGAGCCAGCAGAGCCCGGCGAAAGGCCGGGCCGAACAGCGGTGACAGCCACCCGAAGGCCAACTTGAACTCCAGTTGGACTCCGTTTGGTCCCACCGATCGTCGGTAGGAAGTTACGGGACCCTCGGCCGCCTCGAAGATTCCCGGCGCCACCTCCCGCTCGCGCACCAGGACCTGGCGGGCAGCGCCCGGGTCGGGTGGACGGGGTTGGGATCCCCGGTCAGAACCGTCGAGGGTCACCGGTAGGATCCGGGCCCATGAAGGCAGGCATACTCGAAGCCATTGAAGCTATTCGCCCGGCGCTTCAGGCCGATGGGGGAGACATCTCTCTGGTGGATGTCGATGAGGAGACCGGGGTGGTCAGCGTGGAACTGGTCGGGGCCTGCGGGAGTTGCCCGGCTTCGACCATGACGCTCAAAGCCGGGATCGAGCGAATTCTCAAGGACCGGGTCGAGGGAGTGACCGAGGTGCGAGCCATCGGGGCCGACGGCCTGGCCTCCGGCGCTCCCACGCCTTGGCCCACCAACTACGACGCCAGTTGGGACGAGTAGGTCCACCACCACCTTTAGTGAACGGCGGACGACAGGCCAGTGATGGCCGCTGATCTCAATCCGCCCAGGTGATGCAACCCAGGTCGGTGTAGCTCAGCAGTTCCGGGTGGGCGGGAACCACCCGGACGGTGAATCCGTAACGGCCGGCCCGATCGCAGGCAAACCGGCCTTCATAGGCCACGCTTGCCCCGGATCCGGGGCGGGACCCGGCCGCCGGTGCCGCCTCCCCCGCCGGTGTCATGTGCACCACTTCGGTGTCAGTCAACTCGCCGGTGGGTCCGACCGGCCCGTGGAGGAGTTCCACCGAAACGTCGTTGGGGGAGAGTTGCCCCAGGGATACCTGGGCCCGCACGGTCCTCTCCTCGCCCAGATCCGAACCCGACTGGTCGGGTTCGACCCGGGCGGCCACCCCGGCCCAATGGGCCGCCGTCTGTCGTTTCCATTGGGCCAGATCTCGTGCAGGTCCCCACTGGTCGGCGGCCATCCGGTCCACATGAGCGGCGGCAGGCTCGTACAGGGACTCGGCGTAGTCACGGACCATCCGGCTGGCCGGAACCCGGGGCCCCAGGGTGCGCAGCGAGTGGCGGACCCTGGCCAGCCACCTGGCCGGCGGTCGCCCGGGGGAACGGTCGTAGTAGAGCGGGACGATCTGGTTCTCCAACAGGTGGAAGAGCCCCGCCCCCTCCAGCGCATCGCGCCGTTCGGTCTCGGCGTGCTCGGCCGAGGGGATGGCCCAGCCGTTGCGGCCGTCGAACATCTCGTCCCACCAGCCGTCGAGGATGGAGCAGTTCAGGGCCCCGTTGAGCGCCGCCTTCTCGCCGCTGGTGCCGCACGCCTCCAACGGCCGGCGCGGGGTGTTCAGCCACACGTCGCAGCCCTGGTACATGAGCCGGGCCACGGCCATGTCGTAATCCTCCAGGAAGGCGATCCGGTGCCGTAGGTGGTTCTGGCGGGCGAAGCGGACCACTTGGCGGATCATCTCCTTGCCCGGGTTGTCGGCGGGGTGGGCCTTGCCGGCAAAAAGGAACTGAACCGGGCGATCGGCGTCGAGCAGCAGGGCGCTCAGCCGATCGGGATCCGACAGCAGGAGGGTGGCCCGCTTGTAGGGGGCGAAACGGCGGGCGAAGCCAATCGTCAGGGCTGTGGGGTCGAAGGCATCGTCGCACCAGGCGGTTTCCAACTCACTCTCGCCCCGGGCCGCCGCGGTGTCGCGCAGGCGACGACGCACAAAGGCCACCAAACGCTCCCGCGCCTGCTGGCGGGCCCGCCACAGAACGTCGTCGCCGACGTCGTCGATCCGGGCCCACCGATCGGCCCCTGCCGCGTGCCACTCCGGGAGTACGTAGCGGTCGAAAAGGTCGTTCATCTCCGCCGACACCCAGGTCCGGGCGTGGACCCCGTTGGTGATCGAGCCGATGGGCAGGTCCTGGGTGGGCAGGCCGGGCCAGACCGAGGAGAAGATCTCTCGGCTTACCCGCCCGTGCAGTGCGGAGACCCCGTTGGCGAACCCGGCCAGGCGCAGGCCCATGACGGCCATGTTGAACGGGGTGTCCGACGATTCCCCCGGGGCCTGGCCCAGAGCCATCAACTGGTCGAAGTGGATCCCGCAGTCGGCGGCCCACGATCCGAAGTACTTCTCCATCAGAGGTCGACCGAAGCGGTCGATCCCCGCCGGAACCGGTGTGTGGGTGGTAAAGACGGTTCCGGCCCGGACGGCCTCCACCGCCTCGTCGAAGCTGAGGCCGTCTTCGGTAATGGCCCGCCGAATGCGCTCGAGCCCCAGGAACCCCGCATGGCCCTCGTTGGTGTGGAAGACCTGAGGCCAGCAGTCCAGCGCCCCCAGGGCTCGCACGCCTCCCACTCCGAGGAGAATCTCCTGGCGCAGGCGGTGCTCCGTGTCCCCTCCGTAGAGCCGATCGGTGACCGACCGGCCCGCCTGGTCGTTGGCGTCGACATCACTGTCGAGCAGGAACAGTCGGATGCGTCCCACCTGGGCTCGCCACACCCGGGCGGATAGGGGCGACCCGGCCAGGTCGACCGTGATGGTGACACCGTCCATCGGGGTCAGGGCCATGGCGAAGGGGTCGAGTTCGACGTAGCGCTCCTGCTGCCACCCGTCGGCGTCGAGTTCCTGGCGGAAGTATCCCTGGTGGTAGAAGAGCCCGACTCCGACAAGGGGCAGGCCCAGGCCGTTGGCCGATTTCAGGTGGTCCCCGGCCAGAACCCCCAGGCCGCCGGAGTACTGCGGAAGGGCTTCGGCAATTCCGAACTCGGGGGAGAAGTACGCCACGGACCGCAACGGGCTCGGGCGGCCCTGGAACCATCTCTCGGCCGCCAGATAGCGGTTGAGGTCGTCTTCCACCTCGGCCAGGAAGGAAAGGAACGTCCGGTCCCGCGCCACCTCCTCCAGGCGGGACTGCTCGACCAGCCCCAGCAGCCGGATGGGATCGTGGCCGGTGGCCTCCCATGCGTCGGGGTCCACCCAGCGGAACAGGTCCTGGGTGCGCTCGTCCCAGGACCAGCGAAGGTTCATGGCCAAGGGCCCCAGGGCGGCCAACTGCTCCGGTAGTCGTGGACGGACGGTGAAACTGCCGAGAGCCCGCACCGGGCGAGACGTTAGCCCCGAGCGGGTCAGGCCTCAGGGGGCCACAGGGCCCGCGGGCCCGAACCGGTTGCGCTCGGACCAAAGGTCAGGGAGCATGAGTGAGCATGGTTCGCTTCTGCACCGAGTGCGGGTCCCCTTGGAAGGGCACCGCCTTCTGTGTCAAGTGTGGGACTCGCTTCCCCGACGACCTGCCGACGGCCGCGAAGTCGGGCTCGTCACCGGGGTCGACGCCGCCGCCCGGAGCATCGATGTCGCCCGGATCATCGATGCCGCCGTCGTTTTCCCGGCCCCCGGTGATACCGCCGCCACCGGTCATCCCCGGCCCCCTGAGTCCTCCGCCCGCACCTCCGCCGCCACCTTCCCCGGCTGGGGCCGGGCCTCCCCGCCCGCCGGGGATGGGTAATGCCCCCGGCTCTGCGGGCCTCGGCAGTTTGGGGACGACTTCCGCCTCGCCGCCGCTGGCTGGATCGGGCGCCCCGGATGCCGTCGGGGGAGGCCGGTTCGGGCCAGGCCCTGGAGCCCCCGGCTCCGAGCGGTTGGGCGCAGGCCCCGGCCAGGGCCCGACCGCCTCTCCCGGCCCCCCGGGCCCGGCCGATCAGGAGGCCGCAGGCGCCGGTCGGTTCCGGGTCAACGACCGATTTGCCATGCCGGCCGGGACTGACCCCGAGGAGGCCGCCGGGGCCCCGGGTGCGGCCCCGACCGGGCCTCGGTCTTCGGTTCTGGGTCTTTTGCTGAAGGGTTGGCCCGCCGCGCTGGCTGCCGCCCTGGTGGCCATGGTGGTGGCGGTGGCTCTGAGCGCCATCGTCGGGGTGGGCCTGACGCTGGCGGCCACCAAGGACCCGGACCTGCTGGCCGACGCCGCCATCGGATCGGTTCCCCTGGCGCTGGCCGCCTTCGGGTCCCGGGTGGCGGTGGCGGCCAACGAGGCGGCCACCAACGGGCTGACCGCCCGGGTGGAGGGTCCCCTTTTGGTGCTCCTGATCCTGGGGGCATGGTCGGCCAGTTCCGCCCTCAGCCTGGTGGCCGGCAAGTGGCAGGGCCGGCCCCCGGCGGAGTTGGTGGCCCTGGTGGTGAAGTTCGCCGTCCTCACCGGGGCGGTGGCGGCGGGTATGGCCTACGGCCTGGCGCAGGCCTGGGATCAACTGGGCTTCGTCGTACTGGCCCCTCCGGCCGAGGCCGCCCTGGTGGGTGCGGCCTGGGCCGCAGCGGCCGGACTGTGGTGGTTGGCCCGCAGTCGCCTCATTCGTCTTCCGTTGGCCGAGGCACAAAAGGCCGGGCTCCGCCAGGCGCTGCGAGCCGCCGCCACCGGTGCCCGGACGGCGGGTATGGCCCTCGCACTCATGGTGCCGGCGGTGGTGCTGGCCGCCCTCGAGATCAACCCGGCGTTGGAGACCGACCAACTCCCCGGGGCCGTCGTGGCCCTGATAGTGGTGCTGCCCACCATGGCGGTCATGGCCCTCTCGGTGGCCATGGGTGGGACGATTTCTCTTCCCAACGACCAGTTTGGTGAGGGCACCTTGAGCCTGAGCGCCTTTTCCCTCCCGCCGGCCCCGGGGGCAGAGGCAGCCGACCTGGCCTTCCGGGTGGTCATGCTGGTGGTTCCCGGTCTCATCGGGTTCCGTACCTATCGGGCCCTGCGGCGGGAGAGGACGAAAAGTTCAGGCGAGTCCCTCGCTACCGCCGCCGGGCTGGTGGGCGGATTTCTGGCGGCAATGGCCGTGTTGGCCATCCTCTGTCGCCAGGTGCTGCTGACGGGTTCAGCCGGCGGGTCGCAAACCTCGCTGGCCGCGTCACTGAACGTGGCCGTCACCGTGGGGCTGGCGGCTGCGGCCGGTGTGGTTGGCGGGCTGGTCCCCGCTCTCCTTCGCCGCACCGGATGGTCGGCTCCGGCGTCGGCCGAGGATCAGTCCAAGTTCGAACCCGAGACCCCGCCGGCGGCGGTGGGGGCCTCCCGGTACTCAAGGAGCAAATGATGGACCCAAGGAGCCGATGATGAACCCAAGGAGCAAATGATGTCGTTCATCTGCGTGAGCTGTGGGGCGGCTCTGGAGGCGGGAGCGGCGTTCTGCGGTCAGTGCGGAACACCGGTGGCGGCGGGCTCGGCCGGCACCGCATCGGCGGAAGCTTCCGGCGTCCCGGCTCCTGCGCTTCCCGCCCCCCCGGTGCGATCTTCCGACCAGCCTGAAGGCGCAGGCCAATCTTCGATCTCGGAGTCTCTCCTACCGCCGGCCTCCTCATCACCCTCGCCCTCATCACCCTCGCCCCCCCGACCCTCGGCTGCCCAGCCGCCGCCGACGCCGGCCCGACCCGCCATGGCCACCCCGCCGCCCATCCCGGGTCCCCTCACCCCACCCCCTGGTCCCTGGTCACCGCCACCCCCGCCGGGCATGGCTGGCATGCCCCAGCCGCCGGTCGCCCCGCCACCGCCGGGCGTTGGGCCCTGGACCCCTCCGCCAGCGCCGATGGGTCGCCCGGGACCAGGTGGGCCGGGTGGACCAGGCGGTCCCATGGGGCCGGCAAGACCGGGACCAGGCGGCCCCATGGGCCCGGGTGGACCCGGTGGCCCCGGAGCGGGAGCCTGGTTCCCGCCGCCGGCGCCGCCCGGCCCCCCGGCGGGAGCCGCTGGCGTCAACAGCGTGGGGGCATTCGCCAAGGCGCTGTTCGACATCAGCTTCCGGACGGTCATCACCCCCTCCATCATCAAGGTGCTGTTCGGGTTGGTCCTGGTCGGCTCCGCCCTGGCCAGTCTCGTGGTGCTCTTCTCAGCGATTGCCGCCATCCAGATCGGAAGCACCTTCTACGGGTTGCTCCTCCTCCTGGTCAGTCCGGTGGCCTTCTTGGTGTCGGCCATCTACGGGCGGGTATTGCTCGAGACGGTGATGGTGTTCTTCCGCATCGGCAACGACGTGAGCCGTATCGCCGAGAAGGCCTTCGAGGAGTAGCAGGATCGCCCGGCCCACGGCCGCTGGGGTAGGGCTCCTGCTGGTTTCCTCCCTGTTGGCCGGGTGTTCCGGCCCGCTTTCGGGGGCCGAACAACGCTCGGTGGAACTCGACGTCCGCTCGGAGCGGACGACCCAACTGTCGGCTTCGGAGATCCGGGTGACCCTGCCTCCCCGGGCCACCCGGGACAGAGCCCGGGTCCGCCTCGAAGTCCAGGGAGCCAATGACCTTGTTCTGGCCGGTGCGCAAGCCCAGGCCCGGATCTACCGTCTGTCCGCAGATGGTGGTCTGGCCAAGCCGGTGGAGGTCAAGGTGGCCCTGCCCCCCGGCGAGGTGGAGGCCCTGACCTTTTTGGCCGCCGGCCCGGCAGAAGGGTCCGGGCCCCTGCGGCCCCTGGCCAGCCGCCAGCAGGGCTCCGACCTGGTGGCGCAGGTTGACGCATCCACCGCCAGTCCGCCAGATCCGTCGGACAGCGCACTGACGCTGGCCGTTTTCACCTGGCAGCCCGAGGTCCTGGCTGAACTCATGGCCCAGGTGGCCAACCGGCGCCTGGGCTCCTATCAATCGTCCGGGATCTCCTGTGGCCCGGCGCAGCGCCTGGGAAGGTTCGCTGCGGTGACCCGGCCGGCACCGGCGGGAACCAATCCTGGTGGCAGCGACCAGTCGGCGCAGTTGGGGGCCCGTTGCCCGGAGTCGGGGCCCGAAGGGGTGAGGTTCCGGGTGTTCACCCAGGGACCCTTTGGAGCATTGATCGACCTTCCCGCCGGCGTCAGGGCCGAGCCTCTCGTCGAACCCCTCGTGGCCCTGGACCGGTCGGCCGAATCTCCCGGCCAGGGCGCACCTGGATCGGAAACGTGGGAATCGGAGGATTCCGGGTCGGGCGCCGGCGAGAAGGCGACGCCCGGGACCCGAGTCGATCTGGACTCGATCGGGCCGGACCCCCTGGGGAGGATCTTTTCCGGTCGGGGCCGGGTGCCGGCGGGCGGGGACCTGGCGCTGACGGTGACACCCCCGGCCCGGGGCCGAACCCGCCACCAGTTGACCAGTGTGGTCACCCCTGCGTTCTTGGCTCTGGAGTTGACCAACGACCTGCTGGGGGTGGCCGGGGTCGATACGGAACCAGCATTGCGATGTATGGCGGTGGGGACGACGGTCGCGCAGGACCAGCCTGGATCAGGCCTCGACGGCAGCGAACCTGGCCGCATCGAACCCGACAGCCGTGACCCCGGCGCGCCTCCCGGGTCCGATCTGGGCGGCTCGGACGGTACCGCCGGTCCGGTCATCGATGCTCAGGAGTTGTTGGGCGGGATCGAGCAGTGCGCCACCTCCAGCCTTCCCGTTCCCACTGCCGCGGCTTTGGTGGAGGCCCTGGGACTGTCGGCCGGGGGGCCTGTGTCGGAGGTGGCCCGGCGGGTGGCCGAAGTCGATGGCGACGAGCAGGACCACGTCCTGGTGGTCGACGGAGGCCCGATCTACGCCGTCAGTGGAAGCGGCGGCACGGTTTCGGTAATCGACCTGGATATGAGAGGGCCGGCGGCCAAGGATCCGGCGGCGATCAGCTACAACGTGGTGGTGGACAACGACGGGACCGTGTCCCGGCGCATCGATATCGATCACTCGGCCATCACCGCCATCGATGACCTGGGGAACCTGTACGAGGACTTCTGGGTTCAGGCAGCCCGCCAGGCGGCCGCCTGCGGTCGACCGGGCCTCTACAGCGGCCGAACCCGGACGGCGGCAACCGTCGGCGCTGGGTCGCACCTGGAGGTGGAGTTGTTCCTCAACCGGGTGGCCCCCCCCGGCCCATGCCCGGTGCCTTCACCGGCCGGAGGGGACCTGCCCCGAAGTCAGGTCCCCGGCCAGGTCAACGTCGTGAACGTGGCCGTACCTGGGCTGGGAGGGGCGTCGCCCGGACAACCCGGCGAGGTGGCCGCGGTCGGCCTGGTCCTCACCAGGCAGCGATGATGGTCCTTCATGCCTGATCGCAAGAGCAAAGCCAAATCCACTCCCCCAAAGGCCACCGCCCCGGCGCCACAACCCTTCAACGTCGATCCGGCCCGGGGTCCCGTGCGTGGCGAACCGCTCCAGGCGATCATCATCGACGATGTTCGGCCCAGTACGCCGGGGGGTCTTTTTGGGGCCAAGGCCACCGTCGGGCTTCCCACCACCGTTTCCGCTGACATTTTCCGCGACGGCCACGATGTCCTGGCCGCCTGCGTGCGGTGGAAGCCGGTTGACTCCGCCACCTGGAACCGCTCGACGATGGCCCATGTCGGCAACGACCGGTGGGAAGGACAGTTGGTGGCCGAGTCCGTGGGCCGCCACCACTTCGCGGTCGAGGCCTGGACCGACCGGGCCGCTACCGCTCAGAAGAACCTGGCCCTGAGGGAGTCCGCCGGGGTGGCCACCGATCTGGACCGTCAGGAAGCGGCCCAGGCGGTCGCCGGGGCAGACAAGGGCGAGCCGGCCCCGGACCTGTCCTGCAGTGGAGCCCTGGATCTGTGGGTGGATCGGCTGCGGGCACAGTTCGGCGCCTGGTACGAGTTGTTCCCCCGGTCGGAAGGGGGACTGGCCGCCACCGCCGAGCGGATGGGCGACATCGCGGCCATGGGTTTCGACATCGTCTACCTGCCGCCCATCCATCCCATCGGCACCAGCGCCCGCAAGGGACGTCACAACTCCCTGACCGCGGGACCCGAGGATCCGGGCAGCCCCTGGGCCATCGGCGGCCCCGCCGGGGGCCACAGCGCGGTGGAGCCAGCGCTGGGCACCATGGCCGACTTCGACCAACTGGTACTGGCGGCCCAACGGGTGGGGTTGGAGGTGGCCCTGGACTACGCGCTCCAGTGCTCGCCCGACCACCCCTGGGTGACCGAGCACCCCGAGTGGTTCCTGCACCGGGCCGATGGCTCCATCCGCACCGCCGAGAACCCCCCCAAACGCTACGAGGACATCTACCCGATCAACTTCTGGCCGGCGGCCGAGAGCGACCGCCTGGCCCTGTGGTCGGCCTGCGCGGAGATCCTGAGGTTTTGGATCAACCGGGGGGTCCGCATTTTTCGGGTGGACAACCCCCACACCAAGTCCCTGGCTTTTTGGGCCTGGCTCATCGAGAGCATCCGGTCGGCCTGGCCCGACGTCATCTTTCTGGCCGAGGCCTTCACGCGGCCCAAGATGATGGCCAAGTTGGCCGAGGTGGGCTTCTCCCAGAGCTACACCTACTTCACCTGGAGAACGACCGCCGCCGAACTTCGTACCTACGCCGAGGAGGTCTCCCGGGGGCGGGCCGCTGACTACATGCGGCCCAACTTCTGGCCCACCACCCCGGACATTCTGGCCGAACCGCTGCGGGGCGGCCCGCCTTCGGTTTTCGCGCTGCGCCTGGTGCTGGCCGCACTGCTGGTGCCCTCCTACGGCATCTACCGGGGATTCGAGCACCTCGAGAACGCCCAAGCCGATCCGACCGGCCCCAGCGAGGAGCACTTCGATTCGGAGAAGTACCGGGTCAGGCCCCGGCCATGGGATCCACCGGCTCCGCTGGTTGATCTGATCAGCACGGTCAACCGGGTCCGGCGCGAACATCGCGCCCTGGCCGAGTTGGGCAACATCACCTTCCACGCCTCCACCAATCCGGCGATCCTGGCCTGGTCCAAGCGGTCGAGCGATGGGGCCGACACCGTACTGGTGGTCGTCAACCTCGATCCTCATCACCCGGCCGAGGACCTGTTGACCCTCGACCTCGTGGCCCTGGGCGTGGTCGGCCGGGGAAGCTTCACGGTGACCGATGAGCTCTCGGGATCGGCCTACAACTGGTCCGGGGACCGGGCCTATGTCCGGCTCGACCCGGCGGTGGGCCCGGCCCACGTCTTCGCGGTAACCGATTGAGTCACTTCGAATGGGGTCCTGACTAGGCATTTGAGGGTGTTGGGGTTAGCGTCGGCGGACGATGGGTGATCGTCGGTGCGATCTGTGGTCGTGGTCGACCACGAAAGCCAGAGTGGCGGCCGCCGTGATGGTGGTCGGTGTCATGGCCGCGCCGACCGCCCAGGCCGCCCCCCTCGACGATGCCCGGGCCCGGGCGCGGGCGATCGAGGCGGAGTTGGACCGCACCGGCCGGGCCTTGAGCGTCCAGGCCGAGGCCTACAACCGCTCCCGGTTGGAGGTGGCCCAGATCGATGAGTCCCTGCGCCAGGCATCGGCCGATGTGACCCGGGCCGACGGTCAGATGAGCAGCGTCCGCCGAGCCCTGGCCGCCGCCGCGGTGGACGCCTACGTGTCCGGCTCCGCCACCGGGACCATGGCCAGGTTGCGGGGCTCGACCGACCAGATGGTGGTGCGCCATCAGTACCTGAGGGTCACCTCCGCCGGCCATCACCAGTTGGCCGGCCAGTTGCGGGCGGCCCGGGAGGACCTGTCGCGCACCCGGACCGAGTTGGGGGCCCGCCAGGTCCAGGCCCGCAAGGTGGAGCTGACCCAGCGCGAGGCGCGCCAGCGGGTGGCCGATGCCGAGGTGGCCCAAAAGCGGGTCCTGGCCGGGGTGAAGGGAGAGATCGCCCGCCTGGTGGCCGAGGAGCAGAACCGCCGGGAGGCCGAGGCTGCTCGTCGGGCCCAGGCCGCCCGGCAGGCCGCACTGGCCGGGGCCCCGAGCGCCGGCCCGGTTGGGCGTTCAGCCAACCCCGCCGCAGCAGCCCCCCGCCCCGCCGCCGCTCCGGCCGCAGCCGCAGCCGCAGCTGGTTCGCTTACCCGGGGCGCCCCGGTACCACCACCATCGGGTCCAGCCAGCGGCCGGGTGGAGTCGGTCATCGCCGAAGCCCGCAAACAGCTGGGCAAGCCCTACGTGTGGGGGGGGTCCGGGCCCAACAACTTCGACTGCTCGGGCCTGACCGGGTGGGCGTGGCGGGTGGCCGGTGTCCGGCTGTCGCACTCGGCCTATCTCCAGTACACCGAGACCGCCCGGGTTCCGGTCAACGAGGTGCAACCTGGCGACCTGTTGTTCTTCGGGCCCAACGTCCGGGGAATACACCACAACGCGCTCTACATAGGCAACGGTCAGATGATCGAGGCGTCCCAGTCGGGAACCCCGGTCCGCATCCGGGGCTGGCGGGCGGGGGATCTGGTCGGAGTGGGTCGACCGGGGTGAGAATCGCCCATTAGGGCGGGAACAGCGCAGCGTCAGGGCCTGAGGCGGAAAGTGTTCGAGGACAGAGGTACGAATGGCCCCGCAAGCCGTCACCGCGTCGGTGACTGTCTCCGCCAGGAACGGCCTGGGCGCCGATCCTGGCGAACACGGCGTTCAGGGCGGTGTCCAAGGCGGTCGCCCAGGCCTCGGGGGCCACGAAACAGCCGTTGTGATGGGCGTCGAAGTTGACGATCTCCGACCCCATGGCCTGCGCCAGCAACCGCTGACGTTCGGCCGGAATCACCCAATCCCGCTGGGTGACGATGACCGCGCTGGGCAGGCCTCGCGCCCGGGCGGAGCGAGCCGATTCCGTGGCGTCGAAGGTGCCAAGGGCTGCGGCGGCCCGGCCCAGATCGACCGGGTCCCCCCGTCGGGCTTCGGCTGCGATCCAGCTGACGAACGGTTCCAGGGCGGGGGACTGGCTGGCAGACCATTTCAGGTAGGGCTTGGCCAGCCCTTCGGGCACCCCCATCCGAAGGGCCCATTCCGCTCCCCCCAGAGCCAGCCACAGCGCTCGGTCCCGCCAACTCCGCCGCCACGACAGCGCGGTGGCGGCCAGGACCACGCCGGCCACCCTCTCCGGATGGCGATGGGCGCAAAGTTGGGCGATGGAGCCCCCCATCGAGTAGCCGACGAGGACGGCCGGGGGCAGGTCCAGGTGTTCGAGGAGCGCCGCCACATCGTCGGCCGCCACTTCCAGGCTGAAGTCCTCCTGGCTGCGCAATCCCCGTCCGTGGCCCCGGACGTCGGGGGCCACCACCGGTCCGTATCGACTGGCCACCTCGAAGCCGCCGGTGAACCAGTTGAGGTCGGCCGACAAAGTCCATCCGTGCAGCAGAACGACCGGTGCGGCCCCAGTGGCGACGTCGACTCCCGGGACCTGGATGTGGCGGAAGAACATCTCGCCCCGGCCCACCAGGTTGGTCACCCGGCCGGGGGGGAGCGCAGGGACCAGGGGCGGGCCGCTGGCGAAAGACTCCAGCGCCCGCACCCAGGCGACGGCCGTGCCCAGGCGTGTGCGCCGCTGCCGGTCGGGTCCGCCTGCTGAGAGGACAGCCCTGGGCGCAACCGCATCGTTGGACAGCCGGGCCGACGCGGCCGGGGGGGTGCCGTTGGCCATCTCGGTGCGTATCACGCAAGAGGGCTACCCGCCACCGTCCGGGTTCATCCCCGCGAACCCAGGTTGTTCGGTTCGAGGTGTCGATTCGGGGCTCGTGGGGGTAGGACGCGGTCGACCCCAGCGTTTCAACCAAGGAGCGTTGACCAAGGGCTCGACCCGAGGTCCCCCGATCCCGCCAAAGGGCCGGAGTCAGGGCCTCGATCCAAGTCAACGTTCCACAAAAGGAGGTGGCCAGTGAGCCAGCAGGCGGTAGTGGATGAGCCAAGCCCGAGTTCGACCAGCAAGCGGCGGCGGGGGATCAGGAGCCCGGCGGCCCGGCGTTCAGGGGGCGGAGCCCCACAGGTGGAGCCGGACACGGAATCAATGGTGACCCGGGCGGAGAAGAGCCTGGTTGAGCAGGCCGAGAACCTGGCTTCGCGGGCCCGGGAGCGATCGGTCCAGATAGCAAGAGATGCCGGCGGCGATGCCGCCAGGTCCCTGGCCCTGACGGTGGCAAAGCATGCGGTGGGCGGTCCCAACCACAACGACGGCAACGCCAGCGACAACGGCCAGGGCTCGGCATCAGGATTGGTGGGTCGGGCCGGATCCATGGCCACCTCGGTCATGGAGGAGGCCACCGGTCAGGTGCGTCGGGCGGCGACGACCGCCACCGACACCATCACCGAGTCAGCCGAGATGGCCCTCGACCGGGTCTCGGCCCGACTGCATGGGTTGGCCGAGGAAATCCTGGCCCTGTCAGACGGACGCCCAGACGACGCATCCACGCTCAAGGGCGTCCTCATGGACATTGCCGACCGGTTGGCGGCCGCCGCCGAGAGGGTGGACGCGACCTGCGTGGAGATCGGTGACCGGGGCCTGCCCGCCGCCTTGGAGGACTTGACGAAGGCGGCTCGACGCCGCCCGGCCGCCTTCGCCGCCGCCGCCGCTGGCGCCGGCCTGGTTGCCGGTCGCCTGGCCCGCCAGGCTCGGGCCAACCGGGCCAGCACCACCGATGCCCAGGTGGGTTACTCCGAGCCCGGACCCGATCTGGCCGTCAAACACGACGGGGCGACAAGCGGACACGACGAGGAAATGGGCGGAGAAGACTCCGAGGGCTTCGACGGCTCCGGTGAGGTCTCATCCGGTGACGGGCGGTCCCGTGGAAACCGGTCGGGCGGGACCCGCCCCGCCGGATTGGCCTCGGCCACCTCCGGCCGATCCGGAACCACAACCGGTCGGGCTCGAACCACCAGTTCGACCGGAACCGCAAGCAGCCGCAGCGGAGCCACATCGGGTCGGACCGCGAGCGCGACAGGCCGAACCCGTTCCGTACCGAGCCCGGCCGCACCGCCAGCCAGGCGGACCGCAACGGCATCGGGTGGGACCGCAACGCCCACGCGCCGGACAGCGAAGGCGACCGGCCGGGCAGCCACGGATGCGACCCATGAGTGAGCGTGCTGCGCCCACGGGGGACCGTCCCCTGGGCGACCTTCTGGGCGACGTCACCTCGCATCTTTCCCAGTTGATCCACCACGAGGTGGAACTGGGAAAGATGGAGGCCACCGAGCAACTGGGCAAGGCCACCAAAGCCGGGCTCCTGCTGGGGGCGGCCGCAGTGTTGGGTCTCCTCGGGCTGGCTATCGCCGCAGTGGCCGCCGCCTGGGCCCTTGCCGTTCTGATGCCCACCGGTCTGGCCTTCGCTCTGGTGGCTGTGATCCTGCTGGGGGTCGCGGGCGCCCTGGTGGGCCCGGCCAAGCGTCGCTTGGAAGGTTTTCACCTGATGCCCCGGGAGGCCAAAGACATGGCCGCCCAGGACATCCGCTCGGCCAAGTCCAGCCTGAAGCGGGGATTGACCTCTGACGTTCCCCCGGCCCGAGCCACCTCCCGGGCCGGCTCGGGCGTCTTGATCTACCCCACTCGCAACGGAACGGTGGGGTGATGGGCGCCGCAGTAGCCACGAAGCGGCCACCGAAAACGGCCGGGTCTGATCGGCGAACGGAACTGCGCCGTCAGATCCTCGAGGCCCGGGCTGAGTTGGATGCCGATCTCGAAGCCCTCGGTTACCGGGTGGCGCCCGCTCACCTGGCCGCCCAGGCCAAGGAGGAACTTCACGCCAAGATCGACACGGTCAAGGCCGAGGTCAAGCAAAAGGCCCGATCCAAGCTGCTTCCAGCCAAGCTGCTTCCGGCCAAACTGCCCCCGGTCGGCCTCAGCCGCCTGGAGGGACGCCGATCATCCGGTGGCGTCAGCCGGCCTGCGGTGCTGGGCACCGCCGCCTTCGGAGTGGCCTTCGTTCTGGGCACCCTGGCCCTGGGGCGAAATCGAAAGGAACCCGCCGAGGCGACAGGCACGAAAGAGTTGGGCCCGGCCCAGTAAGAGCGGCCCAGTCAGAGCCGGCCCAGTCAGAGCCGGCCCAGTCAGAGGGAACTCCGGGTGCGCGAGAGCAGGTTCCGGCGCTGTCCGCCCGCTGAGCGCCACGCCGCCGATCATCAACCGAGCCCGGGCCGCCGGCCGCACCCGGGCTCAGAGGCGCGGCTCTGCGTCGGGTTCACCCAGGCAGTCGGCGTCGGTCGACTTTGTCCCGGCACAACTCCGAACCCCGTGGTGCGGTGACCGAGGGGGGCAACGGATGACTACGGTCTACCTGGCCACTGGTAAGCGTCAGCTAGCTGGCGGTTGCTCGTCGCATTGCCCTCGTCGGCCGGCGGTGGATTCCTCCATCGAAGGAGTTCCGGCTGGCGCACGAATCTGGGCAGGCATTTCCGGTATTTCTACGGCCAGGAGGAATCAATGGAACTCGGGATGGAAGTGGTCGAAGCCGGTCGCTACACGGTGCTCAAGGTGGCCGGCGAAATCGACGTCTACACCGCCCCGTCGCTGCGGGAGAAGCTGGTCGGTCTGGTCACCGAGGGCCGCCGCCAGGTTGTGGTTGACCTCGAAGGAGTGGACTTCCTCGACTCCACGGGTCTGGGGGTTCTCGTCGGAGGGCTCAAACGCCTGCGGAGCAACGAGGGTGAGATGTGCCTGGTCTGTACCCGGCCCCAGATCCTGAAGGTGTTCGAGATCACCGGCCTTAACACCGCGTTCGCCATCCACGCCAACCAGGCTGACGCCACGTCTGAGACGCCGGACTGAGCTGAAGCCAGCCTTCCAATCGGGAAGGGCTTCGGCGTCAGTCGCCGTTGACTTCACTGCACCTGGCAGGTTGCAGCCAGGCCGTCGAGGATGTCGGCCTCGCTGACCAGGCAGGAGTCGAAACCGAAGTGGCGCATCAGGGCTACCAGCACCACCACGCCGCCCACGATCACCGCCACCCGGTCGGCCTCCAGGCCGGGGTTGTGCCGCCGCTCGGCGTGGGTTTCGGTGGCCAGGGTCCTGAACACCTCCTCGACGGCGGCGCGACTCAGCCGGTGGTGGTGGATGCGATGACGGTCGTAGGTGGTCAGACCCTGGTCCACGGCGGCCACGGTGCTGACTGTCCCGGCGAGGCCCACCAGCTCCTTGGCCTGGCGCAGGGCGGGAATGGACTGGGCGGCCAGTTCCAGGTCCTCGCGCACCGACCAGAGGGCGTTGGTCAGTTCCTCAGGGGCTGGCGGGTCTGAATGCAGGTAGCGCTCGCTGATACGCAGACAGCCGACGTCGAGCGAGAACACCCCGATTGGATCACCGCCCCGGGGAAGGCCCAGGTCATAAGCGTCCGGACCCACCGCGAGCTCGGTGGAACCCCCTCCGATATCGGCCACCAGGTAGGGCCCAGCGCCGGCGGCCAACTCGGCCATGGCTCCGGCGAAGGAGAGCCGGGCCTCCTCCTCTCCCGAGAGAAGTTCGGGGCGAATGCCGGTGGCCTTCTCCGCGGCCAACAGGAAGTCCGACGCATTGGTGGCGTCCCGGGCAGCGGACGTGGCGGCCAGGCGAGCCCCACCGACATGGTGGGAATCCATGATCGTGCGGTAGCGGGCGAGCACGGCCAGGGTGTCGGCGATGGCGGCCGGGTCCAGCCGGCGGGTGGCGTCGACCCCTCGACCCAGCCGCGTGATGTGCATCTCCCGGGCCAGCGTGTTTCCGTGGGCATCGGCTACGAGCAGTCGGGTCGAGTTGGTCCCACAGTCGATGGCCGCAACCGCGGGGCTCATACCCTCCCGGCCTGTTCCACGGCGGCCGTGGGTGCGCCAGCCGGTAGCGCCACGCCCAGGCGATCGGCCACCCACCGTCCCACCGGGTCGTCGCCTCCGGCGAGGGCCCAGGCCAGGTGAGCGTGAAGGCACTTGACCCCTTGGCGTGTTCCGGCCACCCCCCCGGTGGGTCGGGGCCCGGTCCAATCCGGATCCAGCAACTGGTCGCGTAGCTCCTGGTGGCGGGCATGGCTTGCGGCGATGGCGGCCGGGTCGATCTCCCGTTCGGCGGCCGACACCCCACCGGCGGACTCCAACCGGGATACCTGCCTTCTGAGTTCAGTGTCCACCAGCCACCACCGGGTGGGCATGGGCGTGCCCTTGCGGGTCACCGGCGAGTTGGCGATGACCACCGGCGCGCCGTCGGGCGCACGCACCACCACTTCGAAATCCCCGTCGAGGGGCCGACCAAGGAGTGCCTCGACGCGGCGTTCGTCGTCCCCATGAGATCCCCCCGGCCCAGTGGATGCCGTCGCCACCGGTTTCACGACGACGATGAGTCAGCCAGATGCTCTGTCGCGAGTCCGGACGGGGTCGACCCGTCGTCTCGGTGAGGATGCCCTCCTCCGTTCCCCGGCGCCGGCCCGAAGTCGGGACGCAGGCCGGCCCAAAAGCAAAGGCGTCGGGCGTAGCGGGGACCGTCGCCGGTGTCGTCGTGTTTCAGGAAGGCGTAAACGGGGGTTCCTGCGGCGGCAGTAGCGCTCAGGCGATTCCCCCAGGACTCCAGTTGGCCCCGGTCGTAGCGCTCCCGGCGGAGTCGGACGTAGAGGATCGGGCCCACTTCGGGGGCCTGGGCGTCGCCCCGGTCGTTGTCGGTAACCACCGCGGTGGCTCCGTGGGCCGCCAGCCGATCGAGCACGGCCGGGATGTACCAGCCAGGCTTCAGGTCGAACGCGGCCACGGGGCCGTTGGGAGGCAAAGCGGACAGAAGTCGGTCCAGGCGCCCCAGATCCGGTTGGGCGTGGGGAAGGGAGAACAGGATCGGGCCCAGATTGGTTCCGAGCGGCACCGTGGCGGCGAAGAACCCGGCCATGCGTTCCTCCACCCCTTCGAGATCGGCCCGATGGGTGATGGCCATGTGGGCTTTGGGCACGAACCGGAACCCCGGAGGGACCTGCGTGGTCCATCGCTGCATGGTGGTCGGTGCCGGCAGGCGTCGGTAGGTGCTGTGAGCTTCGACAGCGGTGAAGATCCTGGCGTAAAAGTCGAGCATGCGCTCGGCCTGGGTGCCGTTGGGATAGAAGCGTCCCACCCACTCGGGATACGACCATCCACTTGTCCCCAGCCTGAGTTCGGCCACCGGGGGGAGACACTACGACGCGGCGAGGCCCCGGTGGTGGCCTATCGCCGAACGCCACCAAAGGCGTCCCCGTCGGTGACACCGGCCCGGGTCACGGCCCTGGTCCTGGGGCATCGGGGTCCGGGCGGGGCAGCGGATCACTGTCGGGCGAGGGCCCCGGGATGACCACGTAGGCCTCTTCCCCGGGGCGGACCAGGTGGTGGTATACCCGGGCGAGGCGATCGATCTCGTCGTCGCTGCGCAGCAGGCGTGCCCGAGCGTCGAGGTCGGCCTGGCGGGCGTTGAGCCGGGCCAACTCCACCGCCAGCCGATCGCGCTCGCGGCTCTGGTCGACGATGGCCCGGGCGGGGACGAAACCCAGATAGAGCACCAGGCCCGCGCCCGAAGCCACGGCCAGCCGCCAACCTGCCCGCCTCCACCGCCGTGCTCTGCGGATCGGGGCGCCCCGGCGGGGCTCACCTCCGGGAATGGCTCTACTGCGCCGGACTCGCACCACCCCCCCCACCAGGCTCGGCCATCTGGTCGGGCCGTTTCTGCGGGCGCCGCCTCATGGCAGGGGAGCCAGGTCGGAGCGGAAAACCGCCGATTCCCCCAGGGCCTCTTCGATGCGCAGCAGTTGGTTGTACTTGGCCACCCGATCGGTTCGGGCCGGCGCGCCCGTCTTGATCTGGCCGCAGCCGCAGGCCACGGCCAGGTCTGAAATGGTGGTGTCCTCGGTCTCGCCCGAGCGGTGCGACATGACCGCGCGGTAGCCCGCGCGATGCGCCATCTCCACCGCCTCCAAGGTTTCGCTCAGCGTGCCGATCTGATTCACCTTCACCAGGATGGCGTTGGCGACGCCCTTGTCGATACCCTGCTTGAGGCGCGCCGGGTTGGTGACGAACACATCGTCGCCCACGAGCTGCACGCGGTCGCCGATGCGCTGCGTCAGCGTGCGCCACCCGTCCCAGTCCTCCTCGTCCATGCCGTCCTCGATCGAGACGATCGGGTAGCGCGAGCAGGCGTCGGTCCAGTAGTCGGCCATCGCGGCGGGGCTCAGCGTGCGCCCCTCGT
>JBQTHD010000039.1:0-39399 GCA_052390275.1 Acidimicrobiales bacterium | reverse complement strand
CAGGCTCCGGGCCGACTCGGTCCCCACCGGGGGGCGGGCGCGGCCGGGTCCTGGCTCAGCACGGCAACCGTGGGGACGGGCCGGTCGCCGTGGGCCCGAGGCTCGGGGTCCGAAGCGGCGTGGAGGTTCCCGGCCCGGTCGCGTAGCTCGGCCCGGTAGCCATAGGGCGCTTCGACCACAGGCACGTTCAGGCGCTTGGGGCTGCCGCCGGCGGCCAGCACCACCGGGCTGCGATAGGTGGGGTGGTCGGCGACCCGGCGGGCTGGGCCGGCCCGGGCCGGCTCGGTGAGCTCGGTGGTGCCCAAGGCGATGACGATGGGGTCGGCGGCCGGCTCCGGCCCGCCCGGAGGGCTTGGCTCCGGAGCCGAGGCCGGCGCCGGCTCGGGCACCAGGGCCACATGGCCCTCGAAGCTGCGCCGGCCCGGGTTGGCCGCTGTCACCGCATAGGTGGTCCAGGCTCCGGGCCGACTCGGTCCCCACCGGGGGGCGGCGGTGACGGTGAGCTCGTGGGCTGTCGTAGCGGCGGCGGTGGGTGCGGCCGTGACGGGCGTGGCGGCCAGGGCCGCGGCCGCCAGGACGGCGGCGGTCAAGCCGGTCAGGACCGTCAAGCTCCGCTCACTCCGGGTCGGGCGGTGCGGGGGCCGGTCGGGCCCGACGGCTTGCGATGGTTACCGGCCGGGTGGCCAGGCGCCGGCCGGCCACCAACTCGCCGGCCGCCAGCAGCGCCAGCCCGCCCAGCGCCCCCTGCCACGCCAGCGCCGCCACCCAGGGTTCGACCACCGGTCCCCACGGCGTGGCGTCGGTGCCGCCGGGGACCAGGGCGGCCACCACCTGGCCCAGCGAGGAGCCGGCCGGGGGTTCCGGGAAGACCAGCGAGTGCAGGCCGTCGAAGGGGTTGGCGAACACCAGGGGGTGCACGGCGGCGGGAGCGGCATCGGCGCCGGGCCCGATCCGGGCCCCGACCGGGACGGTGAGCCCGTAGGCGGCCAAGGCCAGGGCGTAGGCGGCGACCGTGGCCGACACGGCCCGGGGTAGCCGGGCGCCGAGGGCCAGGGCCATCGATCCCAGGGCCAGGGCGGAGCCCAGGGTGAGCAGCTCGGCCCTGATCAGCGGGCCCACGCCCAGCCCGGCGTAGAGGAAGACGGCCAGCAGCACCGGGAAGGCGACGGCGACGAGAAGGGCCAGGTACGCCAGGGAGGCGAAGAGCTTGGCTGCCACCAGGCGGCGGGGTTCGAGGCGACCGAGCCGGAGCAGGTCGAGCGTGCCCCGCTCGCGCTCGGCGGCCAGGGCCGGCGCGGCCAGGGCCGGCACCACGAGCAGGGCCAGAGCCAGCTGGAGGGCAGCGGTGAGGAAGGCGACATTGGCCATGTCGGCCGGGTTGGGGGTCGCCGGCGCATCGTTGGGCATGGCCACCGAAAAGAGCAATAACGCGGTCAGACCCAACGTCGAGACGTAGAGGGCCATGGTGATGGGCATCATCGGGGATCGGGCCCGGGAAAGGGCCTCTTGGGCGAGAATGGGAACGTCGGGCCGCCGGGCCGGCACGTGGGCCTGCGCCTCGGCTTCATCGCTCTTTGAACCTGTCGCCCCAGCGCCGGTTGTGTCGTTTGAAGGCGAGAGTCCAGATTCTTGGGCCATATGGATGCCGATCCTGCCTCTGGTAGTCATATATCGAGGGACGACGAGACGAATAAGAGCCCGAGGTCCAGTGCGGTCGACACTGACATGGGGTGGGTGGAGCCTTGACGTTAGCCTCCAATGCCGGGCGCGGACTGGCTGCCCGCAAGCCGTTAGTAGTGTGCGGTGATGAGTCCGCTGCTGGCATTCCTTGCTGCGGCATCGAGAAGTGTGCGGCGGGACCGGGCTCGGGAATGGGCGGTTCGCGGCCTGGCCGTGGCGGCGGCGGGATCGGCTCTGGTGCAGGTGGTGTCCCGCCGGTGGCCGGCCGACCCGCCCTGGGCCCCTCTGGTGGCCATGCTGGCGGGAGGCCTGGGGGTGGCCCTGGTCGGGTTCTGGCGTTCAAGGCCGTCGCTGGTCGAGGTGGCCATGCTCGCCGATGTCGGCCTCGGCGGGCGGGAGCGCCTGTTCACGGCCCTGGAACTCGCAGGGGGCGGCGGGGAGCTGGTCCAGCGCCAGCGGGCTGACACTGAGGGGTGGCTGGCCTCCGTCGATCCCCGGCGGTTGGGCCGCCGACGCCTGCCCCGGCGGGCCGTGGTCGTGGCCCTCGTCGGCGCGGTCGTGGCCGGAGGGCTGGCCCTGGCGCCCAACGGCGCCGTCGACCGGCTCCGGGCCGGGCGGGCCCGAGAGGCCACCCGGGAGGCGGGGGCTGACGCCCTGGCCGCGCTGGCTGCCGAGGTGGCCAAGGGCGTTGTCGGCCCGGATGCGGCCAGGCGCCGGGCCCTGGTGACCGAGTTGCGCCGGGCCGAGGGGGCCGTGCGCCAGGCACCCACCCACGCCGCCGCGGTGGCTGCCCTGAGCCGTACCCAGGCCACCCTGCGGGGTTCGGCCGACCCGACCCGGGCGGGGGGGCGGGACGCGGCCGCCGGCGCCGGCGCCGAGCTGGCCCGGGCCGGAGCCTCGGCTGAGGCCGGTACCGCCCTGATCGCGGCCGGAACGTCGGCCGGGGAGGGCCTTGCAGAGATGACCGCCGGCTCCTCCGGTGCCAGCCCCGAGGCGTCGGCGGAGCTGGCCGCGGCGTTGGCCCAGGCGGCCGCAGAGGCCTCCGGCGGCCCAGAGCCGGCCCTGGCCGACCAGTTGGGCCGAGCCGCCGACGAGGCCGCCGCCGGCCGGCCGGAGGCGGCAAGAGCCGAGATGTCCGACGCCTTCCGCCGGGCCGACGAGGCTCGGGGGGAACGGGCCGCCGCGTCCCTCTCGGCCCTGGCCGCCTCGCTGGCCGGCCTGGCCCCCCCGGCCCAGGCCGAGCTGGCTCAGGCCCTCGACCAGGCCGCGGCGGCCGCGGCCGGCGATCCCGCCCTGGCCGCAGCATTGGCCCAAGCCGCCGAGCAGCTGGGTCAGGGGCGGATCGCCGACGCCCAGGCCGCCCTGGGCGCAGCGGCGACGGCGGCCCGGAACCTCGGCGCCGACGACGATCTGGCCGCCCAGATGGCCGCGGCCGGCGCCGGCATCCAGGCCGTCAAGGACGCCCTCCTGGCCGATGCCTCCATGGCCGGTTCGGGCGGCGACCCCTGCGCGACCCCGCCGCCGGCCTCGGACGACCCAAGCCTCGACCACACCGGCCGAGGCGGCATCGACCACCGCAGGATGCACGAGATGTTCAGCGGCGATGCCAAGGTGCAGACCACCCCCCGCCCGGCCGCCGGCGCCCGGCAGGCCTGCCCGCAGCTGAAGTCGCCAGCCGCAGCCGGGACCGCCGGCCTACCGGGCGAGCAGGGCCGGGGCGGAAGCGGCGGCCAGGGCTCGGGCACCAGCGGGGGCAGCGGTCAGGCCCGGGGCCGGGGATCGGGCCAGGGCGGCGGCCAGGGCCACCGGGGTGGAGGGGCGGCCGGCGGCGGGGCCGAGGGGGCCCTGGGCGACCGACGGCCCGGGGCTCCCACCGAGCAGGTCTACGTACCGGGCCGCACCGGCCCTGGGCGGGCCCAGGGCCTGCCCAGCGGTGCCACCGGTGAGGGCGCCGGCGCACCGTTGGTGGCCTACGAGCAGGTCTACGCCGAGTATCGGGCCCAGGCCCTGACCCAGGCCGACCGCCAGCTCGTTCCCGAGCGGCTCCAGGGCCTGCTTCGCGACTACTTCGGGGAGGACGAATGACCGCCCACGCCGCCGAACCCGTGCTCGATGTCGAGGACCGGGGCCGCGATGCCGGTTCAGGCGGAGCGGCCGGTGAGCTGATGGATCCCGACCGGTTCATCGAGTTGGCGGCGGCCATCGAGGCGGAGATGGCCAAGGTGATGGTGGGCCAGGCCGAGCTCACCCGGCTGGTGCTCACCGCCTTGGTGGGCGGTGGCCATGTGCTGCTCGAGGGTGTGCCCGGCCTGGGCAAGACGGTGCTGGTGCGCTCGCTGGCGTCGGCCCTGGACCTGGCGTTCGCCCGGGTGCAGTTCACCCCCGACCTGATGCCGGGCGATGTCACCGGCAGCGCCATCGTCACCGAGGACGACAGTGGTCGGCGGCGCTTCGAGTTCCAGCCCGGCCCCCTGTTCACCAACCTGCTCCTGGCCGACGAGATCAACCGGGCCACGCCCAAGACCCAGAGCGCCCTCCTCGAGGCCATGGCCGAGCACCAGGTCACCACCAGCGACGGCACCCGGCTGCTGCCGTCGCCCTTCTTCGTGCTGGCCACCCAGAACCCCATCGAGCACGAGGGCACCTATCCCTTGCCCGAGGCCCAGCTCGACCGCTTCGTCTTCAAGCTGGTGGTGGCCTTCCCCGAGCCCGAGGACCTGGTGGCCATCGCCCGGCGCACCACCGGCGGCGCCGGCCCGGCCATCTCGGCGGTGGCCACCGGCGCCGAGTTGGAGGCCATGGGTCGCCTGGCCCGGGAGGTGCCGGTGGCCAGCCACGTGTACGACCGAGCGGCCCGGCTGGTGACCGCCACCCACCCGCAGCGGCCCGAGGCCCCCGAGGAGGTGTGCCGCTACGTGCGCTACGGGGCCAGCCCCCGGGGCATGCAGGCGGTGGTGGTGGCGGCCCGGGTGCGGGCCCTGCTGCAGGGTCGGTTCAACGTGGCCTTCGAGGACCTGGCCGCGGTGGCGGCCCCGGCCCTTCGCCACCGGCTGTTCCTCAACTTCGAGGCCGACGCTGCCGGGGTCGACGCCGACCAGGTGCTGGCTGCCGTGCTGGCCGCGGTGGAAAGCAGCTGAGGCCCGTGCCGGCCACGCCGTCGCCGGCCGGCCCTCCGGCTCCGGCCCTGCTGACCTCCGGCGAGCTGGCCCTTATCAGCCGCTTGGCCCTCGGGAAACGGCGCCCGGCCGGCGGACCCTACCCGGGCCTGCGCCGCTCGCCCCGAACCGCTCGCTCGCCCGAGCTGGCCGACTTCCGGCCCTACGCCCCGGGCGACGACATCCGCCAGATCGACTGGCGGGCCTACGCGCGCATGGAGAAGCTGATGCTGAGGCTCTACGTGGCCGAGGAGGAATCAGCCCTCAACGTGGTGGTCGACACCAGCGAGTCGATGGCCCTGGGCCGCCCGGCCAAGTGGCCGGCTGCCCGCGGCCTGGCCGCAGCCGTGGCCCTGGTGGGCCTGGCCGGCAGCGACCGGGTGGCCGTGGGCGTGCTCGATCCCGCCGGCCCGTTCACAGCCCATGTTCGGGGCGCGGCGGGTTCGTCGCGACTGGCGGCATTCGTCGACCGGCTCGCACCCTCGGGCCCGGGTGGGCCCCACCAGCTGGCCCAGCTGTCGTGGTTGAAGCCGGGCCTGACCGTGGTGGTCTCGGATTTCCTGGGCCAGGGGGACTGGGCCTCGGCCCTTGCCGGACTGGGCCGAGGGGCTCAGGAGCCGCTGGCCTGGCAGGTGCTGGCGCCCGAGGAGGAGGAGCCGGCCCTGGCCGGAGAGCTGACCCTGGTGGAGGCCGAGACCGGCCGCACCCGGCAGATGACGGTCAACCCCCGGGTGGTAGCCGCCTACCGGCGGGCCCTGGCCCAGCTGCGCGACGGGTTGCGCCGCCAGGCCGCGGCCGCCGGCGGGTGGTTCGTGCACTCCCGCAGCGACGACGACCTGGCCGCCACCCTGGCTGCAGCGGTGGCCGTCGGCGCCATGCGCCGGGCCTAGCCGGGGCCTAGCCGCTCATGGAGATCCTGGCGCCGGCCGCAGCCGCCGCCTTCGTGGCCGTTCCCGCCATTGTGGCGCTCTACGTGCTCAAGGTGCGGGGGCCCCGGGTAACCGTGGCCGGCTTGGCGCTGTGGCCCTCCCACCTGGCCGACCGCCAGGCCGACACCCCCTGGAGGCGCCTGCGCCCCAGCTGGTTGCTAGTGCTGCAGCTGCTGGTGGCCACGGCCGTGGCCCTGGCCCTGATGCGCCCCGGCCTGGTGGGGGCCGCAGGGCCGGCCGGCATCACGGTGGTGCTGATCGACGGCTCCGCCACCATGACGGCCACCGACGTGGCCCCCAGCCGCTTCGAGGCCGCCGTGGCCCGGGCCCGCCAGCTGGCCTCCGAGGTGGGCCCGGACCGGCAGATGGCGGTGGCCGTGGTCGGCCCCCGGGCCCAGCTGCTGGCCTCGCCCACCGCCGATCCCGCGGCGCTGCGCTCGGCCCTCGATCGGGCCCGCCCCTCGGGCCAGGCCGCCAACCTCGACGAGGGCCTGTCGCTGGCCAACGCCCTGGTGGCCGGGCGCCCCGGGGGCTCGGTCGTGCTCCTCGGCGACGGGGTGACCGCGGCTTCGGCGGCGCCCGCCGACCTGGCCGCCCCGCTGCGCTTCGAGCGCATCGGCACCAGCGCCGAGAACGTGGCTCTGGCGCCGTTGACCCGCGGGCCCGGCGACGACGTGGTGGTGCGGGCCACCAACCGAGGCTCGACCGGGCGCGACCTGCAGGTGGAAATGAGGGCCGACGGCCGCCTGGTCGACCTGGTGGCCATGCGGGCCGAGGCCGGTTCGACGGCCGAGCTGGCCTGGCCCGGCCTGCCCGAGGGCACGGCCGTGCTCGAAGCCCGGCTCAACCCCGGCGACGACCTGAGCCTCGACGACGCCGCCTGGCTGGTCACCGAGGCGCCGACCGCCCGCCGGGCGCTGGTGGTGCGCCGGGGCGGAGAGGGATTCCTCACCCGGGCCCTGGGGGTGCGCCGCGACCTGCAGATCACAGTGGTGGAGCCCGATGCCTACCGCCCTGATGCCTATCGCCCAGGAGACTGGGACCTGTACGTATTCGACGGCTTCGTCCCCGACGGGCCCCTGCCCGGCCCGGCCCTGGTCATCGACCCACCCGAGGGCCGGGGTCCGGTGCCGGCCGGGCCTCAGGCCGACCCCGGTCCGGTGCTGCCGGCGAACCCCCGGGAGCCGCTGCTGGCCTACGTGTCGTTGCGGGATGTGCACGTACAGTCGGCGGCCACGGTGACCCCTCCGCCCGAGTGGCGGACCGTCGTGGCCGGCGCCGACGGCCCCTTGGTGCTGGTCAACCGGGGCCGGCCCCGCCTGGCCCAGATCACCTTCGACATCCACCGATCCGATCTGCCGCTGCGCAGCGCCTTTCCCATCCTGGTCAACAACCTGGTGTCGCACCTGGTGGGCTCGGCCGGGGCCGGCGAGGTGGTGGCCGTGGGCCAGGCCGTGCCCCTGGCCGAGCCTCCGGGAACCGAGGTGGTCACCGTCACCGGTCCCGGCGGGCAGGTCCAGGAGTTGCGCCCGCCCCTGCCGGCGACCTTCCGCGACACCGACCGGGCCGGCGTCTACACCGTGGTGTCCGACGGCCCCGACCGGGCTGCTCGCACCACCCGCTTCGTGGTGGGCCTGGCCGATCCAAACCAGTCCCGCATCGCCCCCGGTGATGCGCCGGCGGTTCGCACCGTAGCGGCAACCGGAGCTGACGACACCGAAGCCACCCTGGAGCTGTGGCCATTGCTGGCCGGTGCCTTGTTCGCCCTGGTCATCTTCGAATCGCTGGTGTTCCTACGAGGATGACCCAGCTCCTGGTCCTGCGCCCGGCGTGGCTGGCCCTGCTGGTGGCCGGGCCCGCTCTCGTCTGGGCCTGGCGGCGCTGGCCGCCACCGCTCACCCGGGGCCGCTCCCGCCTGGCCCTGGCGCTTCGTCTCGGCCTGGTCCTGCTGTTGGCCCTGGCCCTGGCCGACGTGCGGGTGGGCCGGCGGCCCCGGCACCGGGCGGTGGTGGCGGTGGTGGATCTCTCCGACAGCACCGGGGCCAGCCAGGAGCAGGCCTCGGCGGCGGTCACCGAGCTGATGGAATCCAAGGGCACTGAGGATCTGTTCGGCGTGGTCACCTTCGGGCGCGATGCCCAGGTGGAGCTGCCGCCCAGCGTCCGGCCAACGTTCTCGGGCTTCCAGACCCGTCCCGACCCCAGCTACAGCAACGTCGCCGGCGCCCTCGGCCTGGCTGCCAACCTGATGCCCGACGGCTACGGCCGCCAGATCGTGCTCGTCTCCGACGGCCGCCAGAACCTCGGTGATGCGTCACTGGCAGTTGACGACATTCGCAGCCGGTCGGTACGAGTCGACGTTGTCCCGGTCGGAGCGCCGGCCGGGGACGAGGTACTGGTCGCGGCCCTGGAAGCGCCTCACGAGCTGAGGGTGGGCCAGGCGCTCACGGCCACGGCCCGGATCCGGGCCACCGCTGCCGCCCGGGGTCGGGTGGTGTTCAGCGTCGACGGTGTCGAGGTGCAGGCCCGCCCGGTGGAGCTGCCCGCCGGTGCCTCCGAGGCCCGCTTCGACCTGGGTCCGCTGGACCCGGGTCTTCACCGCCTCCGGGTTGCGGTCGACGCCCGCCCCGACGGTTACACCCAGAACGACGAGGCCGAGGCCGTGGTCCGGGTGCTCGATCGTCCCGCGGTGCTGCTCCTCGAAGGCTCCGCCGGACAGGGGGCCAACGTGGTCTCGGCCCTGGAGGCGTCCGGCATGCGGGTGGAGACGCGCCCGGCGGCCCAGAGCCCGACCGAGGCGGCCGCCTTCGCCGCCTTCGACTCTGTGGTGGTGGTCGGCGCCTCCGCCGAGGCCTTCCCCGGCGGTGGACTGTCGGCCATCGCCGGCGCCGTGCGCGATCTGGGCCGGGGTCTGGTGGCCATCGGCGGCCCGGCGACCTACGGCCCCGGCGGCTGGCAGGGAACGCCGCTGGAGGAGGCTCTCCCCGTGAGCATGGACATCCCCCGGCCCCAGGAGCGCCCGGCCGTGGCGGTGGCGGTTGTCGTAGAGACGATGGAGGAGGCCCACGGCGACCTGGTGGCCCTGGGCTCGGTCGACGCCGTGGTGGACCAGCTCAAGCCCGACGACGAGGTGGCCGTCGTGGGCATGCACCAGAGCGGTCCGTCCTACATCGTGCCCCTCACCCGGCCCACCGACCGGTCCGGGATAAAGCAGCGGATCAGGTTCGCAGCCCTGGGCGACCCGCCCGGCTACGCCGACTCCGTCACCGCCGCCCTCGACGCGGTGGCGGCCAGCAACGCTGCGAACAAGCACGTGGTGGTCGTGGGCGACGGCGACGCCCAGGCCGATCTCGGCCGCTACGACGAGCTGTTCGCCCGGGCCCGGGAGCTGAACGTGGTCGTCTCGGTGATCGGGGTGAGCACCCACGATTCGCGCACCGACATGGACCACATGCGGGTCCTGGCCGGGCTGGGCGGAGGTCGCTACTACGAGTCGGACTCGGCCGGCGAGGTGCCGGCGGTGCTGCTCGACGCCAGCCGGTCGGCGCTGCGGCCCTGGTACGAGCAGACGCCGTTCTTCCCGACCGTCACCTCGGCCGGGGATCTGCTTGACGGGGTCGACCTCGAGGCCTTTCCCGAGCTGGGTGGCTACGTCGCCACCACCCCCAAGCCCACCGCAGATGTCGTGCTGGCCAGCCCCCGGTCCGACCCGGTGCTGGCCGCCGGCCAGTTCGGCCTGGGCCGATCGGTGGCCTGGACCAGCGACGCCGAGGGCCGGTGGACGCAGGGGCTGCTGCGCTCGCCGGTGGCCGCCCGCCTGTTCGGAAGGATGGTGGCCTGGTCGCTGCCCAGCGGGGCCGGCGGGCCGGGCGACTTGCGGATCGACACCGTGGCTGACGCTGCCGGGCTGAACCTGACCGTGTCCGGCCCGACCGGCGGCGGCGAGCTGCAGACCCGCGTGGTGGACCCCGACCAGCAGGTCACCGACGCCGCCCTGAGCCCGGAGGCGCCCGGGCGTTGGCAGGGGGTGGTGGCTGCTCCGGCGGTGGGTACCTACCTGGTCAACTCGGTGCTCCGGCGCGACGGTGAGATCGTGGCCCGGGCCGAGGCCGCGGCGGCCGTTGCCTATGCGCCCGAGTACCTGGAGCTGGGTCGCGACGACGGGCTGCTGGTCCAGTTGGCCGGGCAGGGCGGGACGCTGCTGGACCGAGCCGGAGCGGCCTGGGATCAGCCTCTGTTGCCGCTGGCCGTCACCAGCCCGCTCTTCTGGCTGTTGCTGGCGCTCTTCGCCGTGCTCTGGCCGGCCGACGTGGCCCTGCGGCGCCTGACCATGAGTCCGCGCCAGGTCGTGGCCGGGTGGCGTGAAGCAAGGGCGCTTCGTCGCCCGGCCACCCGTGCCGCTGCCGGCCCGCGCCGGCCCA
The DNA here is from genome assembly GCA_052390275.1 of Acidimicrobiales bacterium. Lineage (GTDB taxonomy): Bacteria > Actinomycetota > Acidimicrobiia > Acidimicrobiales > AC-14 > JBQTHD01. Next base: position 29,217 of record JBQTHD010000039.1, on the reverse strand, counting down.
CTGCGGCCGATCACCGCCCGGGGGCAAGGGGTGGATCTCGCCGGTTGCGCCGGGCGCCGGTAGAGCCGGGCGACGACGCCGGCACCCGGCCGGAGCCGGTCACCGAGCCGGCTTTGGCCAGCCGCCTGCTCGAAGCTCGGCGGACACCGGCACCGATCCCTTCCGAAGGCGATGACTGACGATGTACCTGACCCGCCGACCGCCGGCCACAGGAGAGTCCGAGCCAGGCCGGCCCAGGCCTCGCCGCCGGCTGAGGCCCGTGGCCGGCAACGTCGTTTTCCTGGGCCTCACCAGCCTGTTCACCGACGTCTCCTCGGAGATGGTCAACGCCATCCTGCCGCTCTATCTCACGTTTCAACTGCGGTGGACGCCGCTGCAGTTCGGCCTGTTCGACGGTGTCTACCAGGCCATGGCCGCCCTGCTGCGCAGCGTCGGTGCCGCCATCGCCGATCGCCGCCGCCGCTACAAGGAGGTGGCGGCCGCCGGTTACACCCTGTCGGCTGTGTGCAAGCTGGGCCTCCTGGTCACCGGGAGCAACTGGATGGCCAGCACCGCGGTGCTCTTCGCCGACCGCACCGGCAAGGGGATCCGCACCGCCCCCCGCGATGCACTCATATCGTTCAGCAGCAGCCGGGCCGACCTGGGCTGGGCCTTCGGGGTGCATCGGGCCCTCGACACGGCCGGCGTGATGATCGGGCCCTTCCTGGCCTTCGTGATCCTCTCGACCGCGCCGGGCGCCTTCGATGCCGTCTTCGTCACGAGCTTCTGCGCCGCGGTGATCGGGCTGGCCGTCCTCGTGCTCTTCGTTCGCAACCGGGAGCCCCAGGACGACCCGGCCCCGGCGAAGGTCCCGATGCGGGTGTCGGCCCGATCGGTACTCAGCCTCCTCAAGCAAGCACCGTTCCGTGCTCTGATGGTTGCCGGCAGCGTCCTGGCCTTGGCAACCGTGGGTGACAACCTGATGTATCTCGCCCTACAGCGCCGGGCTGCCCTGCGAGTTGGATTCTTTCCACTTCTCTTCGTGGGCACCGCGGCCGTGTACCTGGTGCTGGCCGCCCCCCTGGGCCGGTTGGCCGATCGGGTGGGACGGATCAAGGTGCTGGTGGGCGGATACGCGTCACTGGCCGGCGTGTACGCCGTCCTGCTGAGCCAGAGCGCCGGTGCCGTCGTGGTCGTGGCCTCCCTGGTCCTGCTCGGGGCCTACTACGCAGCCACCGATGGGGTGATCATGGCCATTGCCAGCTCGGTATTGCCGGTGGAGCTTCGGGGTAGCGGTCTGGCCCTGCTGGCCACGGCCGTGGCCCTGTGCCGGGCCGTGGCCTCGGTGGTGTTCGGCGCCCTTTGGACCTGGCAGAATTCCTCGTGGGCAATCTCCTGTTTCCTCGCCGGCCTGCTTCTGGCCGGCGCCTTTGCCCTGTTGGTCCTGCGCCGCCAGCCGGCGCTACGGCCGTGACCTCCGCGACCGGACGGGCCCGGGCCCGGCTGGTCGCCTTCGTGGCCGTGTGCGCCCTCAGCGCCTCTGTGGCGGTGGGCTACTCGGTGCGGGCGGCCGACCGGGTGGAGCGCACCCGGGCTGGTGGCGCTGCTCAGGTTTCATTTTCGACCGGATCGGGCCTGGCCGCTCCGCTCGACTGGGCCTCCGGCCCGCATCTGGGCTTCGTCGGCACCGGTGGGGAGCAGGCCTTCGGCACCCTGGCCGTGACCCCGCTCGACGGACCCGCCCGGGCGCCCGTGCGCACCGGGCTGCAGTGCCAGGTGGCCCACGCTGCCGGCGGCCGGGGAATCTGCCTGGCTCCCGAGCGCGAGCTCATCGCCTACCAGGCAACGCTGTTTGACGATGGCTTCCGATCCGTCGGCGGCTTCGGACTGGGCGGGCTGCCCAGCCGCACCCGGGTGGCGCCCGGCGGCGCCCTGGGCGCCATCACCGTGTTCGTTTCCGGCCACTCCTACGCCATCGCCGGCTTCTCGACAGCCACCACCCTGGTCGACATGAACCGGGGAGAAGTCATCGCCAACCTGGAGGAGTTCGAGGTGCGGCGCGACGGACGGGCCTTTAGTGCCCCCGACTTCAACTACTGGGGGGTGACCTTCACGGCCGACGCCCGACGCTTCTATGCCACCTTGGGAACCGGGGGAGAGACCTACCTGGTGGAGGGCGACGTGGCCAGGCGCACCGCTCGCGTCCTTCGGTCCAACGTCGAATGCCCCTCCCTGTCGCCCGACGGCACCCGACTGGTGTTCAAGAAGCGGGTGAGCGGCGGGCTCGGCCCGGTGCAGTGGCGCCTTCACCTGCTCGACCTGGCCACGATGACCGAGACCCCGCTGGCCGAGACCCGCAACGTCGACGACCAGGTCGAGTGGCTCGATGATCGCGGGGTGGCCTACTCGCTGCCTCGGCCGGCGCCCAGCGGCGTCACCGACACCTGGGTGGTGCCGGTGGACGGAAGCGAGCCGCCTCGTATCGTCGTCCCCGGAGGCCGCTCCCCGGTGGCGGTGCGGGCCTGGCCGGCGCCCGCTTAGCCCCGCTCTGGCCGGCCGACCTCTAGTGCTCCGCTTCGCCAGTAACACGCGTGTATCACCGAGCGCTCGGCGGCGAGAGCCGGTGAGGCGCCTGTGGAACTTGCGAGGCGGTGCACTTAGTCGATCGTGCCTCGGGGCACGATCCATTCGGTGCGCTGGTGGGTCAGGCTGGCGATTCGGTCGTAGTTTTCGTCGTAGTGCCACACGGTGGCACCGGCCAGCTCAGCGGTGGCGGCGATCAAGAGGTCCGGAATACGGGCGCTGCGATGGTGCAACGGACGGTGGCGGGCGAGGAGGCGTTGCACTTCCTCGGCCCGTCGCACGGCGTCGGCGCTACAAGTGAGCTGGATCAGGCCGTCGAGTTCGTCGCGCAAGCCGTCGTAGTCGTCCGCGCTGCGAGCGCTGTAGAGGATCTCCAGACGAATAGGCCCGGCGGTGGCGACGCGATCCCGGCCGACCTCCACGCTCCATCGTTCGACCACTTCCGGCCGACGGCGCCGATGCCAGAGGCTCGTGTCGGCCAGAAGGACGTCAGCGGCCAACCCAGGACTCTCGGGCCGAGCTCAAGGCATCGTCGTCGATGCCGGCGCCGGTTCTGAACCGTTCGACCAAACGGCGGCGCTGGTCGGCGCGGACTACCTCGTGGAAGGCGGCATCGATGGTGTCCTTCAAGCCCTTGGTGCGCAGGACAGCACGGGCTGCTGCCAACAACTCGTCATCGATGTTTACTGATGTACGACGTGACATGCGTCCAGCATACGCGGGGCTGACGAACGTATGCATCGAGATAGCTCCAACTGCACCATCTGCGGCCGTGGATCCTGTCGCACCCCATTGGTAGCTTGCGAGGCATGTCGCTGGTGACGGGCCTGAGTGCTGAGGAATTCCTGGCCCGAGACGACTGGCCTCGAGGATCCCAACTCATCGCCGGCGAGGTCATCGTGAACCAGCCCGCTCTGCCCCACCAGCTCGTCGTCGGACGGCTCTATGCCCGTCTTCTGGCCTGGACCGATGCCGCCCCCGGCCGAGGGCTGGTGGCCCTGCCGGTCGACGTGCGCCTGGGACCGGCCGACGTGTACGCACCCGACCTGTGGTGGCTGAGAGAGGCCCGCCGGCCGCCGCCGGGGGCCCGACAGCTCGACGGCCTCCCCGACCTGGTGGCCGAGGTGCGCTCGCCCTCCACCTGGCGCTACGACACCGGCACCAAGCGCCGACGCTACGAAGCCGAAGGCGTGGCCGAACTGTGGCTGGTCGACACCGACAACCGGAAAGTGCTGGTGCACCGCCGATCGAGCCCGGAGTCACTCACCTTGGACGTGACCCTCGAGGTGGCGCACACAGACGTCCTGACATCGCCGCTGCTCCCTGGCTTCGCCATCCCCGTAGGCGATTTCATATCCGGCTGATCGGCCCTCTACCCGAAGTCGTCGAGGTCGGTGACTTCGATTCCTACTTCTCGGCAGGCCCGGGCGAGCCGGTGGTCGACGGTCACCAGCGGCACTCGCAGTGCCTCAGCCGCCGCGGCGTAGGCCGCGTCATAAGCGGTCATGACGTCTCGCAACTCCCAGATCCGCTGGGCCCGAAGAGCGGTGGGATCCAGTAGCAGATCCACGGAGCGCAACCACTCAACCGCCTCCGAAGCGTCTGCGGTGGCAACAAGTTGAAGCCGGGTCAGTCGTCGAAGGGCGTTTATCGCCTCGACCAGAGCGTGGGCAGCCGACACCAGAATTAGCCGGGGCGGGGATGCGTAGCGCGAGAGGAGAGCGTCCGCACCCCGGCGATGGCGGCCCTCGGTCACCAGTTCCACGAGCACCGACGCATCGACCACCATGAGGCCGTTGTCATCCCCGGGCGTCAGGTCTGCCCTCCCTGATCAACTCGGCCACATTCACGTTGACCGACGGGCGCCCGGCCCGAATAGCCGAAACCAGGGCGGCCCGTTCGACCTGATCAAACCCGAGGCCTCGCCGCAAGGCGTCAATGGCCCGCCGGTTCTTGGAAATTCCCAGGGCCCGAGCCTCATCAGTCAGGACGGCGTCAATTTCAGGAGGGACGTTTCGGAGGTGAAGTGTTGGCATAGGCCACGCTACCGGTTTGGCTGCATGCTGATAGCACTCGCCTAATGCCAAGCCCCCGTCATCGCATCTGCGAATTGGGACCACTGCTGAAGACCAGTTCCACTCTCTCGGCCGTCAAGTCCGCCACGGGTGGTGGTCAGTCGGGAGAAGATCCCCGACGCTGACAGTCCGGGTGCGCTCAGCAGCGCGATGGGACGGTCCGGCGATGGGGCCGTCCGGCGATCGGACGCTCCGGCGGTCCGACGAAAGATGACGGAGGCGGCGGGGCGATGCGTGTATGGTCACCGGGTCGGCTCTGCGCCGGCGGGTCGTGCTCCGGGTGTGCCGGTTCGTCGGCCATACCCCATTGATCGGAGTCGATCCCTTGTCTTCCAGCTTTTCTGACCTTGGCGTGCCCGCGGGAATTTCCGACCGTTTGGCCGCTCGGGGCATCACCGAGCCCTTCCCCATCCAGGCCGCCACCCTGGTCGACGCGCTGGCCGGGCGGGACGTGTGCGGTCGGGCCCCGACCGGATCCGGTAAAACCATCGCTTTCGGCATCCCCTTGGTGGCCGCCATCTTGGCCTCACCGGGTGTCGCCACCACCACCGCCGACCCCACACCGGAAGCCACCAACGCCTTCACCGGCGGTGGTCGCCCCGGGGGGCGCTCGGGTCAGGGCCGTCCCGGTCAACGGCGCGGGGCCCATCAGCCGGTGGCTTCTGCCAAGTCGGGGGCGCGCTCCCGTCGCCCCACCGCTCTGGTGTTGGTGCCGACCCGGGAGTTGGCAGCGCAGGTGGCGGCGGAGTTGGACCTGCTTGCCGGCCGAGGCCGGCCATCGGTGCTGGCCGTTTACGGCGGGGTCGGTTACGGAGCCCAGGTCGGCGCCCTGCGTAGAGGCACCGACATCGTGGTCGCCTGCCCGGGCCGACTCGCTGACCTGGTGACCCGGGGTGACATCGTCCTCGATGACGTGGCCCAGGTGGTGGTGGACGAGGCCGACCGCATGGCAGACATGGGCTTCTTGCCCGAGGTTCGCCGCCTGCTCGACCAGGTCCGGCCCGACCGCCAGACGCTGTTGTTCTCGGCCACCCTCGATGGCGAGGTCAACGCCCTGATCACCCGTTACCAGCGGGACCCTGTCCGCCACGAGATGGCGGCCGACCCCGACGGTCCCTCCAATCGGAACATCTTCTGGAAGGTTGACCGCCTCGACCGGGTCGACGTGACCGCGGGAATTGTCACCCGGCAATGGCCTGCTCTGGTGTTCTGTCGCACCAAGCACGGCGCCGACCGATTGGCCAAGCAGTTGGGCAAGGCTGGGGTATCCGCCGAGGCCATCCACGGAGACCGGTCCCAGGCCCAGCGGGAGCGAGCTCTGGCCTCCTTCTCCACCGGAAAAGTGGCCGCATTGGTGGCCACCGACGTGGCCGCCCGAGGGATTCACGTTGACGGCGTGGCAGCGGTGGTCCATTTCGACCTGGCCGGCAGCGTCAAAGATCATGTTCACCGGTCCGGGCGCACCGGCCGGGGGGGTGCGGCTGGACTGGTTGTCACCCTGGTGGACTCCGACGCCAAAGGCGGCGGTGAGGACATGGCCCGCCGTCTCGGCTACCGCGCCCTCCTTCACACCCCCGACCTCGACGCTCTGGCCAGCGGTACCCACGACGCCACCTCAGCCCCCCCCGGCGACTCCGGTCCGGTTCGGACCTCGGTGCGTCACCGCTCCGCCGCCCGTCCCACCTCCAGGCGCCGCACCGCCCGCGGCCGCCGATAGGGCCAGCGTTTGGTGGGCCGTTGCCCATCAACGGCCCGAAGAAATGAATCCTCTTGCGGTCGCCTGCCGTCAATGTCGCGCGCACTTTCGCCAAGAACGACAGTTGCGCACTTCGCCACGAACGGCGCACGCCGCCCCTAAGCGCTGCTAGCATTTTGCAACATGAAGACCCTGTATCTCCGGAACGTTCCCGACGAAACCGTCACCCGACTTGAGTTGCTTGCCGCTGCCGGGGGGATGTCGGTATCGGCATTCGCAGTGCGGGAGTTGGTCGAAGCGGCTCGCCGGGCTGAGAATCCGGCCTTGCTGGGGGACCTGGACGACCATCGGTTGTCGGCTAGCGACATCGTCGCGGATCTGGAAGTGGGCCGCAGCCGGCGGTGATCGTCATGGATGCTTCAGCGGTGGTCCTTGGCCTGATGAACGATTGCAACGCCAGGCGGCTTCTGGCCACGGAGGTGGTTGCTGTTCCTCACCTCGTGGATTCGGAGGTGACCAGTGCACTACGCAGCCAGGTGGCCCGCAGGGCTGCCGACCCCGGGAGCGCTGGTACTGCCTTACAACGCTGGCAGATGCTGGGTGTCCGCCGTTACGGAGTGGTCGGATTCCTGGGGCGAATCTGGGAGCTGCGTCACAACGTGACCGCCTACGACGCCACCTATGTCGCTCTGGCCGAAGCCCTGGGTTGCGAGTTGATCACCGCCGACGTCCGTCTCGCCACCGCTCCCGGTCCGAGTTGTCCCATCCTCGTCGTCAGTTGATCGGAGGCCCTGGTGGATACGCTGCCTCATGGCTGAACGGGTAAAGGTCACAGAGGCGCTAAGGCTCACCGGAGTTCCCGGCACAGCGGTGTTCCTGGCCATACGTCACGGTGAAATTTCGTCTCAACTGGACGAACGTGGCTACGGCTGGGTGGACCCTGAGGAAGTCAGCCTTCTCGGCGTCTCCGGCTGACCCGGTCGGCCATATCGAAGCGCGCCGAGGCAGATGGTCAATTGGGGTTCGATCGGGGTGGTCGAGGGGAGCGACGGGCTGGTCCGCTGTGGCTGGGCCGTTGCCTCGCCTGAGTACGTCGCCTACCACGACACCGAATGGGGGGTGCCGGTCACCGACGACCGAGCCCTCTACGAAAAGATCTGCCTGGACGGCTTCCAGTCCGGCCTTTCGTGGATAACCATTCTGCGTAAGCGGGCCAATTTTCAGCGCGCATTCGCCGGGTTCGACCCTGACTTGGTGGCCGGTTTCGGACCCACCGAGGTCGAACGACTTCTGGGCGACGCCGGCATCGTGCGTCACCGGGGCAAGATCGAAGCGACCATCGCCAATGCCCGGGCCATGGTCACCGTCGCTGATCGACACGGTTCGTTGGCCTCCCTAATGTGGTCCTTCGAGCCCGCCGAAGAGGCGGGGGGAGCGCCGAATCGGGACCGCGACCCCGACTCGGCAGCCGGGGGCGACGATCCTGTCGGGTCCCGCCCGGCTCCGACCAACGTGGGCGACCTCCCCGCCTCCACCCCTGAGTCAACGGCGTTGTCCAAAACGCTGCGGGCCGTTGGTTTCCGTTTCGTTGGTCCGACCACCATTTACGCGATGATGCAGGCAGTGGGACTGGTCAACGACCACCTGGTGGGTTGCCACCGGCGGTCGAAGTGCCACCGACTTAGGCGAGAACTCGTGCGACCGGTGGTCGTTGGAGGCTGAGTGCCCCGGATGGACCGGTGACTTGGCCGACCAACCGGTCTGTTGCCGCCAGTGAACGGAGCCGGCCAGCGTCACAAGACATAGGGCACTGTTTCCTGGGCCGCAGGATGGCTAGCGTTCTGGCGTGGGGCTGGGGGGTTCCCAAACCGAGACATCGGAGCCGAATGGTTCGCCCACGGGAGGGACCGTACGTGCAGTTTCCCATCCACCCACCCCGCTGATCGGGGACCCGGTCGAGGGCACTCCGTCATCGGCCCCTCGCCGGTTGGCCCAATTGCCGGCCGAGACCCGAGATGTGCTGAGTGTGGCCTCAGTGGTTGGTTCGTCCTTTGACTTGGCCACTTTGGTTCCGCTGTGCGGTCTTCGGCCCGACCGGGTCGTTCTTGCCATGGACACGGCCGTCTCCGCTGGCCTGATTGTCGCCTCGGGCGACTTGTTGGGCAGCCACAGTTTCGTCCATGACCGGGAGCGCGATTCGCTATATGGGCACCTTGCCCCTGACCGCCGGGCACAGTTGCACGCCGCCGCAGGCCGGGCGGTGGCGGCCCGATCCGGGCCGTACTCACGTGCCCAACTGGCCACCATGGCCCGGCATTTCCGTCGGGCCATCCCTGCGGGCGAAGCCGAGGCAGCGATCCACTACGCGCAACTGGCGGCTGCCGCCGCCACGGAGGCTATGGACTACCACCAGGCCGCCACCTATTTGTGTCAGGCCCTGGATGCGTTGGACCTGGTTAATGGCCCAGCGCTGGCGGAGGACACGGGGCTGGCGGAGGACACGGGGCTGGCGGAGGACACGGAGACCGGGGAGGGAACGCGTCGGGCCGATGTCCCGAGTCACGATTCCAGACGCGGCCGGCTGCGGGTGGAACTTGGTGAAGCGCTGCGGGCTGGAGGCGACACCGCCGGTGCGCAGGCCGCTTTCGTGGCTGGGGCTGAGTCGGCGTCCCGGGCCGGTGACGTCGAGGGTGTGGCCCGGGCCGCCCTCGGCTACAGCCGGGCGTGGGTCGACATCGGCCGCGTGGACCCGGTGTCGGTTGGTCTCCTCCAGAGGGCTATCGACCTTTTGGGCCAGGCTGACAGCGCCCTGGCTGCCATGGTCCGGGCTCGGTTAGGCGAGGAGCTTTACTACGCCGGGGACCCAATCCAAGTGGAGCGCCATGTGGAAGCGGCGCTGGCCATAGCCGGCCGGTTGGACGACGCCCAGTCAAAATCTCGCAGCCTGTCGGCCGCCCACCTAGTGGCGTGCGGGTCTCCGGCCGTCACTGACAAGCTGGCCCTGGCCGGCAGACTCATCGCGCTTTCCGATTCCTACGGCGACCGGGAGGGGTCGTTGGCTGGACGGGTATGGAGGGTGATGGATCTGGTCGAGTTGGGCCGGATGGCCGCTCTGGATCGGGAGACATATTCCTTCCGTACTCGAGCGGAGGCGGTTGGGGAGCCGTCCTGGCTGTGGTACTCGGCGGTCTGGCGGGCGATGGATCTCTTGCGGCGGGGTTGTTTTGGCGACGAGGCAGAGGAAGCCATTGCCACAGCCCTGGGCAGCGGGCAGCCAGTTCATCCCGAGGCGGCCCGGGCCACCTTCGGCATGCAGCTTTACGCCCTGCGAGCCGAGCAAGGCCGATTGGGCGAGCTGGAGGGGGCGGTGGCCGACTGCGCCGAGCGGTACCAGGCGGTTCCCGCCTGGCGAGCGGCTTGGGCTTTGCTGCTGGCCGAGGAAGGTCGACTGGAGGAATCCAGCGAGGAACTTCGAGCGATCTTGGGCCCGGGCGGGGTGGGAGTACCGCCCGACCGCCATCGTCCGGCGGCCCTGACCCTGCTGGCCGAGGTGTGCCGGGCGGTTGGCGATACCGCCGCCGGGGACACGGTCCGTCAAGCGCTGGTCCCGTTCGCCAGCCAGGTGGTCCTGGCCGGACCGGCGGCGGTGTGCCTGGGTTCGGCCGCCCGTCCCCTGGGGGTGCTGGCGACGCTGGCGGGTTGTTGGACCGAGGCCGAGGCCTACTTCATCAAAGCCCATTCCCAAAACCGATCCTTCGGTGCTGCGGCGTGGACAGCCCAGACCTGTTTCGACCATGCCTGCCTGCTGATCGTCCGGGCCGACAAGGGCGCCGGGATCGAAGGCGACGAAGCCCGGGCCGGGGAACTACTCGACCAGGCGGCCGCAGCGGCGGCCGAGATGGGCATGCTCGTTCTGGCCGGCAAGGTCGAGGCGGCACGCGCACTGCGGGTGGGCCGGCAAGGCTCCGGCCAACGGGAGGGCGCGGTCAACGTGCAACTTGCCGAGGCTGAGGCGGTCAGTGTCAAGCACTTCCGGATCGAGATGGAAAGCGCCCAGTGGGCTCTAACGGCAGCCCTGGGTGGGTCCCCTTCGATGCTGGCCGCTGACTCCCCTTCACCATCGGGGTCAGCGGCGCCGGGCTCGGATGGCCCGGACCCGGTGGACTCCGCCTGGCCATCGAATGTTCTGGTCTTTCCCCAGCGTCACCAGCCGGACCCGGCCCACCCGGCCGGGAGCGGGCCCATCGTGGCGGACAATCGGATGGAGCGGGAGGGCGATCTTTGGATCGTGAGCTTCGGCGGCCGGAGGGTGCACCTGCGGGCCACCCAGGGCCTCAGTCACCTGGCCCGCCTCTTGGGCTCGCCGGGGCGGGAGGTCCATGTCCTCGACCTGGTGGGTCCGGGCGGGGGAACCCCGCTGGGTAAGGGGGACGACGCCGGCGAGGTCCTCGACGCCCAGGCCCGTTCGGCCTACCGTCGCCGCCTGGCCGATCTGGCCGAAGATCTAACCGAGGCCCAGGCCTGGGCTGACGGCGAACGTGCCGCCCGGGTCCAGGTGGAGATCGACGCCCTGGTGGAGCAGTTGGCCGGCGGATTCGGCCTGGGCGACCGTCCTCGGCGGGCCGCTTCGGTGGTGGAGCGGGCCAGGGTCAACGTCACCCGGGCCCTTCGGCGGGACATCGACCGAATCGCCGCCGTCCACGGACCCCTGGGTAGCCACCTCACCCATGCCGTGCGCACCGGCACCTTCTGTGTCTATGACGCCGACCCGGAGGCCGCCGTGACCTGGGTCGTCCGATGACGAGGGACGTCGCCTGAGGGGTCCATCGCCTCAGGATCATCGCCTCAGGATCATCGCCTCAGGATCATCGCCCGGCTGGTCCCGCTGATACCTCGTTGCGATCACGCACAAGCGAGTTGCTTCACCTCGACGGTGGCCGCCTGATCTGCCCGATCGCCATCTCAACCGGTCGCAAACTGCTCTTTTACGGTCGTGTGCGAAAAGTGAACGATGTTCCATCGGTTGTTACACCGTACCCATAGGAGCAACCGTTGCGACGGGGGAGTGACCGATGGCTGGTACCGGGCGGAAATGGGTGAGTCAGGCGATCATGGCTCTGCTGGTGGGCGTTGTGCTCCTCCTATTGGCGTGGCCCACCTCGGTTGAGGCCAGCCCCGCGGGCCCCATGTCCAACCCAGATGACGAGGAGGAGGTGGTCGACGATGACGACGACGATGATGATGGCGGCGGCGATGGCCATTCGGCCCCAACCACAACGGCCCGGGTAACACCCACCACCGGCCACAGCCCGCCCACCACCCACCGGTCGGGTCCGGGGCCGACCCGGCCCCATGACGACGATGACGACGATGACGACGGCGACAACAGACACGACGACCCGGGTTCCCCACCAGACAAGCCCAAGCCACCGCGGGCCCCCGACCCGGCCCCGGCCGGCCCCTTCATCCCGCCCGCCGACCCTCGCCCCGCTCCGGGCCCGGCCCGCCGGCCGGACCCCACCCCACCCCCACCGGCTCCGGATTCATCAGGCCCCAGCGCCGACCCAACTCCACCGGCCCCGGACGGCCCGCCGGCGGAGGGCCCCACCGCGGTGGTCAACGCCGAACCGCTCGAACTGCGCTCGGTGCCGGCCTCGGCCCTTTCGGTCGACCCCGCCCTGGTGGGCCCCGGAGCCGAGTCAGGCGACCCTGGACGGTTCCCGGCGCCGCCGGCCACGGCCACCAATGTGGCGGGCGCCGCGGCCCTGGGTGGTGCCGGCCTTCTGGTTGGAACCGCCGTCGTCCTCACCGGCGCAGTAGTGGCGTCAGTCGGGATCGCCACCCTGGGCGCCTGGGTGTTCGCCTTCGCGATCGCCAACGAGGGGGTGATGGCAGCCGCCGGGATGGCCGCGGCCGCCTTCGGCACCGGCCTGGTGCTGGCCTCGACGTTCGCCAACAACCGTGAGGGGTCGGCGGTCCGATCCCCGCGCGGCTGAGGGACCTGGATCCGATGAGGGAACCACCCGACTCCGGTTCCCCAGCCGGGGGTAACAACGGGGCGTCGGCCCTCGGCCACCCGACCGGGCCCCGGTGGGGCACCAGCCGAGCCCGCCTCGCCCTGGCCCTCGTCCTGCTGCTGGTGGGGATGGCGGTGATCCTGGTGGGCCCGGCCCGCGGGACGGGCGCGGCCGGCACCGGCGAAGGGGAGATCTTCCTGCAGGCCGCCGACTCACCCGGCGCCGACACCTTCACCCCCTCGATCGCCGCGCCGCCACCGCCCACCACCATCCCTGCGGCCGACACCACCGTGGCCGCCCCTGCCCCGCCCGCCCCCGCCCCCCGGCGGGGCGCGGCGGTCGTGCCCACCAGCGCAACCGCGCCCGGGCTTTACGGCGGGGTCCGAAACACCCCGGCCTGCGACGCCGCCGCCCTGGTCGGCTTCCTCGAGGCCGAGCGGGCCCGGGCCCGGGCCTGGGCCGCAGCCGTCGGCGTGGACCGAGACGACGTGGGCGGCTACGTGGCCACCCTGACGCCGGTGGTGCTGCGGGTGGACGTTCGGGTCACCGACTACGGCTTCGCCGCGGGCCGGGCCGTGGCCCGCCAGGCCATCGTCCAGGCCGGCACCTCGGTGCTGGTCGACCGTCTGGGCTTCCCCCGGGTCCGGTGCGCATCGGGCAATCCCCTGGGCGAGCCCCAGGCGGTGGCGTCGGCGCCTCGCTACTCCGGGCCTCGCTGGCCCGGGTTCACGCCCGATCGGGTGGTGGTGATCACCCCGGCGCCCCGGACCATCCCGGTGATCATCCTGGTCGATCCGCTGACCGGGGCGGTCTTCGGGCGCATACCCGGCAGCGTGGTGATCATCGACATCGACGACCCCGGTCCGGACCGCCGCATCCTGGTGGTCGAGCCCGGCCAGCAGGCCGAGGTCACCGGTAGCCGCTGGCCCCCGGGCACGCCGGTGGAGGTCCGCTTCGACGACCCGGCCACGGCTCCTACCAGTCTCGTGCTGACCAACGTGTTCGCCGACGACGCCGGCAACTTCGCCGTCGTCATCGTCATCCCCGACACCGCCCGCCCCGGGATCGGCCGGATCACCATGGCCGGCGCCGGCACCGAGATCACCCAGCCCGTGTACGTGATCCCGATCGCCCCCGCCGTGCGGCTCACGCCCCTACCGCCGGCATGAGGGTCCCCCAATGAGACCAGAGAGAGTCCGATGAGACAGGTTCTGTGCCGGCGCCTGGCCGCCGGGGCCGCTCTGTGGCTGCTGCTGGCCGCCCTGGCCGCCGGTGTCGGCACCGCCGGCGCCGATACCGGCATGGGGCCGATGAGCCCACCGCCGGCTGCCGACCCACCACCTGATCACGACCCACCGGATGACTACGAGCCACCCGACGACGACGACCACGACGATGACGAGCCCGACGACGACCACGACGATGACGACGAGCCCAAGGCCCCCAAGCTGCCCAAGCCCCCCACGGCCGGCGACTTCGGCAACCCTTGCGACTTCGGCGGATGCGATGCCCCTCCTCAGGTCGACTTCCTTCCCGGCGGCACCGGCAGCCCGCCTCCCCCGCCTCGCCGCCCCGCCTCCCCCGCGACGCCCCCGGACCCCGCCCCCGAGCCCTTCGTCCCCGGCGGGGCTGGACCTCAGCCGGCCCCGCTCTGTTCGACCGCGGTGGCCCCGATCGCGGCCGGCGGCCCCGACCTCACCTTCGAGCTCGGCTTCGCCCAGGCGGCCGGCCCCGAGGCCTGTCCCACGGCCTCCGCCGAAGCCGGGTTGCCGACGAATTCGGGAGGGGGCAACGCCTCGTCCGCCTCCAACCAACCAAATGTTCCTGCCCGTTCGACCCTTATGAAGGGAGCCGGCATAGTGACCCTGGCCTTCGCCGGAGGAGCCCTTCTTCTCGGAGCGAAGGCACTGGCGCTCGCGGGCGGCGCACTTGGGGCGTTCATTTACACCTCGGCGAGAGACGCCCCTCCTAAGCGGATCGACGAGGACAACGTCGTGACGCGGGGTGTGAAGGACGCCATGGGTGGCGTTCTCGATCAGGTGGACACCACCCAGCAACTCCAGAAGGACGCCGGGATCGAGTTCACCCAGCAGGGCAGCGACGACTCCAAGATCTTCGACTCGGACGGGAACCTGAAGGGCGAGGGTGATGTGGGGCGTTGAGTCGAGGTGACCCTGTCGTCTCCGAACGCCAGACGCCGCGGGATCGCCTTCATAGTCGCCGGCTTCGCACTGGTGGTGCTCGGAGCGGTGTTGCTCACGGGGCGCATCGGGTCGGCGCCGGCGGCGGCCAGCGGGGAGATCTTCCTGGCCCCTACCGACTCGCCGGGGGCGGACACCTTCACGCCCTCGATGGCCGAACCGGCTCCGCCCTCAACCGTGGCCGAGGCCGTCACCGCCCCCGCGCCCAGCGCCAGCGGGCTGGTGCGGGCCTCGGCCGCCTCGCCCGGCCTCTACGGCGGCGTCCGCGACCGGCCCAGTTGCGCCACGGAGCGACTGGTGGGAGCGCTCACCGCCGACGATGCCCGGGCCCGGCCCTGGGCCGGGGTCTTCGGCATCGACCGCTCCGACATCGGCGCCTACGTGGGCACCCTGACCCCGGTGCTGACCCGGGTCGACTCCCGGGTCACCGACTACGGCCTGGCCGGGGGGCGGGCGGTGGCCCGGCCGTCGATCCTGCAGGCCGGCACCGCCGTTCTCGTCGACCGCAGCGGTACCCCCCGGGTGCGCTGCGCCTCGGGCAACCCGTTGGGCGAACCCCAGCCGGTGGCGTCGACCCCCCGTTACCAGGGCCCGGCCTGGCCGGCCTTCCGGCCCACCACCGTGGTGGTGGTGGGAGCGGCGCCCCAGCCGATTCCGGCGATCATCCTGGTCGACATCCGCACCGGGGTGCCGTTCGCCCGCATCCCCGGAAGCGTCGTCATCATCGACATCGACCGCTTGGCGGCCGGGGTGGTGGTGGCCGTGGCCGAGCCCGGCGGCCGGGTGACCATTAGCGGCAGCCGATGGCCGCCGGGCACGTCCCTGCGCCTCACCTTCGACGACCCGGCCGTGCTCCTGGCCACCACCGCGGCCGACGGCGCCGGCAACTTCTCGGTGGTCACCACGGTGCCCCTCGGTGCCCGGCCCGGGGCTCACCGGGTCACCATCAGCGGCGGCGGATTCACTCTGCTCACGCCCGTCTACGTGGTCCCCCCGACACCGCGTGTACTGGCTCGCTCCGGCCCTTAGGGACCCGCCTCATATCTCAACCCACGAACCCGCCCCGCCCTCCGGGAGCAACCCGCCCCGCCGTCCGGGAGCAACCCGCCCCGCCCGTCCTGCCGGGACCGGCCGGTCAGCCGCGAGCCCCCCGCTCGGATGCCGCTGCGGACGGTGCCGTGCGCGCCAACTCGGCTTCTATGGCGGGGGCGATCTCCGCCAGGTGGTCGGCGTCGGTGAGACGGGCGCCTCCGGCGTCGACCACGTAGAAGCTGTCGACGACCTCGTGGCCCAGCGTGGCCACCTTGGCGGAACGGATGTCGAGGTCCAGCGAACCGAGGGCCCGGGTTATCCGGTAGAGCACGCCGATGCCATCCGCGGTGCGAACCTCCACCACGGTGGCACTGGCGGAGGCTTCGTTGTCCACGGTGACCCGGGTGCGGGCGGGTATGGCCGAAGCCAGGACCTGGTGGCGGGCGGCGTAGTGGGCGGCTCTCTGGTTGACCCTCCATTCGAGAGCCAGGCGCCCGCCCACCGCCCGGACCACGCTGGATTCCACCGCCGGCCAGTCGATGCACTGCCCAAAGGTGGGAGCGACCCAGAACTCCTCCACCGCGGCGCCCGGGCCGGCGCCTCCGGCGCGGGCGCCCCGAACCTCCAGGTTGTGCAGAGCCAGGGCACCGGCCACCCGGCAGAACAGGCCCGGTCGGTCGGGGGCAACCACCAACAACCGTTCCCCGTCGCCGCGTACCGAGATGCCTCCCGGCCCAGCCTCGGCCACCAGGTCGGCGCAGCGGTCCGCGGGTAGTGCCCCGATGAGGGTCTCAGACGGGGGACCGAGGTCGTCACCCGGTCCGAGCCCGCAGGCTCCAGCCAGCCGGGCGTCGGCCAGGCGGACCAGGTCGGAAACCAGCCCCGCCTTCCACGTACTCCAGGCCGCCGGCCCGGTGGCCAGGCTGTCGGCTTCGGTAAGCACGCCCAGCAGCTCGAGGGTCTGGCGGTCGCCCACCGCCTCAGCCACCTGGGCGATGGTGGCCGGGTCGCTCAGGTCCCGACGCGTGGCAACGTCGGCCAGCAGCAGATGGTGGCGGACCAGGTCCTCCAACACGGTCACGTCGGCCGGACCGAAGCCCATGCGCCGGGCCAGAGGGCCGACGACCATGATTCCGGCATCGGTGTGGTCGTCGGCCAACGCAGGGACGTAACCCTTGCCCAGGTCGTGGAAGAGGGCACCGATCAGCAGGAGGTCGGGTCGGCGAACCCGGACCACCCGGTCGGCCGCCTCGATGGCCGTTTCCCACAAATGTCGGTCGACGGTGAAGCGGTGGTAGGCGTTGCGTTGGGGTTTGCTGCGGACCGCCGCCCATTCGGGGATGAGCCTGACCAGCAGGCCCACCTGGTCCAGGGCTTCCAGTACGGCCAGCGCGGGCCGTCCGGCATCGAGGAGTTGGACCATGAGGCGATTGGCTTCGCCACTCCAGGGATCTCCTGGCCCGGGCGCCTCCGCCGCCAGGCGGTCGAGACAGCGCCGACCCAGCCGGAACCCGCCAGCGGCAGCCGCGGCAGCCACCCGCAGGATGATTTCCGTGTCTCCGGACGGATCGGTCCCTTCCGCCAGTTCCACCCGGCCGTCGGCCAGCACCACCCCCGGGGCGAGCGGCCCGTCGGGGGCCCCGGACCGGCGGCCAGGAGCGGCCGCTTCCGCCGCCGCCACCTGATCCCAGTACTCGTCCGCGATCCAGGCCACGGCCCGGGCCGTCTCGGCCACGGCGGCCATAAGGGCGTCGGCGTCGACGTAGCCGAGCGCCTCGGCCACCGGATCCTGCTCCTGGAGCACCAGGCGGTTGGACGTCTTGCCCGTCCGCCGGTGCAGTTCCACCCGGACGCCGGTGAACAGACTCCGAGCCTGCGCCAGCCTCAGCCGATCCTGCCCCAGGAGACGGGGCCGGGCGGCGTCCGCCCAGTGCAGCGACCCGATGTCGCGCAGGCCGCCTCGGCCGTCTTTCAGGTCGGGCTCCAACAGAAAGGCCACTTCATCGGCCCTCGCGTACCGCTCGGCCACTCCCCGCGCCAGCAGGGGAAGGTAGAAGGCGCCCCGCCGCCCCCACTGGTGCCGGGCCCGGGATCGCAGCACCTCCCCGAGGCGCCGGTCCCCGGCCAGGGGCCGGATTTCGAGCAGGGCGGTAGCGGTGTCCAGGTCCTCTTTGGCCAGGGCCAGCGCCTCGTCGACAGTTCGGACGGCATGGCCGAGCCGCAGGCCGCAGTCCCACAGCGGGTACCACAGGGCCTCGGCCACCTTCGCCGCCCGGGCCCGGGCGGACCGGCTGTGGAGCAACAGGAGGTCCAGGTCGCTGCCCGGGCACAGTTCTCCCCGGCCGTAGCCACCCACGGCCATCAGGCCCAGGCCCTCGGCCCCGTCGCCGGCGATCTCGGACCACAGGGCCCGAAGCAGTTGGTCGGCCAGCGCGCTGTAGGCCGGGGGGAAGTCCGCGCCGACGACCGTCCGGTCGGCCAGCATCTGATCGAACCGAGCCCTGAAGGCCCGGACGGACGGGGAACTACAGGGCGTCGTGACCCATCTCCCCTGTCCGAACCCGGATCAGCGAGTCGACGGGCGTGGTCCACACCTTCCCGTCGCCGATCTTGCCCGTTCGGGCCGTCGCCACGATGGCCTCGACCACCCTGGGGGCGTCCTCGTCGGCCACCAGGAGTTGAATCATGATCTTGGGCACGAAGTCCAGCTTGTACTCGGTGCCCCGGTAGATCTCGGTGTGGCCCCGCTGGCGACCGAAGCCCTGAACCTCGGACACGGTCATTCCCGAGACGTCCAGCGCCCGCAGGGCATCCTTGACGTCGTCGAGCTTGAACGGCTTGACCACCGCGGTCACGAGCTTCATCCGATCCTCCCCATCCGACCCAACTCTCCAATTGAGTATGCCGATTCGGCGTGCTGGGTCTGGTCCAGGCCTTCAGCCTCCTCATCCGGGCGGACCCGCAGGTCCATGACCAGATCCAGAACCTTGGCTATGACCAGGGTCATCACAAAAGACCAGGCCAGCGTGGCCCCCACCGCAATGAACTGCTTGCCCAGCAAGGCGGCGTCGGCTCCGTAGATGAGCCCGTCAACTCCGGCTGGATTGACCCGGCTGTCGGCGAAGACCCCCAGCAAAACCGATCCCAGGATCCCGCCCACCAGGTGGACGGCCACGACGTCGAGGGAGTCGTCATAGCCGAGGCGAAACTTCAACTTGATGAACAGGGGACAGACGGCCCCGGCGATCAGGCCGATGATGATGGGGGAGAAGCCCCCGACGAACCCGGCGCAGGGAGTTATGGCCACCAGTCCTGCCACCGCCCCGGAGGCCGCCCCCAGTGTGGTGGCGTGGCCATCCTTGAGCTTCTCCACCAGCAGCCAGCCGCACATGGCAGCGGCTGCCGCCATGTGGGTGTTGATGAACGCCTGGGCAGCCACCCCGTTGGCTCCCAGGGCCGACCCGGCGTTGAAGCCGAACCAGCCGAACCACAAGATCCCGGTGCCCAGAAGGGTCAGGGGGAGGGAGTGCGGCGCCATGGCCTCGTTCGGCCATCCCCGGCGCTTGCCCAGCACCATCGTCAGAGCCAGAGCGGCGATGCCGGCATTGATGTGCACCACCGTTCCCCCGGCGAAGTCCAGGGCGCCCAGTTTGAACAGCCAGCCGCCCGGACTGAACACCCAGTGGGCCACCGGGGCATAGACCAGGACCACCCAGGCGCCCAGGAAGGCCACCCAGGCCCCGAACTTCATCCGATCGGCGATGGCTCCGGTGATGAGCGCAGGCGTGATGATGGCGAACATCAGTTGGAAGGCCACGAAGGTCAGCGGTGAGATGGTCAGGGCCAGGCCGGGGATCACGTCGCCGGCGGCGGTGGACAGACCCGACAGTCCGGAGAACTCGAAGCCCCCCAACAGCCCCGCCCCCAGGTCATCACCAAAGGCCAGGCTGAACACGAAGGCCAGCCACAGAACGCTGACCAGGCCCATGGAGAAGAAGTTCTGCATGAGCATGGCCAGGACGTTCTTGGACCTGACCATGCCGCCGTAGAAGAAGGCCAACCCCGGGGTCATGAACAGGACGAGGGCGCTGCAGACCAGCACCCAGGCGTTGTCGCCGGTATCCAAGAGATCCCTCCAGATGCGGTGCCCGTGACTGTTCGATCCATCAGCGAACAGGTCACCAGCGATGGGCCAGAACTGCCCCAGCTTGCTTGGTCATGAACCCCGGGCGCCAGATGTACCGCGCCCAACGTCGGTTACCCTGGACTACCGGGACATCAATGGCCCGTTCCGGGCCGCTCAATCCAGGCCGGGCTCGGACTCCGGGGGAGCCGGTGCGGGGCCGGGAGGGAGTTCCCCGGGCGAAGCCGACGCCAGGCCGCCGATGGGATCGATCTGGGGATCGAGCGGAGCATCGGCCATGGCCAGGACCTTCTCGGCGTCGATGATCTCGTAGGCATAGCCCTGCTCGGCCAGGAAGCGCTGGCGCCGGGCGGCGAACTCGGCGTCGTTGGTGTCGCGGGAGACCACAGAGAAGAAGTGGGCGGTGCGGCCGTCGTGCTTGGGTCGCAGGATCCTTCCCAGCCGCTGGGCCTCCTCCTGGCGGCTGCCGAACGTGCCGGAGATCTGAACAGCCACCGATGCCTCGGGCAGGTCGATTGAGAAGTTGGCCACCTTCGAGACCACCAGGACCGGGGCCTCGCCCGAGCGGAAGGCGGCGTAAAGGCGTTGGCGCTCGGCGTTGGGCACCTTCCCGGTGATCAGCGGCGCCCCCAGGCGGGCGGCCACCTCTTCGAGTTGATCCAGGTACTGGCCGATGACCAGGGTGGGTTCGCCCCGGCGGACGGCCTGTACGCAGATGGCCTCGACCACCGCCAGCTTGGAGGCGGCCGTGGCCCCCGCCCGATAGCGCTCGTCCGGCTCGGCCAGGGCGTAGGCCATTCTCTCCTCGTCGGCCAGGGTGACGCGGACCTCCGTACAGCGGGCCGGGGCGATCCAGCCCTGGGCTTCGATGTCGCGCCAGGGGGAGTCGTAACGCTTGGGACCGATGAGGCTGAACACGTCGCCCTCCCGCCCGTCCTCGCGGACCAGGGTGGCGGTCAGGCCCAGCCGGCGG
The DNA here is from genome assembly GCA_052390275.1 of Acidimicrobiales bacterium. GTDB lineage: Bacteria > Actinomycetota > Acidimicrobiia > Acidimicrobiales > AC-14 > JBQTHD01. Next base: position 8,517 of record JBQTHD010000039.1, on the reverse strand, counting down.
CGGCTTTGGATGTCGGCCGTCATTCGAAAAATCGGGGCCGGCAGAAGGTGGACCTCGTCGTAGACGATCAGGCCCCAGTCCTGGGCGGAGAACAGTTCGAGGTGGGGGTAGAGCCCGCCCCGGCGGGTGGTGACGATCTGGTAGGTGGCCACGGTGACCGGGCGGACCTCCTTGCGTTCGCCTGAGTACTCACCCACCTCGTCGGGACCCAGCGTGGTGCGGGCCAGCAACTCCGACTGCCACTGGCGGGCCGAGACGGTGTTGGTGACCAGGATGAGGGTGCGGGCCCCGGCCCGGGCCATGGCCGCCAGCCCCACAAGGGTCTTTCCCGCCCCGCAGGGAAGGACGATGACGCCGCTGCCTGAGGCGGCGAAGGAGTCGACCGCCTCCACCTGGTAGGGCCGCAGGACGAAGCCGGAATCGGCCAGCAACTCGATCCTATGGGCGGCCCCGTCGACGTAGCCGGCCCGGTCCTCCGCCGGCCAGCCCACCTTGAGAAGGGCCTGCTTGAGCCGGCCCCGCTCGGGGCCGGGTACCACGTAGGTGTCGGCGTCGATCTGGACCCCGATGATGGGCGCGACCGCCTTGGTCCGCACCACCTCGGCCAACACCGCTGGATCGGTGGTGCGCAGCACCAACCCGTGGGTGTGGTCGACCTCGAGTACCAGGCGGCCGTAGCGACCCATCAACTCGGCCACGTCCAGCAGCAGCGACTGGGGCACCGGGTAGCGCGACCAGCGCAGGAGGGCGTCCACCACCCCTTCGGCATCGAGGCCGGCGGCGCTGGCATTCCAAAGCCCCAGGGCGCTCAGCCGGTAGGTGTGGACGTGCTCGGGAGAGCGCTCGAGTTCGGCGAACCGAGCGATGTCGGCCCGGCAGGCTCCGGAATCGGCATGATCCACGTCGAGCAGCAGGGTTCGGTCGGACTGGATGATGAGGGGGCCTTCGCCGGTGCTCATGGGCTCGCCTTCTCGGGTGGACTCGTTGGATCTGTTCGGGGGGGGGGCTGGGTAAGGGCAGGGGCCAATAAAGGCTGAGGCCCGGTGATCAGTACAGGAGATCCTCCTCGGCCTCGGTCATGATCCGGGCCCACTCGATCCGGTCCAGCAGCAGGACCCGGCTGGTGCCGCTGGGGAGCACCTCCACCACAACCTCGTTGCCCCGCGGTGGGTCCAGCAGGGCCAGGTTCATCTGGGCGGACTGGCCCTTGCGGTTGGTGTAGGCCAGGCGCACGGCCCATTCCATAGCCTGGGCCGCTTCGAGCAAGGTGGTTATGTCCTCCGAATCCTTGGCGATCAGGGCCGGACGCGCCGGAGGACCGAACAACGTCGGTTTCTCGGGATCGGGTGCCGGTGCCGACCGCGATCCGGGGTGACGATCCATGACTGGCGGGCCGATGATGGCAGCCGCTTCGGTCCTGCCGCCGGCCGCCTTCGACCCCCTCGGGGGGGGCGGAGGGGGCGCCGAACGAAGCGCTGGGACCCTTGGCGGCCTGGGTGCCTTGCGCAATCGGGCCACCACGGGAACCGGGTCGAAGGTCACCGCCTTGGGCGCTGCGGCCGGCTTGGGGGTGTACTTGGAGCGATGCCGCGGCGGTCGGGTCAGAACCAGGGCGCCGCCGGCGTCCTCGGCCGCCGGCAGGTGCCCGGCTGCGCGCAACGCCTCCAGCATTCTCTCCGGAGTCGCTCCGGAAACGGCCACCGTGGACGCCAGCAGACGGAGTCCCAACTTGGCCAGGCTCCGGGAGCGGACCACCTCGGCGAGCAGCGACGGATCCTCCGAGCGCAGATAGCACGCGGCCGTCCCCACCCTCACGCGGCCATGGCGGCGGCCCAGATCACCGACGAGATAGGTGAGGGACTGGGGAACGTCCCGGGTGGAGTGCTCGCTCAGGAAGCGCGTTATCTCCTTCGCGCTCAGGCCGGCGTCGAACCCCCGGCGCAGGCTTGCCTCGGTGATCCGGTAAACCGACGCTGCGCCTCGGCTCTCGAGATCGGCGATGAGCTCCAGTTCTCCTCGGATCTCGGCGGCCAACTCCCCGGGGGCGACCACGCTGGCATCAGCCTGGACCACGAACTCCCTGGCCAGCTTGGGCGCGTGGGCGGCCACTACCGCGGTGGCGGCCGTCAGATCTCCACAGGCGGCCGCCCGGCCGGCCTGGCCCAGGCTTCGGTGGGCCACCAAACCCATCATTTCGGCCTCGGTGACGAACCACTCCACCATCATGGTGGGCGATCCCGGCCCTGCCGACCAGTTGCCGGTTCCAGTCCAGAGAACCCGCGCCCGCAAGCCACCGGCCTCCGCCGCGGCGCCGACGGGAAGCATGGCCAGGGTCTTGAGCACCAACTGGCGCCGGGCCACCGCGGCCGGTTCGGGGTGGCGGTGCAGGAGTGCGGGGATTGGCTTGTCGTTGTGGCCCTGCTCGCCGGCGAGCGCCAGGTGCTGGGGCGCCTCCAGCCAGGTCCTGACCAACCCCGCCCACCTCTCGGGGGCGCTCAGCCGCGTCCAGAGGTCAAAGGCCGGGGTTACTAGCGCGACGGCATTCACCTGGTCTGCAGTGACCAGGCAGGCCGCCCGGGTCAGGTCGACCAGGCGGGCCACCTCGACCTCGCTGCGACCCAGAGCCTTGGACAGACGACGGATCTCCCGGATGCCCAGTCCTCCGGTCTTGAGCAGCGGCGGCGGGCTGACCGACCAGGACTCGCAAATGCACCCGACGTCGGAGACCACTCGAAGTGCGGCTTCGCCGGCCGCCCGGTCGACAACCGCCGGGTCGACGGCGGGGCCGGCCATGGCCGGTGGAGTATTGACTAACCGAGGAAAGAGCTTTCCCCCCCGCAGGGCCATGCCCACCTCCCGGACCAGCACTCCCAGATCCCAGGACTTGGCCACCACCATCCCGCGGTTGAGCAGCCATCCATGGGGCCGGGCGTCCAACCCGCTTGAGGAATACATGGCCCCGGGAAGCACCAGCACGGGGCCTTCGTCCATGAACCGGGCCACCAACTCCGCCGTTCCCGATGGCCCGGCGCGCAGTTGTCGCAGGACGACCGCCGGATCGGCCAACGCCTCCGCCACCGCTTCGACAAGCTGGGTCTTGCCCTTCGGCGGCCGCAGGCCCAGGCGGGTGGCGATGGCCGTCAACTGGGAAACCGACTGGCGCGCCAGGGCGGTTCTGGCGTCCGGCCCCAGTCCCGCCGGGTACTCGATCTGCTCAGTCCAATCCTCGGCCCGGGCCAGCACGCCCTTTGGACCCCGAATCACCAGGCCCTGATCGGCCAGGCGACCGAGGCCCGAAGCCAGGTCGGGGTGATCCGGCTCCATCTCCAAAACCCCTGCCAGCGTGCCCACCGACGTGACCGGTTCCAAGAGGGCCAGGGCGTGCACCAACTGATGGCACCAGGCGTCCTGGGTGGCCAGACACGAGGCGATGCTGGGCCAGAACCAGGCCCGGCGAGCCAGTTCGGCAAAGTTGGCGGGGGCGGGGCTGACGAGATCCGGCCGGGTCCGGAGCAGAGCGGCCAAGCGGTCATCGTCCATGTCCGCCAGGCTCAGGGCCAGATGGTCGAGATTGGCCGGCTGGCCGGGTCGGGACTTGGGCACGAACCGCCTTAGTTCGTCGAGGAGGCCTGGATGCAGGGGCGGGGAAGCTGTCGAGGCGCCCGGATGCTACCGGTTGGGTGGGCTACCCGGTTGGAGGGCGGTGCTTGTCCAACCACTTCCAGAAACCCATGCTTGCCTGCAGGGTCGACTGGGTGAAGTGGTCGAGGAACCGCGGGTGCACTCCCGTCTCCAGGTCCACCTGGGATTCGCAGACGAAGTCGCAGCGCTTGGCTCCTGTCTCCTTCGCCGCCCGCCGGTGACCATTCATCCGGGCCAGGCTGGCGAGGTCCTCCAGTCCACCGAGGTCATCGCTGTCGGGGTCGGCTCCGTACGGATTGTCGGAGTCGTCCGGCTGATCGGAAGAATCCGAGTCGTCAGTCAGGAAGACCTTCGGCCAGCGCCGGGTCCGGTTCCATTCCTCCGTGAGTTCCAAGGCCTCCACCCGGTTCCAGATACTGCGGTAACCGTCGGCGACCACCACGATGCGGTAGATCTCGTCATCGGCTCCTTCGACCATGAACATGGCCCGGAACCCCCGGCCGGGACGGTCCGACTTGAACAGCGCCAGGAAGTCCCCGTTGATCTCGTCGAACCGACATCCCAATCGGTTCAGGCTGGCCTCGACCATTGGGGAGCCGAACGCCTTGACGCCGTCGGGGACCAGGACCGAGAGGTGAGGGTCGGCGTCGGGCCCATCGGCTCGGATGGGGGAGTCGTCCAGGTCCGAACCGACTATGGTCCCGGACCCTTCCGCGGTGGCGGGGTCATCGGGACAGGCGTTGGAGCCCGGCCCCGAAAGCTTCCGGCTCTTGACGGTGGGAATGGAGCCTCCCGCCGGAACCGGCCAGCGAAAAAGGAGACCGGCCTCGGTCAGCGAAACCACGTCGGCGAGCTTGCGGGGCCCCAACCCGCCGCGCAACGGCAGCCCCACCCGCAGGGCTGGCTCCAGACCTCCACCCAGGGGTTCCACCGTGTAGCCGCCGACCAGGCGGTCGCGCCCGGCCACCACCGGGCCGGGCGAACCGGCCAGGTCGCTGCCTCCGATGACGTCGGTCTGGTTGGTCAACGAGGCGGCCACTCCGCGGACAAAGAACTCAGGAAGAGGTTCGCTGCTGGTGAGGGCGACCTCGGCCACCCACAGAGGGGACTGGTAGCTCTCCTGCAGGTCGACCAGGGTGACCTGCAGCCGCCGGGCCCGGTGGCTGAGGCCGATGTTGCGGTCCCGTTCGGCCAACTCCGCCAGTTCGCGGACCAGATCCAATTGGCGGTCGACCTCCATGACGTCGGCCACGTTCAGTTCGGTGGCCAGGAAGCTGACCCGCAGACGGGTCGGGGCGGGGCGGGCCAGGAGGCTGTGGCACAGGTCCAGCCAGGGATCGAAGTCCCGATCGAAGCGGGAGACCACGGAGGCCTCGACACTGCCGTGGCTCAACGTCGCCTGGCTCTGGGTGATACGGGCCCCCCAGGGTGCGTCCACCTGGAACAGCGGGGCCGGGTCCACCGGCTCGATCAGATACAGCGCCGGGGCCCGGGACAACAAAGCGGCGGCCTGGTCGGCGAAGGCCCGCCCGTCGTCGGCCGTCTGGCCCTGGGGACCCCAGACCCCCAGGGCCAGATGGACCTCGAGGGAGCGCTCGGGGGTGGGGGCACCCGGGGCGTGGATGTCGACGAAGGCCGAAGCCCTCCCGGGAACGGCCCCCACCTCGAGGAGGCGGGTGAAGCGGCGGACAGCCAGAACGGTGTCGACGCTGCGCTCCGGGCGCCGGTCGGCACCCACCAGGCGGAAGGCGGCCCAGGTGACCTCCTGGGCCGAGGGATCGAGGGCGCTCTGGGCCAGGTCCGGGGGAACGGCGGCGGTGTGAAGGTGATGCGATGGCGATCGTTCGGTGAGTTCTGCCGATGGGGGCAGCGACTTCTCCTCCCTCACTCGGGCCCGGGCTGGAACGGGCGATGGGCAAGGCGTGGCTGGTCGTTCTCTGCACTGGCACCCTGCCACAACCTCACCACCCGTTGTGAAGAAATTCGGCGGATCGCCGGGTCGGCGGGGCCGACCAGGCCGACAGGCGGATCGCAGCCCCCCAGACCTCGGCTCGACGGGCGCCGTGGCCGACGATGACCGGTGGTCACCGACGGCGGGTATAGACAGGCGGTTATCGCCGACTCACCTGTCCCAGCGGAGGGCACTAGGCCGGGCTTCCTCCTGCCCGCCACCCCAATCGCGTCCCTGGCGGAGTACCTGGGAACTGAGGTTGGCGGGCGGGGCCTGGCCCGGGCCCTCGAGATCGGGCCCAGGGAAACGATCGCCCTGGTGGAAGCCTCCGGGCTGCGGGGCCGGGGCGGAGCGGGGTTTCCGGCCGGGCGCAAATGGGCCGGTGTGGCCGCCTCGCCCGGGACCCATCGCTACGTGGTGGCCAACGGGGCCGAGGGGGAGCCGGGAACCTTCAAGGATCGGACGCTGCTGCGGTTCAACCCCTACCAGATGGTCGAGGGCCTCATGATCGCCGCCCTGGCCGTGGGCGCGGAAGGGGCCTACATCGGGCTCAAGGGCCGATTCGTCATCGAACGGGCCCGGGTGGCCGCGGCCGTGGCGGAGATGCAGGCGGCGGGGATGGCGCCCGATCTGGCCATAACCCTGGTGGCGGGGCCCGACGAGTACCTCTTCGGGGAGGAGAAGGCGCTGTTGGAGGTGATCGAGGGCAACGACCCGATGCCCCGGATCCTTCCTCCGTACCAGCACGGCCTGTTCGCCACCGCTCCCCAGTCGGGCTGGACGGCCAAGGACGTCGGCCCCGGTCACCGGTCCCACCTCACGTCCGGGTTGGGCGACGAGGACGAAGCGGGACAGCCGGACGACTCCGGCTCCCTTCATGAGTCAGGCCTGGGCCATGAGTCAGGTGCGGGCAATGAGTCAGGTGCGGGCAATGAGTCAGATCCGCACCCCGAATCAGATCTGGTTCATCAATCGGGCCATCGGGACGAGTCGAACCCGACCCTGGTCAACAACGTCGAGACGCTGAGCAATGTCACCCACATCCTGGCCCGGGGCGTCGACTGGTTCCGGGGCTTCGGCACACCGGAATCGCCGGGGACCATGGTGGCCACGGTGGTGGGCGACGTGGTCCGGCCCGGAGTGGCCGAGGTGGAGTTGGGCACCCCGCTGAGCGAGGTGGTCGACCGGGTGGGTGGGGGCGTGCGGCCCGGCCACAGGATCAAGGCGGTTTTCTCCGGGGTCGCCAACGCGGTGGTAACCGCATCGGACCTGTCGACCCCTTTCAGCTACGAGGGGATGAAGGCGGCCGGGTCGGGCCTGGGATCGGGGGGTCTGATCGTCTACGACGAAACCGCGTCGATGGTGTCGGTGGCCGCCCTGTTCTCCCGCTTCCTCTACGTGGAGTCCTGCGGGCAGTGTCCTCCCTGCAAGCTCGGATCGGGCGAGATAACAGCCCGGCTGGAGCGCATCGACCGGGGCGAGGGGACCGAGGCCGACGTGGCTGAGATCGGAGGATGGCTCGGCCGCCTGACCGACAGCAACCGCTGCTACCTGGCGGTGGAGGAGCAGACGGTGGTGGCCAGCATCCTGCGGGCATTCCCAGAGGAGGTGGTCGCGCGCCTGGAGCACGGTCGCCCACCCGGGGAGCGAGAACTCGTCCTGCCCAAGATCGTGGACCTGGCTGACGGCATCGTTGCCTACGACCAGCGGGCCAGCCAAAAGCGTCCCGATTGGACCTACGCCTGAGGGAAAGTCCCGTAGACGCGGGCGAACTGATGCACAAGGGCGACCTCTCAGGGCGCTTTCAACCATCAGTTCCCGCTCGAGCCGGTCGCCGGAGTTGTCGAAGTAGTGACATGCGATCCTGCGGGATGGAAGGGCCGCGGCGTCCCAGCGGTCGCCACCAAGTCCGAAGCGGTGGACGATCCGCGGCCCGGGTGGCGGTGGTCGTGTTGGCTCTGGCGAGCGTCGCCTGTTCCCCCGGAGGGTCTGCGGCCCCTGGAGCCCAGGTTCCGGTGTCCGGTGGGGAGGCCGAGGCGGGGAACCTCTTGGCCGCGACCCCGACCGAGCCCACCATCGACCCCTACAAATGGGCGTCCCTTCCGTTCGCGACGCCAGCTACGTCGACCGCCTGCTTGCATTCTTCGACTTCAATGGTGCCGAGCTCCTTCGGGATTCCGTGGATGCGGGACGGGTAACGAGAGAAGTCGACCGGGTCATGAGGTCGCTTTACGACGGCGAGCTTCGTGAACTGGCTGCCGTGTCCCTGGCCGACGATGCAGTCGATCCCGACGCGCCCGGCAACCTGGCCAGGATTCCCACCGGGCCGTTCACCTACACCCGGGTCTCAGAATTGCGCAGCTTCACCCGGGAGTGCATCCACGCCCGGGTGGATCGCTCCTATCTGCTGTTCGAGGCCATCTACCCCGAATGGGTGACCATGCTTCAGCGTCCGCCGGACCAGGACAACCCCACCGGGTGGGTCCTGGTCTTCGACGGCTTCCGTGAAGATGGCCAGGAGCCCCACAATCCATGCTTTTGAAGGCACCATGCTTTTGATCGCGCCATGCTTTTGATGGCGCGAGCCTCAGGGCTCGCCGCGGCCCTGGCCCTCGGACTTGCTGTCGCGGGGACCGTTCCCGCCGGGGCCCAGGAACTGGCAGGACCATCATGCCGGGGGAGCCATCAGAAGGCCGCGGTCTCGTGCTCAGGGGCTCGTCTCAACGGCCGGCTTCTGCCCAAGCCAGCCCCGCCAGGCCCACCACCCAAGCAGATTCGCAAGGCGCCGAAGGTTCAAGGGTTCCGGGTGCTGCGGGCGGCGGTTGATGCCAGGGGTGGGGTGTGTCTGTACCAAAGGTGGATTCCCATGCCGGCGGGAACGGGGGTGGCGCACGATCCCTGGCATCTGAGCCTGCTGGGCATCT
>JBQTHD010000038.1:0-29234 GCA_052390275.1 Acidimicrobiales bacterium | reverse complement strand
TTCCACTGTTCCGTTCGACCTGTTGGGGCCGCGTGCCGCCACGGTTCGGGTGGGCCCGCCCTCCCCCCGGGGCCGGGGCGCGGGGGGGCGCCCGCCGGTGGGTGGCCCGGCCGCCGACGGGGCAACTCGACCCGACGACGGCGCTCGCGCGTCGACCGGCTTCGGCAAAATGACCTTCGATCTGACCCGCATGGCCGAACTGGCCGGTGACGCCCAGTTGGCCATGGTGGCCCGTTATCTGGGGTCCATCCAGATCCGCCGCCAGGATTTCAACGGTCGTGTCCTGACTGTCAGGGGCGACGACATCCGAGCCATGGCCGCCCTTTTCGGCGTGGAACCCGACCTGTTGATCCGCCGCCTCGACGGCCTCCGCCTCCGGGCCGCACAGCCCGGATTCAGGCCCTGATCAAGCCCGGTGGGCGATCGATCGGCCGGTCCGCCGGATTGTTGCGGGCCTCCTCGGAGTCGACCGCCTGATTCAGCCCGGCAGGCGAAACTGTTGGCCGGGGAAGATGAGATCGGGGTTGGCCGGATCAGCCAACCGGTCCCGATTGACTTCGATCAGTTCGCGCCAGTAGGCGCCCACTTCCTCGCCGGGGGCCAGCCGCTCCGCCCGGGACCAGAACGATTCGCCCGGCCCGACCGTCCAGATCTCGGGGGTCGGTTGGCGGCCGGGATCCGGCGGCAGCGCCCCGGTCCCGGACCGGTCGTCGAGATCGGGAACCCCTGGCTTGGCTTCGGCCCAGGACCGGTGGTCGAGATCGGAAACTCCTGAGGAGGCCCCGGACCTGGAGTCGAAAGGAGACAACCTCACCATCAGGGGAGCGTCGGCGTCGACCGCCGTGGCGTCGGCACCCAGATTGACCAGGACGGGACCGCCCATTGGGCCGGCGGAGGTTTGTGCCCAGGCGGCCGGACCGCCCAGGAGGCCGAGGCTTGCGGCGGCCACGGTGGCCGTGGCCCGTCGCAGGGCCGGGAGGGTGATGCGGTCCACCACACCCACCAGGGTCCTGGCCCGAAGCAGGCGGGCCAGGTAACCCGCGGTGCCCACGGTTGCCACGTAGACCCAAACGCCCAGCCCGACGGCCCGGACCAGGGCCATCAGCGCCGCGGGCGCGCCAGCTTCATCGACCCAGGTCCGCCACCCTCCCGGTGACCAGCCGGAACCCAGGACCAGGCTGTCTCCCGTCCGAAGGAGAACGCCGCCCGTGATGGCCAGGACTGCGACCGACGCCACGAGCGGCCCCCAGCGGCGCGCGGCACGGGGTCGGCTACCCGCACCATCGGGACGAGAACTCGATCGGCCTCTCCGGCCCGCTCCGACTTCAAGATGGTGGTCGAGGGTCGCGGTCGGCGGCTTCACGGTCGGACTGCCTCGGCCCGGGTCCCTGGGGCCTGCGGCCCCGAGCCCTGAGGCCCCGAGCCCTGAGGCCCGACGTCGGCAGGTCGGGCGCCGGCAGGTCGGGCGGAGGGAAGTAGGGCGGAGGGAAGTAGGGCCGCCTCCGGTTCGGGCAGGACCAGGATCTCAGGACCCTCCGCGGTCTGCACTCGGAGTTCATGGCAGTTGTCCCCTTCGGGGTCCGACGCGGTGATGGTCGTTGCCCCCGGTATCGCCAGACGGGACACATGCGCGAGCGGCTGACCGGGCAGCGACCATCCGCCGTAGGCCCAGATGGTTCCGGTGCCCGGCCGCAGGACGGCTGCGCTGGCCAGCCCCGAGCACCACCAGTCGCCCACCGCCACCTGATCCCCAGACCGGCCGACCCTCCAACGATGTGGACCGGCCTCGATCACCGTTCCTGTCACCCGGACCGCCTCGGGGCATCCATCACCGTCGACGTCCGCCAACACCACCGGGGGTGGCGCCAGCACGCCGGCAGCGCCTTCGCTGGCGGCCGGGCCGAAGGCGCCCGCATGGGGACACGGAGATGAGCGGCCGGCGGTTCCGGCAGCGGGGGTGGAGCCGGCACCGAGCGCGGACCCGCCACCGAGAGCGGAGCGGGCACCGAGAGCGGAGCCGGGATCGGGGGCCGGGCCGGCGTCGGAGGTTGGGAGGGAACCGCGGGTGTCGGTGTCGGGAGCAAGGGGACCCGCGGTCTCGGCGGATCCCGAACCCTGCACAGGAGCGTCAGACGTGGTTGACGGGACCGGAACGTCGGGGAAAGCGAACGCCGGAGAAGTGGGCGGGGTGGCCACCGGCGCCGGCGAAGGGGGCCAAAGGAGGAGGACGGCCAGCCCGGCCACCGACAGGGGCACGGCCGCAGCCAGTATCGGTCTGGCTCGGCCGGCTCGCATCGACCAGGGCGCACTGGCCCGGCCGGCGCAGAGGGTCCGCAGCCGTCCGGCGGCGTTGTCGTCGGGTGAACACCGGTTGTCCGGGGGCGGGAGTGAACTTGACGGATCTGGATCCGGGTGGTCTGCCTCTGGGAGCGGAGTTCGGTCAGGTGGAAGAGTCACAACCGGAACGGTAAAGATCTTGTTACTACATATCAAGATATTTCAGTCTATTTCTGCTCCGAGGACGGGGTCCCCCGCATGGCGCAGGCGCCGAGTCCAGTCGCCGGTCGGCCGGAGGACCGGCTGGCCACCCGCCGATTCAGTGGAGTTTGCCGGCCCAGGGTTCGGCCGAAGACCGGCTCGACGGCCACGCTGGAACTGACCTGGACCCGGGGGCAACCGTCGGCCGCCCGAACGACGGTCACCTCGACCACCAGATCTTGAAACCGCCCATCACCGTCGCCATCGAGGTGGGCCTTCAGCCGATCTCGGACCCGTTGCTCGGCCCGGGAGGGCGAAAGAACGACGCCGGAACCAGCGGCGATCCCTGCGGGTTCGACCGCGCTGGCGCCGTCCTCAGCGGCCGCGTCCACGGCGGCCTGAAGTTGGCGTTGCGCAAGGAAGGCGGCCGAGGCCTCAAGAACCATGGCGGCCATCACCACCATGATCAAGATCGCAGCCGGCATCAGCAGCAACGCGCTTCCGCCCTGGTCGGGGGCCGGCCGGTAGATGCGGCCTAAAGACACGGCGGGTGACCTCCCGACCCTGGGCGGCTTACGGACATGGGCTGGGATCCGGGGCCAGACCGTGAGCCAGAGGATCGACCAGGGAGGAGGACCGACCGGTCACGGTGGTGGCCGCGGGGAACAGCTTCCCCAACCCGACGGCCGGCACCCGGGCACGCACCTCGACCACCACCGTCTGGCACCGGCGGAGACTTCCGTCGATCAGGGCCATACCGATCCACTCCGCCGACCCCCCGCCGGCTTCGAAGAGAGCCACGGCTTCCGCCTCGGCCTGCGCCCAGGCGTGGGGCCGAGCGGCCCGCTCGGCCACGGCCCGGGCCCCGTGGCGGGCGGCGACCTCGGCTCGGGATTTGGCTTCCACCACCGCCCAGGCGTTGGCCACCAGAAGAATGAGCATGACCGAGGCCACCGCCGCCAACCCCAGGACTTCGACCCCTGCCTGACCCAGGCTGGACCGCTCAGGGGGTTTCAACCCAACGCTCCTGACTGGCCCGGGAAGTGTGGCGAATGAGACCGTCGCCGCTGAACAGACCCAGGACCCGGGGGCCGGGGGTCAGGGTCTCGACCGTGACCACGTCGGGATGCTCCAACGACCAGGCGAAGGATGATTCGTGGCCTGCCTCCCCCAGGGCGGAACGAGCCGCTGTCTCGGCGTCGGCAACTGCCTGGGCGCGCGACACCGGATCGGGGCCGACCCGGGCCACCCGCCTGGCGGCGTCGTCCACAACCGCGCCGACCACGCTCCGGGCGTAGAGACCGAGCATTGTCTGGGTGGCCAGACCCAGAAAGGCCACCAGGACGACGGTGCCCAGGGCGGTGGAGATGGCGCCGGCTCCCGCCTGGCCACGGTCGCTGCCCACCGCCGGCCGCTCGGTTGGCGGTGTTGTTGGCGGTGGCAACGGCGGACGGGTCGCTCCGCTCACCGGCCCAGGCGGCTGAGTTGGTCGGCCGTCTGAATGCTGGCGTCGAGCCAGAGGTCCTGAAACCCTGCCCACATCAAAGCGCCGAGTCCGGCCATGACCAGTACGGCGATTCCGGTGGAGATGACCCCCTCGCCTGCCTGGCCCCGGGTCCGCGGCCTGAGCAGGCCGATTCCCAGGATGAGGCTGATCCAGGCAGCCAGGTTCACCGATGATGTGACGCTCGGGGAGTCCGCCACGGGGGACCGGCGGGCGGGCACGGACAAGCGAGCCCGGTCCGACGGGTGGACGGGGTCGGACGGGTTGACGGGGTCGGCTGAGTCAGCCGGGCGGAACGAGCCAGCCGGGCGGGACGAGCCGGACAGGCCGGACGAGCCGGACAGGCCGCACGCGCCGGAAAGGCCGGACGAGTGAACGCGGCCGGACGAGTGCGTCAGGCCGGAGGTCCGCACGGAGAGGAGAGGGGTGGTTGGAGGGCACGACAGGGTGTACACGGACTTCCTTTCGGGTTGGGCGAACGTGCGGATCGAGGGAACGTGCGGATCGAGGGAAAGTGCGGATCGAGGGAAAGTGCGGATCGAGGGAAAGTGCGGATCGAGGGGAAGGGCGGATCGAGGGAAAGTGCGGATCGAGGGAAAGTGCGGATCGAGGGAAAGTCGTCAGCGGAGCCCGAAGGCGGTGAGGGCGTGCATGAAGGGGACGGCCAGGAAGATCGTTCCGGGAACCAGCGCGGCCACGGTCACGGGAATCCAGATGGTTTGGGCTCGTCGCTCCACCCGGGCGAGGGTCAGGCGGTGGAGGCTGGTGCGAAGGCTCCGGGCTTCGCCCGCCAGGAGGCGGCCCAGCTCGGTGGTTTGCGTGCCCCGGTCCAGGAGGCGGACCAGGCGCCGCACCGACGCCAGGTCGCTGCGCTGGGCCCATTCGCCCAGGGCCTGGGTCTCGGTCAGACCCTGAGCCACCCGATTAGCGACCCGCCCCAGGTCGGCCGCCACCAGGCCCCGGCCCCGGCGAGCGATGCGGGCCATGGCCGCCCCGGTGGAATAGCCGGCGTCGACCAGCATCGCCATCTGCTCCACCACCACCGGGAGTTCGGTTTCCACCTGGGCCTGCCATTTTCGGCCGAGCCGGTGCAGGTGGCGGTCCATCGCCATCATCCCGGCCGCCGGCCCGGCCAGCAGCAGGGCCAACCCGGCGATGGCCCCCGGGGCCAGCGCCCAGCCGAGGCCGGCAGAGGCAACCAGGCCCGCCAGGGCGGCCGCCACCTGGCGAATCCGAAAGTCCGCGATCGCGGACTCGGAGCCGATCCGGTCGAGGCGGGTGGCCACCGGTTCGAAGCCGCCCAGGCCCGAGACCACGACGTCGGCCAATCGGCCGAAGCCCTCGACGGGGTGATCCTTTGCCCCGGCCCTGGTCTCCCGTCGCGACCGGGTCGGCCGCCGACGGGCGGATTGCGCTATTCCTGCCGGTGTATGGGGGAGTAGGCGCTCGGTCAGGCTGCGACGTCGGAACCGGGGCAGGGCCGAGAGAGCGATCATGGCTCCGCCGCCGGCCAGGACGGCCAGGAGCAGGGCCGAGCCCCAGATGCTCGGCGCGGTGAGGGCGACCATCATCGGCCGGGCCCCTCGCCCGTGGACCTGCGCCCGGGGTTGCCGAACACCCGGGCGCCGGGAGCCGGCGCCAGGATCCGCCCGGACCAGAACCAGCAGCCGGCCAGGAGCCCGACCCCCGCGAGGGCGGCGGCCTGGCCGGTGGCCGTGGCGTAGGCGGCCCGGCCGTCGCCGATGGCCGAGCCGGCCAGGGCCATGCCCAGGGGGACGATCAGTACGAAGCGACGAGCGAAGCTGGCTCCGGCCTGACGGGCGTCGGCTTCGGCCCGAATGTCCGCGTCCGCCTGGCGGTAGGCGATGAGAGAGGCAAGGCGCCGCGGAAGGTCGTTGCCCCCCACCTCATGGGCCACCAGCAGGGTTTCCGCGGCGGCGTCGGCTGCGGGATCTTCCAGGGCGGTGGTGAGAACCTCGAGGCTGGCTGCGAAGTCGGTGGAGACCGACCAGTGGCGGTGAGCGGCGGCGAAGGCCGAGGCCAGCTCCTCCGGCCCCCGCCGGCCGGCCTCGAACAGGGCCTGGGGCACGGACATCCCCAGGCAGCCGGCGGCCATGGCCACGTCCTCCAGCAGCGCCGGCCAGGCGGAGGCCACCTCCTGTTGGTGCCGGCGTTCCCGGGTGGTGGCCAGCGAGGCGACGAACCCGGCGGTTGCCAGCGCGGCCACCAGAGCCAGAGCCGGGGAGCCGAACGCGACCATCGCACCAAGCCCGGCCGCCATCGCCGCCGCTCCCAGGCGCGCCGCCCGGGCCGGTGACAAGCGGACGACCTTCAAGGGCAAGCCACGCAGGCCTGGCGCCAGCCACGACGACGAGGACCCCCGAACGCGAGTAGATACGGATCCGGTCGTCCGAGAGGTGAGGATCAGCAACAGCCCGAGCGATCCCGTTCCGGCGATGATCAGGGCGATCATCAGCGGCACCCGGCGGCGGCGGCCTGGTCCCGGTCGGTGGCCCTGGCCCGAGGGCCTCTGCTGTTGGGAGCGCATGAGCCGGGATCGGCGAGGCGGGCCTCACCCCAGGGCCGATCTGTCTCCGCCGGGGCGAGAATGCGGCGAAGGTCGGCTCCGGCCGCCTCCAGGGCCGCGGCCGCCCGGATGGGACGAACGCCGGTAGCCACCAGGGGGCCGCCCGGTTGGCGGCGGCCGAACAACTCCGTGACGGTGAACCGGTTGGCGTCGGGGCCGGCCTGGCTGTCCTCCACCGCCACGATCTCGGTGACCCGGGGCCCATCGGGCCCCCGACTGGTGTGAACCACCAGATCAATCCCTTCGGCTACCAGGGAGTTGAGGGCGGGCATGGGCAGGTCGCGGCCCTGCTCGGAGAGTTGGCACAGGAACCGCAGCCGGGTGAGGGCCTGGCGGGCCGAGCCTGAATGGATTGTGGTCAATCCCTTCACTCCCGATGACAGCGTCATGAGCAGGGGTAGGGCCTCCCGGTCGCGGACCTCACCGACCACGGCGATATCGGGGGCCATCCGCAAGAAGCCGGTGACCAGGCGACGCAGGTCCACCTCGGGGCGCTCCGGCCGGCCCGGCCGGGTCTGCATCGCCGCAAGGTTGGGCAGGCTGATGTCGGCTTCGAAGACCTCCTCGGCCATGACCACCCGCAGCGTCGGGTCCAGTTGCCCCGAGCAGCACGACAACAAGGTGGTCTTGCCCGATCCCGGCGGTCCGGAGATGACGGTGGTCAACCGGGCCGCCATGGCCGCGGAAAGGAAGCGGGCCGCCTCGTGGCTGAGCATGTCCTGGGCCACCAACTCCTCGAGGGTGGAGAAGCGGGTCGACGCGAACTTGCGGATATTGACCAGGAGTTGGCCGTCCCGGCCGATGTCGCCGTGGACCACATGGACACGGGCGCCCCCGGGGAGCCGGGCGTCCTGGAGACCCTCGGCCGGATCGAACTTGCGGTGCGACCCGCCGGCGTCGTCGAAAACCCGGGTCAGTATCCGGAGCAGGTGGTCGTCGTCATGAAACGACTCGTGGTGATATCCGCTCGGGCCCCGGTGGCGCTTGACGAACACGGCCGCGGGCCCGTTGATCATGATTTCCCACACGTCGTCGTCGGCCAGCAGGGGATCGAGAGGACCCAGCCCCACCAGATTGCGACGTGCCCGCCGCGTCACCGCCTCGGGATCGGCCAGGTCGAATGGCCGCCGGCCCTGGGCATAGTCCGCCGACCACGCCGCCACCTCCTGGCCAATCAGTTCATCCAACCTCCCCCGGTCGGCACTTACCGCCATGTCGAGCGACAGTTCGCGGGCCCGTTGCTGGACCCGGCTCTCGATTTCGGCCAGCGGGTTCGGCTGGCTGGGCCGTGCCTCCTCGGAGCGTCCGGCTCCCGAATCCCGCCCGGGCGAACTTGGCCAGTGGGTGTTCATGCCGCCCCCCAGGTGGCCAGCGAACCTGGAGCAATCCGAACCGGACCCGTGCTGTCGGCGCAAGCCATGGCCCGGGGCGACAGCCGTCTGACGACGGCGGCCGTGGCCCCGGCCAGCACCTGGCCCAATCCGGGCGGAAGTGGGCGGCCGTCGACGATTCTGGCTTCGACGTCGAGTTCGGGCAGGAAGACCAGGCCTCCCGGGCGGCAGCCCGTTTCGGCCTCCACCACCTGGGCCAGCGTGGCGGCCAGGCGGGACCGCTCCCGGGGCGACCGGGGGGCCCGGTTGATGACGGGAAGGACTCGGCCGCGGTCCACTCCCAGGCGGTCAAGGTCCGACATGACCCGGACAGCCGAGCTGATTCCCTTGAGCGTCGGGAGCCCCACGACCATGACCACGCTGGCGCCGAGAGCCGCCAGGCGGGCAGGGGCGTTGCGCTCGGCCACGTCGACCGATCCACCATCGTCGGCGCCTTCGAAATCGGACTCGACGTCGCAGATGACCGCACCGAACGTGTCGACCAAAGAGTTCAGCCCGGCGGCCAGGGCGCCGGGCCGCAGCCCGGGCCAGTGCCGGGCGCGGTGCAGGCCGCCGAGCAGGTGGTAGTTGCGCCCGGGGACGGCAACGCTCAGGGAGGTCACCGCCTGGGCGTCAGGCCGGCCCCGGCGGTGGGCCTCGACCAACTCCAGGATCCCACCGGTGGCCGCCGGCGAGTCGTGGAGGACGGCGAGTTCGGCTTGCCGGCGCAGGTCGACCAGAACCACCGGGCGCGTGGCCGGGATGAGGGGATCGGCGCCGAGTTCCTGGGCCAGGGCCATGGCCACGACCGAAACCCCCGTCCCGCCCGCCCCCGTCACGGCGATCAGGTGACCCTTGAGGCCAGGGTCTTCAGCCGATTCGGCGGAGCCGGGCAAGCCGGCGAAGTGGGGCAGATGGCGGTTCGCTGGCCGAGTCGCTGACCGCCGAAATGATCGCCGCTTTCCCAACGACAGCTCCGCCGACCCCGGGTCGCCCAGGCAGTGGCCGACCGGGCCCGCCGCGCTCAGCGGGTCGGCCGAGCCCACCCCACCGAATGGAAGGTCGGCCGGCGGAAGGTCGGCCGGTGGAAAGTCGGCCGGTGGAAAGTCGGCCGGTGGAAAGTCGGCTGGTGGAAAGTCGGCTGGTGGAAAGTCGGCATGGGTGACGAGACGCTCGGCGTCGGCCACCACCCGGGGAACCGCTCGGGCGACCGCCTCAAGGGCCGAGACCAGATCGTCCCGTCCGAAGTCGCAATCGAGCACCCGGAAGACGCCGGGAAGATCGGGGGCCGGACAGCCGGCGGCGGCAACCAGGATCACCGCGACGCAGGCGGCGCTGGCGGCGTCCACCAGGTCCCGGTCCAGTCCGCTGGCTCCGCTGTCGGCCACCAGGGCCGACACGGGCCGGCCCCCGGCGAGGTGGAGGCGTACCTCGTGGGTCGAAACGCAGCGAAGGAACTCGACAGGCATGGCGCCGCTGGTGGACCAGCCGCTGACCTCGGCCGACCACCGGGAGCGGGCCGGAGCCAGTCCCAGGACCACGAATCGGCCGCCACTCATGGGGTGTCCGTCTCCGTTCCCCCGGCGGTGCCCGAGCCGGCCGGGCTCCCGACGCCGGGTACCCCGCCGACTCGGGCCGCCCCGGATGTCGACGGGCCTCTGTAGAGAACGGCGCCAGCACCGGCCCCGGCGGATTCAGCCGGAAGTTCCAGGCCGGGACGGCCGGTTCGAACCACCGTGGTCCGCCCCAGGGCGAGAGCATGGGCCAGGGCCAAGGAGTCGTGCTGGTTGGCCAGCGCCACCGTGACCATGGCCGATCCGTCGATGCCCCCCCGGGTTCCCGGATCGACAGCCGTGATGTTCACCCCTTCGGCCACCACCGCGCTTACCGCCCCCTCGCCGGACCCGAAGGTGGAGAGGACGTCGACCTGGTCGCCGGGACTCAGGCCCTCCGCCGCCTCGCCGGCGTCTATCCGGAAGGAAAGCTCCCGCTCGGCCACCCCGGCCGGGCCTATGGCAGCGGCCTGGACCAGTTCGCCCCGGCCCACCGGCCCCGCCAGTCGGGACCCGATCAGGGCCGCGGGATCGGTGAACGCCCGGGCCTGGGTGGGAGCGGCCAGGGACATGGGGACCAGGGATAGGTCGCCGGTGCTGAGCGGGGTCCCCGCCGCGAGGTCCCGGCTGGCAACCACGTAGCGGCCACCCGATTCCTGACTCTGGTTGGCCAGGACGAACAAGCCGATGGCCGACGAGGCGACCAGCAGACCACCCAGGGCCGCCCGCCCCGCCGGTGATCCGACGAGGCCGCGGCCGCCGCCCAACACTCCCAGCGACGTAAAAGCGGCGCCGCTATGAGTGCGACGGGCGCGTAGGGGCGCGCCGAATGATCCGGTGAACATCGCCATTGCAGTCCTCTCCCGGTGCCCGATTCCGAGCACCCTGTCGTCGCCAGGGGGAAGGGGCCGCCGCCGACCTTGCCCGTCGCCTTACGCCGCAGTTATCGACGGCCGTCAGGGCGGGCTGAAGGGTGCGACAGGTTGCATGGCGGGTCCGGCCGGCCCGCTCCGCCGCCGCCGGATCGTCCGGCGCGGGACCATGGGGCCAATGGACGGATACGAAAGTCCCTGAGATCCACCGATTGATCGTCTGGCGGGGGTACCGTGGCGCGGCCATGGCCATTCACATGCAGTCGAACGGACAGGAATCGTCGCCGGTTGATGCCGCCGCCGCCAGCGTTGCCGAGATCGAGTGGATGTCGTCGGAGGCCGCCTCCCGGCGCCTCGGGGTGACCGTTCGTACGCTCTACCGGCTGATCAACGACGGCCAGGTGCCGGCCTACCGCTTTGGCCGGGTAATCCGCCTCCAGCGCCATGAGGTGGACGCCTTCATCCAGCAGGCCCGGATCCCGGTGGGGGCGCTGGACCACCTCTACCCGGAGCCCAACCGGCCCGAGCCGGCTGGGTCAGATCAGGACATGGGGATCCTGGCCAACTGATCCGCCCGCTCGGTCCACCCGCTCGGTCCGCCCGCCTGGGTTCGACCTTTGACCCAACCGCTCTACTCATCTGCTGGATTCGTCCACCGGAATGAGCCCGGTGGGAAACTCATCGAGGTCATGGCCGGTCGGCCATTACCTCAGCCGTGGTCCAGCAGGGCCACCTCGGTAATGGAGGCCAGGTACACATAGGAGGGCCGCGGGGGTGGGCCGGGGGCCAGAACAGTGAGCACGTCACGCCCGGCGGCATAGGCGTCGCCGTTGATGACCCGCTCGCCGCAATGGATCGACACCCGGCTGCGGTGGCCGGCGGCCGAGGCCATGACGTCGCTCAGGTGTACCCCCAGGGTCAGAACCCCTCGCTTGCCGAGCGAAGGGGACCTCGTGGTGGGCGACGGCGACACGTCAGCGATAGCGGAATAGGCGAGGAGGACTATTCGGTCCCCCATGGTTCGCAGCGCGGCGAAATCGTCCCCCACGGCCATGACCTGACCGGCGTGCGTCGTGCCCCGCACACTGGTGACCACGACCGGCCCGCCCCTTTCGCCAAGGTCGAGCATCACCGCCACGAACCCGGCGTCGGCTTCTGCGGCGGCGCGCAGATCCTGCTCACGCACCCGACCCAGGGCCGCCTCGCGGGCTATGGCCTCGGTCGCCCACCGCTCCAGGGCCTCCAGCAGAAGCGCAAACCTAGTGCTAGCGCCGGGCTTCAGTCCTGCTCAGCGGCGGTCGCGCCCGGGCCCAATCCAGCGAACCGGAGAGTTGTCCACCGGCACCAGGTCCCGCCGGTACTGGCGATGGGTTCGCTCCACCGCCTCCCGGGCCTCCTGGCGGGCCCGGGCCAGTTCGGTCCGCAGTTCCTCAACCTGAGCCTCCAATGCCATCACCGCCTTGACGCCGGCCAGGTTGAGGCCGGCCTCGGTCAGGTCGTGTATCCGTCGCAGCCGATCGATGTCCCGCTGGCTGTAGCGGCGACTGCCACCGCCGGTTCGTCCCGGCTCCAGCAGGCCCCGGCGCTCATAGATGCGAAGGGTCTGGGGATGGACGCCGGCCAGTTCTGCCGCCACCGAGATGATGAACAGGCCCCGGGTGCCCTCGCTGGCGTCCATCTCAGGCCCCTGCGCCCTGAGTGGCCGCTGATGACAGGTGGGCTCGGGGCGAGTCGGTGGTGGCTTCGGCCAGGGCCTCGATGGCACGCCGCTGGGCATCGTTCAGCTTGGTGGGTACCGCCACCTCCACGCTGACCAGCAGATCTCCGCTGCCCTTGGCGTCGGGGACGCCCCGTCCCCGGATGCGAAATGTCCGCCCACTGCGGGTACCGGCCGGAACCCGCAGAACCACCGGCGCACCCAGGCTCGAAGGATCGGCCGATTCGCTGGCCGAAAAGGCAGGCCGGTCCAAGGTGGGGACTGAGATCTCCGCCCCGAGCGCGGCCTCGGCAAAGGTGATGGGCACGTTGAGGGTCAGGTCCCGGCCTCGCCGCCGGAACAGAGAATGGGGGGTGACTCCCACGGTGACGAAGAGGTCCCCCGGCGGCCCACCGGCACTGCCGGGGGCGCCCCGACCTTTCAGGCGGATCTTCTGGCCGTCGTCCACTCCGGCGGGGATGCGTACCTTGACCGGACGGGACCGGCGCTCGCTGCCGGTGCCCGAGCACCGAGGGCATGGAGACTCCACCTTCATTCCCCGGCCGCGGCAGTCCGGGCAGGGTCGGCTCAGGCTGAACAGGCCCTGGTTGTCGGCCAGCATCCCCCGACCCGAACAGCGCCCGCAGACCACCGGGGTGCTACCGGCCGCGGCCCCTGATCCGTGGCACGCCGAGCAGGTGGCTTCGCCGGTGATGTTGACCGTGGTGGTGACGCCGTCGAGGGATTCCAGGAAGGACATGGTCAGCGACGCCTCCAGGTCCGCCCCCCGCCGCCCCGGCGGCCGGCCACCGCCCCGGCTACGTCCGAAGAGCCCTCCCAGCAGGTCGCCCAGATCCTCGGCCCCGAAGTTGAAGGTCCCGCCCGGGCCGCCGGCCCCCCCGAAGCCACCGGGCATTCCCCCGGCCGCCGCCGGCCCCAGACGGCGGGCTTCGTCGTAGGCCGTGCGCTTCTCGGTGTCGGAAAGGACCTCGTAGGCCGCCGACACCTCCTTGAACCGGTCCTCCCGGCCCGGGTTGGCGTCGGGATGATTCTGCTTGGCGAGCTTGCGGTAGGCCCGACGGATCTCCGCTTCGGTGGCTTTGGGGCCCACGCCCAGCGCCTTGTAGTAATCCTTCTCGAACCACTCCCTCTGGACGGTCGTCACGCCTCGCTCACCTCCTCAGGTGGGGTCACTTGGGCCGCAACGGGCCATCGATTTCTAGCCCCGGACGGCCACCATGGCCGGCCTCAGAACCCGGCCTTTCCAGCGGTACCCGGCGCGCAGGACCCCGCAGACCGTGGCCCCTGCCTCGTCCGCCTCGGTGGCGGGCTCGTGGGCCACGGCGTCGGCCTCGGTGGGGTCAAAGGGCTGTCCCAGCGGTTCGATCCGGGCCAGCCCCGCCTTCTCCAAGGCGGTGGCAAGCAGCGAGGCGGCCTGCTCGTAGCCCTGCCCATGGGTGCGGGCGGCATCGAAGACGTCGAGGACATCGAGCAGCTTGGCCACCAGGTCCTCGCCCGAGCGCTCCGCCACTTCAGCCTGCTGGCGGACCATGCGTTTGCGGTAGTTGTCGAAGTCGGCCCGGCTGCGCAGCAACTGGTCGAGCAGTTCCTCCCGCTCGCCCTGGAGCCGTTCGACGTCGGTTACCAACCGGTCGAAGTCCGCGTAGATGTCCGAAGCCTCGTCGTCGAGGCCACCATCGGAGTCGCTGTCCTGCGGAACCGGGCCGGGCGGGGCCGACGCCGCCGCGCCCGTTGCGTTGCCGTCGGCCGCGTCTCCCGAGGCTTCCGTGCCGGGAGTCGGGGAATCACCGACGTCGGTCCCTTCGGTCCCCGAGGCCGTGGATCGGCCAGGGGCCGTCGTGGGCCCAGCGGCATCCGAGGCGGTCGGGACCCCGGCCGGCGACGCTGCCGCCGGCGAGGTCCCCGGCCCCGCTGACGCCGCCGATTGCGGATCCATCGAGACCCGGGACGAGGGATCGCTCATCGCTCCTCGTCGACGATCTCGGCGTCCACCACCTCATCGTCGGCACCGTCGTAGCGGCCGGCTGAGCTTTCTGCTCCCTCGGCCGAAGCCTCGGCGTAGATGCGGGAGGTGAACTGCTGGCTGACCACCATCAGCGCCTCGGTGTCGTCGCGGATGGCCCCCATGTCGCTGCCCTTGATGGATTCCTTGAGCTGCTTGATGGCCGACTTGATGCGGTCCTTCTCATCGCTGTTCATGCGGTCGGCGTAGTCCCGCATCATCCGCTCGTTCTGGTAGATGAGCGTGTCGGCCGAGTTGCGCGTCTCGGCCTCCTCCTTGCGCAGCCGGTCGTCCTCGGCGTGGGTCTCGGCGTCTCGGATCATGCGGGCGATGTCATCGCGATTGAGGGCGGACTGGCCGGTGATGGTCATGGACTGCTCTTTGTTGGTGGCCCGGTCCTTGGCCGAGGTGTGGACGATGCCGTTGGCATCGATGTCGAAAGTGACCTCGATCTGAGGGATCCCCCGGGGGGCCGGGGGCAGGCCCACCAGCTGAAACTTGCCCAGGGTCTTGTTGTAGGCCGACATCTCCCGCTCGCCCTGGAGGACATGGATCTCCACCGACGGCTGCATGTCCTCCGCGGTGGTGAAGACCTCGGTACGGCGGGTGGGAATGGTGGTGTTGCGCTCGATGAGCCGGGTCATGATGCCGCCCCGGGTCTCGATGCCGAGCGACAGGGGGGTGACGTCGAGGAGCAGGACATCCTTGACGTCGCCCTTGAGCACGCCGGCCTGCACAGCGGCACCCACGGCCACCACCTCGTCGGGGTTGACACCCTTGTGGGGTTCCTTGCCGGTGAGCTTGTGGACCAGGTCCTGCACCGCGGGCATGCGGGTGGAGCCGCCGACCATGATCACGTGCTGGATGTCCGCCCGGGTGAACCCGGCGTCTTTGATGGCCTGCTCGAACGGCCCCCGGCAGGCCTCCACCAGATCGGCGGTCAGGTCCTGGAACTCAGCCCGGGTCAGCTTGAGGTCGAGGTGAAGGGGCCCGGCGTCGGTGGCGGTGATGAAGGGCAGGTTGATCTGGGTCTCCTGCAGGGTGGAAAGTTCGATCTTGGCCTTCTCCGCCGCTTCCTTGAGGCGCTGGGCGGCCATGTTGTCCTTGGCCAGGTCGATTCCGTGCTGCTTCTTGAACGTCTTGACCAGCCAGTCGATGACCCGCTGGTCCCAGTCGTCGCCGCCAAGTTGGGTGTTGCCACTGGTGGACTTGACCTCGAAGACACCGTCGCCGATTTCCAGGATGGACACGTCGAAGGTGCCCCCGCCCAGGTCGAAGACCACGATGGTCTGCTCGACCCCTTCCTTGTCCAGTCCGTAGGCCAGGGCGGCGGCTGTGGGCTCGTTGATGATGCGCAGGACCTCCAGGCCGGCGATGGCCCCGGCTTCCTTGGTGGCCTGGCGCTGGGCGTCGTCGAAGTAGGCGGGAACGGTGATGACGGCCTGGGTGACCTCGTCGCCCAGGTAGGCCTCGGCGTCGCGCTTGAGCTTCTGGAGGATCCGGGCACTGATCTCCTGAGGCTTGTACTTCTTTCCGTCGACGGTCATCGTCCAACTGGTGCCCATGTGACGCTTGACCGAGCGAATGGTGCGGTCGGGGTTGGTGATGGCCTGGCGCTTGGCCACTTCGCCGACGAGGACCTCTCCGGACTTGGAGAACCCGACGATGGAGGGAGTGGTCCGTCCACCTTCGGCGTTGGCGATGACGGCGGGCTCACCCGCCTCGAACACCGCAACCACCGAGTTGGTGGTGCCGAGGTCGATTCCGACTGCCTTGGGCATGTTTCCTCCAAACAGGACTGGACTGGGTTCTTTGAACCTGGAACTGGGTGGACCCGTGTGCCGGACCCGTAGCCGGGAGCCTAGGGCGCATCAAACTTGAGTGCGACCGTATCAAGTGTTGTCAGTGCAGTTGTATTCCCCTCGGCAGGAAGAACCGGGGAGAAGGCCGCGGGCGGCGAGGCCGGATTTGTGCGGGGCTAATCGTCAGGGGATGGCGCCCCGGCCTGCCAGGGGACAAGCTGGAAGGGTGTCGACCGCCCGAGTGCATCTGACCTTTCCCGAGGCGCTGATCCGCCAACCCCTGGTTGGGCGCCTGGTCGCTGAGTTCGAGGTCATGCCCAACATTCGCCGGGCCAACGTGGAGGAGGACCTGGGCTGGATGGTGTGTGAACTGACCGGGGAGGCCGCCAACCTCGACCGGGCCATGGCCTGGCTGCGGTCGGTGGGAGTGCAGGTGGACCAACTGGGTGACGTGGTCGAGAGCTGAGCCCAGCCCAGCCGGCATTGGGCTGGTCGAGGGGTCGGGTGGTTGGCAGCACCGGCGATGCGGGAGTCGGCGCGCGGGGCACTAGGCGACTCGTCGTCACGGTCTGGACTACCAGAGTTCGCTGCCCGGCGCTCCTTTGAAGGGTCCGACCACCGAGGTGGTAATCCAGCCGCCATAGAAGCCGCCGGGCTGGGCCAGGACCAGTTCTCCGTGCACCAGGCAGGCATCCACACGGGCCGGGTAAAAGGCGATGTATCCGGTCAACGCCTCGTAGCCGGGGAGTGGGTCGGTGTAGGTCCAGGCCACCTGCTCGCCATGGTGACCCCGAACGGAGATGTCCAGGTACTTGGCTCCGCCCTTCCACTCACACCACGAACGTCGCCCGTTGGGTGTGAGGTAGTCGGTGACCACGTCGTCGGGCGGCAGGTAGAACGCCGGCGGATGGCTGGTCTCGAGCACCCGCAGCGCGCCGAAAGTCACCGCCACGGTCACTTCGGCGAACACCACCTCCACCTGCACCGCCGCCGGTTCGATCCGAGGCGGGCGGGGGTAGTCCCACACCGACTCCTGCCCCGGCCCCGGCGGGAACGGCTCGGGCCGCTGGCTCATGGCGATGGCCAGAACGTAGCTCGCTGCCCCGAACCCAGTCCCCACCCGCGAATTTCATTGTCGTAGGGAGGGCGGACCCGTGTTGATCCAGGCCGGCCCCGGGAGTGGGGGGCGTAACACTTGGTCAGAGCGGCGAACTTGGTAGAATTCGTGTCTACCAAGTAAGGAGGCGAAATGGTCGCCATCTCGGAGTACCTCGTCTCGACCAGTGGACAGATGTCAGTACCAGCTGAAGTGCGGCGTCGATGGGAACTGGAACATGGCGGACCCGTGACGGTGGTCGACCTCGGTGACGCAGTGGTGTTGCTCGGTCCCGGTGGCCGTCAGCGCCTGCTCGACAACGCCCTTTCGGCCGACGACCACGCCCGGTTCGTCGCCGCCCTCGACGACCCGGACCTGGCCACGACGTAGTGGCGTCGGCGGTGGTCGACGACCATCTTCTGCGCGACATTCTGGTTGGGCGACGGACGGCGGATCTCGACGGGCTGGCACCGGATGGCATCGCGACGACCGGCCTGTGGCTGTTCCGCCTCTGCTCCTCGTTCGCCAACCCCAGGGTGAAGGGAAAGCTTTCCGCCCCCGTCGCCGCCCTTCCCGCTGACCTGCAGGACGAGTTCCGGTCGAAAATCGTGGCGCTGCCGCGAGAGATAGAGGTGCTCGGTCTGCGTGAGCTTGCCTGGCCCATGGCCGCGCTTCAGTCGTTACACCGCGCCGCCGGGCGCAACCTTTCGGCGGCCATGGTCGAGGCGCTGGCCGCCGCACACCGCCTCGGCGCCGCAATCGCCGTCTCTCGGCTCGATGTCGGTCCCAACCTTCAGGCAGCGGCGCAAGCTGACGGTCTCACGTTCCACGACCTGTAGACGGCTGGTCTCGCCCTCGCGGCGAGAGAAGTAGACGCCGACAGAGAGGTAACGGACGAGAAACAGCTTCGTGGCCCAGCTACCCATCGGCCGACCCAGGCGCCGGCGAGCGAGGCGGAGTGCCGGGATCGGCCCACTCGCCGCCCCCCTCGGTACCGCCGGCGCCGGCGTTTTGCTGCTCGATGACGTACTCGTTCCCGTCCTCATCGGTGAGGGGAACGCTTCGCACGGCCTGGTGGTCCACCGCCGGGTTCGAATCACTCATGCGGGTCCTGTGCCCAGCGCCCACCGAGAACAATCCCGACCCAGCCCAACGATGCAACGCTGCTCCTTATATCAGTTCAACTTGCTACTTGAATAGTTGAAGAGAATTTCCTATGCTTTGGGGGCATGGGAGACAGGGCCAGCAAGGACAGACTGTTCGACGGGTTCGCGGCGGTGGGCAAGGCGCTGGCCTCAGGGCGGCGCCTGGAGTTGCTCGACGTTCTCGCCCAGGGACCCCGCTCGGTGGAGCATCTGGCGGGCGAGATCGGCCAGAGCGTGGCCAACACCTCGGCCCATCTTCAGGCTCTGGCCGGTGCCGGCCTGGTCGGTGCCCGCCGGGACGGGAACCGGATCGTGTACTCGTTGGCCGGACCAGAGGTGGAGGCGCTTCTGGGCGCGCTGCGGCTCACGGCCGAGACCCACCTGGCCACCATCGACCGCCTGGCCGCCGACTACCTGGGCGACCGCCGGAACCTCGAAGTGATGACCAGGGCCGAGTTGGCCGAGCGGCTGGACCGGGGCGACAGCCCGGTGGTGCTCGACGTCCGGCCCGAGGCCGAGTACGCCGCCGGCCACATCCCCGGATCGGTCGCCGTCCCTCCGGGTGAGCTCGCCGCCCGGCTCCGCCACCTCCCGGCCGGATCCGAGGTGGTGGCCTACTGCCGGGGTCCCTTCTGCGTCTACGCCGACGAGGCGGTGCGGTCCCTGCGCAAGCGGCGGGTCAGGGCCCGGCGCCTGGAGGACGGCTTCCCCGAGTGGCGTCGGGCCGGCCTGCCGGTGGCCGTAGGGGCCGAGGCCACCGCCAACCACCCCGTGTCCGTAGGGGCCCAGGCCACCGCCAACCACCCGGTCGCCCTAGGGGCCGAGGCCACCGCCAACAACGACGCCGATCGGCCTGGTCGATGAGCAGCCTCGTCACCCCGGTCCTCGACGCCGGTCTGGGGAACACCTCGTGGGTGATCGACCTCGGCGATCGCCGCCTGGCCGTGGTCGACCCCGGCCGCCATCCCGGCCGCTACCTGGGCGAGGCCGAGCGGCGGGCCGCCCGTATCGCCTTCAGCGTCGAGACCCACCTGCATGCCGACTTCGTCACCGGCAGCCGGGAACTGGCCGGTGGCGGGGCCACCGTCGTCGCTTCCGCCGGCGCCGGTCTGGACTGGCCCCACCGCCCGGTGGCCGACGGCGAGGAGGTCGACCTGGGCGGCCTCACCCTGCGGGCCCTGGCCACCCCCGGCCACACCCCCGAGCACCTGGCCTACCTGCTCCTCGACGGCGACCTTCCCCTCGGCGTGTTCACCGGCGGCTCGCTGCTGGTGGGAGCGGTGGCCCGCACCGACCTCATCGCCCCCGACGCCACCGAGGGCCTGGCCCGCAGCCTGTGGCGCTCGCTTCACGACCGCATCCTGGGCCTGCCCGACGACACCCCCGTCTACCCCACCCACGGCGCCGGCAGCTTCTGCTCGGCCCCGGCCACCGATCGCCGGGGGACCACCGTCGGCGACGAGCGCCGCACCAATCCGCTGCTGGCCGCGCCCGACGAGGACGCCTTCGTGGCCGCCCTGGCCGGCCACTTCGGCACCTACCCGCCCTACTTCCGAGAGCTGCGGGAGGTCAACCGCCTCGGCCCCGAGGTGCTGGGCTGCCCGCAACCGGCACTGCCGGAACTGGCCCTGGCCGACTTCCAGGCCCGGATCGCGGGTGGCGGCGTGGTGGTCGACGTCCGGCCGGTCGGGAGCTGGGCCGCCGGCCACATCACCGGCGCCCTGGCCAACCCGCTGCGGGACCAGTTCGCCTCGTGGCTGGGTTGGTTGGTCGACCGTGACCGGCCGCTTCTGTTCGTGCTCGACCCCGACCAGGACCGGGCCGAGCTGGTCCGCCACTGCCATCAGATCGGCTACGACCACCTGGCCGGGGAGTTGGCCGGCGGCTTCGCCACCTGGTCGGCCGCCGGCCTCGAAGCCCAGCGCACGCCACTGGTGGATGCCGCCGAACTAACCGACGCCGGGGGCGGGGCACGGGTGATCGACGTGCGCCAGCGGGCCGAGCATGCCGCCGGTCACCTACCCGGGTCCGTCCACGTCGAGCTGGGAGACCTGCGCGCCGCCGCGTCCTCCGTCGGCCCGGTAGCGGCGGTGATGTGCGGCCACGGCGAGCGGGCGGCCACCGCCTCCAGCCTGCTCGAGCAGGCCGGGCGCCCGGGCGTGGCCGTGGTCCTGGGCGGACCGCAGGATTGGGCCGAGGTCGCCGGCCGGGACCTGGCCCTCGGGTGAGGTCCCGGCTGCTCAGGCACCTACCGGACCCGGCCGAGTGCCCAGGCGTGGCCTTCGTCCTGGCCGGTCCCAGGCCTGGGTCGAGGCGGCCGGCCAGGACCTGGCCGTCGGGTGAGGTCCCGGCCGCTCAGGCATCCGCCCGACCCGATAGGCGCCCACCAGGCGCAGTCGTGGTCCTGGGTGGGCCGTGCGATTGGGCCGAGGCCGCCAAAGGCGGCTTGGCTGGCCGATGAAGTCCCGACCGCTCGGCCACCCGTTGCACCCCCGGGCCGGGTTACACCGGGCCGAACCAAGGCCGCCGGCGCCGCCGGCGCTCGGGCTGCGGGCCAACCTGGCCCAGTTCAGCCTGCTGGTGGCCGTCAACGCCCTCGTCGGCGGCGTCATCGGCCAGGAGCGCACCGTCCTGCCCCTACTGGCCGAGCGCGAGTTCGGGATCGCAGCCACCACCGCCGGCCTCACCTTCATCGTGGCCTTCGGGCTCACCAAGGCGCTGGCCAACCTGGCTGCCGGCGCCTGGGCCGACCGGGTCGGGCGCAAGCCGGTGCTGGTGGCCGGGTGGCTGGTGGCCGTTCCCGTGCCCCTGCTCCTCATCTGGGCCCCCAGCTGGGGCTGGATCATCGTCGCCAACCTCCTGCTGGGCCTGAGCCAGGGCCTCACCTGGTCGACCACCGTGATCATGAAGATCGACCTGGCCGGACCCGAGCGGCGGGGCCTGGCCATGGGCTTCAACGAGGCCGCCGGCTACGGAGCCGTGGCCGCCACGGCCGCCCTCACCGGCTGGATCGCAGCCGACCACGGCCTGCGCCCCGGCCCCTTCCTGCTCGGCGCCGCCTATGTGGCCCTGGGTCTGGGGCTGTCGACGGTGTTCGTCCGCGAGACCCGTGGCCACGCCCGGGCCGAAGCCGGCGAAGCGGACGCCGCCGACGAGAGCCCCACCATCGGCCGGGTGCTCACCCACACGGCCTGGCGCGACCGCAACCTGCTGGCCGTCAACCAGGCCGGCCTGGCCAACAACCTCAACGACGGCCTGGCCTGGGGCCTGCTCCCGCTTCTCTTCGCGACTGAAGGTCTCTCGCTTGGCCGCATCGGTCTGCTGGCCGCCCTCTACCCGGCCGTGTGGGGCGCGGGCCAGCTCCTCACCGGGGCCCTCTCGGACAACGTCGGGCGCAAGCCGCTGATCGTGGCCGGGATGCTGGTGCAGGCCGGCGCCCTCGTGCTCTTCGCCGTCGGCACCACTCTGGCGGTCTGGGCCTCGGCGGCCGTCGTGCTGGGTGCGGGAACCGCCCTCGTCTACCCCACCCTGCTGGCCGCAGTAAGCGACGTGGCCCAGCCGGCCTGGCGGGCGTCGGCCATCGGCGTCTACCGCCTCTGGCGCGACAGCGGCTACGTGTTGGGGGCGCTGGTGGCCGGCGTGGCCGCCGACCTCATCGGCCTGCGAGGGGCGGTGGTCGTGATCGCCACCCTCACCGCGGCCAGCGGCCTGCTCGCCGCCCGGCTGCTCACCGAGACCCTCCGGCCGATGGCTCAGGCCAGCCGGTAGAGGCGGAACTGGGGGTGCTCGCCGTCGAGCACCGCGACGGTGGCGAACCCGGCCTGGGCGGCGTAGGACCGGACCGAGTCGGCTCTGATCACGGTGCCCGTGCCAGCGCCCCCGTCCTGCATGGCCACGGCCAGGCAGTGCAGGGTGCTGAAGGCGTAGAAGAGACGCTCCATCTCCCCGGCCGGCACCGTGAAACGGTCCTCGGTGCGCTCCTCGACCACCAGGACCGCACCTCGCTCACCGGCCAACCGCTTCACGGTGCGGAGAATGCCGACCGGGTCGGGCATGTCGTGGAGCATCTCGATCGACATGACCAGGTCGTAGTCGCCCTCGATGGCCGGGTCGGCCGCGTCGCGCACCTCGAACCGGGCCCGATCGGCCACGCCGGCTTCGGCCGCGGCCCGTCGAGCCACGGCCACCGAGGCCTCGTCCAGGTCGAAGCCGTCCACCACCGCGTTGGGATAGGCCTGCGCGATGAGGACGGCGGCCAGGCCCTCGCCGCAGCCGACCTCGGCGATGCGAACCGGCTCGCCGGCGCTGAGCCGGGCCTGGATGTCGGGCAGCGCCGGCAGCCAGTTCTGGACCAGGTGGTTGACGAACACCGGGCGGGTGAAAGCCGCCTGTAGGTCGTGGAGGTCGAAGCGTCCGAAGGATGCTCCCTGGCCGCGACGGAACTCCTCGGTCATGATGTCGAGGGCGCCGGCCAGCCAGGGCACCACGGCCGCGCATGGCTTCATGCACGCCTCGCTGTCGTCGTCGATCAGAACATGGGCGTGGGCGCTGGGCAGGGCGAAGCGGCGCTCGGCCTCGGGCCGGTCGGCGTCGTCGACCTCCACCACCCCGGCGACGGCCTGCTGCTCGAGCCACTCCCGGGCGTAGCGCTCGGCCACTCCGGCCGCCACCGCGAGCTCGGCAGCCGTCATCCCGCCGGCGCCGGCCATGGCCTCATACAGGCCCAGGCGGACGCCGAGCTCGACGTTGGCCAGCTCCATGGCCCCCAAGCAGGCCATGAAGAGATCCCCGGCGAACTTCTCCACTCGGGCGCCATCGGCTTCTTCAAGCTCGACTGTCGTCACGTCCAACCTCCCTGTCCTGTCGCAGTTCGGCCCAGGATGCCAACTGGCGGCGGCCCGCGCATCCTTGACGAGGCCAGGGGACCCTGGGATATTGGAAGGCCATGAATTCGGCGGCAGCCGAACGGATCAGCCCGAAGTGCTGGACGCCCTGAGCACCCTGGCCGAGGCCAACCGGCTTGCTGCCGTTGGCGGCCATGCCTCGTGCAGCCGGACGAGGGCCCGGCCAGGAGCGAAGCCTTGACCACCGTCGACAACCCCGAGCTGAAGCTGCGGGCCGAACGCCACACCGACCGCCCGGCGGTGCGCAACGTCCTCAGCCAAGCATTTGCCGAGCACGGAGAGGTCGTTGCTGACCTGGTGGACTCGCTACGCCAGTCGACCGCCTGGGAGGGGCTCTCGTTCGTGGCCGAGGATCAGGGTGAGATCGTCGGGCACGTCATGTTCACGCGCAGCCTGTTGGACGCCCCACGCCGGCTCCTTGGTGTGCAGGTGTTGAGCCCGCTCGCCGTGGTTCCGACCCACCAGCGCCGAGGACTCGGTGGCCGGCTGGTCAGACATGGCCTCGACGTGCTCACCGCCCGGTCCGACCCACTGGTGTTCCTCGAGGGATCGCCGCGCTACTACGCCCGGTTCGGGTTCGAGCGCGCCAGCCAGCAGGACTTCAGGTCACCCTCCTTGCGAATCCCCGATCCGGCGTTCCAGGTCCGCAAACTCCCGTCCTACGAGCCCTGGATGACCGGAACGGTCGTCTACGCGGAGCCGTTCTGGCATCACGACTGCGTCGGCCTCCGGAAGCCATCTCAGGCTGATAGCGCCGGCATGAGGCCTGGCGGCCGCTGACCTCCGCTCCCGTGAGGACAGAATCCCTGATCCCGCTGCCTTCGCCCGAGGTTTCAGGCGCCGCTCCATAGAAGTAGCAGCAACCCGAGACGCCGGTCGGGCTACATGTTCGCCAGTTCGAGGCCTCGACCGAGCAGCGCAGCACGGATCGCCTTGGCGTTCTGCCCCGGGTCGATACGGGTGGTGTCCACATGCATCACTTCGTCAGGCGACGGCTGGAACAGCCTGGTGTGGTGTCTGTGCCATCGATATCGCTCCGGGTCAGATCCCTTCATCCGGGCGATCCGGTCCGGAGTGTCGATCCGTCGGACCTGCTCATCGACGTCGCAGTCGACCATGACCGGCAGGAACAGTGAGCCGCGTCGCCGGGCGAGGGAACGAAGCCTGTCGTAACTCGTGGCGCCGTCGTCGTCGTCGTGAAGCACGTTGGTGAAGACGTAGCTGTTGGACCTGGGAGCCAGGTCCTCGATCGTCCCGAGAACTGCCTCGCGTATCGGCTTGACGCGTTCCCAGACCTCCATCGGGAGGGGGAATTTCCCGTCCCACTTGAAGAGCGTGAGAAGTGGAATGTTGATGAGCTGATTATCGACCAGCACGCCGTCGAGCATCCCCGCCAGGTGCGACCCGACGGTTCGCTTGCCGACGCCGGGATACCCGAGAAGGAGCACGACGCTGGTCTGGAACCGGTCAGACACGCTGCCACTTTAAGGAGGGCGGACCCGGAGCCCTGCGCCAGGCCTTCACACGGGATCGTTCCTGTCGGTGAGGTAGCGCCGCCTACGTGCGCACCCCGTGGTCGCCCTGGGATATGCCGCCCTCGCCTTGTCTCGCATCGCTAATTACAATGCACTGATGGTCCCTGAAGCAACCAGCCCGGGGCTCGTTGTCGCACTGGTCCTTCCCGGGGGACTGGCCGCAGCTCGGGCCGAACTGGCCCGGGTCCTACTCGCCGGAGCCTACGAGGACGGACTTGCCTCGCTGAACGATCCGGAGATAGCGGATCAGTAGCGGCGTTCTTCTCGACGACCGCCTGCTGGTCGCCCATCTGTAGGTGCCCCCGTCGAGATGCCCAGGAGGCGTGAGCTCAACACCACCGCCTACTGGTATTTCCGGGCCTGCCGGGCGGCGGTGGCCGGCGGCGCCGGGCACCTTTCCGGGCCGTTCGCCGGATTTCCCGGCGACCTTCAGGTGAGGGCCATCGAATCTCTTCTCCGGTTGCCGAAGGAAGTCGGCCTACCCGACCAACGCATGGTGATCCCCGAGATGGCGCGGCTTGCTCGCCGACATCCGCAGCTGGACTTGCCCGACCTCGAAGCGGCTGCCGCCGCCGTGCTCAATGGCTGGTTGGTTCTTCTCTCACCGCCGGCCGCACGCGGCGTGCTGCCTCCGGT
Source organism: Acidimicrobiales bacterium (assembly GCA_052390275.1). Classification (GTDB taxonomy): domain Bacteria; phylum Actinomycetota; class Acidimicrobiia; order Acidimicrobiales; family AC-14; genus JBQTHD01. The sequence goes on along the minus strand of JBQTHD010000038.1, from coordinate 4,033 downwards.
GCTCGATGAGGAAAAGCTTGGCTGGGAGGTCGTCGACCTCGGCTGAGCCCGCCGCCATCGCCCGAGATTGGTCAGGCGCCGCTCCGGCTCCAGAGGTTGCATCCGAACGCCAGTTGCATCGCCTCGCTGGTGGCTAACAAGGGGTGATTTCCTCCACCCGGAACCCGCCCGGATCCTCGCTCTGCGTGTCCCCACAGCTGATGGCCCGAATACCAGCGGCGACCTCCAGCACCCTCATGCGCCACCGGACCGGTACCGGGCCGGGGCGCGTGACATGCACCTCGACCTCGGTGATCGCCCGAGGGTGAGCCGGGCCGGGATGCGACACGTCCGGCACCGGCCGCGGGTAGCGATTGAGGTGTAGCTCGCTTTCGGGCTCAGCTTCGCGGGCTTCGTGCGCTGGCCCACTGCCTCTACCAGCAACCTTCGCCCGGATTCCGGCCAGATCCGATACGACGTCTTGGGTACCCTCACCAGGCGCTTCGTCGAGGCCTTCGACGCCGGAATCCGGGCGAAGGTTCGCAGTCGAGGTACCAGGCGAGCCTGGTGTCCCGAGGCCGACGCCTTGGACCGACACGGGCCGCAGGTCGTCGATACCGGCGAAAAGTTCTCCGAAATCGGCGGCCAGGGTGGATCTCAGATGTCCCAGAGCGGCCTGCACGACCGGCGGATAAGGGGTGTGGCCGCGAAACTTGTCCACCAGGAGACGATGGGACTCGGTGGCTTCCACCAAGCGGGGGACGTCGGCCGCTGTCATTCGCCCGTAGAGCAGGCCGTGAGGCAGGAGCAGGACGTTGGCGGCAAACCGGTGCCCGCCAGGGTGGGACATCTCCCACACCTGGTGGGGCCGCAGGGCCCGAAGGGCCGCCACCACCGGCCTCCCCTCCCGCCCGCAACAGGCGTCGCGGCCAGCGTGGGTGCAAACCAGGTACACGGGATGATCGACCCGGACCATGCCGGCCGCTGCGAGTAGCTCGACGGTTTCGCCCGCCGAGGCCGTCGACAGGCGCTGTGCCAGCCTGGCCAGGTCGTTCGCGTCCGGCATGGACCCCCGGTAGAGCCAGCGCGATCGGGGGTCGCTGGACGCCACGATCAGGGCGGGCTCGGGTCCGTGGCGCAGCGCCAGCAGTCGCAGGTCCTGAGAGCGGCTCCAGGCCTGCAACCCTGCAGCCGCGGCCGGATCGAAGCCGCCGGAAAAAGGGTCCCGTTTCCAGGGCCCCGGGTGTTCGGCCAGCAACCAGCCGGTTACGTGGGGCGCAGTTGCGGTGAGGGACTCTCCCAGGGCCGTGGAAATGCCTGAGCAACTTCCGGCGGGAGCGCTGCGGGAAGGGCCGGGCATCGCCCTTAGTCTGACCTGGTGCCTCGACCGTCATCAGCCGATGGTCTGGCCGCGCTGCTACTGGCGGGGGCGGCGGCGGCGCTGGGGCCGTGGGTGGTGGCCTCGGTGCACAGAACGTGGCGGGCGGGCGGATCCGAACCTCCGGTTGAGTTGATGGCCGAGGCGGAGCGGGCCCGCCAGGCGGCGGTGGCGGAGGTGATCCCGGATCTCGCTGCTCTGCTGGCCCTGCCTGTGGGTGACCAGGCGGAGACGCCCCTGGCGCTGATCCGGCGAGCTACGGCCTATCCAACGCTGGTCCTGGCCCGCGCCGGGCTGGCTCCGGTGGACCGGGACCCGGACCGCCGCCGACTTTTCCCTGACGATCTTTACGACCTGAGCCCGGCCACCTTCGGTGACCTGGACCCCGACCTCGGGCCAGTGGCACTGGCCTGGGGTGCATGGAAAGCGAGCACCCTGATGACTGTCGACGCCGCCCCGACCGAGCCCCAGACCGAGTCCCCGACCGAGTCCTCCCCGACGCCACCCGTGGAGGTGGTGGCCTACGTGCCTGACCTGATGGACCGGTCCCGGATGACGGCGGCCGGACCCGTCAGCTTCGTCCGCCGCCCGCAGGAGTTGGCCGAGGTGGGCGCCGATGTCTACGTCGTGGACCTGAATCGGCCGGGCGCGGGGGCGGTGGCGGTGGATCTGGCCACCCGGCGAGCCGGCCAGGCCCGGATTATCGGCTTCACCAACCACACCGACCGGGCAACCCTGGCCGAGGCGGCTTCCAACGGGGTTGAGTCGATGCCCCGATCGGCCTTCTTCGCCGGCCTGAGCGGCCTTTGGGAAAGGTCATAAGCCGCCGGTCAGGTCTGGGACCACCCCGTGTCGCTGAGGGGGCGGGCTTCGAAGAACAGGCAGTCCGCCGGGCAGGTGAAGGGCGTCAGGGCCGCCATGTCCAGGCGGCAACGCTCCACCCGGTCACCCGAGGCCAGGGTTCGGCTGGAGTAGTGCCGGCAATCCTGGCGGGCCGCGCTCATGGCGGCATCCTCGCATCCGCCGGCCCCGCCTGCCCGCCGGGCGGACCAGACCGTGGGATGCGGTCATTCCCAGCGAGGCTCACTCGTGAGGGGTCCGCCCTGCGGCGGTCAGCCCTGCGGGGGTCAGCCCGCGGTGGGATCGGTCCCGAGTGCCGTCAGTCCCGGGAGGGTCGGCTGGAGAACAAAACCAGGAGGCCGGCACCGATCAGAACGAGCGGCCCAAGAAGTCCAGGCCGCAGGCTGAGCCCACCCATCCGGGCCAGGGAGCCCAGCCCCAACAGGGTGAACACCGCGCCGGTGACCACTGCCACAGGATCGTTCATGGCTTGAGGGCCGTCCGGGCCGTCGGCCGGGTCGGTTCAGACCGGGGCACGAACCACCTCCAGGCGGCCAAGACCCACCTCCAGGTCCAGATTCAGCTCCGGGCTGCCCGGCTGGCCGCTGGTTTGGCGAAAGTCGTCCCGCTTCACCGAGGGGCCCCGTGAAGTGACGCCGAACAGGCTCAGTTCGCCGCCTCGGATCTCGGCGTCGACGACCACGTCGGCCCACGTGGGGACGATGACCCTGAGTTCGCCGACCCCCACGTTGGCCTCGATGTCGATCTCGAAATCGGCGATGTCCTCGGCGTCGCGCAGATCCTCCAGGTCCTCGGGATCAACCGCCATTCCTCCCGGGCTGACCAGCCCGGCGGAGGGGGCTTGCGGGGCCGGGGGAACGAAGATGGCCGGCCGGGGCAACTGGGACAGATCCAGGGTCAGGTCCCCCGCCCCGACCGCGTAGGTCTCAGCCACGGCGGTCAGGCTGGTGGGCCGGTCGATCCGGCTGGCCACCCCAGCCTGAACGGGTACCCGCAGGAAGCTGAAAGCCGAGGTCACGCCCAGGGCGATGACCAGAACGATTCCCACCGGAATGAGCCCGCGGGTTCGGCCCCAGCGCCGGCCGGTCATCAGGGCCAGCCCCACCACGACCAGTGAGGCGGCCAGGACGACGGCCAGGGCCACACCGGCCAGGGCGGCCAGGCCGGCTCCCACCAGCAGAGCACTGATGACGATGGCCGTGGCCGAGCGAGCGGACGGCGCCGAGGTACTCCCGAACCCCGGCGCCTCCGCTGTCCACCCTGGCGGTTGGGGTGGCGGTGGGGAAGCGGGTGGCTGCGTGCCCTGGGGATGGGCCCCCTCGGGCGCAATGCCTAGATGCGGATCCCCTGGAGGCTGCATCCCCAGGGGGTGGGTCGCTAAACGGTTGGTGGCGGTGGCCGATCCGATGTCCGTCGCCGGTCCCGACACAGAACCACGATCGAACGAGCGGGTTCCCGTGGGCAGTGTCGAATCGGCGGCCGGATCGGTGGATCCGGGGGGGACGGACGATGGTGGGGAACCGGGCATCGTTGTATCAGCTGGACTGTTGTCCGGGTATTCGGCCTCCGGATCGCCTTGGGGAACCTGGTCGCAACGTTGGTCCACCGGGCCCGCCCGACCGAAGTCGTCACCGGAGGGACGTCCGTGCTCGAGTGAAGCCGTCGAATCCGAGGGCGGGGCAGCCGAAGGCGTGCGGTCCGAAGGTGCGAGGTCCGAAGGTGCGAGGTCCGAAGGTGCGAGGTCCGAAGGTGCGAGGTCCGAAGGTGCGAGGTCCGAAGGTGCGAGGTCCGAAGGGGCGAGGTCCGAAGGTGCGA
>JBQTHD010000037.1:0-17281 GCA_052390275.1 Acidimicrobiales bacterium | reverse complement strand
CCCGGCCACCACCACCACGCTCCCGGCCACCACCACCACGCTCCCGGCCACCACCACCACGCTCCCGGCCACCACCACCACGCTCCCGGCCACAACCACCACGCTCCCGGCGACCACCACCACGCTCCCGGCCACCACCACGACCCGGCCTGCCACGACCACCACCCGACCTGCCACCACCACCACCCGACCTGCCACCACCACCACCCGGCCCGTGATTCGTGTGGTCACCCGGATCCGCATCTCCGCTCCGGTGATCGCTCGGCTGCTGCCCAACCTCCGCATTGTCCTGCCCGTTACCGCCCGGCTGGAGACCAGCGCCGGCGTGCCGGTGGTCGGACGGGCGGTCAACGTCCGGCTGGGATCCAGCGTGATCTGCTCGGGCACCACGAACAGCACAGGTCGGGTCAGTTGCACCGCCACCCTGGGCTTCAACAGCCTGATCCCCCTGGTCGTCAACGGAATCAGCGTCGACTTCGCCGGTAACTCCAGCTTTGGTCCCTCCTCGGCTCGGATCTCCGTTCGGGTCACCGCCTAGTTCGGACCCCCCGCTGTCAGCGGCCGCCTGAGCGGTCGGGCTGGGATACCCCGGTCCGACCGCTCGGCCGTTTCCGTTTCCCGGTTGGCTTTGCACCCGTCCAAGCCCCGACTTCCAAGTCAACGGCCTCTTGACGTTTCTGGTCCGACCCAGCTCTTCACCCTGGAGGCAACATACCGATGCCTGAGAACCTGCCCGCCGACCGTCCGGTTCCGGCTCGGCCCGCTCCAACCGGCCGGTCGTTTCCATCCGGCCTGGCCCGGCGGATCGCTCTGGCGGCCACGGCCACGGCCCTGGTTCTGGGCCTGGCTCCGGCAGCCAACTCGGCCCCGGCCGATCCGGAGGTGCTCACCCTTTCCAAGTCCAGCGACCTGGTCAACGGTGAGACAGTCACCGTCACCTACACGGGGTTCCCGGCCGAGGACACCCTGAACCTGGTGACCTGCGACGTTCCCTTCGCCACCTTCGACGATTGCCAGTTCCTCACCCTGGTCAACCCTGTTAGCGATGCCAACGGCGCCGGCACCTTCGACTACCTCATAGAGGTGATCCTGGGCGACGGTGGAAATTTCCCCTTCACCTGTGACTCGGCCAATCCGTGCCAGGTGGCGTTGTTCGCCGATGTGACCGACGTCACCGTAAACCGGGCGTTCGCCCCCTTCAGCTACGTGCCCGGCACCGCCGCCGGGGCGACCACCACCACGACCACCACCGCAGCCGGGGCCACGACCACCACCGCCCCCGGGGCCACGACCACCACCGCTGCCGGGGCCACGACCACCACCGCAGCGGCCACGACGACCGTGCCCACAACCGTCTCCTCCCCTCCCGCCACATCGGTGCCGGTGACCACCAGCACGGTTGGACCGACCACCACCCGCCCGCCCCGTCGAGCCACAACCGTGGTGGCTGTTCCGGCAGTGGCCCGCCTGTTGCCGTCTTTGCGAATCGTCTTCCCCCAGTTGTCGGCAACCCTGACCGATACCGCCACCGGATCGGCGCTCGAAGGGCGACTCGTTCGCTTCACCGCCGGGGGAGTGGTCTGCTTCGGTGAGACGAATGCCCAGGGCGTGGCGACGTGTCGGACCAAGGGGTCGTTCCGGGCCCTGGCCGCCTTCGGCTACGTGGCCAAGTTCCAGGGAGACCGGGAACATCTTCGCAGCATCGACTTTGCCCCCCTGGTCGAGATCGAGTTGCCGGAACTTCCCCAGCCCCTCGGGTCGCTCGCCTCGGCGCAACAGGCCGACGCTTGATCTCCGAACCAGCCTCGGGCTGGGGCCCCCGCTGGCAGCCGAGTGACGCGTCGGGCATCACCAGCGGTGGAACTTCGCTCGTGGAGCAGGTCAACCGACTCCTCGCCACCGGGCGGTCGGCCTCAATCCTCAACGTGAGATCCAACGTCGTCGACGCTGGCACCCGGAGCCCGGGCTCCATCAGCGGCACCAGCCTGAGGTCAAGCGGTGCGAGTGCGAGCACGGTCGACCCCTGGGCCCTGCCGGAATCATCTGTGGGGTCGTCGGGTCGGCCGTTACCCACCGAAGCCAACGGCCAGCCATCGCGTCTGTTGGCCTCCTCCGCCCAGGATGAGCCAGGCGAGGCCCCGGCCACCGACCATTCCGGCGGTGCGCCTGCCCCTGCCGCAGCCCCCGGCTCGGATTCGGCGCCGCATGGGCCGCAAATGGTTGCGGACGCGACAGGTGACCACACCCAGGAGGTGGCCGCCGCCCGCCTGCTGGCCCACGCCGAGCGACTCTTGGCCGATCGAGCCGAGCGCGACGGTGCCGCCCACCGGGTCCTGGCTGACGCCGAAGCCCGGGCCCGTGCCATCCTCGAAGAAGCCTGGGCCGTTCCCACCAACCTGCTCAACGCCCGCCTGGCTGCGCACAGGGCAGCCGACCGGGCCGATGAGGAGATCCGCCTGGCCGCCGCAGCCCTCGACGCCGCTCGCACCGCCCTTCTCGCCGGCGACGGGATGGGCCTGGCCGAGATCCGGGCCCGGGCCCAGGCGGGCATCGCCCCCCTTACCGAAGCCCTCTACCGGCTGGGTGCGTTCTCTCCTCCTAGCCGCCCCCGTCCAGTCTCGGCCCCGGCCCCGGCCTACGCACCGCCACCAGTCTCCGCCCCGGCCCCGGCCTACGCACCGCCACCAGTCTCGGCCCCGGCCCCGGCCTACGCACCGCCACCAGTCTCGGCCCCGGCCCCGGCCTACGCACCGCCACCAGTCTCCGCTCCGCCCAACTACGCACCGCCACCGGCAACCGCGTACACGCCCCCACCAACCGCTGAGCCGTCCGTGTACGCCCCCGCGCCTACCGCCGAGCCCACGAGCTACTCCCCCCCGCCGGCCCCGCCCATGGCGGCACCCTTCAGCCAGCCACCATCGGTCCCCGGTGCCCCCAGCGGTTGGCAACCACAAGCACAGGGACCGACTTACAACTTGGTCGGCCCCCCCGGGCGGGAGCCCAAGTCCTCCGCCACGGAAATGCCCGCCAACATCGGCCTCACCCCCGAGCAGACCCGTATGGCCCGGTACGGCTCCTGGATGCGGAACACCGGGGTCTTCACCCTCTTGTTCGTGGCCTTTCAGCTGTGGGGGACCGACGTGTCCCACGCTCAGAGCCAGCGCCGATTGAGAGCCGCTTTCGTCGAGGTGGAGACGGCCGCGGCCGCCGCGGCCCCCGACGGCGATCAGCAGGCGGCCGTAGCTGAACCGCCGGTCCGGGTGCCCCGGGGTGATGCCATCGCCATGTTGGAGATTCCAGCGGTGGGGGTGGAGCAGGCGGTGGTCGAGGGGATCGGCCTCGACTCCCTGAAGCGGGGCCCCGGGCACTACTCCCGCTCGGCCTTCCCCGGCCAGGCCGGCAACGTGGCCATCGCCGGCCACCGCACCACCTTCGGCGCCCCCTTCAACCGCCTGGACGAACTGGTCCCCGGCGACGTCATCCGCCTCACCACCCGCTTCGGGCGGATCACCTATGAGGTGGCCGAAACCCGCATCGTTTTGCCGTCAGAGACCAAGGTCCTGGCGGCCACGGCCGACGATCGGCTCACACTGACCACCTGTCATCCCAAGTACAGCATGCGGCAACGTCTGGTGGTGGTGGCCAAGGCGGCCATCCCGGTGGCTGACCAGTTGGCCGACAGCGGCATCGACACCCCCGCCCCGGACGGCGTGCCGGCATCAGGTCCCCTGGGTGACGACGCGCCCGCCGAAGCCGGGACGGACCCCGACGATGGTGAGGTGGGCCTGGGCGGAGACGCCGGTGCCACCGCACCCACGCTGGCGTGGGCCGCGTTGTTCTTCGGCGGATGGAAGGCCACCGACCGGGCGGGCAGCAGATGGGGCCGTCGACCAATCCTGGCCGTGGGGATTCCCGTGGGTTCAGTCATGCTCTACCAGATGTTCAGCAGCCTGAACCGGCTCCTCCCGGCCGCCCTCTAACGGTTGGCCCCCGGCTGCGACCGGCCGCATACCGGCCCGGACCCGAGGACTGAAGTTTCTGGGGCCTGTACCCGGCGGGTCGGCTTCGAGCAGTGTTCACCTCGAAGTTCACTCCGGCCACCATCTGTCTAACTGGCCCGGTGAAACTCCCCGCTGCCATGGCCCCTTCGCTCGTCTCCCCGGTTCGCCCCGATCCCGACGCGTCGGGCGTCAACGCAGCCCTGGCACCGGCTGTGAAGGCCCAGTCGGTGATCCCCAAGGTCGGGCCGACCCAGCCTCCGGGCGCCGGGGCGCCGGCCACCGGTGAGCGCCGGACGCCGGAGGTTCGCTCTCGAAGTCGTATGCAAGCGGCCGTTGCGACGAGCCGGCCCGGGACAAGACCGTGGACGGGGGCAGGCGAACTCCGCCGGCCGGCGGCCACGGTTCTGGTCGCCACCCGCAACGCCGCTCTGGGCCCCGCCATTGAGCGGGTGCTCACCCGCAACGGCTATTCGGTCTGTCAGGCCGGGCCAGGGTCGGTGACCCTGGACCTGTTCCGGGACTGCGAGCCCGACGCTGTCGTCCTCGACCTCTCCACCCCCGACGGTTCCGGGATCGACGCCTGTCGGGCCATCCGGTCCCTGTCGGACGTTCCCATCCTCTTCGTCTCCGATCGGTCGAGCGAGATCGACATCGTCGTCGCCCTGGAGGTGGGAGCCGACGACTACCTGGCCCGACCGCAGCGGTTTCAGGAGTTGGTGGCCCGAATCCGCATGCTCCTGCGGCGGGCTCCGTCGCCACCGCGGGCCACTCCCACCACCGAGCCCCTCACGGTGGGCCAACTGGTGCTGGACCTCGACCGCCACGACGTCACCCTGGCCGGTGATCTGCTGGCCATGCCCCGCAAGGAGTTCCAGCTTCTGGCCCTGCTCATGGAGCGCCCGGGCGTGGTCGTCACCCGCTCCCAGTGCATCGAGCGGGTCTGGGGCGCCGACTACGTGGGGGACACGAAGACCCTCGACGTCCACATACGCCGTCTACGGGACAAGATCGAGAACGATCGCCATCAACCCCAGCGCATCGTCACGGTGCGGGGTCTGGGCTTCAAGCTCGAGCCCGGAGCGTGAACGGGGGCGGGCCGGGACTGGCGGCCGACTCCCCGCCGGTCGACCCTGTAGCCGGGCCTCCGACGCCCGTCGGTTCAACCAAGCCGACGGGTTCAACCAAGCCGACGGGTTCAACCAAGCCGGCCAACGCTCATGCCGGCGGCTTGTCGAGCTACTGGCAGTTGGTGAAACGCCCCGGCCGGCCGCGCCAGGTGGCGGTGGGGCTGGTGGCCGTGGCGTTCACTGCCGGGATCGTGGCCGAGTTCCGCAATACCGATCGGGTGAGCACCCCGGCCGACACCCAGGCGGCTGCCGAACTGGTGGCGACACTGCGCCGCGGCCAGGAAGAGATTCATCACGCGGTCTACGAGACCACCTCGCCCGACGGGACCGGCCGCCTGGCAATCTGGCGGCGCCCACCGCAACTGCGCCAGCGGGTCCTGGGAGTGGTCGACGGCCAGCGCTCCATCTCCGAGGTTTTTGTCGAGCCTGACGCGGTGGTCGCATGCTCACAGGTTGAGACCGAGCCGTGGTCGTGCACCCGGAGCACGGAGTTGGCCGGAGAGATCGACCCATTCGGCCCCACGCCAGACGACAGTCTGGACGGCGAGCGGGTGCGGGCCCGCGACGCGACCGTGGCTGACCGCCCGGCTCGCTGCTTCGAGGTCGAGGTTCCCGACGAAGCCCCGAGCGAGGCATGCCTCGACGCCAAGGGCCTGCTGCTGTCGCTTTCCACCGAGACCGCTTCCAGCAGGCTGTTGAGCCTGGAGGCCGAGGTGGTCGATTCCGACTTCGTTCCTCCGGCCGTGCCGGTGGACCTGGAGACTGCGGAGGGGATCGGCCCCGAGGCGGCTCAACCCGGAGATGCGGTCCCGGTGGATCCGGCTGCGCCCGCCGGCGGATCACCTCCGAATCAATAGCGCCTCGGGCCTCTCCCGGTCACTGATATGAAGGCGCGACTTTTCCAGTGGAGTGCGACCGGGTGGCTCCTCGTGCTGATGGGCCTGCTGGCTCCCCCGACCACCGCCACTGCCACGGCCGCACCTTCTGCCGTTGCCGCCGGCCCAACTGTCGTCTTCAGGACTGTTCAGCCAGATCCCTTCCTGGGACGCCAGTGGGCTTTGGAACAGATCGGTGCCCCTGCCGCCTGGGCCGCGTCCACCGGGGTGGGTATCCGGATCGGCGTCGTCGATACCGGCGTGGACAGCACCCATGAGGACCTGGCCGGCAAGGTGGTGGCCGAGGCCACCTGCATAGGTTCAGAGGGCGACCCCAGCCGCTGCGGGGGCCGGGCCACCGACGACCACGGCCACGGCACCCACGTCAGTGCCCTGGCTGCGGCGGTGACCGGGAACGGCAAGGGTGTGGCCGGGGTGGCTCCGGGTGCCGAACTGGTCGTGGCGCGGGCGTTGGCCAGCGACGGCTCCGGCGGAGCGGAGGGGGAGGCGGCGGATGTGGCCGCGGCCATTGACTGGGTGGTGTCCCGGGGGGCGACAGTGGTGAACCTGTCGCTCGGATCCGAAGTCGCCGGCCCGGCCAGCGGTGCGGCAGGGTTGGTGGAACTGAGCGGGGCCATCCGCCGAGCCTGGGACCGGGGCGTGGCCGTTGTGGTGGCGGTCGGCAACGAAAGCGGCGGGCCATCGCCCCAACCCGGTCCGGTGGATTACCGGGCTCTGCCGGTTCTGGTGGTGGGAGCCACCGATCGGGCGGGCCGGGTGGCCGAGTACTCCAACTCCCTGGCCCTGACCCGATGGGCACTGGTGGCCCCGGGGGGCAGCGGAAAGGGGTCTGTAGGGCCAGGCCGGGCCGCCGACATCGACGTTCTTTCCGCCTGGTGGGTGCCGCAGGATTCCGACTCCTACGCGGTGGCCGCCGGCACCTCCATGTCCGCGCCCCATGTTTCGGGCTCGCTGGCCGTTCTGATGTCCACCGGCCTGTCGGCGCTTGACTCCATCGACCGCCTGCTGGGCTCGGCCGACCGGACCACCCCCTGTGGTCCGGGGTGCGCCGGCCGCCTGGACCTGGCCCGGGCACTGGGACTCACCGACATCGTGGCGGAAAGCACCCAGGACGGGGCTGCCGCGGCGGCCGACGAGGGGACCCTGGCCCCCAACTCCGCCGATGGGGCGTCATCGGGGTTACCCGAGCCGATCGAAACCGGTGCCCCCATCGTGGCCGGCCCCTCCCGGGATCCCGCCCCCAGCCCGGCCCCGGCCAGTCCCAGCCCCATTCCCTCCCCCGACCCCGGGAGCCCGGGCCCGCCCGCGGCTGGTGGGCGTCCCCCGACCAGTCCAACGGCCTCGGGCGGTTCCCCGGACGGCCGATTCCTGGTGACTCCTCTGGTCGACCCGCCGATCGTCCGCCGGAGTTCGACGCCTTCGGCCCCGGGTTCTGGCGGGTCCTCGTCGCCCGGCGGTGGCGCCGCCGCCGGAGCGGCGGTCGACCTTGGTTCAGTGCTTGGTGGCCTCGGCTCGGGCGGTGGACGCGGGGACGAAGACGACGGCGACCCTGGTCGGTACAACCAGGCGTCGGGTGGGGGAGAACCCGGGTCGGGGGCGGGGACCCAGGCGGCGGAGAACGGGACTGCGGACAGGACGACGGCGGACAGGCAGGACGCATCGACGGCGGGGGCCGACCCCGTCACAGATGGCTCGGTGGACCAGTTAGTTCTTGCTGCCCAGGGTTCAGGGCCTGGCTTCCCAGCCGGATGGCTGGGATTGGGCATGCTCGGTGTGTTGGCTCTGATCGGCGGCCATCACGTGCATCGGTGCTCCCGCCGACCGGTGCCGGTGGGTTGGTTCACGCCGCCGGGAGTCTGAAATCGCGGGGCGTTACGGGGCAGCAGGTTGGGGTCAACGGGCCGGTCGGCGGGGGCCGGTCGGCGGGGGGCCGGTCAGCGGGGGGCCGGTCAGCGGGGGGCCAGGTAGCGGGTGGCCACGAAGCGGCCCTCCTCCGGTTCGAGGATCCAGACGGATCCTTTGGCCGACGGCAACCGACCGGTGAGACGCAGGCCGTCCCGGCGGGAAAGCTCGCTGAGGATCAACTCGAGGACGTCGCCATGGGTGCACAGGGCCGATCCGGTGCCGGCGAGGGCGTCCAACAGATCCAGTGCCTCCCGACCCGAGCCTTCGGCCAGTGAGGCGATGGCGTCCACCGCCAGGCCCCGGCTTCGGGCGAGCGGCAGCACCGTCTGCAGACATCGTTGGGCTGGGCTGGACATCACCCGGTCCACTCTGTAGCGGCGGACTCGTTCGACCAGGCCCTCGGCCTGCGATGTCCCCCGACCGGTGAGGGGCCGGCTGGAGTCGGGCCCCTTCCACTTGCGCCGCTCCTTGGCGACGGCGTGGCGGATCAGCAGGAGGGGAGGTGGCACCGCCCAGGTCAAGGTCGCCAGGACGCTGCGGTCCCGCTCGTAGGACAGCAACTCTCCTGCCTCCAGAGCCGGTAGCCAGCAGGCGGCGTCCACCTCCGAGTGGGGCTCGAACGAGCCGCCGGCCTCGGTCATGGCCCAGTAGCGAACCGTCTTGGGCCGCCCACGGTTGTCAACATAAGCGGACGAACCCAGTTCTGGACCCAGGCGGCAGTCCAGCCCGGTCTCCTCGGCCACCTCCCGCAGCGCCGCCTGTTCGTGGCTCTCCCCGGGGTCCAGCTTGCCCTTGGGCAGCGTCCAATCGTCGTAGTGAGGTCGGTGGACCAACAGGACCTCGACCCCGGTTATCCCCCGGCGCCACACAACCCCGCCGGCCGCCCTTACGGGCATTGCGCCGCCGACCTCCGCGCCGCAGGTCTCCAGCGGGCCGGTCGCCACGGCCTCAGTCCATCCAATCGCGCAGGCGAGGGACTCGGGCCGCCTTCCACGCAGCGGGCCAGGCCTGGCGCAACTCCTGCGCCTTCATCTGGTTGATCATCATCAACTGTCCCGCCACCAACGGATCGATGTTGCCCGCTTCCGCCTCCGCCCGGAGCCAGTCCCGGGCCACCACGGCGTCCTGATGATCGCCTAGAACTCCCTGCAACGAGGCAACGGCCCGGGCCATTCGCCGGGCGGGTTCGCCCACCACCATCGCCACCGCCTCGGCCGCGTAGCGGCAACGCTTGGCCCGGATGCGCAGGGCATGCAGCGCCTCGTCGGGGCAGTCGTCGTCGAGCACCCGGGCCGCCTTAGCCAGCGATCGCCAGGGCCCGGCCACCAGCGATCCGGCCACCGCCTTTGCCCGAACGTGGGCTTCGAGGACTGCATCCGACCGACTCGCCTCGCTGGGGTCCCCCGGCTCGGACGAACCCGGAAGCGCCACGGACTCAGCGCCAGAACCGGATGCCAGGACCCCGACCGGTTCCAGGACGACAGCCGGTTCTGAGACCCCGGCCGGTTCCAGGACGACAGCCGGATCCAGGACAACAGCCGGATCCAGGACAACGGCCCCTTTCAAGACGACAGCCGGTTCCAGGACGACAGCCGGTTCTGTAGCGACGGCTGGTTCTGTAGCGACGGCTGGTTCCGTTGCGACCGGGTCCATGAGGCCAGTGCTCGGGCCTCGGCGGGCCAGGGCCACCGAGGGGTCGGTGCCGGCCGCGGTCAAGGTCTCCAGCAGATTCAGATAACGGCCTGAAGCGAGGGCGCTCACCAGGTGAACCCGGGCCCGCCGGCGGCGCTCGGCCATCAGATCGCCCAGGGTGTCCACCACCCGGGCATCAGCGGGGTCCAGCCGGCGGGAATGGGCGGCCAGGCGAGCAGCCAGAACGTCGCCGTCGCGCACCGATCCCAACTCCGTCCCCAGCCAGGACAGTTCGGTTCGGGCGGCGCTGGCCCAGGCGGGATCCAAGGCGGCGGAGAAGGTTCGCAGGTTGGATCGCAAAGTTCGGGTGGCAACCCGGGCCTGGTGGACGTCTTCGTCGTCGTCGCCCAGCAGGACACCGGCGTGGTGGCTGGCCAGAGCCCGGGCTGCGGCGGCCACTGAGTGGCCGACCAGGTCGGCCACGGTGGCACGCTTGGGGAGCGGTATGGGGGCGGGGTCGGGGGGAGTCGACGCTCTTGATCCCAGCGCCCGCACAAGCTTCGGGATCGGCTCGGCCGCTCCTGCCCCGGCCGCCACCAAGGCGGCCACCACCGCATCCATGGCGGCCGCGTCGCAGCCTGACCGGGCTTCCACCTCGATTTCCCGAAAGCGGCTCACCAGTTGGCGGCCCTGGTACACCGAGACCTCGTCGTCGGTCACCTCCAAGCGCCCGACCCCCGAGGCATCACTCAGGCCAACCCGGCTCCGCCGGGTACGCAGTCGGGCCACCGCGGCCACCGGTGCCCCCCGGCTGTACCCGGCCGCCAGGCCCAGTGCGGCGCTCGGCGCTCGGCTCGGGCCCCCCTCGAAAGTCAGTTCGCGCCGGCTCAGCATGGACCCGGTCGCGGTTCCGGGCAGTTTGAGCGTCCACCCGTCCGACCCCCCCTCGCCGGTTCGGTATCTCAGAGTCGCTCCCCAGCGGGCCAGGCGCAGGTCCACGGTGTCGTAGTAGACGGCGCTCAGTTGCTGGCCGGCCAGGGCCGTGGCCACCAGACCGCCCACGCCATCGAGAGCAGGCATGGCCAGGCCAGGCCAGGCGGACAGCTTGGCTTCGCGCTCGGTAACGGCCCCAACCGGCCCGGTCGGCCCGACCGGATCGGTCCCCCCGGCTGGACCAGGCGCGGCCGACGCGGCGGTCATCCGAGCGGGGATCCCAAGGACGCGACGCTCGAGGCCAGGTTCTCGGCCACCCGGCGCGACGCCAACTCGCCCAGGCGGACGTGGGTGTTGACCGTGCCCCCACCGGCCACCCGTCGCCATCCGCCGTCGCTGGCCAAAAGCCAGGCCAGGGTGTCGTCGGCGAGGTTCACGTCCAGAATCTCCTGTAACCGTTCCGCCAGGTGCGGATCGCTGACCGGTGTGACCACTTCCACCCTGTTGTCGAGGTTGCGGGGCATCAGGTCGGCCGAGCCGATGAAGAAGCGTCGGTCCTGGCGGGATCCGAAGGCGAAGATCCGAGAGTGCTCCAGGAAACGGCCGATAAGTGACCGTACCCGAATGGTCTCCGACAGCCGGCGAACTCCCGGCCGCAGGCAGCAGATACCCCGTATCACCAGGTCGATCTGTACCCCTTGTCGGGACGCGTCGTAGAGGGCCCGGATGATCTGTTCGTCCACCAGGCTGTTCATCTTCATGATGATTCGCCCCTCGGCACCGGCGGCCGCCTGTTGCGCGATCAGTTCCAGTAGTTGGCGGCGAAGGGAGACGTTGGCCACCAGCAGGCGGCGGTACTCCACGTGGTGGCTGTACCCGGTGAGGTAGTTGAACAGCGCAGCCAGATCGGAACCCAGATCGGGGTCGGCCGAGAACAGGCCGATGTCCTCGTAGAGCCGGGCCGTGACCCGGTTGTAGTTGCCCGTGCCGATGTGGCAGTAGCTGCGAAGGCCGTCCTCCTCCTGGCGCAGCACCAACGTCGTTTTGGTGTGGGTCTTGAGGCCGACCAACCCGTAGACGACGTGGACGCCGGCTTGTTCCAGGGCCCGGGCCCAGGCGATGTTGGCCTGCTCGTCGAACCGGGCTTTGAGTTCCACCAGGGCCACAACCTGCTTGCCCCGCTCGGCCGCCTCGATGAGGGAGCGAGCGATGACGCTGTCACCCGAGGTCCGGTAGAGCGTCTGCTTGATGGCCACCACCCGGGGGTCGGCCGCCGCCTGGCGGACGAAGGACTCGACCGACGAGGTGAACGACTCATAGGGGTGATGGACCAGAACATCTCGCTCCCGCAGGGCACTGAAGACGTCCCGGCTGCGGTCGTCGATCCCGGCGGCCAGATCGGGAGGCACCACCGGGCGGGCGGGCGGGTGCTTGAGTTCGGGCCGGTCGGCTCCGACCAGAGACCACAGGTCCCCCAGGCCAAGGGGCCCGCTCACCCGGTAGACGTCCTCGGACTCGACCTCCAGTTCCGACATCAACAGGTTGAGCACGTCGGCGTCGATTCCGGCCGACACTTCCAGGCGCACAACCCGACCAAAGCGACGACGGCGGATCTCGTGGTCGATGGCTTCGAGCAGATCGTCGGCCTCGTCCTCGTCGAGGGCCAGGGCAGCGTCCCGCGTGACCCGGAACAGGGCACGGCTCTCAACGACCATTCCCGGGAACAGTCGATGGAGGTGTGCGGCGATCACCTCCTCCAGCGCCACCATGCGCTCGCCGTCGGGAAGGACCATGAACCGGTCCAGCAACGGGGGGACCTTGAGTCGGGCAAACCGGCGCTCGCCGGTCACCGGGTCCCGGACGACGACCGCCAGGTTGAGCGACAGGCTGGAGACGTGGGGGAAGGGGTGCCCCGGGTCGACGGCCAAGGGCGTGAGGACTGGGAACACCCGGCGCTCGAACTGCCCGGTCAACCAGGAACGGTCGTCGTCGTCCAGTCGCAGCCACTCGCACAGGGCCATTCCCTGGACCGCCAGTGCCGGGAAGAGGATCTGGGTCAACAGCTTGACCTGCTCGGTTACCGCCCGCTCGGTGTGGGCGTGGATGACCTGCAGTTGTTGTCGGGCGCTCAGGCCGTCCGGGGAGCGCCGATTTCCTCCGGCGGCCACCTGGGCTCCCAAACCGGCCACGCGGACAGCAAAGAACTCATCCAGGTTGGTGCTGGCGATGGCCACGAACTTGACCCGCTCCAGCAAGGGCAGGGTGGTGTCGCCGGCCAGGGCCAGGACCCGGTCGTTGAAGGCCAGCCAGGAGAGCTCTCGGTTGAGGTATGTGCTGCCCGGGGTCAAAGAAGGCATTCCGACCACCCTCGACCCCGCCCGCCGACCGGAGCGCACCGGACGGGGCCGAGGGGCGCGGAGGGGACCCGAATGGTCGGGGGCCGGGTCGGTCTGGGCAGAGGACAGGGTGGCTCCAGTCAGGCTTGCTGGTTCAATTCGCATCGACGTTCGGAGGCAAAGATCGTCAACCTAGAACCGTAAGCCAACCGCTTCGCCGAGGTAGACGACCGAAGTTGAACAGTGTCGGGCGCTCCGGTGAACTAACAGCGACGCCATTCGGTCGCTTCCCGTGGTGCGCAAAGTGGCGAGCCGGATCATGGCGATGCCCCCCTGGCGATGCCCGCCCGGGTCAGCCCGCATCCAGCCGGTAGCCCCGGCTGCGGATGGTCACGATGGGCGCGGGTCGCCCGGCGGCGAGGGCCAACTTGGCCCGCAGACGCTTGATATGGGCGTCTAGGGTTCCCGGGGGCACGGTCACCGAGTTTGGTCGGGTCCGGATGCGGGGTCCCGATCTGGACCCATCCAGCCCGGCGTCGGTATCCACCTGCTCGCCTTCGCCGCTCGCCGCGTCGCAACCAGCCGCCTCGATGCCCGTTGGGAACTCAAATCCTGGACGGCTGGTCGCGGGGTCCGCAGTTCCCGGGTTTTCGGATTCCCGCATCCGACGCCGTGTTGGTGCTCCCCAGAGACACTGAGTCAGCTGCGCTCGGGACACCACCCGGCCGCTGCGCTCAGCCAGGGCGGACAGCAGGCGAAACTCCTTGATGGTCACTGGCACCGGCACCCCATCGAAGTGAACGCAGTGGGCGGCGGTATCGATGGTGATTCCGCCGATCACCACGAACGAGTCAGGTGCCAGGGCGTCGATAAAGCGACGTTCCCCATCACCGCCCGAGGTGGGTTCTGGGTCCGGCCACGAGCGTCGGTCAGTTCCCGGCCGCCCTTTCGCCAGCCCACACAGCCGCTGCAGCCGGGCGGCCAATTCCCCCGGAAGGGCGGGCTTGGTCACGTAGGCGTCAGCCCCGAGTTCCAACGCCAGAGCCGCATCTATCTCGCCGGAGGCTTGGGCGTGGACCATCAGCGGCCGTCGGGCCTTCGTAGAGATCAGCCGACAGGCGTCGGCACCGGCCATGTCCGGCAGTTCCCATTCGATCACCACCGCCCCCGCCCGGGCGGCGGCTGCCGCACGGCGACGATGCGGTTCTGCATCGTTGGTCAAAAAGGCCAGGGCGCAACGAGCGTCGTGCACATGGGTAACGGCCATTCCGGCCGCCTCCAACTCCCGGCGCACCCCGTCGGCGTCGGTGTCGGAAGGTTCGACCAGCAACACGGTTGGTGCCGGGCCGGTGCCCCGGTCCGGCGCCACCCCACCTCCCGCCACTGATCGCTCGCCGCCCCCTTCGCCATGCATCCCCGCCGACGCTAGGAACGACGGGTATCCCCCAGCGGTTCCTCAGGTGAACGCCAGCAGTCCAACACGAGAACTCGAAGTTGCCTGCCCTGGTGTGCGCTCCGCCCATGGGCCGCCGACGCCCCAGCCAGAGGCGTCGGTACCGCCGTGAGCTACTTCGAGACCAATGCCGGATGCAAGCGAGAGCCGCTCCCGGGAGGAACGCGCCTTCGTGCGTTCCGCCTGCCACGCGACTGGATCGAGCCAGGCTTCGAGAGCTTTCGGACCTTCGCCGTCGATCGGACCGGCCTGCTGCAGGAGCTCAGGCCCGGAGGTCTTTGTTCTCCAGAACGAACTGACTGGCGATGAAGGTCGCACCCTGCGGATCCTTGAGCACCGCCATCCTGGTCCATGGGGCATCGAACGGCCCGGCGACGACCTGACCGCCGAGTTCCACGGCCTTGGCCGCCGTCGCTTCTGCGTCGTCCACCGCAAAGGTCACGTTCCAGTGCGGCGGCGTCATCGAGTCGCCTTGGGCAATGGGGTTCAGCGCGGCTACCACGTCGATGAAACCTTCCGGCGCGCCCATGGCGGTCATCTGCTGGCGAAGGCCAGGGGAGGACTCCTCCAGGTGGTCGCCGTATCCGGGAAGGGTCCACATCGAGCCGAATCCAAGCTCGAGGGTCCGCCAGCCCAGCACTGCACCGTAGAACGCCTTGGCGCCCTCAACGTCGCGGGTGGCCAAGCCGTTGAAGTTCAACGATCCGTGCTCGTTGATCACCTTGGCTCCCTTGTGGTTCTTCGCCTCCCAGGCGATGAACACCGCCCCTTCGGGATCGCTGATCATGGCCATCCGCCCGGCGTCCATGACGTCGAACGGCTCCATGACGATTTGTCCGCCGGCATCGCGAGCCCTTGCCGCTGCGTCATCCGCGCTGTCGACCGAGATATAGCTGTTCCAGGTGGCTACCGGCGCGTCGGCAGGACTCGAGGTGATCCCGGCCACGTCTCCCCCCCGGATACGGCCGACGCAATAGGTACCTTCGGATCCCTCGGGCATCACATTGGCGAGGTCCCATCCGAATAATCCCTGGTAAAACGCCGTAGCGGCCTGGGGGTCGGGCTGACTGGTGTCGACCCAACAGGGGACCCCAGGTATGTAGCCATCTCGTTCAGGCATCGGCGGATCCTCCTCGTCAGCGGGTCACCCGGAGGCTAATCATGGACGGAGCCGCTGCCGGGACTGCTGCGCCCGGCCCTCGGTGGCGGAGGCCCCAAAGGGCACTGCCCGAGGGCTACGGCGTGCCCGAAAGCAGCGACGGGCTGCTCGACTGGTCCGCCGTTGTGGCCCGGCTGGTGGCGGCCCCGCAGTACTGGATGGCCACCACCCGGCCCGACGGTCGACCACACGTCGTGCCCCGCCGGGGCGTTTGGGTTTCGGCACCAAGTACTCGGACCGTGGCTACAAGCCCGGACCCGACTCGTGGGAGGGGCCGGGTGAGGACACGACCGGCGGCTTCCGCCACGGTGGCTGGTCCTTCGAGTTCTTCGACGCCGATGTCATGGGCGCGGTCGTCGACGAGTACGCCGAGCGCAGCGAGGTTCTCCTACAGGGGACCGTAGACGTCCGTC
The DNA here is from genome assembly GCA_052390275.1 of Acidimicrobiales bacterium. Lineage (GTDB taxonomy): Bacteria > Actinomycetota > Acidimicrobiia > Acidimicrobiales > AC-14 > JBQTHD01. The sequence continues at coordinate 1,426 of JBQTHD010000037.1, read as the reverse complement.
TCTGCTCCAGCAACGGATTCGGAACCCACCGCAGCGGTTGAGCCGATCGCCGGACGCCAGTGCCCGGCATGGTGGAGACCATGGAGCCGCGCATGTCACACCCCGTTGCCACGATTGGGGAGATGACCACCACTACCGTCAACACCGTGCAACCGATTGTGCCCCCGGGTCCGCCGAGCGACCCCCGCCGAGCCCTTGCCCAAGCGCTCGCCGACGGCGTCACCTGGGGCGACAGCGGCGAATGGCTCCCCGCTCTCCCAAAGCAGAGCGTCGACCTGTTCTTCATGAGCCCGCCCTACAGCGACCAAAGGGTCTACTCGAAGATCCACCCCGACCGGTACGTCGAATGGTTCCTCCCGTACGCCGCCGCCATGCGGGACGCGACCACCGACTCGGGCTGGATGGTCATCAACATCAAAGAACGGGTCGCCAAAACCGGGTCATTGAAAGGCCAGCGACACCCCTACGTGTTCAATCTCGTTCTGGAGCTACAGCAAAGCGGATGGCGTTGGATCGAGACGTACATCTGGTATCGCACGAACGCGATCCCCGGCCGATTCGGACCGCGGACCAAGGACAGCTTCGAGTACGTGTTCGCTTTCGCAAAGGGCGAGCGGCCTCACTGGGACCTCGACGCTGTCCGGGTCCCGTACCGCGCCGATGAGCAGGAAATCGCACGCCGCCTACAAGACTCGAACGGACGGAAGAACACCGACGCCGGGTTCGGACGGGACCGCACCCGCACCTACCTCAAAGGCGGCGCCGACCCGGGCAACGTGATCCCGGTCGCTCAGACCTACAACCAGTACGGCAACGTCGGGGGTGAGCACACGGCTGTGATGCCCGAAGGGCTCGCCTCGTTCTTCGTCCGAGCGGCATGCCCGCCACAGGGGGTTGTCATCGACCCCTTCGCTGGATCCTCCACTACCGCCGTCGTCGCACGACGCCACGGCCGACAAGCAGGAGGATTCGAATTTCACCAGCAGTACGCCGACCTCGGCCGTCGACGCATCGCTGAGGACACCATCGAGGAGCAGGCCGGGGTACTCCGTCTCGGAATGTGATGCGCGTAGCCTCGCCCTCGTGTCAATCCGCAACAAACGATCGAGCAGATCCTCGCCGCTCCCGACTGGGATACCCGGGTAGCGGCCTTCCGGCTCGTCCCGTCCCGGCACGGTACGAACGAGCACCAGGCGATCTACGCCGCCGTAGCCAAAGAGGCGTACGTCCCGCACATGGCGCCCGACTACGCGTACGTGCATGAGCGGCGCTTCTACTCGCTCACCCACATGGAGAGGAGGCGAGTTCAAGGGGTGACGGCTACACGTAGCTGAGGTCCACCGGTCGGAGCGTGATGGCGGCAAGGCTGCCGCTGTCGACACACAACCTGACCGGTGGAGGCCTCCAGCATGCCAGCAGCACCCTT
>JBQTHD010000036.1:0-40187 GCA_052390275.1 Acidimicrobiales bacterium | reverse complement strand
CCACCACGACGCTCACAATCAGGGCCATAACCAGCAACAGAAGGCGATAGGGGCCGAACAGCGCCGTGCGGAAGCGGCCACCAGCGCTGCGCAACTCCGCCGAGCCGGACGCTGCTCGGCCCCGTTGTCGCCCACCACCCCGGTTGGTCAAGCAACCCCTCCTCCAGCGACCTCCTGTTCCGACCGCTGCCACGAGCAGGGTCGGACGCCAACCTGTGCTTTTGCTGAAGACCGGGCGGTTCTGACGAGGAAACGGCCGGAAATCCCGGAAATCAGGGATGCCGCCCATGTCTCGACGGGGTCGGCGGGCACTTCCTGCCGCAACGGCAGCTTCGACCGGGCCCCGGGTCCTATCCTCGACCGGTGGGGCGGGATCGAGGCCTGGGGCTGAGTTACGTCCCGGCCGTGCGGTCGAATCCGTCGGATGGTCCGGAGGGTGGGGACGCAGACGACCTGGTCCTTCTGGTGGCCCGGTTGGCACCCCGGCGGCTGCGCGTCGGGCGAGGCCTTTTCGCAGAGGCTGATTCGAGCGACCTGGTGGCCGGGACATCCGGCCCGGCCGGCGGGATCGACGTTCGCCCCGGTCGGCGGCGCCACTTCGACCAGATCCTCCAGCTCGACCAGCGGGCTTTCGGGCCCCGATGGCGCCTGAGCCCCGAACTGCTCACCGATGCGCTGGCAGCCACGCCCCGGGCCGTGCTGTACATGGCCTACTGCCTGGAACCAGACCCCCCGGGCGGCGCCCCCGGGGCTGGACCCCCCGACGCCTCCTTCGGCCGGGCGGCGGCGACGGTACCCGGACCGGGATTGTCCCGGTCGGGGTTCTGTGGTTACGGGATCTTCGGCCGGGCCGCGAGGCGGGGCTATGTCCAGCGCCTGGCTGTCGATCCTCAGTGGCGGCGGCGGGGCATTGGCCGGGTGCTGCTGCTGAGGGGCCTGAATTGGATGACCGGCCACGGGGTGCAGCGGGCGGTGGTGAACACCCAGGCCAGCAACGTCTCGGCGCTGCTCCTGTACCAAAGCGCGGGCTTCCACCTGGATCCAACCGCGGCCGACGGGCTGATCCTGTCGATGCCCAACCTGGCCTGGTCAGATCAGCCCGGACCTGATCGACACGGACCCGATCGACCGGGACCCGATCGACCGGGACCCGATCGACCCGGACCCGATCGACCGGGACCCGATCGACCCGGACCCGATCGACGCGCACCGGATCGGTCGAGAACCAGGCCGATCGACGTCGAACCTGCAGACGGGGGGACCATCGATGGCGGTGCCGGGTGATTCGACTGGTGGGTGACCCGATACGGGAGGGACGATGAGGCCCTGAACCTGATGGGTTCCCCGCATCAATGTCGCGATAACGGTCTCCTTAGGGCTCGAGCGTCGGGCGTGTCTGCGTCAGGCGCGGTCCTGGGCGGTCGATGCCGACCAAGGTTGACAGGCGCCCTGGCGGTCGTGGCCCTCATCAGCCTGCTGGGTTGTTCCGGGCTGCCGGGCCGGCCGGAACCAGCCACCGGGCCGGGCGCCCAGGAGCGCCCCGCGGCCCCAGACCCCGAAATCCCTTCGCCGCCCCCAGATCCGGGTGGCCGCGGTGACCCGCCGCCCATCACCCTGGTTGCGCAAAGCACCCTGGTGGGCCCCGGCGGCGAGTTCGTGCTAGAGGCCAAGGTGGCCGGGTTGACATCTTCTTTAGTACCGGTCGAATCCCTCGAAGCTGTGGCCAGCGTGCTCCCGGCAGTGGCCAACCGCAGCGCCTTTGCCCTGGCCGCGGCCGACGAGGGTCCGTCCCGAGTGCCCCTGTTCGTGTCCAACCCAACCAACCCCGACCCGACCGGCCTGGTGACCCTGCGGCTGGCGATCTCGGACCCGGACCAGCCCCGCCAGCCGGGCCAGGTGCGCATCGGGCGACGCAGCGGAGTCCACCCGGTGGTGCTCGAAGTGGGCGAACCAACACCCGACGCCCCCCAGAGCCGCCTGGTTACCTTCGTCACCTATGTGATCGACCTGGCGCCTCCCGCTCCGTTGTTGGTGTCGCTGGTGCTGGGGGCCGATCACGCTCCGGTCACTGACCCGGCTCCGGCCGCCGAGGCTCTCACCCGCCTGCAGCGGGCCCACGATGCCACGCGAAACCTCTCGCCGGTGGTGATGGTTCCTCCCAGCGCTCTGGCCGAGGTTTCCGCGGTCAGCCGTGGCCTGTCCGGGGCCACCCCGGCCCCCGACGTCGGACCCGGGCCTGCCCAACCCCTGCCCCCACCACGGCCTGAGGGCCAGTCCGGTGGGTCCACAGCAACGCCCGATCCTGGCGGCTCGGACTCCGGCGGCCGGGATCAGGCGGCCAACGGCGCCTCCCCGGTCGATCCGCCCCCACCCCTCACACCGGGCCAGGCCCGCACCTTGCTGGCCGGCGTCAAGGCCCGGGCCGAGGCCGCCATCCCAGCCCCGGTCTCCCCCTACGCCCCGCTGGATCTGCCCGGGCTTCTCGAGGCCGACCTGGCCGACGAAGCCGATCGGACGGTGGCCACCGGTGCAGCGGTCTCGGCTCGGGTCCTGGGCCGCTCCCCCGACCCGGGGACCTGGATATCCCGGCGTGCCCTCGACGCGGCTTCGGTCGACCATCTGGTCAATTCCGGGGTGACCCGGCTGGTCACCCTCGAGAACACCTTGGAGCCGGTGAGTCGCAACATCACCTCGGCCTCGCCCTTTCAACTGCGAGGCGACCAGCGACGCATCCAGGCGTTGGCCGCCGATGAGGATCTGGCCGCCCATCTCCAGGGCCCGGACCCGGTCCTGGCCGCTCAGCACCTGTTGGCCGATCTGGCCGTGGTTTTCCTGGACCTGCCTGGAGCCGCCCGCGGGGTGGTGGTCATGCCCTCCACGCTCCCCCCGCCAGCCGCCCTCGCCGCCCTGGTCGCGGGCCTCGCTGGCCATCCCCTGGTCCGACCCACCCCGCTGCCTGCCCTGTTCGATCTGAACCCTGAACCGGCCAACAGCCCCCTGGCGCTGCGCCGACCATTGCCCGCCGGCCCGGGCGCCGGGCTGCCGCCGGGGAAGGACCCGGCGGTGATTCGGTCGCTGCGGGCTCGGATCACCGGTCTGGCCAGCATTTTCGCCGACCCTGACCCTGGCGCAGCTACCGGCGCGTCCTCCAGCGGGGGGGTGGTCCCAGGGACAGGGGCGACCGGGTCGGCGAACCGGAACTGGACCATCGACGAGATGCTCCTGGACCCGGTGGTGGCCCCGGCCCACCTCGCCCTGCTCGACCTTTTGACGGCGGACTCCGGACCCGGCGTGGGGGACCGACGGGCGATCGTCGAAGGCGCGCTGGCCCAGGCGGTGGCCGGCATCGGCATACCCCCCATCGGCACCATCACGCTCACCTCCCGCCAGAGTCGCCTGCCCATCACCTTCGAGAACCTCACCGGCCGCCCCGCCCGGGTGCGGGTGGGCATCGCCAGCAGATCGGCGACGCTGAGCTTCGACCAGCGCGACCGACCCGGCCAACCCGAGCCGTTCCGTGTAGTCGTGCTCAGCGACCGCACCAACACGACCGAGTCGTTCGATGTCACCGGCGGCACCCGGGGTCGTTTCCGGGCGACCTTGAAGATCACCTCGCCTGACGGAAGCCTCGTCGTGGGTGAGACAGAGTTCGGCATCCGGTCCACGGCTACCCCCTTTCTGGGAGTGGTCGTTGCCAGCGGTGCCGCCTTCTTCCTGGCCCTGTGGTGGGGACGGTTGATCTGGAGGTCCCGGCGTCGCCCTCCGAACGCCGGCACGGATATCCGCGACGGCATGCGGGTCAATCCCGGCACGGACGCCAACGACGTCGCAGCCACGAAGGCGTTGGCGGCCGAGTCAACCGCGTCGACCCCTGCGCGCTCCTCCACCAGCTTCCGCGAAGAGGGGGCAAAAGTTCCGCCCAGCGACTAGACAAGCCCCATGGGTGTCCGGGTGGTGACCGACAGCGCATGTGACCTGCCGGCCCAACTCACCGCCGTTGCCGGGATCGCGGTTGTTCCCCTCACCATCCGGTTCGGCGACGAGGAGTTGGTCGATCGCAGGGATCTCACTCCAGCTCAGTTCTGGGAGCGGGCCAGCCGGTCGCCGGTGCTGCCGGAGACGGCCGCCCCCTCCCCCGGGGCCTTCGAAGAGGCATTTCGACAGGCTGCCTCCGGCGGTGCCCACCAGGTCCTGTGCATCAACCTGTCCGCCCGCCTGTCGGCCACCGGCCAGTCGGCCCACGCCGCTGCCATGGCCCTGCAGGGCGAAGTCGATGTCCGGGTCGTCGACTCCTGCTCGGTGAGCCTGGGTCAGGGTCTGATGGTGCGCTGGGCCGCCGCCCAGGCCGCCGCCGGGGTCGGCCTGGACGAGTTGGAGGCGGGCCTGGCCGATCGGGCCAGGCGGACCCGGGTCATCGGTGCCCTCGACACTCTCGACGCCCTCCGCAAGGGTGGGCGGATAGGCGGGGCCCAGGCGCTGCTCGGCTCGGTCCTGTCGATCAAGCCGCTGATCGAAGTCATCGACGGGAAGGTGGAACCGGGGCCCAAACTTCGGACCCGGTCCCGGGCGCTGGGCTACCTGGTGGATCGGGTCAAGGCTGAGAAGGGCATCGAGGAGTTGGCCGTGCTCCACGGGGCCGCGCCCGACGTCGAGGACCTGGTCGGGCGACTGGCCGACCACTTTCCCCGGGAGAGGATCGTCATCGGCGACCTCGGGGCGGTGGTGGGCAGCCACACCGGTCCCCGCACCATCGGGGTTGCCTACCAGGCCACGCCCTGAAGTCAGGGAGGCTGAACCCTCCCTGACTTTTCCGGGTAACGACACCCGAGTCGATGGGTACCTTGACCCGGTGACCATTCCCGGTGGAGATCTGATCCCCGGGTTGGTTCTCGGTGGTCGATTCCGCCTGGTTGAGCCCCTGGCGCGGGGAGGGATGGCCGAGGTCTGGAAAGCCGAGGACGCCGTCCTTGGCCGCCCCGTGGCGGTAAAACTGCTGGCTGCGCATCTGGCGGCCGATCAGCGCTTCCGTATCCGCTTCCGCCGGGAGGCCATCGCCGCTGCCCGCTTGAGCCATCCCAACATCGTGGCCACCTATGACACCGGGGTCGACGACGGGCAGGCCTACATCGTCATGGAGTTGGTGGAGGGCCAGACGTTGCGCCAACTCCTGGCCGGAGAAGAAGAGTTGTCCTGGCAGAGGGCGGTGGCCATTGGTGCCGACGTGGCTGGCGCCCTCGACTACGCCCACCGCAGCGGCGTCATCCACCGGGACGTGAAGCCGGCCAACATCCTGCTGCGCCATGACGGCCGGGTGAAGGTGGTGGATTTCGGCATCGCCAAGGCGGTTATCGCCTCTGGGGCAGGCGGTGGTGACCACGACGGCGACTATGACCGCCCCGAAACCGACCTGACCCAGACCGGCACCGTCCTGGGCACGGCCAAGTACATCTCCCCCGAGCAGGCCGACGGTCGGGGCCTGGACGGACGCTGCGACATCTACGCCCTTGGGGTTGTGCTCTTCGAGATGCTCTGCGGCCGGGCCCCCTTCACCGCCGAAAGTGAGATGGCCCTGGGCGTGGCCCACCTGACGGCGCCGGTTCCCATTCCCAGTTCCCTGCGCCCGGACCTGGAGCCGGCTCTGGAGGCGGTGGTACTGCGGGCCCTGGCCAAGGACCCCGACCATCGTTTCCCCGACGCCCAGGCCATGGCCGACGCGTTACGGGCGGTGGCCCGGGGTACGGCCCGCGTCGGCGACATCGTTGGCCCACCGGCACCGAGCTCGGTTGAACCCACCGCCCTTCACCAATTCGACGCCGCTTCCGACCACCAGTGGTCTGACCTGGGGTCGGGCCCAACCCAGATCCAGGCCGGTGCCGGGCCTCGTCCCCACCACAAGTCGTCGGACCCAGGCTCGGGCCCCACCCGGATCCAGGCCGGTGCGGGGCCTGGAACCTGGCGGCCTGACATCGGGCAGCCCCAGATCCCGGCCCCCGTCGGCGGCCCCTCGGCGCGCCGAACCTCGACGTCTCTGCGCCAGGCGGCCGGAGCGGCCTTGGCGGTGGGGGCGCTGGTGGCCGGTTTCGCCGCCATCAGGGGCGGATCACAGGACCCCGTCGCCCCCACCACCACCGTCGGGGGCCCTGCACCCGCTCTCGAAATCGCAGGCCTGGCCGCCTTCGATCCGGGGGGCGACGGCGCCGAGCACGACGCCGAGTTGGCCAACCTCATCGATGGAGATCCGGGGACGACCTGGGGAACCCAGACGTACACCAACTCCAACTTCGGCAACCTCAAGGAGGGGGTGGGCGTGGTCATCCGCCTCGCCCCCGGGAGCCAACCGCGACGCCTGAGGATCGAGTCCCCAGTTGGGGGATGGGCAGCCGAGGTGGCGACCTCCGACTCTCCCCCTGGTGACCGGGGGAGTTGGGGGCCGGCGGTGGACTCGAAGACGGTCCCGGTGGGAGAAGCGGTGTTCGAACTGGGACCCGAGGCCGGGTCGGCCATCTTGTTGTGGATCACCAACCTGGGCCCCGGCCAGAACAGCATTGACATCGGGGAGATCTGGGTCCGCTGAATCAGAACCGCACCCACCCGGGGCGATGCTCGTACCCTGGGCGCCCATCGCCGCTTCCTCGGATGATTCCGCCCTGGTGGCGGCGGCCCAGAGCGGGGACCGAGCCGCCCTGGAAGCCCTCCTGGCCCGCCACCATGACCGGTTGTACGCCGTCTGTCGTCGGCTGACCAGCAACGATGCCGACGCCCAAGACGCCTGCCAGGAGACCATGATTCTGCTGGTCAAGAACTTGGCCCGCTTCGATGGTCGTTCGGCCTTCTCCACCTGGGCATACCGGGTGGCGACCAACGCTTCCCTCGACGAGTTGCGCCGGCGGCGGCGGCGCCCCGTCCCCACCGACTTCGACCACCTCGAGCCCACCTCGCCGCTGGCGGCAGAACGTGGGAAGCGGTCCGACGGCGGGGCGACGGATTCGGGGGATCCGGGGGAGTCGGTAGGGATGCGGTTGGATCTGGAGGCGGCCCTGGCCGGGCTACCTGCCGACCAACGATCGGCGGTGGTGCTCCGGGATGTGGCCGGCCTCTCCTACGCCGAGATCGCCGAGGCTCAGGGGGTTGCGGTGGGAACCGTACGATCCCGCATCGCTCGCGGCCGCCAGGCCCTCATCGGGTTGTTGGATCCAGACTGGAACTTCGGATCCAGGGCCGGACGTCGAACATGACCATGTCCGTTATCCAAGCTGCGGTCCAACCGGTGGTCGACCCCGCCACCGGCCCCATCGGTGCCACCCATGGGTGACCAGCGCGACGGGCGCGACCTGACCCCAGCGGAGTTCGAGAAGATCAGCGCCCAGTTCGACGCGCCAACCAAAGCGGACCCCGCCGATGAGGCGTCGGTCGGCGGCACCCGGGCCAACCCTCGTCGACGAGCCGGTACCTGGATTGACGAGGCCGCCACCGCCAGGCCCGGCGAGGACGGGGGGCCGTCAGCGGCCCTGGGCCAGATCGCCTCGTTGAGCCAAGCGCTGAGACAGGTGCCAGTCCCCCCCGGGGCCAAGGAAGCGGCAATCGCCCGGGCCATGGCCGAGTTCGATTCCCTTTCACCCTCGGCGGCCGACGATCAGGGGTCGGACACCGACAGCAGCCTCGAACCGGCTCCGCCGCGCTCAGACCCGACCGTTGCCAGCCGAATCGGTTCCGGACGTCTGGGGTTCGAAGGGGACCCCCCTGTGCCACCCGCCCAGGTTGGGCCCAGTCGGCCAGGTTCGGGCCCGGCGGAAGGGCCGAGCCGAGGGATCCGGTTCGGCCGGACAGCCTCAGGTCGGGGCTGGATGACCGGGATCGGGTCGGTGGCGGCTGTGGCGCTGGCCTTGGTTGCCGCCGGAAGCCTCTTGAACTCCGACGGCCTCGGCTCGGATCAAGGTGATACTGCCCGACGCGGTGACAACCCCGAGATTGCCGTTGGCGCGCTACCCCGGGACGCGGCCGAACGGTTGGAGGCGGGGCCGGGATCTGAGCCTCCGGCCGCCATGGCGGCCGACGCTGAGAGTTTCGGTGGCGGCCTGGCCCGGGCTCTGACCTGGGCCGGCCAACTGGGCCAGGTGGCAGGGGTGGACCCCGGCTCGCTGGTCAATCGGTTGCTGGCGGCGGACGGTGGCGGCCCGACGCCCCTGGACCCGGCAACCGGGGGGTCGACCGCCCTACCGCCTCCTGAGGCGATTGACTGCCTGGAGGCTGCGCCCTCGGTGGTGGCCTCGCCGGGGGCCACCGTCAGCCACGCCGGCTACGGGTTCCTCGGCGACGCCGACGTGGTCGTGATGCTCATCCAACACGGGTCGGCGGTCAGCGAGGCTGGTCGGAACCCTCAACCCCAAGGGCAACCGGGCCCGGCGCCGCTCGGGGGGGCTCCGGCTCCCGGGTCTGGGCTGGCTGGTCCTGGCTCGGTTGGTCCTGGCTCGGCTGGTCCTGGCTCGGCTGGTCCTGGCTCGACAGGTCTGGCGATCCTGGATCGTCAGAGCTGTGAGGTTCTGGGTCTGGTTCAGTTTCCCGGGTGATCGCCGGGGCCGGGGGAGGCCAGGCCCGGAGCCAGGCCACGCCGAAACCAAAGGGCAGGGCCGCCCAACCGGCTCGGCCGAGGGCCCGCAGTTCGTGGCCGGTGAACACCCAGCCGGCAAAGGTCAAGGCTGCGAAGGTGAAGAGGCCGCATGCGACCGCGAGGCGGACCCGCCGTTCGCCGGCCACCCCCACCGCCGCCTCTGAGACGGCGAACCCCAGGACGCCGGCTGACACCAAGACAGTGGGCCCGGCAAAACTGAACTCGCCCAGAACGGCGCCGCCAATGGCCGCCACCGCCCCGCCGGCCACAATGCCCCAACCGGTTCTGGCCATGGACCCAGGGTAGGCTCACCCGGCAACGCCCAACCCACTGCGATCCCAACCCACCGCGATTTCGCCAGGGGAAGCGCCAATGTCCTTCGAGACGCCGAATTCCCCCGGACTGGGGTCGTCGGGAACCGCCGACGGCGAGCCCCATCATCGGCGGTCCACCTCGGGTTCGTCCGGTGGCCCCGACGGTGATCCCAGCGGTAGCGAAGCCGATTGGGCGGCCAACCTGGCCCAGCGCATTCAGAGCCTTTTTGACGGCCTTCGCCTGCGAACCACCGATCGCCTGGTGGGTCTGGCCAAAGGGGTGGTATTCGGCTTGGCCAGCCTCATTCTGGCCGCCGCCGCCGGCCTTCTTGCCCTCATCGGACTCCTGCGAGCCATGGACCTGATCCTGCCCAGTGGAGTCTGGCTCGCATATGTGGTTCTTGGATCACTCTTCGTGGCCGCCGGATCGGTCCTGTGGTCCAAGCGGGGGCCAATCAACTCCTCAGCGGGTGGTAGCCAAAGCGGGGGCCAACTGGGCGGTCCGGCGCGCTAGTGGTCTGTCTGCGAATTGGCTGGGTGGGTACGGCGAGCCACTCGGCGTTCATGGCAAGGCGCGAGGTCGAGGGAATACCCGTAGGTCTTTCGAGGCCGAGCAACGCCGCCTGGGGCGCCGATGGCCGTCGTAACCACCAGATCAATTCGGCGACAGACCACTAGACAAACCCGGCCCGCCCACCATTTCGCTAGGAGAACGATGACCGTCGGTACCACCCTGCCCGAGGCCGCCCAGTCCGAGGCCGCCCTGCCCGAGGCCGCCCAGTCCGAGGCCGCCCCAACTGACGTTCGGGATGTGATCATCGTCGGCTCAGGCCCTGCGGGGCTCACCGCTGCCATCTACACCGCTAGGGCCAACCTGTCGCCGTTGGTCATCGAGGGCGAGCCCTCGTCCACCTCCGACCAGCCCGGCGGCCAGTTGATGCTCACCACCGAGGTGGAGAACTTTCCCGGGTTCGTCAACGGGATCATGGGTCCGGAGTTGATGGGCAACTTCCGGGGCCAGGCCCAGCGCTTCGGCGCGGAGTTCATCACCGAGCGGGTCACCCGGGTGGACCTTTCGTCCCGGCCCTTCGGGGTCTGGGTGGGCGACGCCGAGTACCGGGCGAAGGCCGTCATCGTGTCCACCGGGGCCAAGTCCCGGATGCTGAACCTGGACAACGAGATCTCGCTCATCGGTCGGGGGGTGTCCACCTGTGCGACCTGCGACGGCTTCTTCTTCCAGGGCCGCGACATCGCGGTGGTCGGCGGCGGAGACTCCGCCCTGGAGGAGGCGCAGTTCTTGACCAAGTTCGCCTCCTCGGTTTCGGTGATCCACCGACGGGACTCGCTCCGGGCCTCGAAGATCATGCAGGACCGGGCCCTGTCCAACCCCAAGATCCGTTTCGTCTGGAACTCGGTGGTCAGTCAACTCCTGGGCACCGATCAACTGCTGGGCGCCCGCCTGACCAACGTGATCAGCGGTGTCGAGTCCACCCTCGACGTCAGCGGTCTTTTCATCGCCATTGGTCACGTCCCCAACACTTCATTGTTCGTCGGCCAACTCGACACCGACGCTGCTGGTTACCTGGTCACCGGGGAGGGCACCACCACCAACATTCCCGGAGTCTTCGCCGCCGGCGATGTTGCTGACCACGTCTACCGCCAAGCCATCACTGCGGCGGGAACCGGGTGTATGGCCGCCATCGACTTGGAAAGGTGGCTGGAGGCCAACCACTGAGGCCAGGACCGCTCGGTGGTTGTGGCCGGAGTAACCGGGGCAACGTTGTGGTCGGGGCAGCAACGGTGATACCAGCAGGGGCCGCCTCACCGGCTTTAGGGGCAACCGGGAATGATCTGTGGTCGGCGCAGTAGTTTTGGCAAGGTGCCAGGGGCTCACGGCTCGGGAGACGGAGGGTGAGGGCGGTGCTGCTGGAGGTTCCCGCCGGCCTGCTCGCCGATCGCCGCCAGCAGGGCATCGACGGGCGGGACGAGATGTGGGAAGGAGTGCTGCACATGGTGCCGCCGCCATCAGGCCCGCACCAGCGCCTGGCCAGCGAGTTGTTGATGCTCCTGGGCCCGGTGGCCAAGGCCAGAAGGCTGGTGCCGGTGATGGAGGCCGGCTTGTTCGCGGCCGACGACGACTACCGGGTACCCGACCTCATCTTCGCCCGTCCCGAGCACTGCACCGACCGGGGCTTCCGAGGCGACGTGCCCTTGGTGGTGGAACTGTTGTCCCCGGGCGATGAGAGCCGGGCCAAGCTCGACTTCTACGCCGTGCTGGGCGTGGGCGAGGTCCTGCTCATCGACCCCCCGACCCGGGTCGTCGAGCTGTGGGCGAACCTGGCCGGCACCATGGTGGCCGTAGAACCCGGCCCAGAAGGCATCCGAGTGGCCGCCCTGGACGTGACCCTGACCACACTGGCCGCCGTGCTGGGAACCGACGGCGACCCGCTCGCCCCCGCCGGCCCACGGTTGTGCATCCTCACCGCCCAAACCATGGTCGAGCTTTAGCCTCCGGCTCCTTCAGCCCGAGGTGCTGGGTCGGCGGAATGCCGACCGGGGGGTAGGGGTTGTCAGCGGTGCAACTTGGAGCACCCAACGAAGAGGGCGGCTCAGAAGGCCTCTCTCAAGCTGTCCGGTGACGCTTTAACCTCATCCTCTGGCTGTTAGCCGGCGCCAGTAGCAACTACGGCTGCATGAATAACCAACCGACAAGCTGTTACGGCCGGCTGGAACCGACCCTTCGAAGCGAGACCAAGGAGTTCAATCCCATGGCTGAGAACGTCATCAACCTCACCGACGCCACCTTCGATGAAGAGGTATCCGGGTCGGCTGTGCCCCTGGTCGTGGACTTCTGGGCGGAGTGGTGCGGGCCGTGTCGGATGGTTGCCCCGATCCTGGCGGAGATCGCCGAGGAGCAGGCGGGGAAGCTCCGAATCGCCAAGGTGGACGTGGATGCCAACCCGGGGGTTGCCCAACGCTTCGGGATCATGAGCATCCCCACGCTCATCGTTTTCCAGGATGGGGTGGCCAAGAAGAAGCTGGTGGGGGCCAAGGGAAAGGCCGCTCTGTTGGCCGAGTTCGCCGAGTTCGTGGTCTAACGCTCAACTTCAGGCCCAGGTTGAGCCTGAATGAATTCTGAACACATTCTCAAAACGGTCGAGAAGGGACATAACTCCAGGGGTGGGCGCCGTCATGGCTCCCACCCCTTTCGCCTACAGATCGACCTGAGCACAGTTGTCCACAGGTTGAACGCACCCTAGGGATAACTCACAGTCCAGCGTCAAACATTCACCGCCTCGGGCTCCAGCATTGGGCCGCAGCCACTGGAAACGCCAGCTTCAGGGCTCGGTGGGATCGGTTATCACGCGGTAGATGCGCTCCAGGTCCTCCAAAGTGGCGAACTCGATCGTCATTCGGCCCCGGGTGGCCGACATCTCGACCGACACCCGGGTGTCGAGGTAAGCCGATAACAACTCCTCTAGTTCCAACAGACCTGGGGGTCGCAACGGCCGGGGTTGACTTTGAGCCTTGGCTCCCGGTGCGTGGGCTGCGTTGTCGGGTTGGTCGGTGGTGGGACTGGCGGCTTCGGCTGTCACCCGGTTGTGGCGGCGGGCCATCTCCTCCAATGCCCGAACCGACAGCTGATCCGAGACCGCTCGTCGCGCTAGAACTTCCTGGTAGTGGCGATCCGGTGTTGTCAGGATCGCCCGGGCATGACCGGCTGTCAGTTGACCATCCAGGAGCAGCCGCTGGACGCTGGATGGCAACTGGAACAGCCGCAGCGTGTTGGATATAGCTGCTCGGCTCCTGCCCATGCGGGCGGCCAACACTTCGTGGGTCAAGCCAAAGTCATCCAGCAACTGTCGGTAGGCGGCCGCCTCGTCCATGGGGTTGAGGTCTTCCCGCTGGACGTTCTCCACCAGGGCCTGTTCGAGACTGGCGGAATCCTCCACCCGCCGGATGATGGCCGGAACCTGATCCAGGCCGGCTCTTCGTGCGGCCCGCCACCTTCGCTCGCCAGCGATCAACTCGTAGGAGTCGGACCCGAGTTGACGTACCAGGATGGGCTGCAGGACGCCTAGCTCGGATATGGAGGTGGCCAGCGCAGCCATGGCCTCCTCGTCGAAGATCGTGCGCGGTTGCCGCTGGTTGGGGACGATCGAGGACACCGACAACTCCGCGAAAACGACAACTCCTGGTTCCGCAGCGGTGCCGGCCTCCATCGACGAAGGAATCAGGGCGCCCAAACCTCTACCCAGCCCGCCTTGGCGTACCACGACTCACCTCCTTGGCTAGTTCGCGGTAGGCGAGAGCGCCGCGCGAAGTGGGGTCGAAGACCAGAATGGGTTGGCCGAAGGAGGGCGCTTCGGAGATTCTTACGCTCCGGGGGACGATGCTGCGACAGACCTTGGGGCCGAAGTGCCTGCGTACCTCCTGGCTCACCTGGCTGGCCAACTTGGTTCGGCCATCAAACATCGTCAGCACAATGGTGGACAGCTCCAGGGTCGGGTTCAGGTTGCTCTGCACCAGCGAAACGTTCCGCATCAACTGGCCGAGTCCTTCCAAGGCGTAGTACTCGCACTGGATGGGGACCAACACCTCGGTCGCCGCCGAGAGGCCGTTGACGGTCAGGAGGCCCAGCGACGGAGGGCAGTCGATAAGGATGTAGTCGTAGTCCCCCAGAACCGAAGTCAACGCCCGTCGCAGCCGAAGTTCCCGGCTGAACGCCGGCACCAACTCGATCTCCGCACCGGCCAGATCAATCGTGGCCGGCAGGACGAAAAGGTTCTTCAGCGCGGTGGGCTCGATGCAGTCCTCCACCGGGGCGTCGCTCAGAAGAACGTCGTAGACAGAGTGCCCAAGAGAGCGGGCATCCACCCCCAGACCGGTGGTGGCGTTGCCTTGTGGGTCGAGGTCCACCACCAGAACCCGATAGTCAAGCTCGGCCAGGCCGGCCCCCAGGTTGACCGCCGTGGTGGTCTTGCCCACCCCACCCTTCTGGTTGGCGACCGCCATGATGCGGGCCACGGACGACCGCTGCCTTCCTGCCGGATCCTTGGCGACAGCAGGAGCCTGGAAGTGGACAGAATCCTCGGGTGTCGTTTCCGGCTCGGTCGAGCCAGGTGGAGATAACGCGTCCTCCAGAGCCGAGGGTTGTACGGGACTACTCATCAGAGGGACTGACCCCGCCAGCTGACCACATCGGTCCAGGTTGGAACATGGCCTCATCCTCTCACGCTGGTGATCCCATCTCAGGTTTCACGTGAAACGTAGTCCTCAACTCAAGGTCGCGACTTTCCCGATCCTGCGATCTGCCAATCGACAAAAAGGCAGGTGGGAGCGGGTGGTCCGCGCTCTTGGCGCCATCTCGAACCGTTCTTCAAGAGAGCTGGAACGGCCTAGGAGCCCTAGAACAGCGGGCGCTTCTCCGGGATCCCGGCTCGGCGGGGATAGGTCTTCGGGCAGATGAAGGTTTGTCTCAGGCGTTGAAACGTGCCGACAGGACCGTGGAATCGCCCATCCACCGCCATACCCAGTTGGGTCACCCCCTCAGGGGGCCACCGCTTCTCCTCGTCCCCATCGGAGGAATCGTCGCGACCGGGGGGCTCGGAGACCACCAGACACCCCGAGGGGCGAAGTAGGGGAGCAGCGCATTCGGCCACCACCGCCGGTCCACCGAAGGACCGCGAGACGACCACATCGAGACTTCCCCGTTGGTCCCCACGCCCGAAGTCCTCAGCCCGGGAGGCGACTACCTGCGTTCGAGAACCCAGTCCGAGGTCATCAACGACTTGGCGGAGAAAGGCGCAGCGCTTCTGCCGGGCATCAAGCAGGATCCAGTTGGACTGCGGCCAAGCCACCGCCAGGGGAAGCCCTGGGAGGCCTGCCCCGCTCCCCAGGTCCAGGCACCGCCGTTGGCCCAGCGGGCCGGTGGCCAGGGCGTACCCGAGGGCATGGCGGACATGTGGTTCCGTCGGGCCCGGACCCACCAGCCCGTAATCCCGCGCCCGATCCAGCCACTCCTGCATCCGCAGCCAGAGCGCCGCCTCCCCGGGAGGTGCCAGGGGGAGAATTTGATCAGGCTGGGGAGATAACCACTCGGCGATTGGGGTCCTCGCCTTCAGACTCAGTGGCAATACCGGCGATCTGGTTGGCGGTGTCGTGGACCACCTTGCGATCAGCCGCCGGCATCGGCTCCAGCGATTGCGCCCGGCCTGTCTTTAGAACCTCGGCCACCACTTCCCTGGTGAACCGATCCAAGGCCACCCGCCGGGCCTCCCGGTAGCCGGCAATGTCGACCACAAGTCGCTGGTTCGAGCCCTCCCGCTGGACGACGGTTCGGGTCAGGTCCTGGATGGCCGACAGGGTCTGACCTCGGGGTCCGATCAAAAGGCCCAGGTCGTCACCAGTGACGCAGATCTCCACCAGGTCGTTATCCAAGTCCCGGTGGGACAGTTCGAAGTCCACCCCGAAGGTATCCAGCAGGCCTTCGAGAAACTCTTCTGCCACCTCGATCCCGTCTACCGAAGACTCGTCGGCTTCAGTCACCGTGCTCATACTTCCTCCTTCGTTGCCATCAGTCGGGCATCTGCCGTCAATCAAGGTGTTGGTGCCAATCGAGCGGTTGTTCTGGACAGCGGTATTGCCGCCTGGCGCCGACGTAGTGTCGGTGGAGACGGAGGGGCCGGTCGCCTGCGGGAAGGCATCGAGGGCCTCCGCCATCTTGGTGGCTGGGGCCCGTGATGATCGGGTGGTGTTGTTTCGTGAACGACTCCTCGAGAGGGGGCCGCCGGAACTCCCTGCGGACCCCCCAGACCCCAGGCCCGGGGCCTCCCCGCCGGTTGATGAACGTGCAGCCCGGTCCTTCGCTGCAGCGGAAGCCCCCTGGCGGTCATCATGACCCGCCTCCCTCCGGTTCCGCCTGTCGGTTTTGGGCCGCACGGATGCCGGGCGAACGCGCGCCCTCACCCGGGCGGCGGATCGGACCAACCCGAACAGCCCTGGTCGCGGCCCCTCAATGACTTTTATCTCAGCATCATCTTCGCCCACTCCCAGGGCGTCCAGGGCCTTCTCTGTCGCCTCGGCCACATCCCGGCCGGTCATCTCGATCCACTCCATGGATCAACCCTTTCGCTCGGGCCTCCGGCGCCGCTCGTCTCGCTTGGTGCCAGGAGCGCCACTTCTGGTGGTGGTTCCCTTGTCCTTTGCCACATCCTTCGCTGAAGCAGGCCCGCCGGGTTTGGAGGGGCCGCCAGCCGAAGTGTTCTTGGGGGGTGTGACGCGGGGTGCCTTGCGGTTGCCGGCCTGGGCTCGGGCACCAGCAGATCCGTTGGCCCTGGACCCGGTGGATCCACCTCCCGCCTGGCGGCGGTTGGGTTTCCCGGCTCCACCGTTCCCCGCTCCACCGTTCCCGGCTCCACCGTTCTTGGTTCCACCGGTCTTGGCTCCACCGTTCTTGGGGGCCTTCGTCGAACCGCCTGACCCTCCCGAAGCCTCCGCCGCCTCGGCCAGCATGGCCCGAAGGCCCCGTCCCTTGGGCCGGGATCCGGGGTTGTCGCCCGAGGGCTTGGCCGTCTCAGGGGTCGAGTCGGGCAGCGGTTGGTTCCGGAACGCCACCTTCTGCTGGCCGATCTGCCAGAGGTTGGAGAACAGGAAGTACACCACCACGCCGGCCGGAATAGAAAGGGAGATCACCCCCATGAACAGGGGAAATACCTTTCCGATCACCGCCATCTGGGCGTTGATCCCGTCCTTGGGCAACCGGGCCGAGAGTTGCTTTTGCTGTAGATACCCAGTGGCCATAACCAGGGCGATCAACGTGTAGGCGGGCAGGGCCGTGCTGAACGTCGTGGCCTTGGTGGCCGAGAGCGACAGGTCCATCCCCCACGACAGCATCCGGCCGCCGGATGCGAACAGGTCCTCGTACAGGCGGGTGCCTAGGGGGACATGGAGCACCCTGCCGTCGGTAACCCGACTCAGGCCCTCGATCAACCGGTAGAGCACGATGAACAGTGGGGCCTGAAGGAGCATTGGGAGGCATCCACCGAAAGGGTTGAAGCTGTGCTCCTTGTAGAACCGCATGGTTTCTTCTTGGAGTTTCGCCCGATCACCCTTGTGCTTGGTTTGTAGCGCTTTGAGTTGGGGGGCGTACTTCTGCATCGCCTGCTGGGAGCGGATCTGCTTGACCGTCAACGGAATCAACAGAACCCGCACAGCGATGGTCAACAGGGCGATAGCCACCCCGAAGGAGGAGAACATGGCGTAGAACCCGGCCAGCAACGTGCCCAACGTGTTGTAAATGGGGTCGAACGGCGACGAAGCCAACAGCCCCAGGACCCAGGGAGAGCCCAAGCCCCCCGAGAACGCCACCAGTGACGAGCCCGGTTGAACCCGGCCGGAGAATGCGAACAGATCAGTCACAGCCGTCCCCCGGTCGACATCGGGCGGTCACCGGCACGGACCGCCCCGGCGGCACCCGATCCACACCCCCGGGCGTCAGCGGGTGACAGCGGGCCAGCCGCCGTATTCCAAGGAGCGACCCGCGCCAGAGCCCATGGGTTTGGATGGCCTCCAATGTGTACGAAGAGCAACTGGGCCACCACCGACAGCGCGAAGGAAGACCTGCGGTGACCCGTTGGTAGGCCCTGATCGCCCCGACTGCCATCTGCGGGCCGGTGGTCACGACGAGACCAGTCTGCGGCGCGGCTCCAAACTGGCCTGCTCCGGGTTGCGATGCTGCAGGTGGGAAATCAATCCCGTCACCAGTCGCCTTAGTTCGGAGTAGGGCATGGTGGCCACCTCGCTCCCGGCGGCCAACAGGTAGGCCCCGGGCTGGAGTTGCGTCTGCGATTCAGCCATCGCGGCCCGCAGACGGCGTTTTATCCGGTTCCGCACCACTGCCCCACCCACCTTGCGACTCACCGAAAAGGCGATCCGCGGCGCCTCGCCCGGTCGACCCGCCAACCAGGCCACGCTGAGGGGACCCCGTCGTGCGCGCCGGGTCCTACCCAGGGCGGCGAAAGTGGCCCTGTCGGTAACCGAGGCCAGCCGCGCACGAGTGGCCGGGTCGGCCACCAGATGTGATGTCTCCATCAAAGAACCACGACCCTCAGACACGTTCCGGGGAAGCCCGAGAAGCGCCGTGTTCGGAGAACGCCGACGGGGAAAGTGTGAACGTGGCCGGATTCAGGCCGAGAGCTTCTGGCGGCCCTTGCGGCGGCGGGCGGACAGAATTGCCCTCCCGGCCCGGGTGGACATCCGGTGGCGAAACCCGTGCTTCTTGGCCCGGCGCCGATTGTTGGGTTGGTACGGACGCTTCAACCGCTGACCCCTCTCTAGACCAGACCACGGGAGCAGGCCCTAGGCCGGTTGGGCCGCCCGGCGGAAGCACCTGGTGGCCCGCGGGCAAGGCCCCTGGCTCCTCTTCCCGCCGCGGAGACCCGGGCGGGTGGGAACACGCTACCCGTAGGGAGCGCCACGGCCGAAGTCGGGCCTGGTGCACAACCACGAACCCTTGGAACGCCTGAGCGCCCGTCTACCCGTTGGCCCCCCGCCGGCCCGGTGATAGGTTCCCCAAACTTCACAAACGGCTGGGCTGGCCGAGCGCCCCGGTTGACCCGGGCCAACGGCCCATTGCGGTCACATCTTCCCCAATGATCCGGTAGTCGCATTTACGGGCCAGCCTGGCCCATCCACAGCGTGTGGATACTTGTGTGGAAAAGGTCCGGTAAGTCAGCCGGGGGGACGGCGTGTTGGTAGTGAGCACCGATAGCGAGACGGCCGCCGTGGCCTCTGAGTTGTGGGCCCGATGCTGTGGCTCCCTCAGGGCGGAGTTGCCTGATGGGGTTTGGCTGGCCTGGTTGGATCCGGTGCGGCCCCGTTCACTCGTCTCCGGCCGCCTGGTCCTCGAAGTGCCGAGTGTCATGGCAAAGGAACGGATTGAAGCCCGCTACCGAACCCTGATTACCGATGTCGTTCGGGAAGTAACCGGCGACGGGATCGAGATCGAGGTCGTCGTCGAGACCGGACCGCCGAGCCAGATCTTTCAGTACGAGGTCGAACCTGGCCTCGGCAGCGCTGGCCGCCACGCCGGTGGTGGTGCGCCTGCCGGTGGCGCCGGTGACGGGCAAGGGGTTGCTGGAGGTCCCTGGGCCCAGGTGGCCGACGCGGGAGGGCCGTCTGGGCTAAACCCGGCGTTTACTTTCGACCGTTTTGTGGTGGGTGATTCCAACGGCTTTGCCCGGGCCGCAGCCCTCTCGGTGGCGGAAAAGCCGGGGCGGTCCTGGAACCCGTTGTTCATAACTGGCCGAACCGGACTGGGAAAGACCCACCTTCTCCACGCCATTGGCCAGTACGTCCGGGAGACTGATCCCAACAAGCTGGTCATATACACCTCCACCGAGTCGTTTCTCTCGAACTTTATCGACGCTATTCGAAGCAATGCGATGCCGGCCTTCAAGAACAGATATCGCCAGTGTGACGTTCTTTTGGTGGACGACGTCCAGTTGATCGAGGGCAAAGAGCGTTTCCAGCAGGAGTTCTTCCACACCTTCGACTACTTGAGGGCGGCGGGTAGACAGGTTGTTTTCACCTCCGACCGGCCGCCTAACGCCTTGGCCACCCTGGAAGAGCGTCTGAGAAGCCGGTTCAACCAGGGTTTGATCACGGACGTTTTTCCCCCCGATCTCGAGACTCGCGTCGCCATCTTGGGGAAAAAAGCCGAGAACGAGCCTATATCTGTGCCCGACGAAGTATTGGAGTACATCGCCACCGTCATAACCGACAACATCCGCGAACTCGAGGGGGCTCTCAACCAGGTCCTCGCCCACGCGAGCCTGTATCGCCTGCCGCTGGATCGCAGTTTGGCCGAGGTTGTCCTGGCCGACCTGGTCGCTTCAGGCCAACCTCGCCCCATAACTCCGCGGGCTGTGCTGGACGCAACCGCCGATATGTTCGGCCTCACTGTGGAGGATCTCTGCGGGAAAAGCCGGAGCCGACCGTTGGTGGCCGCCCGCCAGATAGCCATGTACGTGCTGCGAACCACCACTCCGTTCAGCTATCCGGCCATCGGGAAAGTTTTTGGTAACCGAGACCACACCACGGTTATGCATGCTGTGAGCAAGATCGAGGGTCGAATGAGGGAGCGCAAGGTGATCTACAACCAGGTGAACGAGTTGACCAGCCGTCTCCGCACCGGTGGACAACCGGGGGGCAACGGGTGAAGCGTTGTTGGCCTAACTCACCCGGTTATCCCCTGGTATCCCGAGTTACAGAATTGTGTTTTCGCCCAGGGGCGCGCATCCCACTCGGGTCCGTGGATTCCCTGGGGAAGTTTGCACGTCCAACCACCAGCGCTTATAGGCCGTTGTCCACAATCCACAGCCCCTACTGTTGCCTCTTCAGATCTATATCTAAACCAGCAAGTAACAGTCCGGCGTGTCCCAGGGGGGGCGGAGCATGAGGTTCCGGGCCGAGAAGGAACAGTTGGTCGATGCTTTGGCCCTGACCTCCCGGGCAGCGGCCACCCGGGGCGCCCCAGCCTTGACGGGGGTCCGGATGGAGGTCGCCGGCAGCCATCTCCGACTGGTGGGAACGGACCTCGACCTCACCGTGCGGGCCGGGTTGGAGGTTTCCGCGTCTACCGACGGGGTGTGTGTGGTTCCCGCCCGCCTGGCCGCAGACGTCGTCCGATCCCTCGAACCCGGGGCGGTGAGCGTCGTTCTGGAGGAGTCGGAACTGACCATCAGTGGCGGTCGGTCCCGCTTCGCACTCCGGTGTTTGGCCGCGGAGGAGTTCCTGCGTTCGGCCGAGGCCGAGGCCGACCCGGTGACGGTGGATGCCGCGGCCCTGGCTGGGGCGCTGGGCCAGGTGGTCAAAGCGGCCAGCAAGGACGAAACCAGGCCGGTGCTCACCGGTGTGCTGTTGTCGGCCGAGCCGACAGGGCTGCGCCTGGTGGCCACCGACTCCTACCGCCTGGCCGTGCGGGACCTCCCGGGGACCACTGTTCTGGCCGAAGGGCAAAGAGTTCTCGTTCCGGCGCGAGCCCTGGGAGAGTTGGCCCGAATCCTTTCTGGAGCAGCGAAGGTCGAAGTTTCGCTGGGCCGCGATGAAGCCAGCTTTGACGTAGGTGGAGTGCGGCTTACAACCCGGCTAATAGAGGGAGATTTCCCCAATTATCAACAACTCATACCCACCGGGGTGGCCAACCGGTTGGTGGTGGCCAGGTCGGAACTCCTTGACGCGGTCCGCCGGGTCAAGTTGTTGGCCCGGGAAGCAACCCCGGTCCGCCTCACCATGGGAGGCGAGCATCTGGAAATGACAGCCGTCACCCAGGACGTTGGGGAGGCCCGGGAGGAACTCGACGCCGAGTACGAGGGTTCACCCATGACGGTCGCCTTCAACCCGGACTTTCTGATCGAGGGGGTTGAAGCCGTCGGCTCCGACGAGGTTTGCCTTGAGGCGGCCGACCCGCTCAAGCCGGCGACGATCCGCCCCATCGGCTCGACCGAGTTCCTCTATCTCCTCATGCCGGTTCGGGTTTAGACGGCGCCCGCCGCCGTTTCTCCGAAGGCGATGGCCAAGGGAGGCCCGGATCCGGCAGCAATGAAGCCGGGCCCCATCGCCACCATGGCGCCCGCCGCCGAAGGATGCCTGCGTGCGCCTTAGCCGCCTGTGGCTGACCGACTTCCGCAACTACACCACCGTTACCGCTGAGCTTTCCGCCGGGCTGACCGTGATAACCGGGATGAATGGCCAGGGCAAGTCCAACCTTTTGGAGTCGGTGGGCTACCTCTGCCGACTGGAGTCCTATCGGGGTTCGCCGCCCGAAGCCATGGTTCGATCAGGCGCCCCCCGGGCCGTTATCCGGGGTGAGGGGACCCGGGCTGGAAGAGACCTGGTCATCGAGGCCGAGATTCTCGTCCGGGGCCGGGGCCGGGCCCGCCTCAATGGCCAACCCCTGGCTCGGGCCGACGATCCTGTCAACTCGCTGGCCGCCACCATTTTCGCCTCCGACGACCTGGATCTCGTTCGAGGCTCCCCGGCCGGCCGCCGGCAGTTCCTCGACGACCTGGCGGTGGGATTGTGGCCCGGGGTCTCCCGCCGCCGGGCCGATCTGGAACGGGTACTGCGTCAACGGACCGCCCTGCTTCGCCAACTGGCCGCCAACCGTCACCGATCAGGTTCGTCGCGCCCCGCCTTGAACCAGGAAGAGGCCGACACCCTGGCCGTTTGGGACGCGGCGTTGGTGGAGGCGGGGGAGGCCATGGGCCGGGCCCGGGCCGAAACGGTGGGCCGGTTGGGCCCGGAAGCGGCCGACGCCTACGACCAACTGGCCGTCCACCAGACCCCCGCCCCTCCAGCTCCCACCGCTTGGACCCGGGCGGCCATGACCTACGAGGCTCCCTGGAGAGCCGCCGGCCTGGGTGCGGCCCTGGCTGAGGTTCGAGAGGAGGAGTTGCGCCGTGGGGTCTGCCTGGCCGGGCCCCATCGCGACGATTTGACCTTGAACCTTGGAGATCTGGCTGCCCGGACCCAGGCGTCGGGGGGTGAGCAGCGCACCCTGGCCCTGGCACTGCGGCTTGGAGCCCACCGATTGTTGACCGCCCGACTGGGGGAGCCGCCCCTGCTGCTTCTCGATGACGTCTTCTCCGAGTTGGACGCCGCCCGCTCCGCCAGCCTGATGGCCCACCTTCCGGCGGGCCAGGTGGTGTTGGCCACCACCGGCGCCCTTCCACCGGGAGCGAGGCCCCAACGGGTTCTTCGGGCCGCCGCCGGCCGCCTGGTGGAAGCGGGCCCGACCGAGGCCCTGGCGTGACCTGGAGGCCGGCCAAAGGGGAACCCCCGCCCCGCCGGGTGGGCGAGTCCATCGAGGGGGTTCTGGCTGCCTGCGGCGTCGGGGCCCCGACCATGGTGGCGGTGGCCGCCTGTTGGGACGATCTCGTCGGGCCGAGCCTCGCTTCCCACCTGCGCCCGGTGCGGATGGAGGGAACCCGGCTAGTGGTGGCGGCCGACCATCCGTCGTGGGCCACGCAGGTTCGGGTGCTCGAGGTGGCCCTTGTGGCCCGACTTGGCGAGGCGGTGGGGCCCGGCCGGGTCCAATCGCTGCGACCGGTGGTCGCCCCGGTGTGAGCCCCGAAGTGCGGCTTGCACCCGGGGCACCCGGGGCATGACCACCTCCACCGGGCAGCCTCAAAGCCGGCCCCCATCCTCCTCCGGGCCCTCGACATCTGGTAGCATTCCTGCTGGCGTATAGCTCGTGACCTGCGGTTTTGCCTTGTCAGGCGGAAGACCGCAAGGAAGCCACCGTCGCCGTGGAAGGTCCTGTCGGCTTAGTTCGTCGCATTCGAGGGGGACGCGCCTTTGGCGGTCAGCACATCGTCCTACGGGGCCAAGGACATCACCGTCCTGGAGGGTCTCGAGGCGGTCCGTAAACGCCCAGGGATGTACATCGGTTCCACCGGCCTCAACGGCTTGCACCACCTGGTCTATGAGGTGGTCGACAACTCGGTGGACGAGGCCATGGCTGGCCATTGCACCCACATCGACGTCACCCTGCTGGCCGACGGTGCCTGCCGGGTGGTCGACAACGGCCGCGGTATCCCGGTGGACAACCATCCCAAGTTCAAGAACAAGTCGGCGGCCGAGGTCGTACTCACCGTTCTTCACGCCGGGGGAAAGTTCGGGGGGGAGGGCTACAAGGTCTCCGGCGGACTCCACGGCGTGGGGGTGTCGGTGGTCAACGCCCTCTCCAGTCGCCTGATGCTAGAGATCGATCGCGACGGTTCCCATCACGTCATGGAGTTCACCAACGGGGGCCGGCCCAACGGCCGCCTGGCCACTACCGGCCGTTCCCCCCGGGGCCGCACCGGGACCACCATCACCTTTTGGCCCGACCCGAAGATCTTCGCCTCCGAGGGCACCGAGTTTCGGGCCCAGACCCTGCTCGAACGACTTCAGATCATGGCGTTCTTGAACAAAGGCCTGGAGATACGGTTCCGGGACGAGCGCCCCGGCCACCAGGGCGACACCACCTACCGCTACACCGGCGGCCTGGTGGATTTCGTTCGCCACTTGAACGCAGCCAAGGAGGCGCTGTTCAAGCGGGTGGGCCAGTTCGAGTCGAGCGAGGCTGACCAAGAGGTGGAGATCGCTTTTCAATGGAACACCGGCTACCACGAGTCCCTCCACAGTTTCGCCAATGGCATCAACACCATTGAAGGCGGAATGCATGAGGAAGGCTTTAAGAAGGCCCTGACCAATGCCGTCAATAAGTACGCCCGAGCAAAAGGAATCCTGAAGGAAAAGGACGACAACCTCCAGGGCGAGGACATCCGCGAGGGGATGACCGCCATTGTCAGCGTGAAGATGCGCGACCCGCAGTTCGAGGGCCAGACCAAAGCCAAACTGGGCAACGTCTCCATGCGCTCCCTGGTGGAGCGGGCCACCAACGAACGTCTGGCCGAGTGGCTGGAGGAACACCCACCCGAGGCCCGCCAGGTGGTGGCCAAGGCCACCCAGGCGGCCCGGGCCCGGGTCGCCGCCCGCCAGGCCCGGGAACTGACCCGGCGCAAAACCCTGCTGGAGGGGGCCGGACTGCCCGGGAAGTTGGCCGACTGCTCCTCCAGGGACCCAGCCAACTCCGAGTTGTTCATCGTGGAGGGCAACTCCGCCGGCGGTTCGGCGATATCAGCACGAGACCCGGTGACCCAGGCCATTCTTCCGATTCGAGGCAAGATCCTCAACGTCGAGCGGGCTCGGGTGGATCGGATGCTGAAGAACACCGAGATCCAGTCGCTCATCTCTGCCATCGGTGCCGGGTTGGGTGAGGACTTCGACGTGGCCAAGATCCGCTACCACCGGGTAATCCTGCTGGCCGACGCCGACGTGGACGGAAGCCACATCCGCACGCTTTTGCTGACCTTCTTCTTCCGTCAGATGAAACCTCTTGTGGAATTGGGTCACATATACATCGCTCAACCACCGCTTTATTCGGCGGTGGTGGGCAAGGACAAGATCTACCTGAAGGACGACGTGGCCAAGGACGCCTTCGTGGCCAGCAACCCCAACCGCAAGCACGAGTTCCAGCGGCTGAAGGGTTTGGGAGAGATGGACTTCGGCGAACTGCGGGAAACCACCATGGACGCCGCACGGCGCACGCTTTTGCAGGTGTCGGTGGAACAGGCGGCGGTGGCTGATGAGGTCTTCTCGGTGCTCATGGGCGAGAACGTGGAGTTGCGCAAGGCATTCATCCAGACCAACGCCAAGGATGTGAGGTTCCTGGACATATGACCAACGCCGGGGGAACCCCTCCCATGGAGTTCGGCGCGGTGGAACCCATTGAGTTGGGTGAGGAGATGGAACGGTCCTTCCTGGACTACGCCATGTCCGTCATTGTCAGTCGGGCCCTGCCCGACGTCCGGGACGGCTTGAAGCCGGTGCACCGCCGGATCCTGTGGGCCATGTTCGACCAGGGTTTCCGGCCCGACCGGCCGCATGTCAAATGCGCCCGGGTGACCGGCGAGGTCATGGCCAAGTACCACCCTCACGGCAACCAGGCCATTTACGACGCCCTGGTGCGCATGGCTCAACCCTTCAGCCTGCGCCACCCCCTGATCGATTTTCACGGCAACTACGGATCCTCAGATTTCGAGGCCGCGGCCGAGCGCTACACCGAGTGCCGCCTGTCCGCCCTGGCCATGACCATGATGGCTGGAATCGACGAGGACACCGTCGATTTCGCGGACAACTACTCGGGAGAGTTCAACGAACCAACGGTCATGCCGGCCCGGTTCCCCAACCTCTTGGTCAACGGCAGCCAGGGCATCGCCGTTGGGATGGCCACCAACATCCCCCCCCACAACCTTGGGGAGATCGTCGATGCCACCCTGCATCTAATCGACCATCCCGAGGCCACACCCGACGACCTGATGCGCTTTGTCACCGGGCCCGACTTCCCCACCGGGGCCTACATCCTGGGGCGGGCCGGGTTGATGGACGCGTACCGGACCGGGCGTGGTTCGGTACGGATGCGGGCCCGGGCGGACATAGTCGAGGGTCGTACAACCGACGAGATCGTCGTCAGCGAGTTGCCCTACCAGGTCAGCGTGGCAGCGGTCGCCTCCAAGATCGGTGAGCTGGTCGACAGCCGCCAGATCGAAGGCATCCGGGACGTCAAGAATCTGTCCTCGGGGGACGGAACCCGCCTGGTCATCTACCTCAAGCGAGATGCCTCGGCCCTGGTGGTGCTGAACAATCTCTACAAGCACACCCCGCTGCAGACCAGTTTCGGGGTGAACGCCGTGGCCCTGGTGGACGGGGTGCCCCGGACCCTCAACCTGGCCCAACTCCTGGGGGCCTATATCAGCCACCAGGTGGAGGTCATAACCCGGCGGAGCCAGTTCCGCCTGCGAAAGGCGTCGGCCCGGGCGCACATCGTCGAAGGGCTGATCCGGGCCCTCGACGCGATCGACGCCATCATCGCCCTGATCCGGGCCTCGGCTGACAAGTCGGCCGCCCGGGTGGGCCTGATGACCGAACCGTTTCTCTTCAGTGAGGAGCAGGCCGAGCACATCTTGGACATGACCCTGTCCCGGCTCACCCGGTTGGGCCGGTCCGAACTGGACGCCGAGTTGATGAAGCTGCGAGCGGCCATTGCCGAGTTGGAGGCCATTCTGGGCGATCAAGGGGTTCTGCGAGGGGTCATCAAGACCGAGTTGGCCGACACCCGGGCCCGGTTCGCCACGCCACGGCGGGCCGAGATCACCTTTGACCCTGGCGACCTCGACATTCTCGACCTCATCGAGGACGAGGAGCTGGTGGTGACCATGAGCAAGGCCGGCTACATCAAGACCGTCTCGGCCGACGCCTTCCGCACCCAGGCCCGGGGTGGCCGAGGGGTGGCCGGAGCCAAGCTGAAGGACTCCGACTATGTGGAGCGGATCATCTCCACCACCGCCCATGCCTTCCTGTTGTTCTTCTCGACTCGAGGCAAGGTCTACCGGCTCAAGGCCCATGAGATCCCCATGAAGGAACGCACGGCTCGGGGCACGGCGATCGTCAACCTGCTTCCCCTGGCACCGAGCGAGAAAATCGCCGCGGTTATCGACACCCGGGACTACGAAACCAGCCGGTTCCTGATGTTCGTCACGCGCCGGGGGCAGGTGAAGAAGACCCGGTTCACCGAGTACGACTCCTCCCGACGCGACGGCCTGATCGCCATCAACCTGCGCGACGACGACGAGTTGGTTCGCGTGATCCAAACCGGCGGAACTGACGACATCTTCATGGTGGCCCGTTCCGGCACCACCGTTCGGTTCTCCGAAGACGACGTCCGCCCGAGTGGCCGGGCCGCGCAAGGGGTGATCGGGATGCGCCTGCGCGACGACGACGAGGTGGTCTCCTCCGACGTGGCCCGGGACGATACGGACCTGTTGATCGTCACCGACGCGGGCTACGGAAAAAGAACCAAACTCGATCGCTTTCCCCGCAAGGGCCGTGGCACCATTGGGGTTCGCGGCATCCGCCTCACCGCTCGTCGGGGTTACGTGGTGGCCGCCTTCACTGCCTCTCTCGACGACGAGATCTTTTTGATCTCCTCCGGCGGGACCACTATCCGCACCGCTGTTCGTCAGATCTCCTCCCAAGGCCGCGACGCCACTGGGGTCAAGGTGATGCAACTGGACGAGGGCCAATCGGTCGCAGCGGCCGCCCCGGTGCTGACCAACGAGGAGTAACCCCACTCGGGCGAGAGCCCCTCACTTCCCCCCAAGGCAAGCCCGCCACGACCAGGAATCCACACCGCGTTCCCAAGTGGTTTGGATGAAGGGTTTGGGGCGGGTAGACGATGAAGGAGTGGGAACCAATGGGTGCGGGTCGTGCAACGACAGGGCAACGAAGCCAGGGGGGTTCGATCATCCCCCTGATGGCCGTGGGTGTAATGCTGGCTGGATTGATGGTCCTGGGGTTGGGTGCTTTGGGTAAGGCTGCTGTGTCGCGCGCCCAGGCCCAGACGGCGGCCGATGCCGCCGCCCTGGCTGCGGCCGGCCAGGGCGGATCACCCTCGGCTGGACGCCGGGCCGCCGGGGAGGTGGCCGAGGCCAACGGCGCCCGACTGCTGGGGTTCGAGCAGGGCCACCAAGGGGTGCGGGTGACCACCGGGGTGGGCCCGGCCCGAGCGACCGCCCGGGCGGTGTCGACCGGAGTGGCGGAGTAACCGGTGAAGCGGGCCGATGAGACCCAACTGGTCATCCGCCGGGTCTCACCGTGGAGTGTGCTGCGGATCTCGGCATTGCTCTACATCAGCCTGTTCGCCATGGCTCTGGTGGCGTCCACGTTCTTGTGGTGGACCGCAACCAGCAGCGGCTGGCGGGGGAATGTGGAGAGCCTCATCGGTGATCTCTTCTATGCCGGTGAGTTCCAACTGAAAGGCGGCCAGATGTTCCGGGCCGTGCTGGCCACGGGGGTCGCGGTCGTGGGGCTCGGCTGCGGGGCCAACGTGGTCATGGCTGTCCTGTTCAACCTGATCAGCGACCTGGTCGGCGGGGTCAAGCTGGTGGTTGCCGGCGGGGAGCGGAGCCCGGGTCCGTCGGCTGGAGCGGATCCGGCCGATGATCGGGTGGCCTCCTCACCCACGCGCCGGGAGTCGACGACAAAGCGGGCCGAACTCGCAGCCCCCAATCGCGCCCGCCAGCCGCGGCCGACCCGCAAGCAGGGTAAGGCGGCGGGCCGCCCGCGCGTTGGGGGGTCGGCGGGGTCCAACCGGTCCCGGCCCCGCCCCGGAACCAGCCCGGCCAAGCCGGAGATCCCCGTGCGGCTGGCCCGGCGGATAGAGCCCAAGACCTGACAATGCTCCGGGGGGTCCTCAAAGCCTTGGGATAGCGTCTGGGGCCGGGCCTGAGCCCGTGTGGGCGGGGCTATAGCTCAGTCGGTTAGAGCGCACCCCTGATAAGGGTGAGGTCGCTGGTTCGATTCCAGCTAGCCCCACCATCAACCTGCCCCTGAGGGAGTCGAAAGAGACCGTGCGAACGTTCCGCAGAGCACTTCTGGCTCTGGGCTTGGCTGGTTTTGCTGCCTCCGCAGTGCGGCTGCGAGCCGGCCCCGGCCTGCCCGCCGTTCCGGGAAGGTGGGTTGAACTCGGGCCCGACGACCTTGGCGACGGCCGGCCTCAAACCCAGGACTTGCCCGTCGGCGGCCCCGCCGCTCCGGCCGGCGAACCCCCCGCGAGCCAGCCGGAATGAGGGTGGGTCTGGTGGGCGCCGGAAGCCTCGGGGCGCGGGCCGGGCGCCAACTGGTATCGGTACCCGGGGTCGATCTTCTGGCGGTGTTCGACCCCAATGAGGATCGGCGAGACCAGGTGTCGGAGTCCCTCGGGCCCCATGCCCGCTCGGTGGCCACGGCCGAGGCCGCCATGTCGAACCTCGACGTCGTGGTCCTGGCCGGGGGCGGGCCCCAGGTGGCCCACGCCGCCCGCGCCCTGGCTGACGGCTGCCACGTGATTGCCACGTCAGACGACTCCGACCAGGTCGGGGCCCTCCTTGGCCTGGCGGCAACCGCCCTGGCGGCCGGAAGGACCCTGGTGGTGGGGGCGGCCATGGCTCCCGGCCTGGCCGGCCTGCTGGCCGGTCTGGGCGCCCGCAAGTTCGACGAGGTGACCGAAGTCCACGTTGCTCGGATGGGCTGGGCGGGCCCGGACTGCGGCGATCAGTGGCGGCGGGCCCAGGTGGGATTGTGCCGGGAGTGGAACGGGAGTGGGTGGACCTCCCACGCATCGGGCTCTGGACGCAGGCTCATCTGGTTCCCAGAGCCCTTGGGCGCCCGCGACTGTTACCGGGCCAACCTGGCCGACACGAGGCTGCTGGTGAACGCCTTCCCGTCAGCCGAGCGGGTAACCGCCCGCCTGGCCGTGACACGAGTTCAGCGGGTCAACCGCCAGTTGGGGTGGGCGTGCCGGCCCGGGTTGTCCACCAGAACCTGGTCCAAGCCCTTGTCGGGGGCGCGCGCGGCCGGAGAATCTCTGGGCGGTGTGCGGGTGGAGGTGTCCGGCCGGCCGGCCCCCTCGTCGGCCCCGGCGACCGGTCCGGACCCGGCAGCCCCTGCGCAGTCGGATTCATCCCCGCCAGCAGGTTCAGGGAATCCACGCTTACCGAATCCCGAGGTGAGAAGCCTCATCTACGGGGTGATCGATCGCCCGTCGGTGGCCGCCGGCGGAGTGGCGGCGCTGGCCGCCCGTTGGGCGGCGGACGGTCGCCTGCCCCCGGGAGCCTATGGTCTGGCTTCTTTGTTGGACCCCGGAGCGTTCCTGGCCGAGTTGGCCGCGCTCGGCGTCAAGGCTGCCCGTTTCGACGGCCCGGGTGGGCTTGGGACGGCTCCTGCTGGCTGAATCCACCCTGGGGGTCAGGAAATGAATGAACCCGGCCCCTCGGAGCCGGGAGGCGGGTGCAGTCTCCGTTCAACGTGGGTCGGGTGGGTGGCCGTTCGGGTCCCGGATCAGCGCAGCAGGCGGGACATGCGCCGATCGGACAGCGGTTTTCCTCCGGTTTGGCAGACGGGGCAGTAGGTGAGTTCGTAGGACTCATAGGAAACGCGCCGCAGGTCGCCACCACAGATCGGGCAAGGGGTGCCGGCGCGGCCATGAATGGTGAAGCGATTGTCCAGGCGGGCGGGGAGGCCGCCAGTGCGCCGCCGCTCGCGAAGCAGGGCTGACGCCAGCACTTCGGCGATGGCCTCACCCAGGCGGTGGCGGGCGGCGGGATCCAGGTTGGCCAGGCAGGCGTACGGCGACAGGCGGGCCCGGTGGAGGATGTCGTCGGTGTGGCCCCGGCCCAGCCCGGCGACGGTGCGCTGGTCCCGCAGAAACGTGAACAGCCGGCGGCGGTCCTGACCCTCCATAACAAGTCGATGGAACCTGGGATCATCGGGTTCAGGGCCGAGCCCGGCTGTCGGGCCCGGGTCGTCGCCGGCCACGATCCACCAGGCAGCCTTCCGTTCGGACCCGTACTCGTGGACCAATAGCGAGGGTCCATCACCGAAGACCCAGCGGACCACGGAACCCTTCGGGCGGGAGGTGCGGGGTGGGTCCTCCACGGTCACCCGGCCCCCTTGGAACAAGTGGGTGAAGACCCGACTGGAAGCCGCCGCTCCGCCGGCCGGAGTGGTCCCGGCGGGGCCGGGAGCCTGCTCGGGGGGCCCGATCGTCAGGTCGAAGACCAGGTACTTTCCCCGGCGACCGACCCGCGACAGGATGGCGCCAATCAACTCCGGCGGACCCGGAGCGACTGTCTTGAGGGCGCTGAACCCCAAGACGTCGATGCGCTCAACTGTGGCCGAGGCAAAAGCGGCGTCCAGACGTTCCGCCAATGCCTGCATCTCCGGAAGCTCAGGCATGTGGCAGCCGCCGATGTTCGCCCGATGGAACCATTCGATTCTCCCGGCTCTGGGGCAGGCACGGGCATATTACGATCCGGGGCGCCAGAGGATTCGGTTCGGGGCCCTGCGCCCCACGCCGGCCCAGACGGGGACGTAGCTCAGTTGGCTAGAGCACCTGCTTTGCAAGCAGGGGGTCGTGGGTTCGAGTCCCATCGTCTCCACCGACAAAAGTGCTGGTCAGAGGCTATTTAGCCGGGTCAGCCACGAGAGCGTCACCGGAGCGAGTCCGCACAGAGTCCGCACCCGCTCGTCGCAGACTCTCCAGATTCGCCGTGATCTCCGCGTCGCGCTCCGGGAACAGGTGCCCGTAGGTGTCGTACGTCACGGTGATCGAGGAGTGCCCCATCCGCCTCATCACGGCGTACGGGTCAGCTGTGGAGGCGATACAGAACGCTGCGTAGGTGTGGCGAAGGTCGTGGAAGCGGAACCCCTCGGGGAGGCCCGCTGCCCGCACGGCAGGCTTGAAAACCCGTCGCGAGAACAGATTGTGGCGGAGGGGTCCACCCAATTTGGCCGTGAAGACGAGGTCCTCCGGTCCGAGCGACCGCGTGGCGAGGTACGCGTCCAACTCCTGCTGGAGGAATGGCGGCAGAGGCACGTGCCGGTTGGCGTAGTTCTTGGTGGAGCCGAAGATCAGCGTTCCGTTGACGTCGGAAAGGGACTCCGTGACCTCAACGATGCCCGAACGGAGGTCGAGCCGGCCGGAACGCAGGGCACCGATCTCTCCCGCACGAAGCCCCGTGTACGCAGCAAACCGAACGAGGGTTTGGTACGGAGATGCCATCTCCTCGGCGAGGGTCTCGACTTGTCCGGCCGTCAAGAACTGCATCTCGGTCCGCCCCGGGCGCGGCAGGCGAAGCCCTGTCGCGGGATTTGCCTTGATCGCCCCGGCGTCGAGGGCCACTCCCAATATCAGGCGAGCGACCTTGACGGCTGCGTAGATCGTGCTTGGCCCGGCGCCGCCACTGACGAGGTCACCGACGAATCGCCTCATGGCCGGCCGATCGAGGTTCCCGACCTGCGCCGATGCCAAGGCCGGCAGAACATGGATCTCCATAGTTCGCCGGTAGTCATCGCGGGTCTTCGGCTTGAGGTGAGTCGCGTGGTCGAACCATTCATCGGCCCACTCTGCGAACGTCTGACGAGCCAGGCGCGGGTCGTGCCAGTCGCCCCTGAGCTTGTCAGTCTCGACGGACCGGGCAAAGCGAGTGGCATCCGTCTTGCGGGTGAAGTTCCGTGCCCGCTCCCGGCCGACCGGATCTCGGTACCGAACCTGCCAGGTGCCTGCGTTCGTTGCTCGAATCCACGCCATGCGCGGATCGTACGACTCGGGCGTACCGGGCGACGCGCTTCCTACACAGGCCGAGGCAGCCGATGGGGAGGCGTCCGGGAAGGCGCCGGGCACCTACAGGGCCGCATCGCTGCAGTCGCTCTCTCAGGAGGATCCGCCTAACGAGAACGTCCGCCTAGCCAGCGAAGGCCAGCCGAAAAAGGAGAACCCCCGGCGGGAACCGGGGGACCAACTCCTCAGAGCACCGGGTAACACGACCCGCCAACACGATCTGGCGGTCACTTTACCTGGTGCTTCCGACCTTGGTCAACGCGCGCTCCGACGCGTCTGCCCACATTCAGGAGGTATCCGTGCCCGACCCTCAGCTCTCTGGCCCCGCCGGAGACGGGCGCGTCCGGGTTCTCGCTGAATACGAACCTGGGGCCATCCGCCCCATCGACCCAGCCCGTCGGACGAGGGGCACGGTGACGGGCGCCCAGCCGGGACAGCCCCAGCTCCCTCCCATCGGTTGCGAAGGCGAGAGGCCCGCCGCTTCCGGTCCGGCTGCGCCCGGCGCATTCATCCAGGTCCTTCCCGGGGCGGTCGACGCCTTCTGTCGGGAGCGAGGCTTGGACTTCGGCGAGCGTGCGCTACTCGAGCACCTTGTCGACAGCGCCGAGCGCGACACCGGGGTCATCTCGGATTGCACCGTGACTGGACTCGCCCGGGCTCTGGGCCTCGGCCCATCGGGCCGGCGGACCACGGCGAGCCGTCTGGACCGTCTGGTGGCCGCCGCTGCCATCGATTGGAACCGGGGCAGCGCCACTGAGCCGGGTCGGATTCGCATCCTCGTCCACCACGACCTCGTTCGTAAGGGCCGTGGCGATCGGCGTGTCGGATACGTACAAGTCTGCCCGCAGGCCCTCGCGGAGGTCGCTGTTGGATGCGCCTTGTCGCCCACAGCCCGAGCGCTCCTCCGACGCCTCGTCATCGATGTCGATCACCGGAGCCGGACACTGAGCGTGTCGATCCGCCAACTCACGGCGCGCTACGGCTTGGGACGGCGGCGGATGACAGCTGCGCTTGAGGAGCTGGCCGACGCCGGGCTCATCCGCCGATCCACCGGTGACATCCACGTCCTCGTCTACGAGCGAGTTGTGCGGACCCCCTCTTCCCCGCCGCCGATGAGCACGAATCGCGCGGCGGAGACGCCAGCGACTGCGCGTCTGGATCGCGCGGCGGAGACGCCGGCGACTGCGCGTCTGGATCGCGCGACGGATGCGACCAGGCTGTCCGCCACGGCGCGTCTGGATCGCGCGGCGGCCGCGTCCAAAACGCGCGAGGGCCGCGCTCAAAACGCGCGGCCCACCTCTCTTATAGACGGCAGAGACATAGACCTTGAGCCTGAATCGGTTCTGCAGTCGCGCGCGCCGTCGGCGACCGGGCAGGGCCAGGTCGAGGGTCCCTGCGAACTCCAGAGCGAGCAATCCCTGCTGGCGGCGCTGGCTCTAGCGCTACCCGTCGAGGTGCATCAGGAGCTCCTGTCGGATCCCACCCAAGGCCCGGGACGACAAGCCCTCCAGCGTCGTATCGCCCGGCTTGCAGCGCAGGTCGGGCAAGACGAAGCGATCGCCGCGCTGGCCAAAGGCTGGCCGGCTCAGGTGGGCAGCGCCATGGCCTTGGCCAATGACCGAGCGAAGCGACGCCTCAACGAGCTCACCACCTCATCGCAGACGGCACTTGCGGTGGCCGAGCTGGTTGACGCGGCCGCCGCTCGGCGACGAACGGATGCGCTGGTCGGCGCCCGAAACCTCGGGCGGGCTTGGGCTGCGGCAGGAGCGACGTTCGACGACGTCGCCGAGACGTACACCGATGACCCAGAGGCCCGCCAAGCGGCGCTGGCCGCCTTCTGTCAGACCGCAACCGAAGTCGGCCGGCCGGATGAGCTCGGAGATGCACCAGACGCGCGATCCGCGCCGGTCCGGGAGTGCCGTCCACCGTGGCCAGACCGGCCTGGGGCCAGCACTGAGCAGTACCCGGGGTCTTCCCTGACCCCGGTCGGTTTGTGATTCGTGACCGGGAGCCCTCCCGGCCCGAGGAAAGGGGTCAAATCCAATGGAGGACCGGTGGAGAGCGGTGGCCGCGTGTCGGGAACGCACCGCCACGATGTTCGACAAGACCCGTCGGCAAGAGGCCCGATCCCTGTGTGCAGCCTGCCCCGTGGAAGAGGTGTGCCTTTGGGTCAGTCTCCGCGATGAGCCCGTTGATGACCGCTTCGGGATGGCGGGCGGCATGACACCCGGGGAACGAGCGACCCTGGCTGGGCACCTCTCCCCCGCTGTCATTCACGCGGCATGTGACGCATCGCTGGCCGCGTGGGAGGTCCGGAGTGGCCGAGCGCGCATCCCGTCACGCCTTCGTCGGTCCCCGACCGCCGAATCGTCGGTGGCCCGGGCGTCCGGCACTGGCCCAGCCACGGGGGCACTCCCGGATGCTGGCGAGCTCGTGGCGGCCGCCGCCCGGGCCTTCGGCCTCTCCTCTGAGCAGATCTGCGGCCCGAGTCGCAGCCCGGGCGTGGTCGAGGCGCGTCATGTCGCCATGCACTTGCTGCGTGAAATACACGCGCTCTCCTGCACCGCCATCGGGAGGCAGGTCGGCGATCGGGACCACACGACGGTCAAGCACGCGCTACGGCAGGTCCAAGTGCGGATGGCCGCGTCTCCGGCGCATCGCGGGCGCGTGGAGCAACTCCTAGCGGAGCTGACGGGAACCCAGAGCACCTCCCCGTCTCCAGTTGCGCACCCGGGCGACCACGTGTGCGCCGTCGTCGAGGAAGTCGGGCGCCAGTTCGGCCTGACGGTCGAGCAGCTCTGCGGCCCCAGTCGCAGCCGCGAGGTGGTCAAGGGCCGCCATGTCGCCATGTATGTGTTGCGCGACGCCCTGGGGCTCTCCTACCCCGCCATCGGCAGAGCCTTGGGCGGTCGCGACCACACCACCGTCCTTCGCGCCGTGGGACAGATGAGGCGGTCAATCTCCCGGCAGGGCCCGATCCCGGCGATGGATCGAGTGCTGGCACGGCTCGCCATGGCCCGGTCAACGGCGGCCTGACCCGCGATGCCAGAGACCACGCGAAAGGTAAGCCACCTCGCCCGAACCGAGGCCGAAGAGCGGACATATGGCGACACCATGGCGGCCATATGTCGAGGATCGGCGGCGATCGGCCGGTCGACACGAGGAGCGCAGAGATCGTGTCCGGGGCGGGCCGGAGCACAGGATGGGTGCGCGGCCCAGTCACTGCCCGACAAGAGCCGGACAGGACCGTTTCACAGGACATCGGGTCCTCCCGCCGAACGGACGGGTGACCACCCTTGGGCGCTGGCCATATCGTCGCCATATGGCCGCCCGGTGTCGAGCGTGCGGCGATGGCCGTCCAGCAGCCCATCATGTGGTTGCCATATGGCATCAACATGGCAGCCCGGGCGGTTGCTCCCGTGACATTGTCAAGCCTCCAGAACGCGCTCGCCATTGCCAACGGGAAGGGCGGGGTCGGCAAGACATCGATCACAGCCAACGTGGCGGGGACGGCGGCCTTGAGCGGGTGGAAGGTACTCGCTGTCGACCTCGATCCCCAGGGCAACCTCGGCAACGACCTCGGGTACAACGGCCGCGGCGAAAGTGACGATGGCCGGGGCATGGTGCACGCCGTTGTAGACAGGAAAGAACTCGAGCCGCTCGCCGGCGTGCGGGAGAACCTCGACGTCGTGCCCGGCGGTGAAGCGCTTGAGGAGCTCGTCGCGGCCCTCACTGCGGGGCGAGCGGGTGACTTGCACGCCACCAGAGGGGTGCTCGGGGCGCTCGCTCCGATCGCTCACCGCTACCAGCTGATCGTCCTCGATTGTCCGCCCGCCGCAGGCGTCATTCTCGACGCAGCCATGACCGCGGTTCGATTCCTGGTCATCCCAACCAGACGGGACTCGGCATCGCTCGACGGCTTCGTACGGGTCGCAAAGCGCTTCGCCCATGTGCGGGCCCACGCGAACCCGGAACTGGAGCTCCTCGGGGTGGTCCTGTTCGACTTCGGGCGTCTTGACCGCCGCATGCTCGCCGACACGCGCGTCGAACTCGAGCGTGACCTTGACGGTGCGGCACCGGTCTTTCAGGCGTTCATCCGCAACAGCCGGCGTGCGCCCGGTGACATGAGGGATCGGGGCCTACTCGCCTACGAGTACGAGGAGGCGGCGGCCGCCGCCACTCCCTGGTACAAGGACCGGCACGGTCCCCGGTTCTCCGCGTCGGCCGCCGGGTTAGCGGAGGACTACCAGCGCCTCACAGCAGAGATGCTGTCGGAGATGACCGCACGGCGATTCGTCCCGCAGGAGGACATCCGATGACACCCAGAGACCTGTCCGGCTTCCGGGCCGAGTCGCCCCATCGGGCGGTCGACGTAGCCCCCCCACCTTCTGCGCCACCCCCGTCGCCGGTACGGGACGGTGCCCGGACGGCCGACCGCCCTCGGACGGTCCGGAGCACCCCAGCCAGTGGTCGGACGGCACCCGACTCGATCACGGCGGGGATCACGGGACGTGCGGGTCGGGCGCCCCGTCGCAAGGTGATGGTCGCCCTCGCTGCCGATCTGCACCGGCGCCTGCGTGCCCAAGCCGAGGCCCAGGGCGTCTTCAAGGCCGACGTGGTAGTGGACGCCTATGACCACTTTGCCGAAGCCTTGCGTCGCGAACACCATGCGGCGAGCGCTGGGCTGCATCCACGGGCGCGGCGGCGACGCTCCGTCGAGGATGCCACGCAGTGCCAGCTCTACTTGACCGACGAGGAGCGCGGCCGCATCGACAACCTCGCAATGGAGATCGGCCTGTCCCGTTCCGAGCTCGCAAGTCGCCTGCTCGAACGGGCGCTGTCCCCAGCGAGTTCGTAGGCAGAGCCGCCGTCGCGCCACTCATGAGGACCGCATCGGGCGGCGGGTCGTCGCAGAGTTCGAGCTGTGGCACCTCCACCCGGAATGGACGGGGGAGCGGCTACTGGAACCGCAGGCCCGGACTCGGTCGTCACACGCGCCGCTCTGATGAACACTTCCCTCCGGCGGGACTCGCAGCGGGGGGAACGGAACCCGAGCTCGCTGGTTCACTCACCAATGCTGTCGTAGGGCCCGGTCGAACCCTCGCCGTAGGGGCCGGGCGGGGCCGCACCCTTGTGCGCTACTCGCACACGGATGCGAAGGACTGCAACACGCCGGCTGAGCAGCGGGGACCTCTGACAGACCCGCGTCGAGGCGATCAGGATGGACGCACCAAGATTCCTCGCCGTCGACAGCACAGTGACAGATCCCCGTTGAGACCCCCGGTGAGGCCTGCTCGCGATCGTTCGTCCGTTGGCAGGCGATGCGAGCGGGGGTGCACGGGCAATGAGGTCGACGCGGACAAGGAGCGGCGGTGCCGTCTGCACTGTCATCGAGCTGCTGGATCGCGAGTGGGCGGTCCTGGTCGGCTCGCCCGAGGCGTCAGCCGCGCTGAGTCGATGGGGGGAGATAGAGGCGAGCCTGGAAGTTTTCAAGACCATGGCCGAGCTCGTCGCATTTGTGGAGTGCCGATCGGTAGATGCGGTCGCCAGGGACGAGGTGCTCGGGTGGCTCGGGACTCAGGCGGCCACAGACGAGATGGCGGCCCGTACGCTCCTGCAACTCTTGCTTCCAGGCGCCAAGGCGTTGGTGGCGCGCTACCGCTCGAGCGCTGACTGCGTGGAGGAGTTGACGGCGTCGGTCATCGCTGATCTCTACGACCGCATCCGTATCCTGCCAGCAGGCACCCGCCGCAGCTTCCTGGCCCCAGCGGTCCTCGGTGACGTCGCAAAACGCCTGCGACGTCGAACGGAGCGGGGACGCCGGTTTGCCGAGGTGCGTCTCGATGACGTCGATGCGGACGGTGCAGCCTCATATGAGCCCGAGCGCGGCGGGCATGAGCTCGAAGAGATCCTGCAGTGGGCCGCGTCCCGGGGCCATCTCAGCTGGGCCGACGCGGAACTGATCCGGCTCACACGTGTGGCCGAGGTGTCCGTCACGAGACTCAGTGCCATCAGCGGTGAGCATCCCCAGACGATCCGTCGGCGTCGCCTGCGCGCCGAGCAAGCGCTGGCGGCAGCGATGCCGGCTGCGTAGCCCTGGAGAAATCTCTTTGCCGTTGTCGCGTTTGCGGTCCACCCGCGCCCATTAGCCGGTTGTAAGCCCCCCGGTCAGCCGGGCTCGGCGGTTCCACGGAGGATCGCCGGGTCTGGCTGGCCCCGACTCGGAGGCCCGGCAGATGGAAAGCGAACCCCTCGACCAGCAGGCCGACCTCCTGCGGGCCACGGCGATGGTCAGGGTGTTCGGGTTGTGGCTGGCGCCCGGCCCGGCAGCAGGTGCGGTGTCGGCCGGAGTCGGATGCGTTGCCGTCGTCTTTGGCTGGTTGGGCGTGGCCGCGCTGGTGGAGGCGGCGCTGCCGGTGGCCTTGGCGAGCGTCTCCGCCTACTGGGCCTGGCGCTGGGTCGACGAGCGCCACGGCAAGATCTACTGGGAGCCCGCGCCTACCGCGATAGAGGCAGTGGCGGTGGGGACGTGGGTGCCCTCGTCGCGGCGGACCGGCTGGCTCAGTCGGGTCATGGCCACCGGCGTCGATGACAACCAGCCCCGGCTGCGCATGGGCGACGGCTCGGTGCTGACGGCCGACCCGGGGGGAGGCGACGTCCTCACCGCGCTGGTGCGGAGCGCGCCCTGGAAG
Organism: Acidimicrobiales bacterium; assembly: GCA_052390275.1. Lineage (GTDB taxonomy): Bacteria > Actinomycetota > Acidimicrobiia > Acidimicrobiales > AC-14 > JBQTHD01. Next base: position 806 of record JBQTHD010000036.1, on the reverse strand, counting down.
GGTCTGCTGCAGAGCGTGCCGGTGCCGGACCGGCGCACTGCGGCCCAGCTCAGCGACGACGAGCTGCGAGACGCGGTGAAGCGGTCCTTCGCCCGGCTGACGGCGGTCGTCGAGGAGACCATCGACTCCGGCGAGCTGCTCGACCGGGAGTTGCTGGTCGATCTGGCCCGCTTCCTGGAGAAGGGCATGGAGACCGTACGCGCCTACGAACGGGTGAGCGGGCGCCTTCGACCGCAGCCGGCAGCTGCGGCGCTGGGCGAGGAAAGGTGAGGGCTCACCGGGGAGGCGGCGACGACGCCGAGGAGGCCCGGTCATCGAGCGGGGGTGTCCTCGCCGGTGCGTCGGCGGAGAGCCTGACCCGCCTTGCCACCTTCGGGCTTTGGGCCCTTGTGGCCGTTGCCGCTCTTTCCGGCTGCGGCTCGTTTCTCACCCGCCCCAAGCCCACCCCGGCCACGGTGAAGGTCCCGGCACCCACGGTCGGCCCGGAAGGCTTCGCCGAGCTCTACGTCTCGACGTTCCTCGAGTCGGGGGAGGGCGACGAAGGCCGGCTGCGGGCCTTCTACCCGGGCCCGCTGCAGCTGCGCGACGTGATCCCGGGCTCGCTGTACGTGGCCCGCACCGCCACCGTCGATGCCAAGGAGGTGGCCCGCCGGTACTGGTCGGTCACCGTGGCCGCCGAGGTCCTGATCCCCGAGGGTAGCGGCTACCGGCGCGCCGGCACCCGCTTCTACCAAGTGGGCGTGGCCGGCGCCCTCGAGCGGGTGCGGACCGCCGACCCGGTCGCCGGCGCGGTCGAGCGTTTCGCC
>JBQTHD010000035.1:0-21475 GCA_052390275.1 Acidimicrobiales bacterium | reverse complement strand
TTCCCATGCCGGCGGGAACGGGGGTGGCGCACGATCCCTGGCATCTGAGCCTGCTGGGCATCTCCGCCGGGTTGTCGGCCTGCCCCGCCCCTCCCGCTGCGGTGGCCGCAGTACTGGAAGCCTTCGTCGAGACGCTGGATCTGCCCAGGCCGTCTCCCCGCATAGGGGTGGGCTATGCCATCACCGGACTACCGGCACATCTGGCCACCAATGGAGCGGTGTCGGCCAGCTTCACCCGCCCCACCCCGCTTGGAGAACTGGTCGTCAAGGCCGTCGGCACCTATTCGGTTGACTGGGGCGACGGCACCATCACCGGTCCCCACTGGAGGGAGGGCCGCCCCTGGCCCGACGGAGAGATCCTCCACACCTACTCCCATGTGGGCACCTACGACGTCATCGTGTCCCAGCAATGGCGGGCCGAATGGTCCATCTTCGGCACGGACTACCAGGGCGTCATCGACGACCTGACCACCGCCACCGTGGTGGAGGACCTGGTGGTGGACCAGGTCCAGACCATCCTGGTCAACGAGTAGGCGTTGGCACCAACCGGCTCATTGAGTCGCTTCGTCGGCCGGCAGGAGGGTGAAGTGGCCTCCGCCCAGTGGCCGGAGGGTTCGGAAGTGACGCTCGTCGAAGGTGAGTATCCGGCTGGTCCGGTATCTGGTGGCCAGGACGACGGCACTGAGATCTGCCAGACCGGCGTCGAGGGTGTCGTACTGGCGATCGAGGGCGGCGACAAGCCGGTAGTCGTCGGCATCCAGGCAGGCCACGGTGAACACGCCTGAGGCCACATCGTCGAGAAAGGCGAGGCGGGCCGCCCGACCCAGACGGGTGCCGAGCAGGTAGTCGACCTCGGCGCTGATCGGGCTCGGGACCACCAGTTCACCGGCTTCACCGGCCAGAACGGCTTGCACCCGCTCTCTCATCGGGTCACGCCGGTCGGCCACCGCCACTAATGGGGCGGCGTCGACAATGAGGGTCACGACCCGAAACCCTCCAGCAATGCCTCCTCGTCCACCTCGGCGATCGAGCCTCCGGGGCCCTCGGAGCACCCGAATAAGGCGAAGTTTCGATCCGCCCGGCGAATGGGTTGGTACGTCCGTATCGCCCGACGAATCACCTCAGCTTGCGAGGTGCCTTCTCGCTCGGCCAACCCAAGCAACCGGGCCGACTCGTCATCAGACAGGTAAACGCTCGTCTTGCGCACCAACGTAGGGTACAGCGTAGGGCACCAAGCGATTACCAGGAACCCCAGCCGCCATGCACTTCGTACAGTCCTAAGGGACGCTTGAGCGCCCGATCCGTTGGCGGGTAACGATCGGACAGATCCCGTCGGCGGAAGGTGCCGACTGGCAGACTCGGGGGACGGGTTTGGCCGGGGCGCCAGCCGGTAACGACATGGCGAAGGTGGTGGAGCGTCGATGATGCCTATGGGCACTTCCGGTGGTGAGTCCCGGGCTCGGGGGTTGGTGGCCGGACTGGCGGCCGCCACCGTGGTCTTGCTGGCTGGCGGGGTTGCCTCGGCAGCCTGGGTGGCCTCCGGTGGGGGTTTCGCCGCCGGCAAAGGCCTGTCAGAGCTGGAGGGCCGGATCGCTTTTGCCCGGGGCTCGGGGGCCGACCTCGACATCTGGACGGTGTCGGCCGACGGAACCGGCCTGGTCCAGGTCACCAGCGGGGAATCCACCGACAGCTACCCGACGTTCTCCCCCGACGGGACCCGGATCGCCTATGAGTCCACCACGGCGGAGGGAACCGACGTCTGGATGGTCGAGGCGGCCGGCGGAGGGGCAGGCGGCGGGACCGCTCGGAAGCTGACGGCCGATCCCGGGGACGAGCGTTTCCCGGCCTTCTCGCCCGACGGCCGGACCCTGGCCTTCGCCAGCGACCGAACCGGCAACTTCGACATCTACACGATCGCCCTCGACTCGGATCGCACGGCCCCGACCGGTGCCGGCCCGCCCGACGTGGGCGAAACAGCCGCTCGGCGCCTGACCGATACTCCTTTGCCGGAGTACGGGCCGGTCTGGTCGTCCGACGGCACCCGAATCTTTTTCCAGAGCCTGCGGGACGGCGATTCGGAGATCTACGTCATGAACGCCGACGGCACCGGGACCGAACGACTCACTTCTTCACCGGGCGACGACGAGCTTCCCGCCGTTTCCCCCGACGGTGAAAAGTTGGCGTTCACCTCGGCACGGGACGGCAATCCCGAGGTCTACGTGATGGATGCCACCGGAGGCGCGGCCACCCGGGTAACCGACGATGCCGCGGTCGATTCGGCCCCCGCCTGGTCCCCCGACGGCGAGGACCTGGTCTTTCAAAGTTCCCGCCGGGGTGGATCCAAGCTCTGGATCGTCCCGGCCTCGGGTGGTCGCCCGACTCGGCTGACCGAGGGGGACGGCTCGAAGTCGGACTTCGTGCCCGACTGGGCCCCGCCGCCTCCGGCCTGACCCAGGCCCCGCCAGTCCGAGGCCTGCCAGGCTCGCCCGACCCAGGCTCGCCCGACCCAGGCCCCGCCCGCCTGAGCCGAGCATGGGTGGAGCCCCTGCCCGTTTGGGGGCGGGGGCCGATCACGGCCTAACCTCACCGCCGATGTCCGTGGCCGCTCCTGCCCGCTCCAAGCTGGGCTCCTACGTGGCCCTGACCAAACCCCGCATCATCGAGCTTTTGTTGGTGACCACGGTGCCGGCCATGGTCGTGGCCCAACGGGGCATGCCGCCGGTGGGACTGGTGCTGGCCACCCTGGTGGGAGGGACACTCGCCGCGGCCGGGGCCAACGCCACCAACATGTACATCGATCGGGATATCGACCAGATCATGGTCCGCACCGCCCACCGGCCGCTGGTTACCGGGGACATCAAGCCCCGCCAGGCCCTCATCTTCGCGATCGCCCTGGAACTGGTGGCGGCGGTGGTGTTGTGGCTGGCGGTCAACCCGCTCAGCGCCGCCCTGGCGGTTGGGGCCACCCTTTTCTATGTTTTCGTCTACAGCCTGTGGCTGAAGCGGACGTCCACCCGAAACATCGTCATCGGGGGCGCTGCGGGGGCCGTTCCCGTCCTGGTCGGCTGGGCAGCAGTGACCAACCAGTTGTCGGCCGCCCCCCTGGTCATGTTCGCCATCATCTTCGTCTGGACCCCGCCGCACTTTTGGGCCCTGGCCGTGCGCTATCGGGACGACTACGCCGCGGCCAAGGTGCCCATGCTGCCGGTGGTGGCCGAGTTCTCGGTCACTGCCCGGAGGATCGTCGGCTACACGGTGGTGCTGTGGGCGGTGAGCCTGGCCCTGGCCCCGGTGGCCAATCTGGGGGCCGTATATCTGGCACCGGCGGTGTTACTGGGGGCGATTTTCCTGGCCTTGGCCCTGCGCCTGTCCAGGGACGGCACCTACCGCCATGCCATGGGCCTGTTCCACTACTCGATCACGTACATCACGTTGCTGTTTGGGGCCATGGCCCTCGACCAACTTGTCTGATTCGGAGTCCCGTTCTGACCCTGGCGGGTTGGGTCGTGGGCTGGGGGCATGGCTAGAGTCCGCGCCGGCATGAACGCCCTGAGCGACCACAAGACGATCGGCAAGGCCTTCATGGTCGCTGCCGTGGCCTTCGGGGTGATCGGTGGCGGTTTGGCTGTTCTCGGCCCCGCGACAGGCGGGACGGAGGGGCCGACGGCGAGCCTCTTCGGCCTCCACGGCGTGATCATGGTCTTCCTCTTTCTTCTGCCCGCCTGGCTGGGACTTGCGTCGGGGATTGCCCCCCTTCAGGCCGGAGCCCGCCGCATGGCCTTTCCCCGAGCCCATGGTCTGGGGCTGTGGACGTTCATCTTCGGTGGGCTGATGGTGCTGGCGGCACCTCTGGCCGGACCGGTGGGATCGGATTGGACCCTGGCCGAGGCGGTGGCCGGATCGGGCGGTGGCCGGGGCGTGGAGATGGTCATGCTGGGCGTCGGCCTGGTCCTGGTGGCCGCGGTGATCACCGCCGTCAACCTCATGGTCACTCTTTTGCAGTTGCGGACGCCGGGCATGGCCCTTCGTCAACTGCCCCTTTTCTCCTGGTCGGCCCTGGTCTCGTCGACCCTTTTGGTCCTGGCCCTTCCGGTGCTGCTGGGTGCCCTGGTCATGGGAGTGCTGGGGCTTCACTACTCGGGGGCCATCTTCGAAGGACCGGGGGCGGCCCTGTGGCCCCGACTCTTCTGGTTCGGCGCCTACCCCATGCTCTGGGCTCTGGTGATACCGGCGCTTGGGGCGATGGCCGAGGTGCTGGCCGTCTTCGCCCACCGCCCGGTGGCCTCCCACACCCGGGCCACCGCCGCCCTGGGCGGCATCGGGGTCCTGGCCTTTGCCGGTTGGGGGGGAGAGGTGGCGTCGCTGGGAGCGCGTCCCCTCTTTGTGGTTGGCGGGCTCATCGTCCTGGCACCGGTCGCCTCCATGGGCCTCAACCTGTTGCTCACGCTCAAGCCGGCCAGAGGCGGCCCCAGTCCCACCCTGTCCGCCGTCGGCGCCCAGGGAGTCCTCGCCGGGTTGGCGGTGCTCGCGGTGGGCCTGGGCGCAGCCGCCATCGCCGCTGCGGCCACCGGAACCGCCCTTCGCTCGGGCCCCTGGTCGCTGGCCACCCAGCACCTTCTGTTCTTCGGGGTCTCCACCCTGGGGCTGGTGGCCGCAACCCACTTCTGGGCTCCCAAGCTCTGGGGTCGTCACCTGACCCCCGGGATCGGCCGGGTCAGCGTGTTGGCCATCTTCGTTGGCCTGTTCGCCAGCTTCGGCCCCCACCTGCTGGCTGGCCTGGGCGGATCCGAGGATCTTCCCGCCGCTCTGGAGGCCGTATCCACCCTGGGCAGCTACGTCCTGAGCCTCGGGACGGTCCTGTTCGCAGTGGACCTTGGGGCCAGCGCGGTGGCTGGCCTCGGTCGGCGGGCCGCTGCGGATCCCTGGGGTGGTCACACCCTGGAGTGGGCCACCTCCTCGCCTCCGCCGGCGCACAACTTCGACCTCGACGGCCTACCGGCCATCTCGTCGCCCACCCCCTTGCTTGAACTGGAGTCGGCCAGCGCATGAGCCCCTCGGCAACGGCGCGTACCCAGGCGGCGCCCCCCGTGGAGTCGAATCCCGGGATAGACATTCCCGACGGTCGGCGATCGGTCTCCATCGGGGTGCTGATCCTCCTGGCCGCCGACTTCATGGTGCTTGGCACCATGGTGGCCGCCTATTTCGCCGTCAAGGCCGGGTCGGCGGACTGGCCGCCCGAGGGGGTCGAGGTCGGCACCTACATCCCCACCGTGGTCGGCATCACCGCCATCCTCGGGTCCTTTTCCGCCCAGTGGGCGGTGTGGGCGGCCCGGCGCAATGAACAGCGCAACGTGGCCATTGCCATGGTGCTGACCGCCCTGATGACGGTGGCCATGGCCAACGCCGAGTGGCAGGCCCTGGTCGAGGCCGGGTTCGGGGTGGCCAGCCACGCCTACGGCACCTTCTACTTTGCCTTCTTCGGCTACCACATCGCCCATCTCCTGGTCGTCAGCGCCCTGGCCCTGATGGTGGCGGCTCGGGCCGTCGCCGGGCACTTCCCCTCCAACCGGTGCGACGGGGTCAGGGGAACGGCCATCGCCTACCAGGGCGTCACCGTGTTGGGCTACGTGATCATCACCGTTTTGTTCCTGGCCAGCCGGCACGCCTGAGGTCGACGCCATGCTCTCCCCCGCTTCTCGCCTGCTGGTACCCGCCTCCGTCGTCACCCTTTTGTTCGGTCTGGCCTACGCCGCCTTCACCGGCGATCCCGGGGGGGTGACCCTGTTCATCGGGTTGTCGCTCACCGCCGGGTTCGTGGCCGTGATCGTCGGAGGTTGGGGCGACCGGCCGGCGGTGGCGCTCCTGCCCGCCGACCCCGGCTCTCCCCCGCCGGTTCTGCCCGCCCAACCCGGTGGTGGGGCCTGGCCGATCCTCGGGGCTCTGGGCGCGGCCCTGCTGGTTTCGGGCCTGGTGCTCGGGGCCGTGGCCGCCTACGCCGGTTTGGTCGTGGCCATGGTGGCGGCGTCGGGCTGGATGGCCCGCCTGGCCGTCGAGCACACCGGCCGCCAGATCGACCTGTCCCCGGTGGCCCTGCCGGTGGTGGGCCTGGGGGCCATCGCCAGCCTGATGTACTTCATGTCCCGGATGCTGCTGGCCGTGTCTGAAACCGGTTCGTGGGTGCTGGCCCTGGTGGTCGGGGCGGTCATCCTGGCGGTGGCGTCCGTGGTGGCCGCCCGGCCCCAACTCTCCAGCGCCACCCTGGTCGCCCTCTTGGTGGTGGGCAGCGTCCTGATGGCTGGTGGCGGTCTGGTGGCCGCAGCCAAGGGTGAGCGGCCCATCGAAGCCCACGGCGGCGGCCACGGCGCCGGGGAGGGTGGACACGCCGAGGGTGAGGAGGGCGTCGAGGGCGGCCACGCCGAGGACAAGCCTTCCGGCGAGGGTGACGAGGGCCACAGCGAAGACGACGGCCATGACGACGACGCCACCGGGACGCAGTCAACCGATTCCGACCACGACGACACTCCGGATGTCGGCGGAGGCCAGGACGGTTCGGATCCGGTCTCGAGCGACGGTGCCGACCACAGCCCCAGTGCCGCCGGCACCACCTTCAACGTGGTAGCCAAAAACATCACCTACGACGTCACCACCCTGGAACTGCCGGCGGCCACCCCGGTGCAGGTCAACCTGGAGAACGCCGACGCCGAAGTGCCCCACAACCTGGCCATCTACTCCTCCGCCGCGCCCACCCCGGACGAAGAGGCGCTTTTCGCCGGGGAGCTGATCACCGGCCCGGCCAAGGCCGCCTATGAGTTCACCATCGCCGAAGCCGGCAACTATTTCTTTCGTTGTGACGTCCATCCCAACATGACCGGCGAGGTAGTGGTCTCGTGAGTTCGCCCCGCCCCGCCCGCCGCCGGGCCACCGTCACCCGCCTGGTCCCCGCCAGCCTGGTCCTACTGGGCCTGTCCGCCTGCGCCAAGGTGGCCCCCCAAAGCACCCTTGAGCCCAAAGGCCCCATCAGCCGCCAGATCGACAACCTGATCGACCCGGTGTTCATGGTGGCCGGCGTGGTCTTTGTGCTGGTCCAGGCCCTGGTGGTCATCGCCATGTTCAAGTTCCGGGACCGGGGCCAGGCCGAGGAGCCCGAGCAGATCCACGGCAGCACCAAGTTGGAGATCGCCTGGACCCTGGTTCCCGCGCTCATCCTGGCCGTCATCGCCGTGCCCACCATCAAGGTCATCTTCGACATGTCGCGGCCGGCCGGGGCCGATGCCCTACGGGTCACCGTCATTGGCCACCAGTACTGGTGGGAGTACCAGTACGAGGAGTCCGGCGTGGTCAGTGCCAACGAACTGGTCATTCCCGCCGGGCGACCGGTGGAGTTGACGCTGGAGAGCGTGGACGTGATCCACAGCTACTGGATCCCGGCGCTGGCTGGAAAGACCGACGTCATTCCCGGGCGGACCAACCGGATGATGGTGGAGGCCGACGCCCCTGGTGAGTACCCGGGCCAGTGCACCGAGTTCTGCGGGACCTCCCATGCCAACATGCGCAACGTGGCCGTCGCCCTCTCCGCCGCCGATTTCGCCCAGTGGGAGGCCAGCCAGACCGAGGGCCCGGTGGCGCCCGAGGAGGGTTCCGAGGCGGCCGAGGGCTTGGCGGTGTATTCCAACCGGGGTTGCGCCACCTGCCACGCCATCGAAGGAATCTCCGATGGAAAAATCGGCCCGAACCTGACCCACTTCGCCTCCCGGGGCACCTTCGCCGGGTCCATCTTCGAAACCAACGAGGAAAACCTGCGCAAGTGGCTGGCCGACCCCCAGGGGGTCAAGCCCGGCAACCAGATGATCATCCCGGGGGCACCCTTGAACGACAGCGAGATCGACCAACTCATCGCCTACCTGGAGTCCCTGCAATGAACCGGCGCTGCCCGCCCAACTGCCCATCCGCGGGCCGTGGCCCCCAGATTGGTCTGGAGCCATGACCCTCACCCATCCGGCCCCCCTGGCCACGCTGCCTCCTGCCGATCCGGACTCCCCTCAGCCCCGCCGATGGTTTCGCCGCCCGACCGGGTCGGCCAAGGGCGCCTGGGCTTGGATGACCTCGGTCGACCACAAAAAGATCGGGATCCTCTACGGCATCACCTCCTTTGTGTTCTTCATCCTGGGGGGCCTGGAGGCTTTGGCCCTGCGGGTGCAACTCGGGACTCCGGACAACACCTTCCTGTCGCCCGAGGCCTACAACCAGATGTTCACCATGCACGGCACCACCATGGTCTTCATGGTGATCATGCCGTTGTCGGCCGCCTTCGTGAACTACCTCCTGCCGCTGATGATCGGGGCCAGGGACGTGGCCTTCCCTCGCATGAACGCCTTCAGCTTCTGGGTGTTTCTCTTCGGCGGACTGTTCACCTACTCCAGTTTCTTCCTGGGCGGGGCCCCCAACGGAGGATGGTTCGGTTACCAACCCCTGGGTCGGAACATGGGCGGCCACAACATCGACTTCTGGGTCTTTGGCCTCCAGATCCTGGGTATCGCCTCGTTGACCGGAGCGGTGAACCTGATCGTCACCGTCATCAACATGCGGGCCCCGGGAATGACCCTCATGCGCATGCCCATCTTTGTGTGGATGAGCCTGGTGGTTCAGTTCCTCCTGCTGTTCGCCCTTCCGGTCATCACGGTGGCCCTTTTCCTTCTCACCTTTGACCGCCTGTTCGCCACCAACTTCTTCAATATCAACGCCGGGGCCGATCCGCTTCTGTGGCAGCACCTCTTCTGGCTCTTCGGCCATCCCGAGGTGTACATCCTGATCCTGCCGGCCATGGGCATCGTGTCGGAGATCATCCCGGTCTTTGCTCGCAAGCCTCTTTTCGGGTACCGGGTCATGGTGTTCTCCGGCATCGCCATTGGACTGATGGGCTGGGGCGTGTGGGCCCACCACATGTTCGCCACCGGCATCGGCCCGGTGGCCCTGGCCGCCTTCGGGGCCTCGACGATGTTCATCGCCGTACCCACCGGGGTGAAGATCTTCAACTGGATCAGCACTTTGTGGAAGGGAAAGATCACCCCCAGCGCCCCCATGCTCTTCGCCGTGGGCTTCGTGGCCATGTTCACCATCGGCGGCCTGTCGGGGGTCACCCACGCCATTGTCCCGTCGGACACCCAGCAGACCGACACCTATTACATCGTCGCCCACTTCCACTATGTGCTCTTCGGCGGCAGCATGTTCGGCCTGTTCGGCGGCGCCTATTACTGGTGGCCCAAGGTGCGAGGACATGTACTCAACGACCGGGTGGGCAAGGCCCAGTTCTGGCTGATGTTCCTAGGCTTCAACATGACCTTCGCTCCCTTCCACATCCTTGGTCTCCAAGGCCAGCCCCGGCGGACCTACACCTATCCCGAGGGCATGGGCTGGGAGTTCTGGAACTTCGTGGCCTCCATCGGCTCCTTTGTCATCGCCCTGTCGGTTCTGGTGTTCATGTACAACGTGCGCCGTTCGGCCCGTTCGGCCAAGCCGGCCGGGGCCGACCCGTGGGACGGACGGACGCTGGAATGGACCATCCCCTCCCCGGCACCGGAGTACAACTTCGCCGAGATCCCGGTGGTCACCAACCTCGACGACCTGTGGCACCGCAAGTACACCGAGGACACCAAGGGCCGGGCGGTCCTTCGGGACCAGCGCACCGATGCCGAGTTGGCCGCCGCCGCCAACGCCGTGGATCAGCCAGAGCGCCCGGACATCCACCTGCCCTCCCCCTCCTACTGGCCGATCTTCACCGCTCTCAGCCTCCCGGTCATCTCCTACGGGATGATCTACAAGACCTGGGTGGTGGCGATTTTGGGAGCGGTATGGATCCTGGCCGGAATCTTCGGCTGGGCCTTGGAGCCCCAGACCGATCCTGACGCCGGCCACGGCGATCACGGCCACGACGACCACGACGACCACGGCCACGGCGCCCCCACGGTGGCAGCAACGCCTGCCGCCGTCGGCACCGGGGAGGCACCATGAGCGGTCCCGCCACCGTGGCCAAGCCGGCGGCCCCGGCAGACCTGGGAGGGGGCCATCCCCCCACCACCACGGGTCTCAGCCACGAAAAGATCGGCATGTGGGCCTTCCTGGGCTCCGAATGTCTGCTCTTCGGAGGGCTGATCTCCACCTATCTGCTCTACCGGGGCCAGAGCGAGCCGGGCACCATCTCCCCCCTCGACGTCTTCGACATTCCCTTCACGTCGGTCAGTTCCTTTGTCCTGCTGATGAGCAGCCTCACCATGGTCCTGGCCCTGGCCGCCATCCAGCGGGGTGATCAGCACCGCCTCAAGGTGTGGTTGCTCACCACCGGCCTACTGGGGGCCACCTTCGTGGGGGGCCAGGTCTATGAGTTCACCGTCTTCGTGCGGGAGGGTCTGAACCTTCGCACCAACCTGTTCGGCAGCAGCTTCTACGTGCTGACCGGGTTTCACGGCGTCCACGTGACCCTGGGCGTGCTCATGTTGCTTTCGTTGTGGGGCCTGGCGGTCAAGGGCCGGCTGGGGCCGGACCGGGTGGAAACGGTCGAACTGGTTGGGCTTTACTGGCACTTCGTCGACATCGTCTGGATCGTGATCTTCACGTTGATCTACCTGATTCCATGAGGACCCGTCTGATCCGCCCCAGGACCCGTCTGAGCCGACCCAGGACCCACCTGATCCCATGAGCAAGTCACCCCAGCCCGTCGTCGCCCCGGCCGAGGCTCATACCGTCGACGACCACGGCGCCCACCACCCCAGCGATCGTCAGTACGTGATGATCGCCCTGTTCCTGGCCTTCATCACCGGTGCCGAAGTGGTCATGTCCTACGTGGAACTGGGCGGGTTGCTGGTCCCCGGGCTGATCATCCTGTCGCTCATCAAGTTCATCATCGTCGTGATGTGGTTCATGCACCTGCGCTTCGACGACCGGTTGTTCCGGCGGGTTTTCGTCACGGGACTGGTTCTGGCCTTCTTCATCTACGGGGTCGTTCTTCTCACCTTCAATCTTCCCCGCTGAGCCCGTTGATGGGGCCGTCGGGGCTGATGGCGTCAGGATCACTGGGCGGCTGGCATCCCCATTTCGACGTTTGGCTGATCTTCGGGGCCCTCGGCGTCCTCTACGTAACCGCCGTTCGCCGTCACCTCCGCCGCACCGGCGAGGCCACGCCCCGGGGCCGGCAGGTCCTGTTCCTGGTTGGGGTGGCGACCTTCTGGCTGGGGTCGGACTGGCCGGTCCACGACCTGGCCGAGGGCTCGCTCTACAGCGTCCACATGGCCCAGCACCTGCTCTTTACCCTGGTGGGAGCGCTGGCCCTGGTGGCCGGCACCCCCACCTGGATGGCTCGGCGTCTGCTGGCCGGCCGCCGGATCCGCCGCCTGGTGGGCGGACTGTCCCGGCCGGTACCGGCGCTGTTGCAGGCCAACCTGGTGCTGGTCCTGTCCCACTGGCCCCTGGTGGTCAACACCACCGTGGAGAACCACCCCCTGCACTTCGTGGCCCACGCCGTGCTGGTCGCCTCGGCGATCCTGATGTGGATGCCGGTCGCCAGCCCGCTGCCGGAGATTCGCCGACTCCGAGCACCGGTACAGATGCTCTATCTGTTCGGCCAGACCATCCTTCCCACCGTGCCAGCCTCGTTCCTCACCTTCGCCCGAACCCCGCTTTATGAGGTTTATGTCGGCCTACCGCGCATGTTCGGACTGGATGTCGTGACGGATCAGCAGATGGCTGGCCTGGTAATGAAGCTGGCCGGCGGTTTCTATCTATGGTTCGTTATCGCCGTCATTTTCTTCCGGTGGTCAGGCCAATCCGAGCGCGATGGTGAGGAAACCGTTCTTTATTCCGACGTCGAGCACGAGTTGATCGATGTCCCGGCAGGGGGTCGCTGATCCCGGCTCCTGCCAGCAAGGTTGCAATGGTTTGTAGTCGCGGCAGCAGTTCGTGAGCCTTCGCAGCCTGCCCGCCCGCCTGGCCCGCCACCCGGCCGTGGCGGCGATGGCCCAGGCCTCCGGCGCCGGTCCGGTGGTCATGGTCGGCGAGGCCGCCCAGGCCCTCACTTTGGCGGCCGTGGCCCAGGCCACCGATCGCCATCCGCTGGTGGTGGCGGTGGCCACCTCGGCCGAGGCCCATCGGCTGGAGGCCGACCTGGGGGCCTACCTGGGGCCCGACGCCGTCGACCTGTTCCCCGCCTGGGAAACGCTGCCCTTCGAGCGGATCAGCCCCAGCATCGAGACCATGGGCCGGCGTCTGCGGGCCATGTGGCGCCTGCGCCGCCCCGAGCGGATGCCCCAGGTCCTCATCACCCCGGTGCGTTCGTTGGTTCAGCGCCTGGGCCCCCACGTCGAGGACGCGGAACCGGTGGTCATCACTCCCGGCCTCAGCCTTGACCCCGAGGCGCTGCTTCGGGATCTGGCCGCCGTTGGCTACCGGCGGGAGCCCCACGTGGAGCACCGGGGGGAGGTGGCCAGGCGGGGGTCCATCATCGATGTCTTCCCTTCCACCGCAGCGTTCCCGGTGCGCATCGACCTGTGGGGCGACGAGGTCGACCGTCTGATGCGGTTCTCGGTGGGCGACCAGCGATCTGTCGCCCCCCTGGATCGGGCCGAGATCTTCTCCTGCCGGGAACTGCTGCCCACCCGTGAAGTCCGGGCCCGGGCGGCGGCCATGGTGGCCCGGGCGCCATGGGGCCGGGCGCAGTGGGAGCGGTTGGCCGAGGGTCAGATCTTCGACGGCATGGAGTCGTGGCTGCCCTGGGTGACGGAGTCCGAGCACGTCCTGCTGGATCTGGTCGGCCCCGATGCCCTGGTGGTGTTGATCGAACCCCGGGTCATGCGCAACCGGGCGGCGGAGATCCTGGCGGAGGAGGAGGCCCTCGCCGCCTCCCTGGCCCAGACATGGGGAGCCTCCCGGCCTCCCGGAGATACGGGCGCAACGCTGGGGGCCGAGGCCGTCGAGTCCGATGCCGTCGAGTCCGCTGCCGCCGAGTCCGCTGCCGTCGAGTCCGCTGCCGTCGAGTCCGCTGCCGCCGGGGCCGCTTTCGCCGAAGCCCCTTTGGCCGGGGTAGATGGGGCTGAGTCTCCCGGTGGATCGGGGAACCGATGGCCCAGCCTGCACCTCAGCTTCGATCGGTTGCTGGCCCGCACCCAGGCGCCCGTGGCCACCATCACGGCCAGCCTGACCGCGCCGGGGGCAGCAGGTTCCCGGGTCGCCGAACCCGCCCTGGCGGTGGAGGCCCGACCCTGGGACCGGGTGGTGGGGGACCCGGGGCGTATCGGCGCCCGGGTGGCCCAGTTGGTGGCCGACGGTTACGAGGTGGTGGTGGCGGCCGAGGGGGAGGCGTCGGCCAACCGTTTGGCCGATCAGTTGGCCGACAGCGGCGTTCGCCTCCCGTTGAAGCCGGGAACAGCGCCACGCGGGGCGGCGGGGGCGACCCCTGCCGCCGCCGGTGGAGGAAGCCGCATAATCGCCCAGGGCCTCGAACGGGGGGTGATCCTGGCCGAGCCCAAACTGGCCGTCCTCTGCGAGGGCGATCTGACCGGCCGCCGTCGGTCCCACCGGGTGGTCCGCCCCGCCCGGCGGGAGGCCCAGCGCTTCGTCGACGACCTGGCCCCGGGCGACTACGTGGTCCATCAACAGCACGGGGTGGCCCGCTACGGCGGGATCGTCTCCCGGGCCATCGGCGGTGCCGCCCGGGACTACCTCCTGCTCGAGTACCGCTCCGGGGACAAGCTCTACATCCCCTCCGATCAGATCGACGCCATCCGCCACTACACCGGCGGGGACGCGCCCACCCTGTCCCGCCTGGGGGGATCGGACTGGGCCCGGACCAAGGCCCGGGTCCGCTCGGCCGCCCGGGAGGTGGCCGAGGAGTTGGTGGCCCTCTACCGAACCCGGGCCACCACCGTCGGGCATGCCTTCGCCGCCGATTCGGTGTGGCAGGCGGAGATGGAGGAAGGTTTCGGGTTCATCGAGACGCCGGACCAGGCGCGGGCCATCGCCGAGGTGAAGGCCGACATGGAGGCCGAGCGGCCCATGGACCGCCTGGTCTGTGGCGACGTGGGGTTCGGCAAGACGGAGGTGGCCATCAGGGCCGCCTTCAAGGCGGTGTCCGACGGGCGCCAGGTGGCGATCCTGGTGCCCACCACCCTGTTGGCCCAGCAGCACTACGCCACCTTCTCCGACCGCTTCGCGCCCTTCCCCACCCGGGTGGAGGTGCTCTCCCGGTTCCTCAGCCCGGCTCAGGCCCGCTCGGTGGTGGAGGGCCTGGCCACCGGGGCGGTGGACGTGGTGGTGGGAACCCACCGCCTGTTGTCATCCGACGTTGCCTTCAAGAATCTGGGCCTTCTGGTCATCGACGAGGAGCAGCGCTTCGGGGTGGCGGCCAAGGAGGCCATCAAGTCGATCCGATCCTCGGTGGACGTTCTCACCCTGACCGCGACCCCCATCCCCCGGACCCTGGAACTGAGCCTGACCGGAATTCGGGACCTGAGCGTGCTCAACACCCCCCCGGCCGACCGTCAACCCATCTTGACCTATGTGGGCGAGTACGACGAGAACGCCGTGTCCGAGGCCCTGCGCCGGGAGTTGTTGCGCGAGGGCCAGGTCTTCTTCGTCCACAACCGGGTTTCCGACATCGACGCGGTGGCCGCCCGGTTGAACGAGATGGTGCCCGAGGCCCGGGTGGCCATAGCCCACGGGCAGATGGACGAGGGGGCCCTGGAACGGGTGGTGCTCGACTTCTGGGACGGGGACTACGACGTCTTGGTCTGCACCACCATCATCGAGTCGGGAATCGACATGCCCACGGTGAACACCCTGGTGGTGGACCGAGCCGACCTCATGGGCCTCGGCCAACTACACCAGATCCGGGGCCGGGTGGGCCGGGCCGGGCAGCGGGCCTACGCCTACCTGTTCTTCCCTCCGGACAGGGCTCTGTCAGAGACGGCCGAGGAGCGCCTGCGTACCATCGGCGAACACAACCAACTGGGTTCGGGTTTCGCGCTGGCCATGCGGGATCTGGAGATCCGGGGGGCGGGAAACCTGCTGGGCTCCTCGCAGTCGGGCCACATCGCCGCGGTGGGTTACGACCTGTACGTCACCATGGTCTCCGAGGCTGTGGCCGAACTGAAGGGCGAGACGGTGGAGGCCCCTGCGGAGGTCCGCCTCGATCTCCCTGGCGATGCCCGCCTGTCGGCCGACTACATCCCCGACGACGAGTCCCGCCTCGAGGCCTACCGTCGGTTGGCCTCGGTGTCAGTATCCACTGACGTCTCCGACATCCGGATCGAGTGGCAGGACCGCTACGGACCTCCCCCACCCGAAGCCGACGCCCTTTTGGGGGTGGCCGCCTTACGGGCTCAGTGCCTGCGATTGGGGATCACCGACGTCACCGCCATCCGGGCCCCGGGCATGAGCGGGCCCGCCGGTGTGGTGGTCCGACTGGGCCCGCTCGACCTTCGGGCCAGCCAGAAGGTCCGTCTGGCCCGCCTGGCCCGGGGAGCGCAGTGGCGGGAGGACGCCCGCCAGTTGGCCGTACCCATTGCCGATTCGGCCACCCCGGGGGAGTCCGTAGCCTCCCGCCTGGCCGATCTTCTGGCCGAGCTCGTGCCGCCGGACCCGGTGGCCGCGCCGGCCTGAGGACAGGCTGCTTCGGCCGCGGCTGCACCGTTAGCATCCCAGGACCGTGAAACCCTCAGAGGAACTCTTCCGAGGCCGAGCCGAGCCCAGCCCTGCCCGGGACCGCCGCCCACCTGAGAAGTTGAGTCGTCCATGGGCCGGTCGGCGTTGGGGGCCGTCGGCCGCAGTTGCTGTGATCAGCCTGGCCGCGTCGGCCTGTGCCGCCGCCACCCCCTTCGCCGCCACTGTGAACGGGAAAGTCATCACCAGCGCGGTGGTGGAGGACGAACTTCGGGCCATCGCCTCCAACACCGAGTACGTCGCCCTGGTGGGCGAGACCCAGCAGGTCAAGGTCGACGGCGCCGGCCTGCGGTCCTTCGATGCCAGCATCGCCGCGCTCACCCTGACCCGCCAGATCTACTACCAGGTGGTCGAGGAGGAGTTGCGCAAGCGCAAGTTGACGGTCACGACTGACGATGTCAACGGTTCCCGGGTGGCGCTCGCCAGCAATTTCGATCGGGCCCGGCCCGGGGTGTTTGCCAAGTTCCCCGAGGATTATCAGCAGATCCTGGCCCGCCGGGAGGCGGAACTGAGTGTTCTGGCCCTCGATGTCCTCGACGTGGACGACGTCGAGGCGGTGACTCGGGAGGCCTACGAGGGCCTCGAGGGTGAGTTCTTCCGCTACTGCGTCCACCAGATAAAGGTGGCCACCCGCGAACAGGCCCTGGCCATCAAGGCTCGCGTGGAAGCCGGCGAGAAGTTCGAGACCCTGGCCGCCGCCGAGTCCATCGACGCGTCCACGCGGGCCAGGGGAGGGGACCTGGGTTGTGAGATCCAGCCCGGGACCCTGGCGGCACCATCGTTGTCCTTCGCCATGGGCCGCCAGGAGGTGGGGGTGGTGGGTGAGCCAGTGGAGGGCGGCGAGGGCGAGTACCACCTGTTGAGGGTGGACTCCAAGCGCAAGATGGAGTTCGCCGAGGCTGCCCCCCTGGCCCGCTCGCTCATCGCCGACCGGGGCCAGAACGGCGTTCAGGCCCTCCTGACCCAAGCGGTGGAGGAGGCCGAGATCGTGGTTAACCCCCGGTTCGGGGTCCTCGACCGGGCTGCCAGCCAACTGGTTCTGCCCGATCTGAGTCCCCCGTCCGGCGGTGGCCCAGCCGGGGATCCGGGCCTTTCCGGTTCGACGCCGCAACCCTGATTCCGGCACTCCCCGGTCAAATCGAGGAGCCGAGGAACACAGACCTCGGCGCCCAGGCCGTGGCCAGCGACGCGCCCGCGGCTCGTGACCACTTCGCTGGGAGGTCCGACCGGGAGAGTTCGCGGCCTCGGGTGGTGGTCGTGGGTCTGGGCCCGGCCGGCCCCGAACTCATCACCGCCGAGGTCCGGGCGGCTATCGAGACCCATCCGCGGCGATTTCTCCGTACCCGGCGCCATCCCGCCGCCGTCGCCATGGAGCCTGCCGTCAGCTTCGACTCCCTCTACGAGTCGGCCACTTCCTTGGAGCAGGTCTACGAGGCGATAGTCGAGACCCTGGTGGCCGAGGCCGTCGCCGGCCCGGTGCTCTACGGCGTTCCCGGCTCGGCGTCGGTGGCGGAGAGGACGGTGGCCCGGCTGCGCCACGACCCTCGGGTTACCGTCGAGGTTCTCGCCTCGTTGTCCTTCGTGGATCTGGTGTGGGATCGACTGGGGATCGATCCGCTCAACCAGGGGGTCACGCTGGTGGACGGCCACCGCTTCGGGGTGGAGGCGGCCGGAGGCTGTGGGCCATGGCTGGTGGCCCAGTGCGACTCCACGCTGGTCATGTCCGACATCAAGCTGGTGCTGGGGGAAGTCGCCGACGCCGACCCCGAGGCGGTTGGTGACGTGACCATCCTGTCGCGCCTGGGTCTGGCCGACGAGGAGGTCCGTCGTCTGCATTGGGCAGAGTTGGACCGCTCGATTCCCCCGGATCATCTGACCAGCGTGTTCATCCCCCGGCTGGGAACCCCAGTGGCGCCGGAGATGGCCCGGTTCGCCGATCTCGTCCGTGACCTGCGCCAACGCTGTCCCTGGGACCGCGCCCAGACCCATTTCACCCTCACGCGGCACCTGGTGGAGGAGTCCTACGAGGTGCTCGAGGCCATCGCCGGCCTGCCCGCCGATGAGGCCTGGGACCTGTTGTGCGAGGAACTGGGCGACGTGTTGTTCCAGGTGGTGTTCCACTCCACCCTGGCGGCTGAGGCCGGCCGTTTCACCCTGGCCGATGTTGCCCGCGGGGTGCATGACAAGTTGGTGGCCCGCCACCCCCATGTGTTCGCCCCCGATCCGGCCGTACCCCACGACGCGCCCGACACGGCCGAGGCGGTCCTGGCCAACTGGGAGCAGGCCAAGCTGGCCGAGAAGGGGCGCAGCAGCGTCATGGACGGCATCCCGCCGGGCCTGCCGGCCCTGGCACTTGCCGCCAAGGTGCAGCGAAAGGCGGAGTCGGCCGGCGCCGTGTCAGCGGTCGGCCCGGGAGAGGCAGCGGACCAGACCCGGCCGGAGGCGGTGGCCCGAGCCGGGGCAAAGGTGCCAGGCGTCGGGGCGCAGGAGGAAGCCGACGAGACGCTGTCAGAGGCGGCCGCCCGGGTGGGGGCGGAACTCTTCGGCGCCGTGGCCCGGGCCCGGGCCGCCGGGGTGGATCCCGAAGCGGCCCTGGCCGCCTTCACCCAGGAGTTTCGTCGAACCTTCCAGGAATCCGAGGCCGCCACCCGGCCCGCCCCCACATCTGAGGGGATTGCCTAGGCAGAAATAGTCGAGGCTCGGCGAAGGCGGCGAAGGCCGCTCGCGAAGAAGAAGGCCAGGGACCCGGCCCCCAAAGCGGCGATGAGCGACGCCATGAACTGAACCATCACCGGGATGGGCACCCCGCCGGGGTTGCGGGCCACGAACTGGCGCACGCCACCGCGCGCGGCGAGAGCCGCGCCCACCATGAGCAGTGCAGCGATGACCAGGGTCATTGTCAGGGCCACGCTGGTGGTGCGGTCCTGGCCCGGGGTGACGGGTTCGCCCAGCAGATCCGGCAGGGCGATGAGGGCGATGGCCAGGATGAGGAACACCGACGCCGGCGCGCCCAGAGCGGCGAAAGGCAGGCCGATGCGGTCCAACAGGTCATCGGGCACTCCGCCCCACTGGCCGGTCTTGAGGCTGAACCCCTGAAATAGGACCATGAGCACCTGCACCCCGACCAGGGCCACCAGGCCCACCCCCACCGTGGCCACCAGGGCGATCCAGGGGGAGGGGCGGTCCTCGGCCGAACTGGCGACGATCGCATTGGCGGCGACCGACTTGGGCGGGAGTGGCCCGGTCTTGATCGGATCAGAAACTTCCGGTTGGGAATCGTCGACCATGGGTGGCCCCCTCGCTGACACACTGAATCAGGCGCCCAGGCTCGGTGCCGGTGCGCCATCCCTTGGCATCGGCCTAGCTTTTTAGGACCGGCCCGGGTGGCGGAAGAGGTTAGACGCGAGGAGCTTAAACCTCCTTGGCCCGTGAGGGCTGTGTGGGTTCAAGTCCCACCCCGGGCACACGGCGACCCCTGCGTTCGGCTGACCAAGCACGCCGGCCGAGCAGTGGTAGCGAGCGAACGACCCCACTCGGGCTGGCCTGAGCGCTGAAATAGGCGTCGGTCCGCAACGGTCTACCGCTAGTGTCGCCGGTGGCGGGCCGGTGGCGGGCCGGTGGCGGGCCGGTGGCGCCGGTTATCGGGTTCCGGGCGGCCGGGCGACAGGGCAGTCCGAAACCCATCCCGGGTTCTGACCAGGTGGTCAACTCTGCGAAGGGTTACACCTGGGCGGTGGATGACTGGGTCCGGCTACGGCGGTTCTTAATCCTGGGCGTCGACGGTGGCTCCTATTACGCAACCGAGAGCCGGTTGGTAAAGGAGAACGCCACCGCCGTCCTGCGATGCTTGGCCCAGGATGGCCCTCGAACGGTGGCCTAGATCGTGGCAGTCTCCGAGGCCGGGCGAAATCCCAAGCAGCCGCCGGTCATTTTCGCCCTGGCAGCCTGTTGCGCCAGCGCGGACGCCGACGTCCGCCGCCTTGCCCTGGAAGCGCTATCGCGAGTGTGTCGGACAGGAACCCACCTGTTCTTGTTCGCTGGTTTCGTGGAGCAGTTTCGGGGATGGGGCCGGGGCCTTCGTCGGGCCATTGGCCGCTGGTACACCGACCGTGACGCCGACGCCCTGGCCTTCCAGCTCATCAAGTACGCCCGACGCGAAGGTTGGTCCCACCGGGATTTGCTGCGGCTGGCCAAGCCAACCCCCGAGCGGGGGAGCCCAACCGATCTTGCCCTGCGCTGGGCTGTTGGCAAGTTGGAGGACTCGCCCGCTGAGGCCACTCCTCGCCTGATCATGGCCCGTCGCAGGGCACAGGATGCGGCCACCTCCACTGAATCCGCCCGTCTGATCGAAGCCGAGGGTTTGCCGTGGGAGGCGATCAACTCCGAGCATCTCACCTCGCCTGAGGTCTGGAAAGCGCGGCGGCCATGGCCGCCCTGACGTTGGCCACCGAGCCAAGGGTCGAGACGGTGGGCTTCGCCTGCACCGGTGCCGAGGCCTGGGTCTCGCCGTCGGGGGTCACGTGGTACTCGGAGGCCGACGGGATCACCCCCCTTGGCCTTTCGGCCCGCCAGCGTCTCGACGACATCGTCAAGGCGGTGAGCGGGCTGCCGTTCGGGGGAACCGACTGCTCCCTGCCCATGCTCTACGCCCTTGACCGAGGTCTGGCGGTCGACACCTTCATCATCTACACCGACTCCGAGACCTGGGCCGGCGAGGTCCATCCCGCCCAGGCCCTGAGGCGTTACCGGGAGCGCACCGGCATTGCCGCCCGCCTCATAGTGGTGGGCATGGTGTCGAACGGGTTCTCCATCGCCGATCCCGACGATCCCGGGATGCTCGACGTCGTGGGGTTCGTTACCGCCGCCCCCCAGGTCATGGCCGATTTTGCCGCCGGCCGGGGGATCTGAGAGCACCAGCACGCCCTTGGACCCGGCGGCCGGAACTTTGATCGGCCGCCGGGTCAGCTAAGGTCGCACGGCCCCTGCGCCCGCAGGCGGTGACGCGCGTTTCGGAAGGACCACCGCTTCATGGCTCGCTACACCGGCCCCAAGGTGAAGATCTCCCGTCGGCTGGGGATGAATGTCTTCGAGAACGGAAAAGGCGCCAAGATTCTGGAGAAGCGGCCATTCCCCCCGGGCCAGCACGGTCGGGGCCGCCTTCGGGTCTCTGACTACTCCCTCCAGCTCAAGGAAAAGCAGAAGCTGCGCTACGCGTACGGCGTGCTCGAGCGTCAGTTCCGCCGCTACTACGAGGAGGCCACCCGCCAGAGCGGGGTCACCGGCCACATCCTCCTGGCGCTGCTGGAAACCCGAACCGACAACGTCGTCTATCGCGCCGGCTGGGCCCGTACCCGTCCCCAGGCCCGCCAGTTTGTGAGCCATGGGCTGGTGGCCGTCAACGGCAAGCGCATCACCATCCCCTCCCAGCGGGTTCGCCCCGGTGATGTGGTCTCGCTCACCGAAAAGGGCCGAGGCATCGCCCCGGTGGTTCACAACCTGGACATGCTCGGCGACGTCCGGGTACCCGCCTGGCTGGAGCGCTCCGGGGACCGCACGGCGGTCTCGGTCCTGTCCGAGCCCATGCGGGACCAGATCGACATGCCCGTCAACGAGATGCTGGTGGTAGAGCTCTACTCCCGCTAGAGTCCCGTGTTCCGCACATGGCGGCGGTTTGGGTGAAATGAGAAACTTGTAATTCCTTGCAGGAGATTCGCCAGGGGGGCGCGAATTTTTCTGCATGGCACGAAAAAGGCTGGTCCTGGGGCCGGCG
>JBQTHD010000034.1:0-33755 GCA_052390275.1 Acidimicrobiales bacterium | reverse complement strand
GCCGCCGACGCCAGCGAGGGCTGGGCAAGCTCACCCCGGTCGAGTTTGAGATACTGCTTCGACCGACCGCTCAAGCTGCGTGATGTCTATCAACCCTGCGAGTCAACTAAAGCAGGGGCAGACCCCTGCCTTGTTGGTAAGTCTCGGCGTAGGAACGGACAATCGAGAGCAGGAACTGGTCGCTGCTGGCCCCATTTCCCGTCCTGCCTCGCTCGCTGGAGCTGCCGAATGACGGTGTTCAAACGGCGGACAAAGCTGCTGGTCAGAGGCCAATCACCGACAAAACCGCTGGTGGGCGCTGCCGGGCTCGAACCGACGACCTGCACGTTGTAAGCGTGCTGCTCTACCAACTGAGCTAAACGCCCGGCCCGGCCAGGTTAGTGGGGCAAGGTTGAAGCAAGCGGGCTCAGGCGGCGGCGTTGACGAGTTCTCGACAGGCGGTCTCGCAGCGCCGGCAACTGGCGGCGCATACTTGGCAGTGCTCCATCTGGGAGCCGTGACGTTCGCACTCGTCGCCGCAGGCACGACAAGCGGCGATGCATGCCTCCAAGACCAGGTAGGCGGTGTCGGTGTCCTGGTCGGTGCAGCGGGCGACCACCCGAGCGGTGGTCGTGCAGAGGTCGGCGCAGTCGAGATTGAGCCGGATGCACTCCACCATGGCGTCCACCTCAGCCTCAGCCAAGCAGGCATCAGCGCACTGTGTGCAGGTCTGTGCGCACTCCGCCAGCGCTTCGATTGCGCCGGCCAGGATCGTTTCGTCCAGGCTGGATCGGCGGGGGCTGGTCTCGAGCATGGTCGTGGCTATGGACGTCGTGGCGATGGACGTCGTGGCGATGGACATCGGCGAATCCTCCTGGTGTCAGCCCGCAGTCGCGCTGGCGGGCTGGTGGTGTCCTCGTCAACTACCCATCAGCCGAGCCAGCTACGCCGGCCCGCAGCGCTCGAGCGTCAGCGGCCCGGCCGGTCGAGGAGCGATTCCACCAGGGCGGCCGAGCCGGCAACCACCGCCCGGCGGCCGCCGGGATCCAGCGTGATCAGGTCTCGACCGCCGGCCTCGACCACGGCCACGCCCGCCTCCTGGCAGACCAGTAGTCCGCCCAGGTAGTCCCAGGGGGCGTGACCCGGGCCGGCACTGAGGTAGGCGTCGAAGCGACCGCAGGCCACCGAGCAGAGATCCAGGGCGGCGGCCCCGTAGGCCCGGAACTGCGCCCATCCCAGGGGCTCCCCCGGCCACCCCGAAAGCCCGACCACGGAACGGGCCAGGTCGGTCTGGCCCGACGGCTGGCAGGGCCCCCCGTCGTGAAGAGCACCCGCCCCCCGGACCGCCTCAAAGCGCTCACCGGTGGCCTGGTTGATGACCAGAGCGGCCAAGGGGCCGCCGGCGTCCACGGCACACAGGCTGGTGGCGAACCAGGGAAGGCCCCGCGAGGCATTGGTGGACCCGTCCACCGGATCAAGGACCACCTGAATGGATCGATCGGGGTGATGAAGCCCCGATTCCTCACTGACCACGCCAAGGCCAGCCTCGACCAGCACCTTTACCGCCACTGGGTCGGCCACCAGGTCCGAGTGGTACTGCCCGGGGCGGGTACCGGCCAGACCCCAGTCCCCCTCCCCCCGGGAGGCGTTCAACCTGGCCAGGGCGGTCGTGACCGCCGCGGCCGCCCGATCCAATGTCTGCATCAGGCCAGCGGTATCGCCGGGCCAGTGTCCCGGGCTGGTGCCCTCGGACTCTGAGGCTTCGAACCTCCCGAAACCTCGGATCAGCCCGTCCCCATGAGTCCGAACCTACTCCCCCATCATGGGCACCAGAACGGCCGGAGCCCAGCGATCATTGGGGTGTTGGCGGGGCGTTCCCGGCGTCTTTCGAGAACCCAAAGGGGGGCGACACCCGACCAGGGCCCTCGATCGGACCAGGATGGGTAGTGACCGGTTAGCGTCTGCGCCGACCCGTCAGGAGGTGGTCTTGGCCGCGATCGACGTCGCTGGGTACATCGCCGAACTCAAAGACCACGCCGTGGACCACGGTTTTCACGTCCACGACGAGCGACATTTCGTGGAGACCTACTCGCTGCGCCAGGTTTGGGAGGTGGACCTCCACCCCGACGAGGGCTGCGGCGGGCCGGTGGACCTCCACCTGGCGCTGGAGGTGGAGCCCCGGGTGTTGCTGGCCTTCGAAGATGTGGTGGCCGCCCTGCCCGAGGAGGCTGATCCCCCCGATGAGTTCCACTTCCCGCTGGTCTTCACCTGGGCGCTTCCCCCCCTGCCTAGCGGTCCCGACCTTTTGATCCTGGCCACGGAGTTGGCGGCGGTGGGTGGAAGGGACCTGCCTCTGGAGGTTTCGGCCATCGACTCCTTTGCCGAGGTGACCGATGCCCCCGAACGGAGCCTGAGTGTGGTCGCCCGCCAAAGGGTGTCGTTGTCCCGGGTCCTTGCCGGGGAGGAACTGCTCTGCGACGTGCTGGACCGCTGCGCCGAGGTCAGCCGCTTCCTACTCAAACAGGCCCCCACTTGGGGCGTCTGATCTGATTTGGGTTGACGGCCAAGGTGGCCGCAAACCCCGGTAGAGGCGTTCCCCCGAGGTTCTCGGTCGGCGACTTCTCGGGTAACGACCCTCGGGCCGAGCCTCGGAACGTTCAGTCAATTTACGCCCGGGGATGTTCAGCAGCAGCGCCCGAAGATGTCCAATGGGACGTTACGATCACCCCTCGTGAGCGGTTCGCTTCGGGCCCCCAACTATCACCGGCGAGTTATCGATTCCGAACTCGACGCACTGGCCGCAGGGGCTGCGGCGATCTCGATCGAGGGGGCCAAGGGGGTAGGCAAGAGCGCCACTGCGGCTGAGCGGGTCGACTCGGAATTTCGGTTGGAGTCTGCACCGGTCCGATCCTTGCTGGAGGCGGATCCACAGCGGATCCTCAATGGGGGACGTGTTCTACTCGACCAGTGGCAGCACCTCCCATTCACCTGGGACCTGGTTCGTCGCGCCGTCGATGCAGGGGCCGCTCCCGGGCAATTTCTGCTCACCGGATCAGCCTCCCTGGCCGATCCCGGTCGCCACTCGGGTGCCGGTCGGATACTGCGCCTGCGCATGCGGCCCATGGCACTGGCCGAACGGGGGTACGAGCCGTCGGTCAGTCTGGCCGATCTCCTAACCGGTTCTCGGCCCGCCATAACTGGCGATACCTCGGTTGACCTCAGCACTTATACCGCAGAGATCGTGGCATCGGGCTTTCCCGGTGTCCGTAATCTCCCCAGCCGGATCCGCCGGGCGCAACTCGACAGCTACGTCGAGCGGGTCGTTGACCGCGACTTCTCGGAACTGGGAACCAAGGTTCGCAACCCATCCGCTCTGAAGCGGTGGATGCGGGCCTACGCAGCCGCCACCGCCACCGCCACGACTTTCACCAAGATCGCAGGTGCGGCTCATCCAGGGACCCGGGAGCAAACCTCGCGCACCACCCTTGCCACCTACCGGGATGCCCTCGATCGCCTGTTCATTCTCGACTCCCTACCGGGATGGCTTCCAAGCAACTCCCACCTAAGCGAAGTTGCTGCCTCCCCCAAGCACCATTTGGTGGACCCCGCACTGGCGGTGGCTCTGACCGGTCTTGACGAAGAAGCCCTTCTGGCCGGAGACGATCGCCCCGGCACCGTGTTCCGCGACGGTCCCTTCCTTGGCGCGCTCTTTGAATCGCTCGTGGCCCTCTGTGTGCGGGTATATGCACAGCACTCCGATGCGAACGTCTGTCACTTCCGAATGCATCGCGGCGACCACGAGGTGGACCTGATGGTTCGACGACGCGATGGGCGGTGCGTTGCCCTGGAAGTGAAGCTCTCTCCTCTTGTCGGTGCCGCCGACGTCCGGCACCTCATCTGGCTGCAGCAGAGGCTCGGACCGGATCTACTTGACGCTGCCATCATCACCACCGGCCCAAACGCCTACCGACGCCCCGACGGTGTCGCCGTGATACCAGCCGCCCTCCTGGGTCCCTGACGCAAGCGGCACCGCTTCAGGGTCCTCGGCCCCAGGCAACCACGCCGCCTGCCTTGGTGATGCGTGACTGAGTGCCCGGAGCGGGATTCGAACCCGCACACCCTTTCGGATAATGGCTTTTGAGGCCACCGTGTCTACCGTTCCACCATCCGGGCCCTGCGGCCGCTCAGTCTGCCAGGGAGGCCAACAGATTGGCGGCGGTGTCCTTGGGCGAGACCTTGTACCAGGCATGGGCCACCCGGCCGTCGGCGTTGATCAGAAACGCCGAACGGATGATGCCCTCGTAGGACTTGCCGTACATGCTCTTGGTGCCCCACGCCCCGTAGGCCGAAGCCACCGCGTGGTCCTGATCGGCCAGGAGGCCGAAGCCGAGGGCGTACTTGGCGTCGAACCGGGCCTGGCGGGTGGGGCTGTCGGGGCTGAGCCCGATGACCACGGTGTTGCCGATGCGGTCGGCCACGTCCCGCAGTCCACAGGCCTGGGCGGTGCAGCCCGGAGTGTCGGCCTTGGGATAGAAGAAGAGCAGGTGCCGGGCCTGGTGCTGGGCGAGCGAGGCCGACAGTGAGAACTCCCGGTCGCTTTGGTCCATCAACGTGAAATCAGGAGCCTGGTCACCGGGTTGGAGCATGCGATCAAGGTAGCTGGCCGGCCGCGGCGGCCTGGGCGTGGAAGCCCCCGTCGACGTGGATCATCTCGCCGGTGGTGGCCGGGAACCAGTCCGACAAAAGAGCCACGCAGGCCCGGCCGACCGGGTCGGCGTCACCGGTGTCCCAACCCAGAGGGGCGCGGCCCGACCAGGTGCTCTCGATGGCGGAGAACCCGGCGATCCCCTTGGCCGCCACCGTTCGCAGCGGGCCGGCCGAAACCAGGTTGACCCGTATCCTCTTCGCCCCCAGGTCTCGAGCCAGGTACCGGGCGGTGGCCTCCAGGGCAGCCTTGGCCACCCCCATCCAGTCATAGGCCGGCCAGGCTTGGCGGGCATCGAAGTCCAGCGCCACCACTGATCCGCCCCGGTCGGCCATAAGGGGTAGAACCGCCTGGGTGAGGGCCTTGAGCGAGTAGGCCGATATCTCGATGGTGGTGGCAACGTCGGCCCAGTCGGCTTGAAGGAAGTCCCCCCCCAGGCACGACGCCGGGGCGAAGGCCACGGCGTGCAGCAGCCCATCCACCCGGTCCCACCGTTGGCCGATGTTCCCGGCCAGGGCTCCAAGCGCCTCGGCGTCGGTGACGTCGAGCTCGAGGATCTCCGGGGGCCGGGGAAGGCGCCGGGCAGCCCGTTCGGTCAGGCGCATGGCGCGACCGAAGGAGGTGAGCAGAACCTCCGCCCCCTGCTCCTGCGCCCGTCGAGCCACCGCGAAGGCTATGGAGGAATCGCTGAGGACCCCGGTGACCAGGATGTTCTTGCCGGCGAGGAGCCCGTGGCCGGCCGGCTGAGGCCCGGCGGCAACCTGGGTCACCGCTGGGGGGGCGACCACCGCGTCGAGGGGTTCGGGCTGACTCATGGGTGCACTTCTCCTCACAGGGGCGTGTTGGTGTGGGACGCCCCGGGGCCGGGGTCGAATCGCTTGGAGGCCAGCGCACCGAGGGCCGAGGCCAGGCGCCGTCGGGTATCAGCCGGTTCGATCACCTCGTCGACGTCGCCGCGGCGGCTGGCGGCAACGGGTGAGCACAGCCGGGCGTTGTAGTCCAACTCCAACTCCGCCTGGCGTGCGGCCCGCTCGGCTCCATCGCTGATGGCTGCCAGTCGCCGCCCCTCCAGCACGGCGACCGCCCCGGCCGCTCCCATTACCGCGATCTCGGCTCCCGGCCAGGCAAAGCAGACGTCGTTTCCCAGGCCCCGGGAGTCCATGACGATGTAGGCCCCGCCGAAGGCCTTCCGCAGGACCACGCACAAACGGGGAACAGTGGCCGCGGCGTAGGCATGCACGAGTTGCGCACCGTGGCGGATCATCCCCTGCCACTCCAGGTCCCTTCCAGGGTGATAGCCGGGGCAATCGACGAAGGTGATGATGGGTAGGCCGAATGCGTCACAGGCCTGCACGAACCGGGCCGCTTTGCGACTGGCCTCGATGTCCAACGTGCCTGCTTTGAATTGGGGCTGGTTGGCCACCACGCCCACCGATACTCCACCCAGGCGGGCATAGGCGGTTACCACGTTGGGGGCGCAGGCGTCCCGGACCTCGAAGAGCGACTCGGCATCGAACACGTCGCCCAGGACCAGGCGGACGTCGTAGGAGGCGGTGGCCCGGCTGGGAAGTGCGTCCGCAGCGGATTGACAGTCGCGCCCGGTGGGATCGTCGGCCGAGCCCCGGGGCGCCGGACACAGGTAGTTGGCTGGCAGGTAGCTGAGCAGGTCGGCCACGGCCCAGGCGGCCTCCTCCTCGTCGTCGACCACGAGGGAGGCCAGACCGGTAACGCTGGCGTGCACCTGCGAACCACCCAGGGACTCGGGGTCGGTATGTACCCCGGTGAAGTCGGCCACCGCCGACGGTCCGCTGACGAATGCGGTGGCCGTCCTGGTCATGACGACATGGTCGGCCAGACCCAGCAGCAACGAAGGCCCCGCCAGGCAGGGACCGTGGGCCACCATGATCACCGGCACCACCCCCGACACCGCGCTCAGCGCCCGGGCCAGGCGCCCCCAGGCCCACAACGATGCGATTCCGGCCCCGACCTCGGCGCCCGAAGTCGCCAGCCAACCCACGACCGGCACTCCCAGCCGACCGGCCTGGTGGATCAGGCGCTCGACCGTCTCACCCTCCACGGGTCCTATTGCCCCCCGGTGGGGACCACCCTCGATACGAAAGGTGGCCACCTGGCGGCCGTCGATCTCTTCGAGGGTGGCTCGGGCCACGCCCGCTCGGGCGGTGGAGAGGCCAGCGCCAGCGGACAGACCGGGGAACCGGTCAGGGGCGGAAATGGTGGCGATCAGGCGTCGGGACCCAAGACGGGCGGGCCCGAGTTGCGTCGATCCCTGGGAGTCAGAACCAGTGAGGCGTTGTGGCCTCCGAAGCCGAAGGAGTTGGAGATGACCGGTGCCGGGGTCCACGACCGGGCCGAACCGGCTACCACATCGATGGCCAACTCGGGTTCCATCTCCTGGTGGTTGGCGGTCGGCGGGATCAGGCGATGGTGCATGGACAACAGGCTGGCCACCGCCTCCACCGCGCCGGCGGCACCGACCAGGTGGCCGGTGCATCCCTTCACGGAGGTAACCGGAGGGCCATTCGATCCGAACACCTTCACCACGGCCTCAGCTTCGGCGGCGTCGTTGAGGGGGGTTGAGGTGCCGTGTGCGTTCACCTGGCCGATCTCGGCTGGATCCAGGCCGGCGTCGGCCAGGGCCAGGCGCATGCACTCCGCTGCCCCAACCCCGCCAGGTGAGGGGGCGGTGATGTGGTGAGCATCGGCGTTGCGGCCGTAGCCGGCCACCTCTCCGTAGATCCGGGCTTCCCGGGCCACCGCTCGGTCCCACTCCTCGAGGACCAGGAAACCGGCACCCTCGCCGATGACGAAGCCGTCCCGGTCGACGTCGAAGGGTCGGGAGGCGACCTGGGGATCGTCGTGGCGACCGCTCAAGGCCCCCATGCGGGCGAAGGCGGAGATGGCGATGGCCGTCACGGCCGCCTCACTGCCTCCGGCCAGGATCACGTCCGCTGATCCGTCGCGGACAAGGCGGGCTCCCTCCCCCACGGAGTGGGTTCCAGCCGCGCAGGCGGTGGCCACGCAGAAGTTTGGACCGGTCCAGCCCAACGTCATTGCGACCAGGGCGGCGGTCGCGTTGGGCATCATCATGGGAACCAGGAACGGGCTGACCCGCATGGGACCCTTGCTGAAAAGCTCGAACTCCTCGCGTTCCTGGGTGATCAGCCCGCCCACCCCGGTACCGGCCACGACCCCGCAGCGGGCCGGATCGGCGGCCAGGTTCCCAGCATCGGCCAGAGCGTCGATCGCCGCCCCCAGGCCCAACTGGGCCACCCGGTCGTTGCGGCGGGCCTCCTTGGTGTCCAGGTAGGGCGAAGGGTCGAAGTCGCACTCGCCGGCAAAGCGCACCGGAAGGGCCGAGGGGTCGAAGCGTTGGATGGTCCGGGGAAATGAATGCCCCCCTACAAGGCCGGACCAGAAGGAATCCAGGGTGATCCCGGCTGGGGTTTTGACGCCCATTCCGGTCACGGCCACTCGGCGCCAGGGGCGGGGGTTACTCATCGACGAGGAGCTTTCGGCGTCCGGGATCTCTCGTGCGGCCAGTGCTTCTCAGGCGTCCAGGGATTCGGACTTGGCCCGCAGGACCAGATCCACCGCCGCGCCGACCGTGGTGATGCCCTCGAGCTGGTCCTCGGGAACGGTGATGTCGAACCGCTCCTCGAGACCCATCACGAACTCGACCAGGTCGAGGCTGTCAGCGTCGAGGTCGTCTTTGAAGCGGGACGACTCGCTGACCCTGGTCGGGTCGGCCCCCAAGACTTCCTGGGCGACGGCGGCGATATCGGCCAGAACCTGGCTTCGATCCATGGAAGATCCTCCTAGTAGTTCCGAGCGAGCAGATGGGCCAGCGAGCAGATGGGCCAGCGAGCAGATGGGGCAGCGAGCAGATGGGCCAGCGAGCAGATGGGTCGGGCGGACAGATGGGTTCGGGGCCAGCAGATGGGTCGGGGCGAGCAGACGCGGCGGTCGCCGGATCGATTGCGGAGTACACCGGCCGACGGGACCGCGGACGGGAGAAGGACGAAAAGCGACATCAATGACCCATACCCAGTCCACCATCGACTGGGATCACGGAGCCGGATACATAGCCTGCCCCGTCGGAGCAGAGGAATGCCACCGTAGCGGCCACTTCCACGGGCGTCCCGAAGCGTCCCAGGGGCACCTGGGAGACCATCGCCTTGCGCTGGGTATCGGTGAGTGGATCGGTCATGGCCGTGGTGATGGGCCCTGGTGCCACGAGATTGGCGGTGATCTGGCGGGAGGCCAGCTCTCGGGCCAGAGCCCGGGTTAGGCCAACCAGGCCTGCCTTGGCCGCTGCATAGTTCACCTGGCCGGCTGCCCCGGACAGGCCAACCACCGATCCCACGACGACCAACCGGCCCCAGCGGGCCTTGACCATCGGTCGGGCGGCCCGCCGGCAGACGTTGAAAGCTCCGGTCAGGTTGGTGTCGATCACCGCGTGCCAGGCCTCGTCGGTCATCCGCAGGACCAGGCCGTCCCGGGTGATTCCTGCATTGGCCACCACCACCGCGGCCGCACCCCAGACTTCCTCCACCTCGGAGAACGCCTCCTCCACCGAGGCTGGGTTGCTCACGTCGATCCGTACGGATCGTCCCTGCCCGCCACCGGCGGCTATACGCGAAACGGTTTCTTCCGCCCCTGCCTGGTTTCGACACCACCCGACCGCCACCCGGTGCCCCGGGGCCAGGGCCAGAGCGCAGGCGGCACCTATCCCGTTGGACCCGCCAGTGACGAGGGCAACCCGCGAAGACGGCGGTTCGGCGGCCCCTGCGGCACTGGGCGGCTGGCCGGTCAGACTCATGGAGCCGACCCGGCGGACCAGCGGACCAGCGCACTGGCCCAGGACATTCCCGCCCCGAAGCCCGATACCAGGACCAGGTCCCCTGGATGCAGGCGCCCGGCGTCGGCCGCCTCGGCCAGGGCGATGGGGACCGACGCGGCCGAGGTGTTGCCGTATCGGTCGATGTTCACCACGACCCGATCGGCGGGGATGCCGAGGCGGTGCGAGGCAGAGTCGATGATGCGGATGTTGGCCTGGTGGGGCACGAACAGATCGACATCGTCGGCAGTCAGCCCGGCCCGGGCCAGGGTGGTGGCGGCGGAGTCCACCAGGGCCCGAACCGCCCGGCGGAAGACCTCCTGGCCCTCCATGAACAGGTAATGGTCACCGGCGGCCAATGCCTCGGCGGTTATGGGCATCCGGCTCCCCCCGGCCTTGACCCCCAGCAGCCAGGCCGCCGATCCGTCACAGCCGATATCGCTGGCCAAGAGGCCCTCGGTGTCGCTCGGACCCACCACCACCGCTCCGGCCCCGTCGCCGAAGAGGATGCAGGTGGCCCGATCATCGAAGTCCACCAGCCGGGAGATCGTCTCGGAGCCAACCAGCAGGATGGGGCCGCAAACGCCACCGGACACCAGGGCCGAGGCCACCACCAACCCGTAGACGAAGCCGGAGCAGGCCGCGTCCAGATCAAAGGCTCCGCCTCCCAGGCCCAGCGCGTCCTGGACGAACGACGCAGTGGCCGGAAGAGGCTGCTCGGGGGTGCAGGTCGCCACGATGGTGCAGCCCACGTCGGCCGGGCTGAGTCCCGCCTGCTTGAGCGCGGCCGCTCCCGCTTCGATGGCCAGGCTGGCGGTGGTCTCGCCTGGGCCGGCCAGGCGTCGCTCCCGGATACCAGTGCGCTCCCGGATCCAGGCGTCGCTGGTGTCGACCCGCTGGGTCAGATCCTGGTTGGTCACTCGGGCTTGGGGTACCGCCATCCCCCATCCGTAGATGGAGGCCGCTAGTGCCATGGAAGTGGCACAAGGCGGTCGGTCACGCCAGGCGGAGCCAGGCGACCGGTTGACCCTCGCGCACCCGTTCGCCGGCGTGGGCCATGAGGCCCATGAACCGGCCGGCGAAGGCACTGCGTACCGGGGTGGACTGACCCGGTCCGTCGATGAATCCAATGACCCCGTCCAGATCGATATCCGCGCCCGTCTCGGGTCGGAACCGTCCTGGGACGGGGGCGACGATGACCCGCTCGGCCACCGCCGGGCTTTCGCCGCTGGCGATCGCCTGAGGACTCGCAGATGAAGACAATTAGACCGTCCTTTTGGGGATGGCGACCATGAGGGCGCCATCAGTGGAAAACCCAACGTCAGGGAAAGCAGCGTTCAGGGGGGCCCCGACCAGCACCGGCGGGGGCAGATCGTCGGGGGCGGCGACGGTTGTGATCTGGGCATCGGGATAGCAGCGGCGCACCAGGCCGCCAAGCACTCCGCCCGGGCCCATCTCGTAGAACGTGTCGGCCCCCAGGCCCCGGAGGGTGTCGACCGATTCTCGCCACCGGACCGGCGACACGAGATGCTGAGCCAGGCGGGTTGACCAATCGGCGTGGGTGAGGGCCCGGGCGTCGGTGTTGCACACCACCGGGACCTCGGCCGTGACGAAGGGGGTCGAAGCCAACGCTGCGGCAAAGTCCAAAGCAGCCTCGGCCATCAGTGGAGTGTGGAACGCAGCCGCGACCTTCAGAGGAATGACCCGGCGGATTCCCGCCGCCTTGGCCCGGACGGTGGCGGCGTCAATTCCCTCCGGGGTTCCGCCTATCACCACCTGGCCAGGGGCGTTGTCGTTGGCCACCCAGCAACTCTGGTCCATGGCCTCCGGGTCGACCCAGTCCCCGCTGGCGGAATCGGGGCCTACGAAGCCTTCACCGGCGTCGACCGAGCCCGTAGCGGGAGAGCAGGATCGGGCGATCCTCGCGGCCTGTTCAGGGGTGGCGCCGAGGAGGGCCGCCATCCGCCCGGGCCGGCGATCGGCGGCATGCTGGGTGGCGGTGGCCCGGTGGCGGGCCAGACGGAGTCCCTGGGTGAGGGTGAGGGCTCCGGCGGCGACGAGGGCGGTGATCTGGCCGAGAGAGTGGCCGGCGAAGGCGACGGGGGTGTCGATGCGGTCCCGGATGGCCTCCCAGGCCAGCATCGAGGACATGAAGACGGCCAGTTGGGCATCGCTGGTCCTGCTCAGAACCCGAGGATCAGGGCTGCAGATAAGCGATTCCAGAGAAGTCCCCAGTGCCTCCTCAGCCTCGCCGACGATGTCCCAGCAACGGTGTTGACGCCAGGGAACCCCCATGAGGGGAACCTGGGTGCCCTGGCCGGGGAAAAGTACTCCTGTGCTCACGTTGGCCCCTAGGACCGGGCGGTCGACCGGTCCGTTACATCGACCGGCAAACTTGATGACGACGCCCGGTTTCCCGGCGGACACCGCCAGGATGCCTGCGGCCCCGGCCTAAGTCGCCTGGTGGACCGAATCCAGCGCCGACCGGATGCCACCGACGAACTCGGCCGCCTCGGCCGCACTGGCGCCCCCCAGGAGGCGTCGGACCAGAGCGGAGCCCACGATGACGCCGTCGGCCGCTGCGGCTGCGGCCACCGCCTGTTCGCGGTTGGAGACGCCGACCCCAAGTAGGACCGGAACATCGGTCACCGCTTTGATTCGAGCGCCTATGGCTGCCGCCGACGCAGCCAGACCCCCCTGCTCTCCGGTCACTCCCATGCGGCTGACCCCGTAGACCCACCCTCGGGATCGGCCGCAGATGGCCTCGAGGGTCCCATCAGGGGTGGTGGGAGCGGCCATCAGGACGGTGGCAACCCCGGCCCCGTCGGCGGCCGGAGCCCACTCGTCGACCTCCTCGAACGGCAGGTCGGCGACGATGGCCCCTGCCACTCCCGCCTCGGCCAGACGGAGGGCGAAGTTGGCAGGTCCGGCCACGAACACCGGATTGAAATAGGTCATGACCACGACGGGGATCTTCACCCCAAGGGACTCGATTCCGGCGAGGCAGCGGGCCGGGGTGGCCCCCGAAGCCAGGGCCGCCTCCGAGGCCCTCTGGATCACCGGACCATCCATGACCGGGTCGGAGAAGGGGATACCCACCTCGACGGCGTCGGCCCCGGCGTCGGCCAGTGCCCTGATGACATCGGTCCAACCCGGGCCCAGACCGCCCGTGACGTAGGGAACCAGAAGTTTCGCCCCGGCCTGGCGCCGGGCCCTCAGGTGGTCCTCCAGGTCCTGACCGGTCATGTGAGGTTGGAGTCGGCCGACAGGCGGTCCATGACCTGAGCCACGTCCTTGTCCCCCCGGCCCGACAACGTCATCAGGACCACCGACCCGGCCGGAAGATCGGTCGTTCCAGCCGACCGCACGATCCAGGCCAGGGCATGGGCCGGCTCGAGGGCGGCGATGATGCCCTCGGTGCGGGCCAACAGTGAGAAGGCGGCCAACACTTCGTCATCGTCAGCCGAGGCGTACACCGCCCGACCGGTGCTGGCCAGATGAGCATGTTCGGGACCGACCCCGGGGTAGTCGAGACCGGCTGAGATGGAGTGAGCCTCGCTGACCTGGCCGACCCGGTCCTGAAGCAGGAACGACTTACTACCGTGAACCACTCCCGGGGAGCCCTGCCCGATGGCCGCTCCCCCGGCGGGCTCGACGCCCACCAGGCGGGCCGAGGTGGCGGTGAACCCGGAGAAGGTCCCCGCAGCGTTGGACCCCCCACCCACGCAGGCCACCACCACGTCGGGGTCGGACCCGACGAGGTCCCGGCACTGAACGTTGGCCTCGGCGCCG
This sequence comes from Acidimicrobiales bacterium, assembly GCA_052390275.1. Classification (GTDB taxonomy): domain Bacteria; phylum Actinomycetota; class Acidimicrobiia; order Acidimicrobiales; family AC-14; genus JBQTHD01. The sequence continues at coordinate 20,421 of JBQTHD010000034.1, read as the reverse complement.
ATCACCCGTTGGAACTCCCGGACCATCCAGGGATAGGGGTGCGGGCCCATCACCGAACCCAGGCAATAGTGGGTGTGTTCCGCGGAGGCCACCCATTCCCGCAGGGTCTCGTTGATGGCGTCCTTGAGGGTCCGGCTTCCGGACTCGACGGCCACGACCTCGGCCCCCAAGAGGTTCATCCGAAAAACGTTCAACCGCTGGCGCTCGACGTCGACTGCGCCCATGTAGACCCGACACTCGAGCCCCAGGAGCGCGGCGGCGGTGGCCGTGGCCACCCCGTGTTGCCCGGCCCCGGTCTCGGCTATCAGCCGCCGGCGACCCATCCGTTCGGCCAGAAGTGCCTGGCCGAGGACGTTGTTGATCTTGTGGGACCCCGTGTGGGCCAGGTCCTCCCGCTTGAGCAGCAGCCGGATGCCGAGTTGCTCCGACAACCGATGACACTCCGTTACGGGGGTGGGACGCCCCGCATACGTGCTCAACAGTTCCCGGTACCGCTGGTGGAAACCCGGATCGGCCCAGGCGTGGCGAAACCCGGCTTCGAGTTCTCCGCAGGCAGGAACCAGGGACTCGGGGAGGTAGCGGCCGCCGAAGGGACCGAACCGACCGCCGGGGGGCTCGCCGGCCATCGTGGGAGTGGCACTCATCGGGCCCCTCCTCGATCGAGGTGGCCTTCGTAGGTCTCAGGATCGGACCCCTGGAACTCGTGAACCGGGCCCTGGCTGCGGTTGGACCCGTCACTCGTGGGGTCATGAACGGATCCATCCTCGTCGTCGAAGCAGTTGCCGGAGCGATCGTCGGCAGCCGCCTTGGCCCGAGCGATAAAGACCCGGAGCCTCACGGGGTCCTTGCGGCCGGGAGATTTCTCAACTCCGGTGGAGACATCGACACCCCAGGGTCGAACCCGCGTCACGGCGGCGGCCACGTTGTGAGGGTCCAGCCCGCCGGCCAGGATGAGGCGGAGCCCGTCGGGTACCTCGGCCAGAGCCCAGTCGAACAACTGGCCCGATCCCGGCCGCTCGGTGTCGAGAATGACGGCGTCGGCCGGGTACTCCCGGGCCTTGACCACCTCGGCGCTACCGGCCACGAAGGCCTGGAACAGGATGGGGACGCGTTGGCGGACGTAAGCCGCCTGAACCGGATTCTCCTGGCCATGAAGCTGGGCTGCTCCCAGGCCGGCAATCTTGACCGTCTCCACCACCTCCTCGGGGCTGTGGTTCCGGAAGATACCGACGGTCACCACCTCGGCCGGTAGACGCCGGGTGATATCCCGGGCCACGTCGGGGCTGACCTGGCGGGCGGAGGGGGCGAAGACGAAGCCGATGGCGTCGGCTCCCATGGCCACCGCCAGGAGTGCGTCCTCCTCCGTGGTGATGCCGCAAACCTTGACGAAGATCTCTCCCGATCCGTTCGCCCCGCCGAATCGGTCCAGGGCGGCGGGCATGGTCGAACGCTACCCGGGGCGCACGTGTGCGCGGTGAACATTGAACTGGACCAGAGCCGCCACCGCCCGCGCCCGGTTCGCCGCCATGATCAGGTGTTCACCCACCAGAACGGCGTGGTACCCGGCCTCAGCCAGGGCGACCAGATCCTCGCCGCCGCGGATTCCGGATTCAGCGACCCGGATCGAACCCGGGGGGAAATCGGGCGCCAGCGCCTCGGCCCGGTGGCGGTCGACGGCGAAGGTTCGCAGATCCCTCTGGTTGACGCCGATCACCTTGGCCCCGGCGTCAACCGCCCGGGTCAGTTCATCCCGGTCGTGGACCTCGGTGAGTGCCGTCAACCCCAATTGATCAGCCACGGAAACCAATCTGGTCAACTCCAGTTGCCCAAGTGCCGAAACGATCAGGAGGACGGCGTCGGCTCCCATGATGCGTGCGTCGGCCAGATCCCGCAGGTCGACGGTGAAGTCCTTGCGCAGGACCGGCAGCCGACAGGCCGACCGGGCTTGTGTCAGATCATGGGGCGATCCGCCAAAGTAGTGGGAGTCGGTGAGGACCGAAAGTGCGGCCGCTCCCCCCGCCTCGTACTGGATGGCCACCTCGGCTGGAACCAGATCGAGGGCCAGGGGACCCTTGGACGGGGAGCGCCGCTTGATCTCGGCGATAACGGACATGGCGGACCCCGATATCCCCGCGGAGAACGGACGAACCGGGCCGCACGCCGCGGCCTGGGCCAGTAACCGGTCCAGATCCCGATCGTCGGCGGCGGCCCTGGCCCGATGATGGTCGACGATGGTCTCGAGGATCGTGTGCACTACTCGTCGTCCTCATCGGGCTCTTCGTCGGACTCTTCGGTTGCCCGGCCGTCGGCCTGGTCCTCGGGAGCCGGCATGGTGGTCGTGGGGGCCAACCCGAGGGGGGCTTCGCCGCAAGCCGGGAAAGGCACGGTGGTGGAGGATTGGCCTACTCGAAGGCTTACCGTTACCGCCCCCGCCGCCCGGCAGCGGACCCGCCAGCGGACCCGCCCGTCTCCATCGGCCTGCTGGGACGGGCTCTCGATCTCCAACCCGTCACTGGCCAGCGCCATCGACGCCGACGCCCTCCCGACGACCACCACCGCGCCGTCGGAGCCCACCCGGCCGGTCCCCACCCGCACGGCCAACGTGCTGGTAACCCCCACTCGCGCCGGTGTGGGATCGAGGCGGGCGGTGATGGTGTTCTCACCGAACCGGGACAGGCCGATTGGCAGGTCCCGCCGCTCGGAAGCAGCGACGAAGACCAATGTCGGTTCCAGGGCACCCAGGTCCGGAGGGCGGAAGGCAACCACCCGGTACGGCCCTCCCTGAATCGAGGCCAGAGACCATCCACCCTGCTCGTCGGTGCGGAGGTCGGCCGCGGGACCTCCCCCGATAAGGCGCTCGACTCGGACCACGGCCCCGGCCAGGGGTCCTTCCGGGCCGGTGATTGTGCCGGCCAGGGTGGCTCCACCCGGGCCCAACCCCGCGGTCGGCCCCGTGGTGGTGGTCCGGCGCACCCCGGGCAGGGTGGGACTCACCGGCGCCGGCGCAGGGACCAGGGTGGTGCTCGAGGCAGGGGCGGAGGTGGGAACCGGACGGGCCTCGGGTTCGGGTTCGTCCGACCCGCCACACCCCGACAGGACCATCAGCGCCACCGCAGCCAGCCACAACCGGCGCTGGGGTCGAACCGGATCGATTCGGTGGCGCACTAGTGCTCCGCCGTCGCCGACGCCACCAGGCTGTCCCCCGGCCATCGTGGGAGCGGGAAAATTGCCGCCGCCGCCCGGCCACCCTCCCATTCGGCCACCACCGGGGCAGGCATATCGAGCTTCGGCGCTCCCGGCCCGGGCACCTCCATCGCCGGAACCTCCACGGCCCGGGCGACGTAGCCCAGGGCCAGCCAGGCCCGATGATCTGGGCTCCACGCTGCGCTTGTGATCCGGCCGACGGTCGCGTCGTTGGCGGTCAGGCTCACTTCGACGCCGCCGAGATCGGCCTCGGGCCCGGCCTCGATCAGAAGCCGCCTCAGGTGGCGGGCCACCCGACTGCCCCGGGAGTCGAGCCGAGCCACCAACTCCTGGCCGGTGTAGCAACCCTTGGTAAAGCTGACCGCCGGTTCGACCACTCCGGCTTCGGCCGGAATGGTCGCTTCGGTGATCTCCCGACCGACGACCGGCATACCGGCGAGGATCCGCCGCACCTCGTGTTCGGATCGTTCAATCAGAGGAAAGCCGTCGGGAGGAGTCGGAGCCGGCCCGACCAGGTCGACCCCGGCCAGATTCCGCCACGAGGCGTCCAACCGCCGGACATCGGCGTCCACCGATGGCGGGGGGCCGGTAGCCAGTCCCGCCACCCCTGGCCCCCGGAGCCCGAGAACCTGCCATCCGGTGTGCAGGGACAGTTCCGCCTTTACCCTCAGCTTGAACCGCACCAGTCGTTCGACCACCGCGGGGCCGACGCCGGGGTCGACATCGAGCATCCAGGTGTCGGCGGATTCGGCCCAGGCCCTGACCAGGGCCACCATACGGCCCTGCGGGGCCAGGAGTAGCGACCAGGCCGAGGGCGACGGCCAGGGTCCCCCGCCGCCCGGTCGGTTGAGATCCTGCGATAGCTGTCCCTGGAGGAACCGCTGGCTGTCGGGGCCGGAAACGGCCACGAAGTCCCGCTCGAGCCACACGGCGTAGTCGATCTCGCCGGAAACCTCGCGGGCGCCGGGCGTCACCAGGTCACTCATGGTCGGGCCCGGTCGCCGCATCCTGGCCGACCGAAACATTCCCACCGGCCGCCGCGACGGATCTCTGCCGGGCGGCGGTCATGCGACGGGCGGCGGGTACGGCGGCCAACAAGGCGGCGGCCTTGTTCGCGCACTCGGCGTCCTCCGCTGCGGGATCCGAGTCCACCACGATCCCGGCGCCGGCCTGAACCGATGCCCTGCCGCCGGGTCCGATGACCATTGTGCGGATGGCGATGGCCGTGTCCACGTTTCCCGAGAAGTCGAAGTATCCAACCACCCCGGCGTAGGGACCCCGGCGCACGGACTCCAACTCGTCGATGATCTCCATGGCCCGGACCTTGGGGGCGCCGGAAACGGTACCGGCCGGGAACGTGGCCCGAAGTACGTCGATGGGGCCCGAACCCTCCCGGAGTCGACCCACCACCTGCGATGTCAGGTGCATCACGTGGCTGTAACGCTCCAGGACCATGAGGTCGGTCACCTCCTCGGACCCGAACTCACACACCCGACCCAGATCGTTCCGGGCCAGGTCGACCAGCATCACGTGTTCGGCCCGCTCCTTGGGGTGCGCGGCCAACTCCCGCGCCAGATCCTCGTCGGCTTCGGGATCGGCACCCCGGGGTCGGGTGCCGGCGATGGGGCGGGAGATGACCTGGGAGTCGCGCACCGCCACCATCCGCTCGGGCGATGAGCCGACCAGGGTGACCCGCGGGTGGCGCAGCAGGTACATGTACGGGCTGGGGTTCACCTGGCGCAGAACCCGGTAGAGGTCGACCGGGTCGGCATCGAGGGTGAGATCGAACCGCTGGGATAGAGCCACCTGGAAGATGTCGCCGGCCGCCATGTACTCCCGGGCTCTGGTCACCGCTTTGGGATAGGCGCCGGGCGGACTGAGGGGGGTTACTTCGGCCGGTGGGTCCCCCCCCGGAGGGGAGTCCAAGGTGGCGGCCAGCCTCTGGCGCAACTTGTTCACCGTTGCTGCCAGGCGGTCGGAGGCGGCGGTATAGGCGGCGTCGATGGCCCCGGGAGTGGATCCCGGCCGGATGAAGGCGTTCTCGATCAAATAGATGCGCTGGCGCCAATGGTCGAAAGCGGCCATGGGGCCGATGACCGAGATGATGGCATCAGGATGGCCGTGGTCGTCAACGGCGGACGACGGCAATCTCTCGATCTCCCGAACAACGTCATAGCCCAGGTAACCGACGAGGCCGGAGTGCAACGGGGGAAGATCGGCCACTCCCGGTATCCGGGTTCCCGACAGCAGGCTTTCGAGGACTCCGAGAACGCCGTGTTCAAGGTCCAGGCCATCGGGGACAGACCCTGGGGGGACCCGGCCTTCGAGGGACAGGCCCTCCCGATCGGCGACCACGGTCAGGGCCGGATCCCAGCCGATGAAAGAAAACCGACCCCAGGACTGGCCATGCTCCACCGACTCGAGCAGAAACGCCCGCTCCTGCCCACCGGCCAACTTCATGAACAACGACACCGGCGTCTCGGTGTCGCCCATCACCTCCACCCACACCGGCACCACCGTGTGGGCGGCGGCCTGGGCGGCGAAGTCTGACCTATCCGGCTTGAACACGCTCGACCTGAACGGGTCCGTCCGGAACGGACCCGACTGTTGCGACTCCAGCCTGGCTGTCATCGACTGACGCCGCTGGCGCATCGTCCATTGGCCCGGGCTCACCCAGGGATCGGTAGAAGCAACTCCGCTCCCCCGTGTGGCACGCCCCCGCCCCCTCCTGTTCGACGACGAACAGCAACGTGTCCCCGTCGCAGTCGTAGTAGCCGGCCCGAACCCACTGGCGGTCGCCTGAGGTCTCGCCCTTGCACCAGTACTCCTGGCGGGAGCGACTCCAGAACCAGGTACGACCCGTCGACAGGGTCCGCTCCAGAGCGGCCAGGTTCATCCAGGCCATCATGAGGACCCTCCCCGTCCCCTGTTCCTGGATGACGGCCGGAACCAGCCCTTGGGTATCGAACCGCACCCGGCCGAGGGTGGCCGGGTCGATGCCCAGGGGGGTGGCCCGGGGAGCCGATTTCATCACGGCCACCTTAGGAGCCGCGCCGGGGATCGACGGGCCTGACGGTGACGCCGGCAGCGGCCATGTGTGCCTTGGCCTGGCCGATGGTGTGGCGGCCGAAATGGAAGATGGAGGCGGCCAGAACGGCATCAGCCCGTCCCGCGACGGCACCCTCCACCAGGTGGTCGAGGTTGCCGACCCCGCCGCTCGCGATGATGGGCAGGTTGCATGCACCCGCGGCCGCCAGGGTCAAGTCCAGGTCATAGCCATCCGCCGTGCCGTCTCGATCCATGGAGGTGACCAACAACTCCCCCGCTCCCAGATCGGCGCAGCGGGCCATCCAGGCGACGGCGTCGACACCGGTAGGCCGGCGGCCGCCGTGGGTGAAGACCTCGAAGCCAGAGCCGTCGGCCCGGCGCCGGGCGTCCACCGCCACCACCACGCACTGGGACCCGAACTCGTCGGCCAACTCCCTGACCAAGTCGGGCCGGGCCAGCGCGGCGGTGTTGACCGCCACCTTGTCCGCCCCGGCCCGCAACAGGCGCCGGGCGTCACCACTTTCTCGGACCCCACCTCCGACGGTGAAGGGGATGAAGACGGTCTCGGCGGTGCGAGCCGCCACTTCGACCATGGTGGATCGCCCGGCCGAGGAGGCGGTGATGTCCAGCAGCACCAACTCGTCGGCTCCCTCCATGTCGTAGCGAGCCGCCAGCGTCACCGGGTCCCCGGCATCGATGAGATCCACGAAGTTGACGCCCTTGACCACCCGCGCTCCGCCCGCCGCAGGCGTCAGCGTGGCATCCGGGTAGTTCGGATCCCTGAGCGATTCCGCCGACGCGGTCTCGTCCCAGCCCATACGGCCGTTGCCCTCGCCGGACACGGGCGGTGGAGCCGAGGAGTCGACGTCGAGGCAGGGGATTACCCGGACGTGGCGCACGCGGCCAGGGCCTCCTCCACCGAGAGCCGACCGTCGTGGAGGGCTCGCCCGACGATGACTCCCGCCAGGCGCCGACCCGAGGCCACCAGGCCGGCCAGGGCCTCCAGGTCATCGGCGCCGCCCACCCCGCCGGAGGCGACCACCGGCAAGGGACTCGCCTCCAGACACCGGGCCAGCCCGCTGAGGTCGGGGCCGGCCAACATCCCGTCTCTGGAAATGTCGGTTACCACGACGGCGGCCGCCCCAAATCCCGCGAGCTGCCCCAGCAGGTCCCCGACCTCCATGGCGGATACCTGCGTCCAACCCCTCACCGCCACGCGCCCGCCCCGGGAATCGATACCCACCGCCACGGGACCCATGGCTGCCACCTCTCCCACCAGGCCCGGACTGGTAACGGCTGCGGTCCCCATCACCACCCGGGCGACGCCAGCGGCAAAGGCCCCGGCCGCCGCCTCGGCATTGCGGATCCCTCCCCCGAACTGCACCGGGACCGGCGCTACGGCGGCACATATTGCCGCCAGTACCTCGGGTTCGCGGGATTCACCGTGGCGGGCGGCCTCCAGGTCGACCACGTGAATCCAGACCGCCCCCGCCTCCGCGAAGCCGAGGGCCACCTCCACAGGGTCGGTCGGGTAGTCGATCTGGCGATCGAAGTCGCCCTGGACGAGGCGGACGCACCGTCCGCCCCTCAGGTCGATGGCAGGAAAAAGCTCCATCGTCAGTCCCCCTCCCCCACCGGCTTGGTACGGGTGACGAATTCTCGTAGTAGGGCCAGCCCTGCGGTGGAGGATTTCTCCGGGTGGAACTGGGTGGCCCAGAGGTTGCCCCGGACCACCGCCGCCGCCACCGGGCCCCCGTAGTCACTGGTGGCCACCACCTCCGGGCCATTGGAGGGCGCAGAGAAAGAGTGGACGAAGTACATCCAGGCCCCGTCCGCCAAGGCATCGGGGATCATGCCGCCATTGGGGCTTGTCCGGTCCACCTGAAGGCGGTTCCACTGCATCTGGGGCCTCTTGACCGTTTCGGGAAGACGGGTGACCACTCCGGGCAGCACCCCCAGTCCGTCGACTCCGGGGGCTTCCTCGGAAGCTTCGTAAAGCATCTGCATGCCGACGCAGATACCGAGAAACGGTCGATCGGAGTCGATCGCCCGCCGGACCGCCCCTTCCAAGCCACTGGTGGCCAGGGCTCGCCGACAGGACCCGAACGCGCCCACCCCGGGCAGAACCACCCCGCGAGCCCTGTCGACGAGTTCCGGGTCAGATGTCAGTGCGGCTGAGGCCCCGACGTGATGCAGGGCCTTTTCAGCGGACCGAAGGTTTCCTATGCCGTAGTCAATGACTGCGATCACCGGTAGGACTCGGCGCAGCGCCATCTTTGTGCCGAGGCATTGGTCCTCACAGGGTTCCCTTGGTGGAGGGAATGACGTTCCCCTGAACGCGCACTGCGTCGAGCAGGGCCCGGGCCACCCCCTTGAACGAAGCCTCCAGGATGTGGTGGGCATTGCGTCCGCTACGCATTCGCAGGTGCAGGGTGATACCCGCTGCGGTCACGAAGGCCCGCCAGAACTCCTCCGCCAATTGGGGGTCGAAGCCGGGCTGGCCGAGGGGTTCGGAGACTGGTTCCAGGTCGTAGTGCAGGTAGGGCCGTCCGGACAGGTCAAGGGCCACCTCGATGAGGGCTTCGTCCAAGGGCAGCAGCACCGAGGCGAAACGGCGAACGCCGGCCTTGTCCCCCAGAGCCTCGGCCAGGCACTGGCCCAGGGTGATACCGACGTCCTCCACGGTGTGGTGCGTGTCGACGGACAGGTCCCCGTCGGCCCGAACAACCAGGTCGATGCCGCCGTGGCGGCCCAGTTGCTCGAGCATGTGGTCGAAGAAGGGGATGCCGGTGGCCACCTCGGCCCGCCCCGGACCATCGAGATCGACGCTGACTTGGATCGACGTTTCCTTGGTAGCCCTGGTTCGGGTGGCATGGCGTGTCACTGGGCCACTCCGGCGCCGATCGAACTGCCGCTGGCTCGGGGATCGGCGGCAGCAACCGTGATCGACCCTCCAATGGCAGCGCCTTCAGCAGCCGTGGCGTCGATCCCCTCGTCGTTCATGACGGCAATCATGGCTTCGAGAAAGGCGTCGTTCTCCCATGGGGTTCCCACCGTCACGCGGAGGGCGTTGCCCAGGCCGGGCCAACCACTGCAGTCGCGCACCAGCACCGAGCGGTCGACCAGGCCCGTCCAAACCCGAAAGGCTGGGAACGCCGTGGCGAAGAGGACAAAGTTGGCGTCGCTCGGCCAAACCCGGACGCCCATCGAGGCGAGCACGGTACTGATGCGATCCCGCTCGGCCACCACCTCGGCGACCCGGGCCTCCAACTCGTCGGCCATCTCCATGGCGACCAGGCCGGCCGCCTGGGACATGGCATCGAGGTGGTAGGGCAACAGCACCGACTCAGTCCCGGCCACGATTTCGGGTGGGCCCACCAGGTAACCCAGCCGGGCACCGGCCATTGCCCAGGTCTTGGAAAAGGTGCGCGTGACCGCCACTGGACTGCCCGGTTGGACCAGCCCCAGGGCGCTGGTGGGCGAGAACTGGGCGTAGGCCTCGTCCACCACCACGAGCCCGGGCGCCTCGGCGGCGATCCTGACCACCAGCGAGGGGTTCTCGGCCCCTCCGGTTGGGTTGTTGGGCGAACAGACGAAGACGACGTCGGGGGCCGACTCCGTGAGGATCCGAGTTACCTCCGTCTCGTCGGTCAGCCCGTCGGGTGTTCGCCCGCCCACGCAAACCGTCATCCCGGTGAGTCGGGCGATGTGCGAGTGCAGGGCATACGTCGGCTCGAAAACCGCCGCTCGGCGGCCGGCCCCCCCGAAGGCCAGGCAGAGCGCCTGCAGTGCCTCGTTGGAACCCTTGGTCACCAGGACCTGGTCGGGCCCGACCCCGTGGCTCTCCCCCACCGCGCTACGAAGGGCCATGGCCTGCCGGTCCGGGTACCGGTTGAATGCGACGGACTCGATCCGCCTCGTGAGGTTCGCAACCAGGCCCGGGGGCGGCGGGTAGGGGGACTCGTTGGTGTTGAGCCGAACCCGGGTCTGAACCTGGGGAGAGTGGTAGCCCTCCATCAGAGCCAGGTCGGCCCGGAGCCGGGCCGGGCTCATGGTCTGGTCCCGGCCGGCCGCCCGGAGGAGGTGGTGCTGGACGGGCTCGCCTGGCCGGGCTGGTGCGTCCGGCCGGGGTGGCTGGCCTGGCGGATTCGGACCGAATCGGCGTGGGCCGGAAGACCTTCGTTGTCGGCCAGGGTGGCCACCGGCCCGGTGGCCCAGGCCAGGCCGTCGGCATCGACAGTCACCGCGTGGATGGTGCGAAGGAAGCTGTCCACCCCCAGTCCCGCGGCGTAGCGGGCCGAACCGAAGGTGGGCAGGACGTGGCTGGGGCCGGCCACGTAGTCGCCGATGGAGGCGGGAGACAGCGCCCCGCAGAAGACGGCGCCGGCGTGGCGAACCAGTTCAGTCAACCCTTGCGCATCGCGACAAAGGAGTTCGAGGTGTTCGGGGGCGACGGTGTTGGCCACCGCCATGGCCGCCGCCGGATCGTCGACCAACACTGCATAACCACCCGCGGCCAGGGTGGTCTCGAGATCGGTCCGCCGCGGGGACGCCGCCACCAGTCGCGCCACTTCGGCGCTGACCGTCGTGGCCACCTCCGGCAGCCAGGTGACCAGCCAGGCCAGACCGTCGGGACCGTGCTCGGCCTGGACGATCACATCGGTGGCCACCCACAGGGTGGGAACGGAGTCGTCGGCCACCACCACGACTTCTGACGGCCCGGCGAAAGCGGACGGAACCCCGACCCGCCCCTCGGCCGCCACCTGGCGCTTGGCCACCGCCACGTAGACGTTGCCGGGGCCGACGATCACATCCACCGGGGCCACCGACTCGGTCCCATAGGCCATGGCTGCCACCGCCTGGGCCCCACCGATCCGGTAAACCTCATCGACCCCGACGAGTGCGGCGGCGGCCAGAGTCGCCGGGTTGACCCGGCCGTCGGGCCCGGGGGGAACGCACATGACCACCTGGTCCACCCCGGCCACCCGGGCGGGGACCGCGCTCATGATCACCGTCGAGGGGTACCCGGCCCGCCCACCGGGGATGTAGAGCCCGGCCCGGTCAACCGCCCGGCGCATCGCCCGGACCGTGACTCCCCGGCGGGCGTGGGTTGTTTCGGCCGGCATTTGGTGGCGGTGGTAGGCCTCCACCGAGGCTGCGGACTCCTCCAGAGCTGACCGCAGGGCCGGGTCGATCCCGGCCAGAGCGGTGGCGAGATCCTCGGCGGGAACCCGCAACTGTCCGATAAGGGCGCCGTCAAAGCGCCGCGTGTAGTCACGAACGGCGGAATCGCCATCGGCGGCCACCGCGGCCAGGATCGTGCGCACCGCCTCCTGGGGTCCGGCGGAGTCGATGGACGGCCGGGGAAGGAGGGAGCGGAGATCCCCCGTCTTCCCCCGGAGATCGAGCCGGGTCAACATGGCCGGCCGATCGTAGCGGGGGGTACTCGCCCCGATCGTTGAGTATCCGTGGGCATCGGCTGGAGCGGGACCACCAGGTGGCGGGGCGGGTCCTTTCAGTCAGATCCGGGAGGGCGGAACGGCTGCGAGAGGCGGAGGAGGCTTGCCGGGCGGCCGCCGAGGGATAGACATCCTTCATGCGACGGGCCCAGTTATCGACGATCATCTCGGCCCTCGAGGACGTGGCCAACCGGGTTTCCGCACTGGCCGATGAAATCTCTGCCCGTCCCGGAAACACCAATCGCACAGTCGGGGCCCAGGGCGAGTCATCCGGGGATATAGCCACGCTGTTCGAGGTTGAGCGGGCCCTGCGAGGGGCGCTCCGCCGCCTGAACCGGCTCCGGCCTTCCGAGTAATGCTCGCCCAATTGCTCAGGCGGAGCCCGAAGCAGTCGCAGGATAAAAGCGGCCCGGACGCGCCTGTCGGCGCTCCGAAGAGCGCCGACAGGGGGCGGGCCGGGTGGCGGAACCCGGGAACCGCCGAGGGGATCCAGGTGGCGGGAACCTGATCCCTCTGTGCGGTGAACGTACCACCCTCAGAGCGATGCCAAACAGCGGGCGGCGGCCATAAGTTGAAGATTTCCTGAGGAATCTGTCTGGTTTGTTACGACCGGGCCCCAGGCCGGCGATCCAGGAGGACCCCGCTTGGGCCCGCCCTGCCAGGTAGGAGCGGGGATCCAGCCTCGGGGCCAGGATCGAAGGAGGGACAGATGTCGGCGAGGAGGCACCGGGTGCAGCGCGGGGCGCGAGCCAGGCAGACCTGGCGGCCATGGAGGATCAGCCTCAGGCTGGCGGCCCCTCGGTCACCGGCTGGCACCAGGCGGTTCAGGTCGCTCTCGACCTTGACCGGGTCACGCTCCATCGTGAGTCCCAGACGACGGGATAGGCGCCCAACATGGGTGTCCACCGGCAGTCCGGGCAGGCCGAAACCTACGCTGCGGACAACGTTGGCAGTCTTGCGGCCAACCCCGGGAAGGGCAACGAGGTCCTCCATGGTGGTGGGTACCTGACCATCGTGCCTGGTCATCAGGGCCTGGGCCATCCCGATCAGATGAGAAGCCTTGGACCGGAAGAAGCCGGTCGGATGGATGATCCGCTCCAGCTCAATCGGCTCCGCCCCGGCGAGGGCGGATGCATCGGGGTACCGGGCGAAGAGGCTCGGGGTCACCCGGTTGACCGTGGCGTCGGTGGTCTGGGCGGACAGGATGGTGGCGGCCAGAAGCTGGAAGGGTGAGTCGTGACCCAGGGCGCAGAGATCGGTCGCGGAACCGGGATACTCCTCGCTCAGGCGGGCCAGAACGATCCGGGCTCGCCCCGCCGGGCTGCGGGGTTTACCCATTGACTTCAGACTACGGCTCCGCTCGCTGGTAGTCCCCTTCCTCCTTTGGCAGCGAGAGGCTCGGTCCAGACCCGGTGCGCCAGGCCGGCCGGACTGGGCCGCCTAGCTTGGCGGGCGGTGGCTCGCCTGGAGATCAAACGGCAGATGGGCAGCGGCGATATCGCCTCGGTCTCCGAACTGCTGGCGGTGGCAGCCCAGGCCGACGGGCACGCGCCCCTGGGTGAACACCAGTGGTTGGACCTGGTCCATGGGGGTCGTCCCGGCTTCGCCGGTCTCGTGGCCTGGGAGCCAGGGCACAGCCATCCGGTCGGATACGCGCAGTTGAGTCGCAATCAAGGTCCCGATCAAGTGGGTTCGGGTGAGCCCGGGGCTTCGTGGGCTTTGGAGTATGTCGTCGACCCCCATCACCGGTGTCGGGACCCAGACATAGGTCCGATGCTGGTCCAGGCCGCACTTGAAGTCATCGCCACCGAAGGCGGCGGCCACGTCCATCTTTGGGTTCCCCACCCGAGGGATGACCACGACCGTCTGGCCGCGCAGGTTGGGCTGCGCCGGGGTCGTGAACTGAGGCAGATGCGTCTCGACTTGCCCATGGCCGGCCACGACGACGACAGACGGGTCCCGGTCCGGGCGTTCAAGGTGGGCCGGGACGAGCCGGGCTGGTTGGTGCTCAACAACCGGGCCTTCGACTGGCACCCCGAACAGGGTGGCTGGGACCTGGCCACCCTGCATCATCGCCAGGAGCAACCCTGGTTCGACCCCGGGGGACTGCTGCTCCACGAGATGGACGGGCGCCTGGTGGGCTCGTGCTGGACGAAGGTCCACGGCGACCACGATCCGCCGTTGGGAGAGCTTTACGTGGTAGCGGTCGACCCCGATTTTCAGGGCCAGGGACTGGGCCGGGCCCTGGTGCTGGCCGGCCTGGACCACCTGGCCGTCCAGGGACTTCGCCGGGCCGTGCTTTATGTCGACGCCAGCAACCAACCGGCCATTGCGCTTTATGAACGCCTGGGCTTCTCGGTCGACCATGTCGACCGGGCCTATGTGGGCGACGTCGCTGCGGTGGCTTCGGCCTGAGTACATGCTTCGCCCAGCCGACGTTACCCAGGCCGACCTTCTCCAGCCCGGGAATCCCCAGCCCGGGAACGCCCAGCGCGAGGTTCTCCAACCCGAGGCTCTCGGATCCGACCTTTCCCGACCCGACCCTTCCCGACCCGACCTTCCCCAACGGAAGGCCGCCCCGCTTGACCTGGGATTGGCTGACCTCGCCGCCCTGATGCCGGGCGAGCCCCCCTTCCGGGCCCGCCAGGTTCGGGCCGGGCTGCTGGCCGGGCGATCCCCCCGGGAGATGTCCGAACTGCCTGCCGCCCTACGCCAGTACCTGGCCGATGTTCTGCCGCCGACGGCCCGGGTCGGCCGGGTAGGTCATGGCGACGGGGGCCTGACCACAAAGTGGCTCTGGTCCCTGGCCGACTCCACGGAGGTGGAGACCGTGCTCATGCGCTCGGCCCGGCGGGACACCGTTTGCGTGTCCACCCAGGCGGGATGTGCCATGGGCTGCGGGTTCTGCGCCACCGGGCAGATGGGTTTCATCCGGCACCTGAGCGCCGGCGAAATCTTGGGCCAGGTGGTGGCATCACGCCGAGGCGCCGACCCAAAAGGCATGAACGTGGTCTTCATGGGCATGGGCGAGCCCCTGGCCAACTACGACGCCACCATGGAAGCCGTGCGCACGCTTCACGCGGAGATGGGGGTGTCCGCCCGGCGGATCACCGTCTCGACCGTAGGTCTGGTACCGGGGATCCGACGTCTGGCCGAACAGGATCTCCCGGTCACGCTGGCCGTATCCCTCCACGCTGCCGACGACAGCCTGCGGGACACGATGATTCCCATCAACCGCCGATACCCGTTGGCTTCGTTGATGGAGGCCTGCCACACCTACCAGGAGCAGGGAGGCCGGCGCATCACCTTCGAGTGGACCCTGATCCAAGGGGTCAACGACCATCCTGAACAGGCACGAATGCTGGCTCGGCTTCTGGCCGGTCTGACAGCCCACGTGAACGTCATTCCTCTCAATCCCACCGACGGTTACGCCGGCCGGGCTCCGGGGTTGGCGGCGGCGGAGAGGTTCCGACAGCGCCTGGCCGATTCAGGGTTGGCGGTCACTGTCCGGCGCAACCGGGGCCAGGACATCAGCGCGGCCTGCGGTCAACTGGCCACCCTCGCCGCCCGGTCCGGCGGCCGCCCGGCGGGCGGACCGTCAGCCTGAACGGCCGACGCCGCCCGGGGTCCGCCTGCCACAATGAGACCGTGGAATCCCGGCGCTGGTTCAACCAAAACCACCCCCAGACGCTGCAGGTGGCGGTGTTCATCCTCTACATCAACGCCGGCTTCTCAGCCATCCGGCTGATCGCCAACGGCGTCATCCCTTTCGGGCTGGGACGGCTGACCACCATCGGCTGGTTGATCGTGCTGACCACGGTGGTCGGAGGAGTGCTGGCCGGCAAAGGTCTGGCAAACGAGCGGAAATGGTCCTATCCCCTGGCCCTGGGTGTGGCCGCCTTCCCTTTCCTGCTCCGCCTGGTCCTGTTCCAGAACCCCTTGAGCGCGGACTTTCTTTCGCTGATGTTCGAGATCGCCCTGGTCGCCCTCCTCATCCACCCCATGACCCGCAACTACCAGCGCATCTGGTTCAAGTAACCGCGGGTGGTTCGGTAGCGAAACCGCAGGTCACAATGTGTTGTGGCTCCTAACACTCCGCTCCACAAGCGGATGCGGTTGAGGTGACCAGCTAGCTAGGGGCGAGAGGAGCAGGCATGGCCACCGTGTCGGCACAAGAAGGCCACCTGGAGCGCCTCATCGTCAGCTTCGGGCGCCACCCTGCGCGCCGCCAACCGGGCACCTCGCACCATCGAGAAGTACCTGCTGGCGGCCCGGCAGTTCGCGGCGTTCTGCGCCGCCAACGACCGCCTGGCCGGCTTGCGCAGCCGCAACATGCTCTCCCGCTACGGCGCCTCGGCTGACGAACGGGCTCGGGACGCCCACCGTCGACCCTCGCCGGGAGACCGACTGTGAGCTGGGACTGAGGGCCCGCTGACGCGCCACACCCCCCTTAGCCTGTCATCGTGCCGCGCCTCAGTGAGTTCTACGTTCTTTTGGGGTCACCTGGAGCCTCCAGCACGGCCGGGTTGACCTGGCTTCGATAGGTGGTGGATGGGTTCTCTTGGCCTGACGTCGATGCTTGTCGGAACGCCCGGGACCGCTTCATCGTCGAGGCGCTCTACGCCACCGGGCTGCGGGTGGCCGAGCTGTGCGGGTTGCGCCTGTCCGACCTGCACTTCGTCCCGTCCGCGGCCCACCTGGGTTGCAAAGCGACGGGTCCGCACCTGCACGTTCAGCGTCGGGAGGACAACGAGAACGGAGCCTTGGCCAAGTCGATCTACCCCCGGGTGATCCCCGTCGCCCGCGAGCTGGTCTGGCTCCACAACGCGTACAGGACCGAGCGCGATCGGGTCCCGAGGCGGCCGGGAGCGACTACGTGCTGGTCAACCTCTACCGTCGTTTCCTCGGCCGTGCCATGTCGGCGGGATCGGTGGAGGAGCTGGTCGTCCGCCTGTCCGCCCAGGTCGGCTTCCGCGCCCGGCCGCACATGCTGCGCCACAGCTTCGCCTCCGAGGTCGCCCTGGCCACCAAGGATCCCGCGCTGGTCAAGGAGCTGCTGGGCCATGCGTCGGTGGCCTCCACCGACGTCTACATGCACGCCCGATGGGCCGACATGCGCGCCGCCATCGACGGCCATGCCGGAGCAGCGGGGGCTCGGCCATGAGTTCACTGCCGGCCCAGGCGGGAATCGCCCGGACCCCAGCGGCCGGAACGGAGGACCGGCGCCTGCGGGTCATGCGCTCCCTCGTGGTCGAGGACTGGCTAGTGGGCGAGTGGGACCCGCAGCGCCTGCTGCTGACGGCCAGGCCCGGCGGCCTCCTCAACCGCCACCGGGCCTGCGCTGTCCCCGACTGCCCCGGCGCCCGCCTCGGTGGGCCGTTGTGTCATGGCCACCGGAGCCAGTTCGGCGGCTCAAGTTCCACCGACGCCGAGGAGTGGGCCGCCAGCGGCAGTCCCGAGCCGCTGCGCCGTCGCCTGTCGGAGGCATCGTGCGCGGTGAGCGACGGCGCCGGGGCCCGTTGCCCCCGTCCGGTCTGGGGATCGTCGGGGCTGTGCCAAGCCCACGACCTGAACCACCGGCGCCGGGGCACGGACCTGGGCGCCTTCCTCGCCCGCGCCCGACCATTGCCCGGCTTCGGTGACTGCACCGCAGCCAGTTGCTACCGCGTCGCCGCCCACGGCCTCGGGCTGTGCGGCGTGCACTACAGACTGTGGGGGAAGGCCGGCAGCCCACGGGGCCGCGCTCTCGATGAGTGGCGCCGGCGGGCCCGCCAGCCCGCCAACCGGCGGGTGCTCAGCCTGCGGGGCTTGCCCGAGCTGGTCGGGCTCGAGGTCCTCTATGCAATCCAGCGCCGGGTGGCCGAGCAGATCCGCACCGCACCGGAGAACATGAGCAACTTCGTCGACCAGGTCCGCGCCGCCGAGGTGGCATCGGTCCTCGACTTCGATCCCTCGCGTTCGACTCGAAGCGCAACCAGGACTTCGGCCGCTTCGCCCGCTACGTGTTCGATCGGGTCGCCCTGGCCTATCGCGATCCGGAGTCCGAGTCTCGCTGGCGGCGGGCCTCGACTGCGAAGTTGTGCGAGCCTTGCCCTGGGCAAGACTGTGACAATGGCTGGGGTCGTGATCTTGGACTTCGACGGGACACTCGCGCACCGGCCCGGAATGTGGAGTCAGTGCATGCTCGAGGTCCTCGACCAGATGCATCCCCGGTCACAGCGCCTCCATCGAGAGCATTCGCCCCCATCTACGGGACGGCTTTCCATGGCATCGTGCCGAACAGCCCCATCTCGAACTCAACGAAGCAGAGGAATGGTGGCGGCAGGTCGGCTTGGTGTTCGCTCGGGCATTTCGATCGCTCGGCCTTGCCGACGATCGGGTGCCGGACGCGTTGGCTGCCCTTCGGACGAGATACTGCGACGCGAGCCACTTTCAACTATTCCCGGACACGGTCCCGGCTCTCCGAAGGTTGAGGGCTGGTGGTTGGAGGACGGTTGTCCTGTCCAACCATGTGCCCGAGCTTCGATCAATCGTCGAGGGCCTCGACCTCGGCCCCCTGATCCACGAGACCTTGTCCTCAGCGTCAACCGGGTACGAAAAGCCCCATCCTGAGGCGTTTCGGCTTGGCCTGAGTGGAATCGATCCGGCGAACGCGTGGATGGTCGGCGATAACCCGGTCGCGGACGCACGGCCTTTTCATAGTCGGTGTGCTTGGGTCGTGACCTGCGGGTTTACGTCCGGACTGGCGTTCGCCGTGGTCGGGCTGGTAGTGGTTATGGGTGCGCGATGAGTGGTTCGCTGGGCTGAGGGTCGCCCCGGCCGCGGCTGGCGAGCGGGCAAGGTTCGACGCGGAGCTCGACTCGCATCACTGGCTCGGGCACCGCATGGTGGGCGAGACCATGCGGTATGTCGCGACCGACAGCGATGGCGAGTGGGTCGCGCTGGTCGGCTTCGCATCGTGCGCGTTCTCGTGCGGGCCCCGTGACCGTTTCGTCGGATGGTCCGCGCAGACCCAGCTTCGTCGGTTGCGGTTCGTCGCCTCCAACCAGCGGTTCTGTGTCCTTCCTGGCGGTCGCCGCCAGAACGCGGCCTCCGCGGTGATGGCCCGGACGTTGCGGCGGTTGAGCTCGGACTGGGTGACCGCCTGGGGCCATCCGGTGCTGCTGGTGGAGACCTTCGTCGACCCGTCCCGTCACTTCGGGACCTGTTATGCCGCGTCGTCGTTCCAGCTGGTCGGGGCAACCTCGGGGTATGCCCGGCGCTCCGGCCGCTACGTCGCCCACGGCCAGGTCAAGGACGTCTATCTGAAGGCGTTGCACCGCCGAGCGGTCGAGCTGCTCGCCGGAGCGTTCGACCATCCGTTGTTGTCCGCTGACCCTGGGGGCTCGTTGGCGCTGATCGATTTCAACACCGCGGACCTCTCCAGTCTGGTGGACCGCCTCGGCCAGCTCACCGATCCCCGTGACCCCAGGGGCCTACGTCACAGTTTCGCGGCGACGCTGGTGCTCGTCGCCTGTGCGACCCTCGCCGGCCACAAGAGCCTGGTGGCGATGAGCGAGTGGAGCGACGCCTCCTCCCAGGAGGTCCTCGCCCGCGTCGGCGCCAGGATCTCCCCCTCCACCGGGCTGCGGGCCCCGCCGAGCTACGCGACGATCCGCCGAGCGGTCATGGCAGTCGACCCCGACGAGTTCGACCTGATCGTCAATGCCTGGGCGGCTGAGCAGCCGGACCGCTACCCGCGGCCCCTGTCCCGCCACGAAGGAAAAGGAGACAACAACAACAACAACAACAACAACAACAACAACAACAACAACAACAACAACAACAACAGCAGCAGCAGCAGCAACGATGACGACGGCGGCCAGGGCGCCACCGCAGCGCCGGGAGCGGGGCTCCTCGGCGTCGCGGTCGACGGCAAGACCCTGCGAGGAGCGAAGCGGTCCGACGGCACCCAGGTGCAGCTCCTTGCCGCTATGCGCCACGACACCGGGATGGTGATCGGCCAACGCAACGTCGAGAACGACAAGACGAACGAGATCCTCGCCTTCGCCCCGCTGCTCAAGCCGCTCACCCTCACCGGCATGGTCCTCACCGCGGATGCGATACACACCCAGCGCAAGGCCGCTGAGCTTGTCGTTGCCGCCAAGGGCGGCCATTACATCTTCGGCGTGAAGAGGAACCAGCCGTCGCTCTGGAACGCCGGCGTCGGCGCGCTCGGTCGCATCGACATCGACTGCCCGGAACACGAGACGCTCCGACGTGGCCACGGCCGCATCGACCGCTACCGGGTGTGGACCGCGCCGGTCCCGGCCGGCGTTGCGTTCCCCCACGCGAAGCGCTTCGTCTTCGTCGAACGCGAGTCCTCGACGCTCCACGATGTCCGCACCAGCATCGAGACCCGGATCTACGTCACCGACCTCGACGAAAAGCAAGCCGGGCCGGAACACCTCTTCCGGCTCATCAACGGCCACTGGGGCATCGAGAGCCTCCACTGGGTACGCGACGTCACCTACGACGAAGACCGGTCCCAGGCCCGGACCGGCACGCTCCCACGCGTCCTGGCGACGCTACGGAACCTGGCGATAAGCATCATCCGTTACGCCACCGAACGGACCGTCAACATCGCAGCCGCTACCCGCCAGCTCGCCCGGCAGCCCGACGCCATCCTCGACCTACTCGGCATCCCCAACCGACTTTGAAACTGACCGTG
>JBQTHD010000033.1:0-80065 GCA_052390275.1 Acidimicrobiales bacterium | reverse complement strand
GGGGGGGGGGGGGGGGGGGGGGGGGCCCGCCCCCCGGGGGGGGGGGCCCCCCCGGGGGCCGGGTTGGGGCGGGGGGGGCCGCCTCCCTCCCCCCCCCCCCCCTCTCTCTGATTGCGGGTGATGCGGTTAGGTGAACTGCTGGTGGTCTCCTTAGTCGCTGGCGGCGGTGAAGGGAAGCAGCGTGTCGGTGGTCAGCCGGGCCACGGCGGCGTCGATGTCCAGGTCGTTGAGGTCGAGGTTGTTGACCGTGTTGGGAGTGGCGAGCGACAACAGCGGAGGCTGCTCGATGGGGTCATCGATTCCGCCAACCACTGCGTACTCAGACAGACCGGCTGGAGAGGCGGGGGCGGGAAGACCCCGAACCAGGGTCTGCTCGTTCTCTGACAGCAGGAACTTGACGAACATCTCAGCAGCGCCGGGGCTGTCAGTGTTACCCAGGACGCCCACGCCAGCAGAACTTGCCAGGACGGCCGGGTCGGGGTCCGACGCTTCCGAGATGGGGTACGTGTTGACCACGTTGGCCCGTACGAAGGTGGGGGTACCGGACTCCTGGTAGCGGTAGTAGTGGTTGATGAATCCGACCTTGTTGCCGAAAGCGGCCCCGGCCCCCGGGTCGGTGTCGTGACGAAGCGCAGCACCGGGATCGGTGTCGTTGGCGATGTGGGCAGCCATGACCCGGTTGCCGGCCACCCGCAGGCCGGCGGCCTTGAGGTTGGTCAGGAAGGTGCTGGTGGCCGTCTCGCCCCGCAGCACGATCATGGCGGCCACGAAGTTCTGGAACGAAGCGTTGTTGGGGTCATAGACCAGCCTGTTGCCGAAGTTGGCGACGGCGTCGTCAACGTCGAGCAGGTTGGTCTCGGTGGGGGTGAAAGTGGCGCCAGGGTTGCGGGCCAGCACCCGGACCCGGTTGCTGGTGGCCACCCAGTCACCGTCGCGGGACTGAAAGGCCGGGTCGATGACCTTGCCGGCGGCCGTGGGGGGAGCGGGGGCGAAAAGGCCGGCCCGGCTGACCTTGCCCAGGTTGGCCGGGTCCTGGGACCAGAAGACGTCGGCGGTCGTGCTGGCCCCCTCCGTCACGATCTGGTTGGCCAGAGCGGTGGACTTGTCCCCGGTCCCCAAGGTGTTCTGCGTGACGGCAATTCCGGTGGCAGCGGTGAAGCGGGCGACGATGGGGTTGACGAAAGAGGTGCTGCGTCCGTTGTAGACGACGATGGTGTTGGGCTCGTCCTGGTCGCCGATGGTGTAATCGCAACTGGATCCGGCTCCACAACTTCCAGCAGCGGTGTTCAGGTAGATCTTGTGGGTCGAGGACTCCTCCGACAGAAGGCCCCCAGCCACCAACTCGGCCTCGGTGCCGTAGCGGTTGTTGATGGCGAAGTAGGCCTCCTGGGCGGTGCGCAGTGTGCGCTCGTCGATCTCCCGTGCCGCGGCCTCGCCCTTGTCGCCGACGCCGCCGACGGCGAAGACGACTACTGCGGCCAGGATGCCGAGGATGATGATCACCACCAGCAGTTCGATCAGGGTGAAGCCGTCCTGGGGACGACGGGCCTGGGCTCGGCGGGCCAGGCGGCCCACCATCCCGGTCACCGGTTGCTCTTCGGTCATTCGGTTCTCCTAGTTAGGCCGCACCACTCGATCGGCACGGATTGCCCAGGAGTCTAAGTTAGGAACTCCTAAATCTCAACTTCTGGTTGCCACCGCCGAGATTCTTCGGCTGGCGGCGAGAAGAGCTAGGGCGCTGAGAACCACGGTGATGAGGGCGGGTAGTGCCAGCCGGGCCCCGCCCGGGCCCAGGGCGGCCCGGTAGGCGGTGACCGACAGGGTGGCCACGTCGAAGGGACCCACCAGGAGGGTGGCGGGGAGTTCCCGGATGGAGGCGAGAAAAACCAGCACCGCCCCGGCGGCCAGGCCGGGGGCAAGGATGGGAAGGGTGACGGTGGCCGCCACCCGGCCCCGGCTCCCGCCCAGGGACCGGGCCACCCGCCCGGCCGAAGCCGGGACCTGGGCCATTCGGGCCACCAGGGGGCTGAGGGCCAGTGGCAGGAACAACACCACGTAGGCCAGAACGAGCATGGGTAGCCGCTGATATATCCAAGGGGTGACCCGGGCCCCGAAGAAGATGAGGGAGAAGGCGGTGATCACCCCGGGTAGGGCCAGGGTGAGGTAGACGCAACGTTCGGCCATTCGGGGCAGCCGTCCTGGACGCCGAAGCACCAGGGCGGCCAGGGGCAGGGCCAGAACTACGGCGATCACAGCGGCGGGGCCGGCGGTGAGCGCTGAGTCCCGTCCCGCCTCGGCAAGACCCACCCAGTCAACCGGCCGGCCGAGATCGCGGGCCAGACCGGAGACCACCGCCGCCAGGGGGACACCTACGCCGGCCGCAACGGCAAGGGCGGGGATGAGGCCGGCCGGCCACCGCCAGTGGCCCAGGTCGACCGCCGGGGCCGGTCGGGCCGGCCGGGAGGTGGGGGCGGTGCTGCGCCGACGCCGGCGCAGGCGACCCTCGGTCAGGCCAAGAACCAGGGCAAAAGCCACCACCACCACCGCCTGGGCGGCACTGCGATGGGCGTCGAGGCCGGAGAGATGGGTGGAGTAGATGAACACCGGAGCGGTCTTGACCCCCAGCAGGGAACCAACCCCGAAGTCGGCGGCCGAGAGAAGGCTGGCGAGCAGGCCCCCGGCGAGAAGCGGAGGGCCCAGCAGGGGCAGGGTGATGGTCCGGCCCACCCGGCGGCGACTGTGGCCCAGCGACCGGGCCGTTTCGGCCAGCGCCGGGTCGGTGTTCGACAGGGCGGCGGCCACCGGCAGGTAGGCCAGCGGATAGGTGAGAAGGCTCAGCACCATCCACGCCCCCAGGGGGCTGCGAAATCCCTCCCACAGGTTCGCCCAACCCGGGGCCGCCAGGTAGTTGGGTATGACGACGGGGAGCACCACCAGCACCCCCCAGGCCCGCCGGCCACCCAGGTTGGTCCGGGTGGTCATCCAGGCCAACCCGCCACCCAGCACCATGGCGGTGGCTCCCACCGCCAGCGACAACCAGGCGGTCGTGACGAAGGCGGCCAGAACGGGGGGAAGGATGACGAACTCGATCAACTCGTCCCAGGGCTTTCCGGTGACCGCCCAGACCAGGTAGGGAACCGGCACCAGGGCCATGGCCACGGCCAGCGCCGCCCCCAGGGTCAGGCCCGTTCCGGGGGGGAGCCTCACTTCCTGATCAAGGCGCACCAAAGGATTTCTACATCGCACTGACGCCGTTGGCGTCTGCGGGCGGCCGAACCCCGACGGACCCCGGGACACCTCTTCGTCGGACCCGGGCCGGCGGCCCGACCGGCCGGCTCGCAGCCCGGTGGTAGGTTCGCCGGGTGGAAACCGGTCCTGACCAGCCTCTTTTCGTCATCGATGACCTCCATGTGTCGGTTGAGGGCCACGAAATCCTGCGGGGAGTGGACCTCGTCGTCCGCCCCGGGGAAGTTCACGCCCTCATGGGCCCCAACGGATCGGGCAAGTCCACCCTGGCCAACACCCTGCTGGGCCATCCTGATTACGAGGTGACCTCCGGGCGGGTTGTCTTCAAAGGGGAGGACATCACTTCCTGGCCCACCGACACCCGGGGTAAATCGGGACTGTTCCTGGCCTTCCAATATCCCGAGGAGATCCCCGGGGTGTCGGTGATCCAGTTTCTCCGCCAGGCGTTGTCGGCCCGCAAGGGCATCGACCTTTCAATCCTGGAGTTGCGCCTGGCCATCATGGAATGGATGGGCCGGCTGGGAATCGACCCGGCCTTCGGCGACCGCCACCTGAACGAGGGTTTCTCCGGGGGCGAGAAGAAGCGCAACGAGGTCCTCCAGATGGCCATTCTGGAACCGGAGATGGCCGTGCTCGATGAGACCGACTCCGGCCTCGACATCGACGCCCTGCGGATCGTGGCCAAGGGGGTGGGTGAGGTCCGAGCCGACCGCCCGAGGCTGGGGGTGCTGTGCATCACCCACTACCAGCGGATCCTGTCCTATCTGACCCCGGACGTGGTTCACGTCCTGGTGGAAGGGCGGATCGTGGCCAGCGGGGGTCCCGAATTGGCCGAGCAACTGGAGCGGGAGGGCTACGAGGCGTGGCGCCAGACCTGAGCGCCCAGGCAGGACCGACGGGGCTGGCGGGCGACTCGGATACCGACGCGGGGTCCACCGCCGCTGTCCGGCCGCCGGACGCGAGCGGCTGGACCGACCTGGCCGCGGACTTTCCTTTGCTGTCCCGGCCGGCGGCCGGCGGCAGGCGGTTGGTCTATCTGGACTCGGCGGCCAGCAGCCAGAAGCCAGCCGCCGTGCTGGCGGCCATGGCCCGCTACTACGAAAACAGCCATGCCAACGTCCACCGTGGGGTCTATCGCCTGGCGGAGGAGGCCACCGAGGCCTACGAAGCGGCTCGGGCCCGGGTGGCGACCTTCATCTGTGCGCCGTCGCCGGCCGGTGTGGTCTTCACCAAGAACGCGACCGAGGCGGTCAACCTGGTGGCCCACTCCTATGGACGGCACCGGCTGGGACCGGGGAAGGCGGTGCTGCTCACCGAGATGGAGCACCACGCCAACCTGGTCCCTTGGCTGATGCTGGCCGCCGAGCGGGGAGTGGAGGTTCGTTACATCCCCATCGACAACGCCGGGCGGCTGATTCTCGACGGCCTGGACCGCCTCCTCGACGGAGTGGGCCTTGTGGGTCTGTCGGCCGCCTCGAACGTCCTCGGCACCCTCAACCCGGTCCGCCGGGTGGCCGACGCTGCCCACGCGGTCGGGGCGGTGGTACTGGTGGACGGGGCGCAGTGGGTGCCCCATGCCCCCACCGACGTGGCCGCCATGGGGGCGGACTTCCTGGTCTTCTCCGGCCACAAGATGTGCGGCCCCACCGGGATCGGGGTGCTCTGGGCCCGCAGCGAGATCCTGGCCGACATGCCTGCCTTTCTGGGCGGCGGGGAGATGATTCGTGACGTGCGCCTGGACGGGTGGACGCCCAACGACGCCCCCTGGCGCTTCGAAGCGGGCACCCCGCCCATCGCAGAGGCGGTGGGGCTGGCAGCGGCCTGTGACTATCTCGACGAGGTTGGTCTGGACCGGGTCAGGGCCCACAGCCGGGAATTGGTCAGGCTGGCAATGGAGCAACTTGCCGATCGTCATCCTCAGATGACGGTGCTGGGCCCGCCGGCCGACGAGGACCGCTGCGGGGTGATGGCCTTCACCTATGGAGACGTCCACCCCCATGACCTGTCCCAGGTGCTCGACTCCCAGGGCGTGTGCATTCGGGCCGGGCACCACTGTGCCAAGCCGTTGATGCGCCGGCTGGGTCTGGGGGCGGCGGCGCGGGCGTCGTTCTACCTGTACAACCAGGTTGGCGACGTGGATGCCCTGGACCAGGCGCTTACCGAATCGGCCAGCATCTTCGCCGGGGCGGCCTGATGGCCGGATTGGAGGACCTCTACCGGGAGATAATCCTCGACCATTACCGCTCGCCCCGGAATCAGGGGGAGTTGCCCTGCCCGCCGGCCCGACGGGTGGAGGGTTTCAACCCCCTGTGCGGCGACGAGATAGTGGTCTTCCTCGAGGTGGGTTCGTCAGGTTGCATTGACGCGATTCGAATATCAGGCCAGGGCTGTTCCATCAGCCAGGCCTCCGCCTCGATGATGACCGATGCGGTCAAGGGGCTGGACCCGGCCGGAGCCAGGCAGCTGTGTGCCTCCTTCGAGGCCATGCTGGGCATCGAACCAAGAACCCCCGCCGCCGTTTCCGCCGCCCCGCCGGTCACCGACCCGTTTCCGCCGCCCCGTTCGCTGCCGGGGGATCTGCCCGCCCTGTCGGGGGTGGCCCGCTTTCCGGTGCGGATCAAGTGCGCCCTCCTCCCCTGGTACACCTTGCTGGAGGCGCTGGACGCAAACCCGGAATCGCCGGCGGAGCAGACCGAACAACCCTCACCAGGGGGCCAGGCGGAATGAGATCGAACCCACCGAACCGAACCGTCGCCGTCGGGCCGTGGGCCCGAGCGCGTCGACGCGGGTTGAGCCGGGCGGCTCTGGCCGGGGCTGTGAGTCTGGGTCTACTAGCCTGTGGCAACGGTGATGAGGCGGCCTCGTCCACCAGCGGACCCGCCGCCTCGACGATTCCCTCCACCACCGCCACCCCGGTGGCGACCGTACCCGGAGGGGAGCAGGACAGTGAGTTCTGTCAGGGGGCCCGAACCTACGCCGAGCGACTGGAGCAACTGCTCCCGGCGCTGGGCAACCCCGAGGAGGTTCGCCGCCTGCTGAGCGAGACCGGCCCGGCCATCGACCGGGCCCAGGCCACCGCCCCCCCGGATCTCAAGGCCGACGTCGATCGTTTGGCTGAAGCCTCTCGCCGCCTGCTGCCCCTGCTGGAGGCGGCCGGCTACGACTTCTCCAAGGTGGACCCGGCCGCAGTGGCCGACATCCAGAACGACGAAGTATCCGCCGCCGCCCAGCGCCTGGGCGCCTACACCAACCAGGTCTGCGGGGTGGCCGGAGTCGGCTCCGGGGGTTAGGCCACCGCTGGTCGACTGATGGCACCGCCCACCTGCTGAATAATCTTCGAGGAGGATTGAAGGCGAGTCTGACCCGACCGGGTCAGTGGGCGTTGCGGCTGCCTCAACCGGGGCGGAAGGCGGGAAGCCCGTCGGAAGGGTCCGACACCGCTGCGCCTCCGGCGGCCATCGACACCCGGTTCCAGGCCTCCCGGTCCCAGTTGCCGACCGAGTCGATGATGACGCCGTCGGAGCCGACCAGGAACAGGCTGGGTACGGCCGTCACCCCGTAGGCATCCGACGCCGGGTAAGGACGGGGCTCGGTCAGGGTGGGCACGTCCTGGCCATAGGTCTGTCGGTAGGTGTGCAGGGCGGGGGCCGGGTCCTCGCCGATGGCCACGACCCGGGCCCCGGTGGCGGCCATGGCTGCCACCTTGGGAGCGGCCATCTGGCAGACCGGGCAGGTGACCTTGAAGAAGGCCAGCACCACCGGTCCCTCTGTCCAGGGGGTCGGGGTGACCTTGCCACAGTCGATGTCGGCCAAATCAAGTTGGGGAGCCCGAAGGCCGGGGCGAAGCACGCCGCCGAT
Organism: Acidimicrobiales bacterium; assembly: GCA_052390275.1. Lineage (GTDB taxonomy): Bacteria > Actinomycetota > Acidimicrobiia > Acidimicrobiales > AC-14 > JBQTHD01. The sequence continues at coordinate 72,961 of JBQTHD010000033.1, read as the reverse complement.
GCTATTTGGGCGGAGTGATCGTGGCCGCCGCGGGATGGGTTCCCCGGCGTGGCTGCTGTGAGGTTGAGGTAGTTTCAGCGGCCCCATGGCAGCCAACAAGCGCCCGGCGAAGGGCCGCCCTCCGGCCCGTCCCAACCGACCCGGGTCCAATCAGGCGCGGGCCAAGAAGCCGACCGGGTCAGGCCCGGCCGAGGCGGGGGCCGAGCCAGGGATCCCAGGTCAGCCCGGCCCTTCCGGCAGGTCAGGCTCACCGGCCAAATCAGGTTCGCCGGCCATATCAGGTTCGCCGACCAAATCAGGTTCGCCGGCCAAGTCAGGGTCGCCGTCCGGATCGACATCGCAGTCCCGGCCGGCCCCCGTACCGGGTGCCGGTGTTGGGGCGCCAGCGGCCAAGCCCACGCCGTCGCGGGCCCAGGCGGCTCGCCAGGCGCGCCGGCAGAAGCAGAAGCGCAAGCGGACTGCGATACGAACCGGTGCGGGCGCGGTGGGTCTGGTTCTGGTCGGCCTGGTGATCAATGGAACGCGGGCGGAGGCTCGAGCAATCGCCAGGATCGAGGAGTCCGGCGCCTGCCGGGTGGACGATCGCTTCGACGAGGACGATGGCCCGGCCCTCAAACATGTGGACGGCCCCGTTTCCTATTCGGTGATACCTCCGAGCGGGGGCAATCACGCCCCCGCCGCCTCCCCAGCCGGCAGGTTCACTGCTGAGTCCACCCCGTCGGACCCGCAGATCGTGCATTCCCTCGAGCACGGCTACATCGCCATTTGGTATGTGGCCCCAGACGAGGACGAGGTCGAGACAGCCACGGAGGCCGGTCCGGAGAGTGAGGCCGGTCCGGAGAGTGAGGCCGACGAGAATGCCGTCAGCGCCGATGACCTGGACGCGCTGGTGGACCTCTACGAGCGCCATCGCCGGGACGTGCTCCTGGTGCCCCGAGCCACCTTGCCCACCCCGGTGGCGGCCACGGCGTGGCACCGGCGGGTGCTGTGTGACCGGGTGGACACCGAGGCTCTTGGAGAGTTCGTGACCTTCTTCGCCAACAAGGGGCCGGAGCGGGTTCCACACCCATGAGAAGGCCTCGCCGCCTCGGGTTGGCCGGGTCGCCTCGCACCGGCGCGGCGGAGTCCCGCACCGTACTGGCCAGGTCCTGGCCCCTGGGCTGGATGGTCCTGGCGGCGGTAGCGGTGGGGGCCTGCGCCCCGGCTCCCGGCCCAACGTCGGCCCCGACCCTGGGCCGCCCGGCGGCCAACCAGGTTGACACGAAGGCTGGCACGGAGGCAGGCAGGCGGGCAGGCACCGAGGCCAACCCCGACGGTGGAGCCCCGTCGTTGGCCGCCGTGGCCGGAGGAGATCGGGTGCGGAGTCGAGCCCCCGCCCCGGCCGGGCTCACCCCCTCGAACCCCGCCGCCGTGGCCGCCGTCCCTCCGCCCGCAGTCCCTCCGCCCGCCCCGGCGGCCCCGCCCGCCCCTCCACCGCCCCCGGTTCCCGCCGACCCGCCGCCGGCGCCGGCGCGGGCCCTGCCGACCGTGGCCGCCCCGCCATCGCCGCCGGTCGGTCAGTTGAGCGTTGGTTCGGCCGGCCCGGAGGTGGCTGCACTGGAAGCCCGGCTGGAGGCGCTGCGCTATGACGTCGGCGCCACCGATGGCCAGTTCGACCGGGTCACCGCCCAGGCGGTAATGGCCTTCCAGAAGGTTCAGGGACTGCCCCGCACCGGCGAGGCTGACGATGCGGTCATGGCCGCTGTCAATGCAACCATCGGCCTACCCCCTCCACTGGCACCGGAACTCGGGCCTGATCGGGTGGAGGTGGATCTGGCCCGCCAGGTCCTGTTCCTCTACCGGGGTGGAGAGCTGGTCAGGATCCTGGCCGCTTCGACCGGTTCGAATCAGCGGTTCTGTTCGCAGGGTTGGTGCCGGCGGGCTGTGACTCCCACTGGTTCCTTCACCGTCTATCGCCAGGGACCCAGAGCTGAAAAGGGCCCGCTCGGAGTCCTCTACCGGCCCCAGTACTTCAACGGGGGGATCGCCATCCACGGGTCGCCCTCGGTCCCGGCCGGCCCCGCCTCCCACGGGTGCGTGAGGATCCCCATGAGCGCCCATCAGTGGTTCGCTGGTCAGGTGGCGGTGGGTACCCCGGTGATCGTGGCAGCCGGCCCCGGTGCCGGAGCCAACACGGCCCCGGTCACCACCCCTCAGCCCTTGATCCCGTAGCTACCGGTCCCACTACCGCCTATGCCCCGGGGCCGGCGTCCCCCAAGGACCGGTCCCCATAACCCCGGTGCCGCCGGTCAGTGCCGGCTGACGCTTCACCGGCGCCGTTGACGGCCGTGGTACTCGCGAGAACTAGTACTAGTTCTCGTAGCCGGCGTAGCCGGTGGTCTCGAGTTCCTGGGCCAGTTCCGGGCCGCCTTGGGCGACTATGCGGCCGTGGCGCAGCACGGAGACCACGTCGGGACGGAGTTCGGTGAGCAGCCTGCTGTAGTGGGTGATGACCAGGACACCCAGCCCGACATCCTCGGTGAGGGCCTCGATCCGCTGGCTCACCGTTCGCAGCGCGTCCACATCCAGGCCGGAATCGATCTCGTCCAAGATGGCAATGCGAGGCCGGATCACGCCAAGTTGCACCGTTTCGTTGCGCTTCTTCTCGCCGCCGGACATGTCCACGTTGAGTGGCCGAGACAACAGGGCGGTGGACAGGCCGGTGCGCTCCGCCTCGGCGCCGACCCGGGCCTCGACGTGGTCGATGGTCTGCCCCGAAGCGAGGGCCGCCTCCCGCAGAGCATCCAGAAGGGATACCCCTGGAACCTCGGTCGGGTACTGCATGGCCAGGAACAGGCCGGCCTGGGCCCGACGCCAGGTGGGAAGCCCGGTGATGTCGATACCGTCAAGTTCTATTGACCCACCGGTCAACTGGTAACCGGGCCGGCCCATGATGACGTGGGACAGGGTGGACTTCCCCGAACCGTTGGGGCCCATGACGGCGTGAACCTCTCCGCTGGTCACCTCCAGGTCCACGCCCTTGAGAATCTCGGTGGGCCCGACAGCGGCCCGCAGATCCCTGATCACCAACTTCGACTTGTGTTCCACGGTGCTCCTCGTTCCCCCGGTGTTGATCGCTTCGTCGGTGCCAATCGTTCCTACGGTGCTCGTCGTGTCCCCGGCGCTGGTCGTGTCCCCGGCGCTCATGGACCTCTTCATATTCCTGAGGTTGTCGGACCCGGTGGTTCATGGCCGTCAGCAATCACATCGGACGGATCGGCCAGATCGACGAGAACCTGGTCGTCCTCCACGGTCACGGCGTAGACCCGCACCGGTGTGGTGGCCGGGAATGACTGAGGCATGCCGGTGATCAGTGAGAACGCGCTGCCGTGCTTGGGGCATTCGATCTGTCGCTCCGCCTCCCATACCGGTCCCTCCGACAGGGAGAAGTCCGCGTGGCTGCACCGGTCGGCGACGGCGTGGAACTCCTCGCCGGTGCGGACCAGGGCGATGCGGTGCCCGCCGACTTCGAAGCAACGGGCGGTACCCGGGGCCAAGTCGCTCACAGCGCAGAGCCGGGCCCCGCTGGCTTTTGGCGCGTGGCCCGGAGGCGGAGCGTCGGCGGCCACGCGCTAGGCAACCGGCAAGGCCAGGCGTCGAGCCACGGCCTGGCGAACGGCCAGTGAAAGGGCTGGCACCGGGAGACGGTCCACCACGTCAGCCAGAAAGCCGGTGACTATGAGGCGGTTGGCCACTTCCGGTGGTATTCCCCGGCTCTCCAGGTAGTAACGCTGGTCGGCGTCGATGGGGCCGACGGCCGAGGCGTGGCTGCAATGAACGTCGTTGGTTTCGATCTCCAGGTTGGGGACCGACTCGGCGCCAGCGCCGTCGGAAAGAACCAGGTTGCGGTTGGTCTGAAACGCGTGGGTCCCGGGTGCCTCGGCACCGATACGGATGAGGCCGGAGTACACCGATCGGGCCCGATCCTGAACTGCACCTTTGAACAACAGGTCGCTGTTGGTGGAGGGGGCGGCGTGATCCTGAAGTGTGCGGAAGTCGTGCATCTGGTCGCCGTAGGCGAAGAAGGCGGCGGTCAGGTTGGCGGTTCCACCTTTGCCTTCGATTCTGGAGTCGGTCCGCAGCCGGGCGTAGTCGCCGCCCAAAGCGACAGCGGAGGCATTGAGGTGGGCGTCGCGTCCGACCCGGCTGCGCTGATGGGCCACCCCGAAAATGGACGACCCCCAGTCCTGGATACTGGCGAAGTGCACCCGGCTGGCGTCGCCCGCTTCGATGGCCACCCGGGGCACCACCAGGGCACCGACGTCGGCGGAGGCGTGATGCTCGATCAGGTTCACCTGACTGTCGGCTCCGGCCTGCACGATGGTGACGGGGAAGGTGGCGCCATTAGCTTCGTCGGTCCAGTGCATGATCATCACCGGCCCGTCGATGACCGCCCCGCCTCGGACCCGCACCAGCAACGGGCTGGGACAAAAGGCCCGGCTCAGTTGGGCGAAGAGATCCTGGGGGCCCTGAGGACCGGTTACCCGATCGACGACCGGGTCCAGAGCGCTGGAAGCCTCGACCACCTCCAGCCCGGCCGCCGAAGCGGCCGGGTTGACCACGATGCTCATGACCCGGCCGTTGTGAACGATCACCCGGGCCGCAGCCTGAACCACCGCAGTATCAGAGACCGGGCCTGTGCTTGCCGGGGCATCGCTCGTCAGGGCATGGCCCCTCGGGGCATCGCTGGCCAGAACATTGGCCGCCGAGCCATTGGTGGTGACGGCGCCGGCGACCGGGTCGTCGACTTCCACTCCGGTGGCCGCCAGCCCGGTGGCCGCCAGGCCAGTGGCAGCCAGACCGGCCAGGGCGATCTGGCTGCTCCAACCGGACGTCACCGGGTGGTATCGGGCCAGGTCGAGCTCGCCGATACGGCTGTAGCGCCAGACCTCCTCGGCGGCAGTGGGAACGGGCAGGCAGGCGGCCGTTTCCGCCGCCGCATGCCTACGGGCGCGGCGCTCCTGGGGTTCGGAGTTGAATACTGCTTCTTGGGGAGTGAACGCGCTCAGCTTGATCGGTGCACCTCTCGGGTCCAGCCAACACGGGTGTAGCCGCGGATCCGGCAAACCCCGTCGATCACGGGTGGACACCAGATATGTCGGGCAACTGGGGTGGTCAGCCTACGGCCATCGCGCCCCGCCCGAATCGTCGGGCCGGTGCGGGGCTCCAGTGACGTGCCGCAGCGCTGGGTTTGAGCCCCTGGTCACCCCGGGCCGGCCGCGCAGGCCGGCCCGGATGGGAGGCGGCGGGTCAGTTCAGACGATCACCCACCGGGTGGGGGCGGTCGCCGTTGGTCGACACGCCCTCCAGGCGAAGCGAGCGACGGGATCCATCAGGGCGGACGACCCGGCCAGCCGCCTGGTCGACCAGGCGGCCGACTTCGGCCCCGTCGATGGTTTCGTTCTCCAGGAGGGCACGAGCCACCAGTTCCAGTCCACCCTTGTGTTCGGCCAGCAACTCCCGGCAGCGCTGCTCCTGCTCGCGCAGGATGCGCTCGACCTCCTCGTCGATCACCCGGGCGGTCTCGTCGCTGTACTCCCGGCTGTTCATGAGGTCGTCGCCCAAAAAGACCATGCCCTGCGAGCCCCAGGCCATGGGGCCCACCCGCTGGCTCATGCCCCACTCCCGGACCATCTTGCGCGCCAACTCCGTGCAGCCCACCAGGTCGTTGTTGGCCCCGGTGGAGATGGTGCCGAACATCAACTCCTCCGCTATCCGGCCGCCGAGGCGCACCACCAGCGAGTCCTGGATGAAGGGCAGTTGGTAGATGTGCCGCTCCTCCAAGGGCAACTGCTGGGTGACGCCCAGGGCCATTCCTGACGGCAGGATGGTCACCTTGTGCACGGGGTCGGCGTACTCGAGGGTGTAGGCGGCCACGGCATGGCCGCCCTCGTGGAAGGCGATTACTTCCTTCTCGGCGCCGGACAGGGCCATCGATTCCCGCCTCTGACCCATCAGCACCCGATCGCGCGACGCCTCAAAGTCGCACATCTCGATCTCCTTGGAGCCCCTCCGCACGGCGTGCAGGGCGGCCTCGTTGACCAGGTTGGCCAGATCGGCCCCGCTCATCCCCGGAGTGCCCCGGGCGATGGTGGCCAAGTCGACGTCGGTGCCCATGCGCTTGTCCTTGGAGTGGACGGCCAGGATGGGAAGGCGCTCCTCGAGGTCGGGAAGCGGCACGACCACCTGGCGGTCGAAACGACCGGGGCGCAACAGGGCGGGGTCGAGGATGTCGGGCCGGTTGGTGGCGGCGATCATCACCACGCTCTCGGTGGCTTCGAACCCGTCCATCTCCGAGAGCATCTGGTTGAGGGTCTGCTCCCGCTCGTCGTGGCCGCCGCCGAGGCCGGCGCCCCGCTTGCGACCGATTGAATCGATCTCGTCCACGAAGATGATGCAGGGGGCCTGCTTGCGTGCGGTCTGGAACAGATCCCGCACCCGGGCGGCGCCCACGCCCACGAACATCTCCATGAAGTCGGACCCCGTGATGGACATGAAGGGAACGCCGGCCTCGCCCGCCACCGCCCGTGCGATGAGGGTCTTGCCCGTACCCGGCGGCCCTACCAGCAGAACACCCTTGGGAATGCGGGCCCCGATGTCGCGGAACTTGCCCGGCGTCTTCAAGAAGTCGACCACCTCGGTGATCTCCTGCTTGACACCGGTGTAGCCGGCCACGTCGGCGAAGGTGGTCTTGGGCTTTTCGGTCGTGTAGACCTTGGCCTTGGAGCGGCCGATGGACATGATCCCGGCCATCTGGCCCTGGGCCCGCCGACCCATCCACCACCAGAAGGCCAGCAGCAGTCCCAGGGGGAACAACCAGACCAGCAGGGACCCGATCAGGTTGGTGCTGGGGGATTCGTAGTCCTCCTTCACCCCCTTGGACCGCAGCAACTCCAGGTCGACATCGGGGATGGGGGCGGGGCCGGTGGCGGTGAAGGTCTCATCGTTGGTCAACTCGCCCCGGATCCGGGCGGTGGCGTTGTCGATGTCGACCTTGGCGACTTCGCCCTTTTCCACCTTGTCCAGGAACTGTGAGTAGCTGATGCGACCCTGCTGCGACCGGTTGAGGGCCGGGGCCATCAGGGCGGCAACCAGGGTGAAGGAGATGAGGACCCAGACCACCGGGCGGGGCCAGGACCCCTTGGTCCCCGGCGCCGGACGGCCAGAGGCCGGCCGATCACGTCGTGGACCCCGGGGCGGAGGAGGAGGCGGCGTGGGGGTCATGGGCGTCATCGTACGCCCGGAGCCTGCGGTTTCCCGCCGCGACCGATCTTGCCAACGGGTATCGCCGGCTAACGGGTGGCCGGGGTTGGCGCCAGCGGCCGGCCGGAGCCATCCGCCCGCCGACGGTAGGGCCGGCGGTAGCGTGTTCAGGTGCCCCGACCAGTGCGAAAGGCGGATCACTGACATGGAGGGGACCCGGCGCTCCCGGTTCTGCGCCCGACCCGGGTGTTCCCGGCCAGCGGCCGCCAGCCTTACTTTTCAGTACTCGACCGGTGTTGCCTGGCTGGATGATCTGAGCGAACCCGAACCCTGTGCCATCGACCTTTGCGACAGCCATGCCGACCGCATGATTGCCCCCCGAGGTTGGCAGGGCCACGACCGCCGCGCCGGCGCATCTGCTCAGGTCGCCTCCTGAGTTCTGATCTCCCCGGGGGCCCTCGGCCTCGGGATGACGGACGGCCCTCTGGCGGGACGGACGATAAGCAGGACAGCCCGCCCGCCGCCCCCACGAGTTGGTCCTTTGCGACCCCAGGCCCGCCGACCCCAGGCCCGCCGACCCCAGGGCCCCGGCTGATCTTTGCCCTGGGCGGGATCGTGGCCAGCTTCGCGTTGTCCGGGGTTTTCGGCTCGGTGGCTTACGCCGCCGTCGGGCGGGACCTTGACCATCCGGCGGTGAACCTGGCCGCCGCTATCGGCCTCTGGGCCGGCCTTACGGGGGCGGTGGCGGTGGCCGCCCGGGCCATGGGGGCCGCAGGAATCGTGTCAGCCTTCGCCGTGCGGTTTCGGCCGAGCGATCTGCCACTGGGGGTGGCGGCAGCGGCGGGCGCCCAGTTCATCCTCCTCCCGGCCATCGCGGGATTGTTGGAGCCGTTGCTCGGTCGCCCCGAGGTGTCGGGTCCGGCGCAGGAGATGCTGGGGGAGGTAAGCGGGATCTCGCTGGTCCTGGTGGTTCTCCAGGTGGTCGTGGCCGCCCCGGTCGTCGAGGAACTGTTCTACCGGGGACTGGTTCTCCGGGGGTTGATGAGGCGAATGGCGGTTCCGGGGGCCATCGTCTCCTCGGCGGTGCTGTTCGCCCTGGCCCATCAGTTGAGCCTGGACTTCAAGGGCCTGATGCTCATCTGGGTGAGTCTGGGATCGCTGGGAGCGGTGTTGTCCGTGCTGGCAGTTCGCACTGGCCGGCTGGGGGCGTCCATCGTGGCTCACGCAGCTTTCAACGCCTTCACCGTTGCCTTCGTCCTGCTCGGCCCCTCCTGAGGAGTGTCGATACGGCCAGGAGCCCGGACGCCCAAGCGGAGTTCGCTCGCTGTTAAGGCGTCGGACACAGGCTCCGATCGTCAGGTCGGGGTCCTTGGGTGGCAAACTTGGCCGGTGGCCGTGACCGTTGATCCGGGGCCCGGCCCCGCCCAGGCGGGAAGGGTCGACCCTGTTTCAGGTGACGGCAGCGATGAGGCCGGCGGCCTTGAGGAGCTTCGGGATTCCGACGATGCCTCCGAGCCCGACGATGCCGCCGAGCCCGACGATGCCGCCGAGCCGGAGGATGCCGATGAGGTAGGCCCCGGCGGGCGGGCGCCGGCCACCCTGGAGAGCAGCCTGGAGAGCAGGGTCACCCTCGCCCTGCTGTTCACTGCGGTGGCCTTCACCTTCGCCCAGCTTTCGCCCGGGGACATCTTCAGTGCCACCACCCCGGCGGGCGGGGACATGGGTGCCCACGTCTGGCTCCCCGACTTCATCCGCCGGGAACTCCTTCCCCAGGGCCGCGTAATCGGTTGGGCTCCGGACTGGTATGCGGGCTTCCCCGCCCTGCAGTTCTATTTCCCCCTTCCAATCTTGGCCATCGTGGCCCTGGACTTCGTGCTGCCCTACGGCATGGCTTTCAAGCTGGTGAGCGTTTCGGGCATCCTCAGCCTGCCCGTGGCCGCCTGGTTCCTGGCCCGGCGGGGGGGGCTGCCCTTCCCGGCGCCGGCCCTGATGGGAATGGCCACCCTGCTGTTCCTCTTCGATACCGGGTTCACCATCTACGGGGGAAACATCGCCTCCACCCTGGCCGGCGAGTTCTCCTTCTCCATTGGCCTGTCCCTGGCCCTGGTCTTTCTGGGGGTGCTGATCAGGGGGGTCGACACCCCCAGAAAGCGGGCTCTGGCCGGGGGGCTACTGGCCCTGACCGGCCTCAGTCACCTCTTGCCCACCATCTTTGCCCTGGTGGTGGCCGGTCTGTGGTTCCTGCTGCGGCCTGGGCGGCGCGAGTTTTCCCAGATGGCCACGGTGGGCGTGATCGGCGCCCTTTTGGCCGCCTTCTGGTCGCTCCCCTTCCTCCTGCGCCTGCCCTACGCCAACGACATGGGCTGGACCAAGCTCGTCGACTACGGGGACCAGTTGCTGCCCGACCGCATCCGGTGGGTGGCGCTGGCCGCCCTGGTGGGAACCGGAGTGGCTCTGGGTCGCCGCTACCAGTTCGGCGGACTCCTGGTCCTGGCCGCGGCGACCGCCGCAGCGTTGTTCCGGTTCGCGCCGGACGCCCGCCTGTGGAACGCCCGGGTGCTGCCCTTTTGGTTCCTGTGTCTCTATCTGTTGGCCGGGTTGGCCCTGGCCGAGGTGGGTCTGGCCCTTTCCCGTCATCTGAGCCATGACCCGGATCGGTCCATCCCGGCGCGCTTGGCGACGCCGGTGGTCGGAGCTCTGACTTTGATGTTGGCGGTGGCCCTTCCCCTGGGGCGGGTGCCGGCATGGGTTCCGTTCCTGGAGCAACCCGGTGTCGTCAGCTTCATCCCCGGCTGGGCCAAGTGGAACTACACCGGCTATGAGTCCAAGGACGCCTACAACGAGTACTCCCAGGTGATGGACACCATGAAGCGCCTGGGCCAGGCCGGTGGCGGCAGCGGTTGTGGCCGGGCCCATTGGGAGTACGAGGAGGGCCAGGGCCGTTTTGGGACGCCCATGGCCCTGATGCTTCTGCCCTTTTGGACCGACGGCTGCATCGGGTCGATGGAGGGCCTGTACTTCGAGTCCTCGGCCACCACCCCGTTCCATTTCATCAACGCCTCCGAGGTGTCCAAGGCACCCTCGAATCCCCAACGGGGCCTGCCCTACGCCAGCCCGTCACTCGACCTGACCGAAGGTGTCCACCACCTCCAACTCATGGGCGTTCGCTACTACATGGCCTACTCCGACGAGGCCAAGGCGGCCGCGGCTGAGCACCCGGACCTGGTGGAGGTGGCCTCGGTCCTCAACTGGAAGGTCTACGAGGTGCTGGGGTCGGAACTGGTGGCATCGCTGATCAACGAGCCGGCGGTGCTCGAGGGTGAATCAAAGGGCGGCCATGGCTGGTTGGGCATCGCGGCCAAGTGGTACTCCGAGCCCGAATGGGCCGATGTCCTGTGGGCGGCCGACGGCCCACCCGACTGGCAGAGGATCCAGGCCAGCGTGGATCACGACAAGTCGGAGTCGGATTCGGTGGTCGAGGGGGTGAAGGTGGAGGCCCCCGAGTCCCAGGAGTTGGAGGCGGTGGAGGTTACGGCCAGCCCCCGTTCGGACCGCAAGGCCCGCATCGCCTTCTCCGTCGACCGGGTGGGAGTACCCGTTCTGGTGCGGACTTCGTACTTTCCCAACTGGAAGGCCGAGGGGGCCGAGGGGCCGTGGCGGGTGGCCCCCAACCTGATGGTCGTTGTCCCCACCCGCAACGACGTGGTGCTGCGCTACGCCTGGACGCCGGCGGAGATGTTCGGGTGGGCGCTTACCGGGGTGGGTCTGGTCCTGCTGGTGCGGGGCGCCCGTAGTGGGCGGAGGTCCGGGAGCGACGATTCGGGCCATCCCGACGGTGCCTCGCCAAATGATGCCTCGCCAAATGATGCCTCGCCAAGCGGTGCCTCGCCAAGCGGTGCCTCGCGGAACGACTTCTCGCCGAACGGTGCCTCGGGAGGTGGTGCTTCGGGGGGGCCGGAGGGAATGATGGACGCCAGTGATCCTCGGCCGCTGCAAACGTCGACGCTCTCGCCGGGGACGGATCCCGTTTCTTAGCTGCCGGTGACGCCGGTGGGAATCCGGGCCGGATCGCAGGCTGACCCGGTTGAATCAGCATCCCCCGGCCGTCCACCTTGGCCGCTGCTGGCCGCCGGTGGGCTGGTCCTGGTCCTGGGGGCCCTGGCCCGCTTCCTGAGTCCCTCGGCCCTGTGGCTGGACGAGGCATTGTCAGTCAACATCGCCACCCTCCCCTTGGGGGAGATCCCGGGAGCTTTGCGGCGGGACGGAGCACCGCCGCTCTACTACGTGATCCTGCATCTGTGGATCCTGTTGTTCGGATCGGGGGATGTGGCCGTGCGGGCCCTGTCCGGCCTCTTCTCCCTGGGAGCCGTCCCCCTGGTGTGGTTGGCCGCCCGGCGTCTTGGCGGCCCCCAGGCCGGCGCCGCCGCCGCTCTTTTGCTGGCCTCATCGCCGTTCGCGGTGCGTTATGCCACCGAGGTTCGGATGTACTCCCTGGTGGTCCTGCTGGCGGCCTGCGCCATGCTGGCCCTGATCGCCATCGAGGCGGGGGGCGGGTGGAAGGCCCACGTGGCTCTGGGGGCGTCGGTCGGGGCGCTGCTGCTCACCCATTACTGGGCTCTTTACCTGGTGGCGGCGCTGGCCATGGTTCTGGCCTGGTGGTGGTGGAACGGCCGGCGGATTGGCCGGGCGCTGATCTCGGTGGCCGTCGGGTCCGCCGCTTTGATTCCCTGGCTGCCAGTGCTGTGGTTCCAGACCCGCCACACCGGGACTCCGTGGGCATCGCCGCCCAAGGCCCGGGCCCTGCTGGACACGGTGATCGAGTTCGCGGGCGGTTACTGGGACCCGGGGCTGGGATTGGGGCTGATCTACCTGAGCCTGTTCGTCCTGGGCCTCTGCGGCCGACCGCTCGACGACCGGCGCCTGGAGATAGACCTGCGCGGCCATCCGCCGGGAACGGCCCTGGCAGGCGTTTGTGCCCTGACCATGGTGGTGGCCCTCACCGCGGCGCGAGTCTCGGGCTCGACCTTCGCCGTGCGCTACGCCGCCGTGATCCTTGCCCCCAGCCTGGTCCTGGCCGCCCTTGGGACCGCGGCCCTGGCCCGGCCCGCCGTCCGCCAGGGCCTTGTCGCGGTGGCCTGCGTGCTCGGCCTGGCTGCGGTAGTGCCCAACGTGGTCGGCCAACGTACGTCGGCCCCGGCCGTCGCCCGACGCCTGGCCGCCGGCGCCCGGCCGGGGGACGTGGTCGCCTACTGCCCGGATCAGCTGGGTCCCTCGGTCAGCCGGATCCTGGCCGCCACCGGTTCCGGCGGCGGCGCTGTCGGTGGCGGAGCCGCCAGAGATCTGGAGCAGATCACCTTCCCCCGCCGCACGCCGCCGCAGTTGGTGAACTGGGTGGATTACGAAACGGTGAATCAGCGGGCCTCGGCCAACAGTTTCGCCTCGGAGTTGATACGTCGGGCCGGTCCCGACTCGACGGTGTGGGTGGTGTGGGCGCCGGGGTATCGAACCTTCTCCACCAACTGCGAACGCATCCTCGCCGCCCTGCGCCAGGAGCGCGCCGAACGCCGCATCCTTCCCGTCGCCCGCCGGGTGTTCGAGCGCCCCGGCCTGGTCGCCTACCCGCCCGGTCCACCGGAGGAGATCGCCGGCCCCATCGCCCCGGCGCCATAGCATCGCCGGTCGTGCCCACCGACGCGAGTCCGCCTGATTCCTCCGGCTCACCTAACCCGGGGGAGCCGCCCGCACCGGGTGACGTCGTGATCATCGGGGCCGGACCCGCCGGGTTGACGGCCGCTTATCAACTGGGCAAGCGGGGCCGCACCAGCCTGGTGCTGGAGGCCGACGACGTGGTCGGCGGCATCTCCCGGACCGTGGAGCGCGATGGTTGGCGCTTCGATATCGGGGGCCACCGCTTCTTCACCAAGGTCAAGGCGGTGGAGGAACTTTGGCATGAGATCCTTGATTCGGAGGATTTCCTGCTCCGCCCCCGGATGAGCCGGATCTTCTACAACGGCAAATTCTTCGACTACCCGCTCAAGCCACTCAACGCCCTGTCCAACCTGGGCGTGACCGAGGCGATTCGCTGTGTGGCCTCCTACGGCTGGGCCCGGGTACGGCCGCCGGCCGACCAGGACACCTTCGAGGGCTGGACCTCGTCGCGCTTTGGGAGCCGGCTCTACCGGATCTTCTTCAAGACCTACACCGAGAAGGTCTGGGGGGTTCCGGCCACCGAGATCAAGGCCGACTGGGCCGCACAGCGCATCAAGAACCTCTCGTTGATGTCGGCCATCACCAATGCGATCCTCCCCAAGCGCAACCAGAAGGACATCACCAGCCTGATCGAGGAGTTCGAGTACCCCAAGCTGGGTCCGGGCATGATGTGGGAGCGCTGCACCGACAAGGTCCGGGCCCAGGGCACACAGGTGCTGATGCGCTCACCGGTGAGCAGGATCGTCCGAGACGACAGGGGTGCGGTGGAGGTGTGGTCGACGGGCCCCGCCGGCCCGACGCGGCACCCGGCCGCGCACGTCATCTCCTCCATGCCCATCAGCGCTCTGGCCTCGATCATGGATCCACCCCCACCCGACGAGGTCCTCGCCGCAGCGGAGGGTCTCAACTACCGGGATTTTCTCACCGTGGCCCTGGTGGTTCCGGCCTCGGCCGGCTTCCCCGACAACTGGATCTACGTCCACTCGCCCCAGGTGAGATTGGGACGGATCCAGAACTTCGGCTCCTGGTCGCCGCACCTGGTCAAGGAGGGTCGGACCTGTCTGGGTCTCGAGTACTTCGTGTTCGAGGGCGACGACCTGTGGACGATGGCCGACGAAGACCTGGTGTCCCTGGGCACCAAGGAGTTGGCCGCCCTCAACCTGGTGGACCCTGCGGTGGTGGAGGCGGGCTACGTGGTTCGGATGCCCAAGGCGTACCCGATGTACGACGACACCTACAAGGCCAACGTGGCCTGCATCCGGCGCTGGCTGTCCGAGGCGGTTCCCAATGTCCACCCGGTGGGGCGCAACGGAATGCACAAGTACAACAACCAGGACCATTCCATGTACACCGCCATGCTCACCGTCGAGAACATCTGCGGGGCCCAGCCTCCCCATGACATCTGGACGGTCAACGTGGAGGCGGCCTACCACGAGGAGAAGACGCCGGCCGAGGACAGCTAGGGCTCCGCCCCCACGGACGACTAGGCATCGGCCGGCGGCCGAGCCGGCACCGCCGTCGCAGTTTCGTCCCCGGGAGGTCCTACGAGCGCGTGGCGTCCACCCGGACTCGGGCGGTGTCGGCCAGGGCGGCCCGCAGCCGGGCCAGCCCCACCAGGGTGCGGGGGATGCGGCTGGCTATGGGCGAGCGGGAGGGGCGCATCTCGGCCACCACCACCGGCAACTGCCCCACCGGCATCCCTGCCCTCTCCACCCGCAGGATCAACTCGGTGTCGAACAGGTCCGTTCCCAGCCGGCAGGCCCTGATCTGGTCCATAACCGCGTCGAGGTTCACAACCTTCATCCCGTGGGTGTCGGAGACCTTGAGCCCGAAGCCGGCCTTGAGGATGCCGGCGAAGGTGGCGGTGACCAGCCGGCGGGGCCAGGCCCGGGTGTCGGTGGATCCCTCGGCCCGCTTGGAGGCGACCACGATGACGGGGGCGTCGGGGCCGTCCATGACCGCCCGGGCCCGGGCCAGGAAGTCAAGATCGAAGTAGTCGACGTCGAACAGCGCGACCACGTCGCCCCGGCTGGCCAAGAGGCCGGCCCGCAGTGCCCTGCCGTAGTCGCCCTCGGGCAGGGACAGAACCCGGACCTCGGAGCGGGCCGCCGCCAGCCTGCGGGCCAACAGCGGGGTGGAGTCGGTGGATCCGTTCTCCACCACGATCACCTCGAAGGCTTCGTCCCGCAGGCCGCCCCCATGGGGGGCTGGGCCCTCCAGGGCCGAGAGGATGGACCCGACGGTGGAGGCCAGAAGTTCCTCCTCGTTGTGGGCCGGTAGTACCACGCTGAGCATGGCCACATCATCGCCGCGACCGGGCCCGATCGGGGAGTCATCTCCGGGTGGGTTGGCCTAACGTTGGCCGGCCATGGCTGACCTGGACACCATCTTCAAGGCTTACGACATTCGGGGGACCGTTCCCGATCAACTCGACTGCGACGCGGCCCGGGCCATCGGCAGCGCCTTCGCCCGCTTCAGTGGTGCCGCCCAGGTTCTGATAGGCCGGGACATGCGCCCGTCGGGGGTGGATCTGGCCGCCGCCTTCGCCGAGGGGGTTACCAGCTTCGGGGCCGACGTGGTGGACCTGGGCCTGGCCTCCACCGACCTGGTCTACTTCGCCGCCGGGCACCTCGACTCCCCGGCGGCCATGCTCACCGCCTCCCACAACCCGGCCGGTTACAACGGCATCAAGCTGTGCCTGGCCGGGGCCAGGCCAGTGGGAAGCGACACCGGTCTGGCCGAGATCAAGGCCTGGGCCGCCCAGGGCCCGGCTCCCGCGGACGGCCGTCACTTCGGGGTGGTGGAGTCGGCCGACCTTCTCGGCGCCTTCGCCAGCCACGTCCGCTCCTTCGTCGACACCACCAAACTGGCCCCGTTGAAAGTGGTGGCCGACACGGCCAACGGGATGGGTGGCCTGGTTGCCCCGGCCGTGTTCGCCGGGTTGCCCTTCGACCTGGAGATCCTTTTCGGTGAGTTGGACGGGACCTTCCCCAACCATCCGGCAGACCCCATCAACCCGGCGAACCTCAAAGCCTTGGCCGCCCGGGTCGTCGAAGTGGGCGCGGACGTGGGCCTGGCCTTCGACGGAGATGCCGACCGGGTGTTTCTCGTCGACGAGAAGGGCGCGCCGGTGTCCGGGTCGACGACCACCTCGCTGGTGGCCCGGGCCCTGCTGGCTCGGGATCCCGGATCGGTTGTCATCCACAATCTGATCTGCTCCAGAGCGGTTCCGGAGGTGATCACCGAAAGCGGCGGCTTCCCGGTGCGGACCCGGGTGGGCCACTCCTTCATCAAGGCCACCATGGCCGAGACGGGCGCCGTCTTCGGCGGCGAGCACTCAGGGCACTACTACTTCCGGGACAACTACCGGGCCGATTCCGGCCTGATCGCCGCCCTCGTGGTGCTGGAGGCCATGTCGGTGGCCGGCGTGGGCCTTTCGGAGTTGCGCCAACCTCTGGAGCGCTACTGGGCGTCGGGCGAATTGAACGTGGAGGTGGAGGATCCGCCGGCGGTGATCGATCAAGTGGCGACAAAGTTCGACTCGGAATCTGCTGACCGTCTGGACGGATTGACAGTGAACCAGGGCGATTGGTGGTTCAACCTTCGCCCTTCCAACACCGAACCGTTACTTCGAATCAACCTCGAAGCGCCCGATGAGACCTCGGGCCGGGTCCATCTGGCCGAGGTGCAGGCCCTGGTGGAGGCGGCCCGGTGAGCCATACCTCCGGCCGTCTGGACGTGACCGGGTTCGGGAGGTGAGGCTGGACCGATGACGCTGGATCCCCGCCTGCTCGAGATCTTGGCCTGCCCCGTCGACAAGGGCCCTCTGCTGTACTTCGCCGACGATGGCGTGCTCTACAACCCTCGCCTGCAGCGCGCCTACGCCGTGGAGAACTCGATCCCGGTGATGCTCATCGACCAGGCCCGGACCGTCGACGACGACGAGCATCAGCGGTTGCTGACCAAGGCTGAGGCCGAGGACATCCAACCCACCTTCTCGGCGTAGGGCCCCTCCATGGCCATGCTTTGCTTCCGCACCAACGGATCGAGTGTCAACCCTAAATGACCAGCCCGACCATCGTCGACACCCCGACCGCCCCAGAGGTGGTCCTGGCACCCACGCCGGGCTTGGACTCCCAGGCCATGGCCGCGGCCGTGGCCGCATTCCCCCACCAGGTGGCCCGAGCAGCGCAGTCGGCCCGCGGCCTCGACGGCCTCCCCGAACATGACGACGTGGAGAACGTCGTCGTCCTGGGAATGGGGGGCAGCGCGGTGGCGGGGGACCTGATGGTGGCCGCGGCCGGACCCTACCTGCCGGTGCCGGCGGTGGTGGTGCGCAACTATGACCTTCCCGCCTTCGTGGGGGAGGGCTCGTTGGTCTTTGCCGTTTCCTTCTCCGGCGACACGGAGGAGACGGTGGAGGCGGCCACCCAGGCGGCCCTGGCCGGGGCCCGGATGGTGGTGGTGACCCAGGGAGGAGCGCTCGGCGATCTGGCTCGCGGCTGGGGCGTCCCCGTGGTGGATGTTCCTGCCGACATCCCCCAGCCCCGGGCCGCTCTGGGGGCGTTGGGGATCCCCCTGCTGGTGGTCCTGGAGCAGATAGGGCTGTTCCCCGGGGCCAGCCACTGGATCGAGTCGGCGGTCAACCAACTCGAAGCCCGCCGGGCGGGCCTCTTCGGTCCCGATGGTCTGGCCTCCCGGTTGGCCCGCTCCATCGGTCGGACCATGGCCCTGGTCCATGGCGGCGGCGCCCTCGGGGCGGTGGCGGCCTACCGGTGGAAGACCCAGATAAACGAGAACGCGAAGGCGCCGGCGTTCTGGAACGTGCACTCCGAGTTGGGCCACAACGAGATCGCCGGATGGGGCCAGCACGGGGACCTCACCCGCCAGGCGATGACAATCGTCAACCTGCGCCACGACTACGAGCACCCCCAGGTCATGCATCGCTTCGAACTGGCCCGCCAGTTGCTCAGCGAGGTGGTCGCAGACGTCGTGGAGGTGACGGCGGCCGGCGACGGGGAACTGGCCCAGTTGCTGGACCTGGTCTACATCGGCGACGCCGTCTCCGTGCAGATGGCCGTCGATGCCGGGGTGGATCCCGGCCCGATACCCGCCATCGACTGGATGAAGGAGGCGCTGGCCACCGCGGCCGGGGAGCAGGCTGGTGCCACAGCCGTCACAGACGGGGACCCCCGGTGAAGCCGTGGTCCGCTCTCGGCCGCCTTGCGCTTCGAACGACTCCATCGCGACGCCAACCCCTGGTTGGCTGAGGTTGATCTCGAGATTTGCGCCGCCCGCCTGGCGGCCGCCCACCACAGAACAGGAGAACTCCTAATGGACCACGACTTCGCGGACGCCGGCCTGGCCGCTCTGGGCCGCCAGCGCATCGCCTGGGCCGATACCCACATGCCGGTGCTGACCAGCATCCGGGAGCGCTTCGCGCGGGAAAGGCCCCTGGCGGGAATGACCGTGGCGGCCTGCCTGCATGTCACCACCGAGACGGCCAACCTGTTGCGGACCCTGGCCGCCGGCGGGGCCAGGGTGATGGCCTGTGCCTCCAACCCGCTGTCCACCCAGGATGACGTGGCAGCTTCCCTCTCCCTCGACGAGGGAATCCCGACCTTCGCCATCAAGGGTGAGGACGCCGACTCCTACTACCGCCACATCGACGCCGTGCTCGATGCACAGCCACACCTGACCATGGACGACGGATGCGACCTGGTCTCCCGCCTTCACCGCCAGCGGCCAGATCAGGTGGCGAAGGTTCTCGCCGGAACCGAGGAGACCACCACGGGGGTCATCCGGTTGCGGGCCATGGAAGCCGACGACGCGCTGGGGTACCCGATCGTGGCCGTCAACGACGCCGACACCAAGCACCTGTTCGACAACCGGTACGGCACCGGCCAGTCGACCCTGGACGGGATCATCCGGGCCACCAACATCCTGTTGGCCGGCCGGGTGGTGGTGGTGGCCGGCTACGGCCAGTGCGGTAAGGGTGTGGCCAGCCGGGCCCGGGGCATGGGCGCCCAGGTGGTGGTGTGCGAGATCGCCCCTCTGCCCGCCCTCGAAGCGGTCATGGACGGGTTCCGGGTCATGCCCATGGCAGAGGCGGCCACCATCGGGGAGATCTTCATCACCGTCACCGGCAACCGCGACGTCCTGAGGCCCGAGCACTTCGAGGTAATGAAGGATGGGGCCATCCTGGCCAACTCCGGGCACTTCGACGTGGAGATCGACCTGGCCGGGCTGGCCAAGGTGGCCACGGATCGACGGGAGGCCCGACCCTTCGTGGAGGAGTTCAACGTCGCCGGGCGCCGGGTTCTGGTGGTGGCCGAAGGCCGGCTGGTGAACCTGGGTGCGGCCGAGGGCCATCCGGCCTCGGTCATGGATATGAGCTTCGCCAACCAGGCGCTGTGCGCCGAATGGCTGGTGGCCAACCAGGACTCACTCACGCCCCGGGTCTACGACGTCCCCCCCGACATCGACCGGGAGGTCGCCCGCCTGAAGCTGGCCACCATGGGTGTCAGCCTCGACACCTTGACCCCCGAGCAGATCGAGTACCTCTCGTCCTGGACAGTGGGTACCTGACGCCGAGCACCCAAGGCCGAGCACCCAAGGCCGAGCACCCAAGGCGGGGAACGTCGAGTCTCATGGTCTGGCGTTCGGCTTCAAGGGTGTCGTAGTCGGTTCCTAGGTTGGGGCGGTGTTCCTGCCCAAGGTGTGCCCGGTGTGTGGTGTTCTGGGGTCGGCGCCCTGCCCGGACTGTCGGTCCGGCCTGCGGCCCCCGGCATCGCTGGCCTGCCCGCCCGGGCTGATGGCCTGCGCCGCTTTCATGGACTACTCCGGTGGCGGTCGAGACCTGATCACCCGGTTCAAGTACCGCAACCAGCGGTCCTCGTTGGCCTTTCTGGCCGGGGGGATGGCCGGGTTGGCTCGTCCCTGGCCCGTCGATGTCGTCACCTGGGCCCCGACCACCACGGCCCGCCGCCGGCAGAGGGGGTTCGACCAGTCGGAGTTGCTGGCTCGGGCCGTGGCCCGGAACCTGGGGTTGCCGGCCCGGCGGTTGCTTTGCCGGGGCGGGGGACCGCCCCAGACCGGCCGACCCCTGTCGCAACGGTGGTCGGGCGTGGTGATGGAGCCGGTCGGGCATCCATGGTCGCAGGCTCCGGGCGTTCTGGTGGTCGATGACGTGATCACCTCCGGTGCCACCCTTGCCGCGGCGGCCCGGGCCCTTGGTCGCCTTGGCTCCGGCGGAATCTGGGCGGTGGCCGCGGCCTGGGCTCGCCCGCCCGGCTCTCAGGCCAGTCAGGGGACTCTACGATCTGGTGCCTCTGAGGCCAACAAATAGGTGGTTGATAGGCCTACGATCAGGTGGTCCTACTGACCGCGAACTGGAGCCTTCTGTGACCTACCTGCCGCGAGTGGCCGATAGTGAGTTGCGGGAGCGCCTTTTGACGAGTGGTGCGGTGGTCATCGAGGGCCCCAAGGCTTGCGGCAAGACAGAGACGGCCCGCCTCCAGGCGGCCAGTGTCGTCCTTCTCGACATCGACGAGAACGCTAGGCGCGCCGCCGCTATTGACCCTTCGCTCGTTCTCGACGGCCCGACGCCGCGCCTGCTGGATGAGTGGCAGCTCGAGCCGGGCCTGTGGAACCACGTCAGACGCGCGGTCGACGACCGTAGAGTTCCGGGCCAGTTCGTACTGACCGGATCGGCCGTGCCCGCTGATGACATCTCTCGGCACACCGGCGCGGGCCGCTTCTCGTTTCTGCGCATGCGTCCGATGAGCATCTTCGAGACCGGGGAAGGCAACGGCGCTGTGTCGCTCGCCGCTCTTCTCGCCGGCGAACCGCCACGGTCAAAGGACCCCGGGTTGAAGGTCGCGGACCTGGCCAGGCTGATCACCGCAGGCGGCTGGCCCGCCCAGCACGGTCGCCCCGTCGACGCCGCGGCACGTGCTGCGCGCGACTACCTCCAGCAGATCCGCGAGGTCGACATCTTACGGGTGGCGGGTTCGCGGCGCGACCCGGCACGCATCGAGCGACTGCTGCGCTCGCTGGCCAGGAACACGGCAACTGAAGTCGCCATCACCGTGCTCGCCACGGACGCCGGGGGCGCTGATGGCGCTCTTGATCGCCACACTGTCGCCGAGTACCTCACGATCCTCGAACGGGTGATGGTGATTGAGGACCAGCCAGCCTGGGCACCTCATCTCCGCTCGCGCGCCA
The DNA here is from genome assembly GCA_052390275.1 of Acidimicrobiales bacterium. Classification (GTDB taxonomy): domain Bacteria; phylum Actinomycetota; class Acidimicrobiia; order Acidimicrobiales; family AC-14; genus JBQTHD01. The sequence continues at coordinate 51,784 of JBQTHD010000033.1, read as the reverse complement.
CCCTGAGAACGGCGTCGAAGCGCCACTTCGTCGATCCGTCCCTGGCGGTGGCGGCGCTCGGAGCCGGCCCGGCACGGCTCTTGGCGGACTTGAACCTGCTCGGCCTTCTGTTCGAGTCTGTCGTCATCCGGGATCTCCGCGTGTACGCACAAGCGCTCGACGGTCAGATCCTGCATTACCGCGACAGCTATGGCGTCGAGGCCGACGCCGTGGTGCAACTCTCTGACGGACGCTGGGGGGCGTTCGAGATAAAGCTCGGGGCGGGCCTTGTCGACGAAGGGGCCGAGGCGTTGCTCCGGTTTCGCGACGTCATCGATACCCGCAGGTGCGGCGAGCCCGCGGTTCTCGGCGTTATCGCGGGTACCGGGTTCGGGTATCTGCGGCCGGATGGCATCGCCGTCATCCCGGTCGGCGCGCTGGCACCTTGATATAGCGTCGGCGGTGGCTGTGAGCGGGTCTGTGGTTGAAAGTCGAAGCCAGTCGCAGGCCAAACGACCCACGTAAGGCAACCAGTGGTTGCTGAGCATGGTGCGGCTTAGGAGTAAGCCCTGCCCCTAGGGCCCCGACCTCCGGGGCCACCCGGGAGAGGGGGCCAAGCTTGGCCGTCAAGGTGGTGTGGGCCACGGCCGCCGCCACCGGCGAAGTCAACCCTCCGGCAGGCGAGTGTGGGGTCAAAGACCAGGTCAGCCGCTCACAGCCCCTTACGGTGGGTCGTTGACCGGGTTCTTTGCCATGGCTTTTGGCACTGAGTCGGCCCAAAGGGGTCACGCCCGGGCGGCGCAAAGAGCAGTTCGGTGTAGCGAGCGGTTCAAGGTAGAGCGATTCAGTTGGTGGTTCAGTCCGAGGAACGAATCAGGAATAGTTTGTCGAACGTGTCCACTGACGTCGTTTCTGGAGACGCCAGGCCCCCTAACGCCAGCCCCCCCCTCGACGCCGCGTCCATCCGGGTCGTGGTCTGTGATGACCATGAACTGTTCCGCCGCGGCCTGCGTATGGTTCTCGAAGCCGAGGATGGAATCGAGGTGTTGGCGGAGGCGGCCGACGGCCAGCAGTCCCTGGACCTGGTCGGGGACCTGGTGCCCGACGTCGTCGTCATGGACGTCCGGATGCCGGGTATGGGGGGCATCGAAGCCACTGGGCTGATCCGTCGCCGGTTCCCCACCACCCGGGTCATCGTCCTTTCGGTCAGCGATGACGAGGACGATCTCTATGCCGCCTTCCGAGCCGGGGCCAACGGCTACCTGCTCAAGGAGGTTTCCATCGAGGAGGTGGCGGATGCCGTGAGATCGGTGGCCGCCGGCGACAGCCTCCTGTCCCCGGCGGTGGCCTCCCGGTTGTTGGCGGAGATGGACCATCCGCCGCTAACCGGGTCCGAAGCCGGCGTGTTGCGCCGGATTGCCCTTGGTGATGGCCTGGCGGAGGTGGCGGCGTCGCTCGGCATTCCCGTGGGCACCGTTCGCCGGCACCTCGGGAACGTCCTCGGCCGCCTGGAACCCCTCACCGACTCGACCCACTGACTCCCACTGTTGCCCCGTAAACCACAGCGCATCAGAGGGCGCCCGGGTGGGGTTCGAGGTGGGTGATCGGCCGTGGACGTTTGACCACCATGATGCGCTCGTCGTCAAAGACGGTCTCGGAGAAATCGCCCGCCAGTTGTCGGTCGAAAATCTCACGGTCCTGGGGGCCGAGGATGTCGAGATCCACCGCGATCCAGTCGACGACCGTGTCCGGGGGGTAGTTCTCGTCGCTTACCCCCCAGTTGCTGGGCCGGAACGGGTTCGGAAACTCATAGATGTGGGGGCGGTGGGTCAACTGGGGCACGAAGCTGTAGGCGGCACTGACCCGGGCGTCGGGAGGAATGGTCGCCAGGGCGGCGCGTTTGGCATCCTGGCGGGCGTCGGCCACCAGAGGCCACCAGCCCTGGCGGTACCCGGCGCCGATGGGTGACGGCCCCCAGGCCAAGGTGGTCGCCAGGGCCGAGGCCAGAACCCACCCCACCAGGAACACCGGGGCGGACTGTGACCAGGCCACGCTCCGGCGGACGGCGTCGAGAGTGGCCAGCATCAGGGCGGTCACCGGAAGGGCGGCGTAGTGGAAGGTGAAGGCCCGGGTGAACGAGTGGACGGAGAGAACGTTGACCCCGATCTGGGGTAGCCCGATCCAGGTCGCCACGGGCGCCAACAATGGGAGGCCCCCGAAGGGAGCGAGCAGCCGTCCGTAGTACTCCTTGGCGTCGGGGGCCAGCACCCGGGAGGCCACCAGGCCCGGATCCCGAACGGAATTGATGGCGATCTCGGTGGCTGAACCTCCCAGAACGCCGAAGAACTGGTTGTAGAAGGCCTCGGACCCGTTTAAGTACGGGAGCATCACCCGGGTCACAAACACGAAATAGCCAAGGGCCACTCCGGCGGTCGTCAGGCCCACGCGCCGGTTGGCTGCCACGGCCACGATCAGGCCCATGGCCATGGCCGCCAGGGCCACGTCCTCCTTCCAGGCCACAGCAAAGATCAGGCAGGCGGCGAACCACCGCCAGCGGTGGTTGATCCCGAACCAGGCGGCGAACAGCAAAGGGGTGATGGCCATGACCTCGGGGTGGAAGAGTTCCTGGGCCAGAAACTGCAACGAGGGATTCAGCAGGTAGGCCGCCGCCAGGCCGACGGCCAGGCCCGGCCGCCCCAGATAGTGCCGAGCGATGAGGAACACCGGTACGGCCCCGGCCGCCACGCTGACCACCTGGGCCAGGTTGAGAAAGTGGGGCCCGGCTCCCAGCCAGTAGAAGGGCACGAACAGGTAGAGGGCCGGTTCGGAGTGGTGACCGAACACGGTGAGGCCGCGGACGGTGATCAGTTGACCGCTGCCGGCGGAAAGCAACCAAACCGCCTGATCGAAGATCCCCATGTCGAAGCCGAAGGATCCGAACCGGTGATGGCGCAGCCATACCAGGCGGCCCATGACGCCGACCCAGAGGCCCACAAGGGCGGCCAGGGCCAGGACGGGACCGGTGAACCGCGCAGCCACCCCCGCCTCGGGTTCCGCTCCTACTGCGGTCTGCGACGTGTCCACATGTCCCAGTGTGGTCGCGCCTGCTTGCGTTCAGGGAAAGCCCTGACCAACAATCGTCGCCGGCCGGCAGGGCCCCCAGGCAGGAGCGCTCTCGGGGGCCAAGGGCTCCAGGCGGGGCGGCAGGGCCACGGAGGGTCGCCGGTAGACTCGCCACGATGTCGATCTTCAGCAAGGTCCTGCGCGCGGGCGAGGGGCGAAAAGCCAAGGCTCTGGCCTCGCTGGTTCCCGATATCAACGCCCTCGAACCCGAGACCCGGGCTCTGAGCGACGCTGATCTGGCCGCTCGCACGGTGAGCTTCCGGGAGCGGATAGATCGGGCCGGGCCGGACCAGATGGACGATGCCCTCAACGACCTGCTGGTCGAGGCGTTCGCTGTCGTTCGGGAGGCTGCCCGCCGGGTGATCGGCCAGCGCCACTACGACGTTCAACTAATGGGGGGCGCCGCGCTGCACTTCGGCTGGATCGCCGAAATGCGCACCGGCGAGGGAAAGACCCTGGTCTCAACCCTTCCCGTCTACCTCAACGGCCTCAGTGGCCGGGGGGTGCACGTGGTCACGGTCAACGACTACCTGGCTCGACGCGATGCCCTGTGGATGGGCAAGGTACACGCCTTCCTCGGCCTCCAGGTGGGAATCGTCCTGCCGCAGATGGTCGACCCGGCCCAGAAGCGGGCCGCGTACTCCGCCGACATCACCTACGGGACCAACAACGAGTTCGGCTTCGACTACCTGCGGGACAACATGGCCATGGCCCGGGAGGACATGGTCCAGCGGGGCCACAACTTCGCCATCGTCGACGAGGTCGACTCCATCTTGGTGGACGAGGCCCGAACCCCGTTGATCATCAGCGGCCAGGTCCGTGATGCCGCCGCCCTCTACTACAAGTTCGCCGCCATCGTGGGCGACCTGGACCGGGACGTCGACTACGAGGTGGACGAGGAGAAGCGCACGGTGGTGCCCACCGAGGAGGGCATCGACAAGGTCGAGCGTCTTCTCGGGGTGGACAACCTCTACGACGAGGTGTCCACCGACCTGGTCCACCAACTCCAGAGCGCGCTCCGGGCAAAGGAGCTTTACAAGCCGGACGTTGACTACGTCGTGGCCGATGACCAGGTCAAGATCGTCGATGAGTTCACCGGGCGAATTCTCGAGGGCCGGAGGTGGTCGGAGGGGCTGCACCAGGCGGTGGAGGCCAAGGAGCGGGTTCCCATCAAGCAGGAGAACCAGACCCTGGCCACCATCACCCTGCAGAACTACTTCCGGATGTACTCCAAGTTGGCCGGGATGACGGGCACGGCCGAGACCGAGGCCTCGGAGTTCGCCCATACCTACAACCTGCCGGTGGTGAAGATTCCCACCCACCGGGCCATGGTGCGGGCCGATCAGGCCGACCTCATCTACAAGTCCGAAGAGGCCAAGTTCGACGCAGTGGTGGCCGACATCGCCGAGCGCAGCGAGATCGGCCAACCGGTCCTCGTCGGTACGGTTTCGGTGGAGAAGTCCGAGCGCCTGTCCCGATTGCTGGACAAGCGCGGGGTGCGCCACACCGTCCTCAACGCCAAGCAGCACGAGCGGGAGGCCATCATCGTGGCCCAGGCCGGCCGCCTGGGGGCGGTGACGGTGGCCACCAACATGGCCGGCCGCGGAGTCGACATCATTCTGGGGGGCAACGCCGAAGCCCTGGCCCGCCTGGATGCCGCCGCCGAGGGCCTTTCGCCCGACAGCGAGGAAGGCCGGGCGAAGGTCGCCGACCGGCTGAAGATCCACGAGCCGGAGTGTCTGGCCGAGGGGGAGAAGATTCGGGAGTTGGGCGGGCTCTACGTCCTTGGCACCGAGCGCCACGAGAGCCGCCGGATCGACAACCAGCTTCGGGGCCGGGCCGGGCGGCAGGGAGACCCGGGGGAAAGTCGCTTCTACCTCTCCCTGGGGGACGATCTGATGAGGCTGTTCGCCACCGGGGCCATGAGTTGGGTGATGGGCAAGGCCCTCCCCGACGAGATTCCCATCGAGGCGAAGATGGTCACCCGGGCGATCGAGAAGGCCCAAGGCACAGTCGAGGCCCGTAACGCCGAGATCCGCAAGAACGTCCTGAAGTACGACGAGGTGATGAACGAGCAGCGCAAGGTCATCTACCGCCGCCGCCAGGCCATTCTCCAGGGCGCCGATCTGCGGGCGGAGGCCGTCGCCCATCTCGACGCCGTGCTGGAGAGGATGGTTCGCACCTTCTGCCTCAACGAGTACTCCGAGGAGTGGGACCTCGAGGGCCTCCTGGTCGAGGCCAAGGCCTACTACCCGACCGAGTTCACCCTGGCCGATCTGGAACAGGCCACCAGCCTCTCCCTGCTGACCGAGAGCCTTCAGGCCGACGCCCGCAGCTACTACGGGGCGCGGGAGACCAACCTCACCCCGGAGGTCATGCGGATCCTGGAGCGTCAGGTGATGTTGACGATTATCGACACCCGCTGGCGTCAGCACCTCTCGGAGATGGACTACCTGGAGGAGGGGATAGGGCTGCGGGCCATGGGCCAGCGTGACCCCCTGACCGAGTGGCGCCGGGAGGGTTTCGAGATGTTCTCCTCCATGATCGACTCCATCGCGGATGACTTCGTCCGCTACATGATGCGCATGGAGGTCATGATCGAAAGGGCTCGCCAGCCCGAGATCGAGAACGTGGCCTACACCGCGCCCGAGGACCCATCCGATCCCGCCCCGGCGCTCCCCGGACCCGTGGCGGCCATGACAGCCGGTTCAATGACGGCGGGATCCGACGCTGAAGCTGAATTTGAAGCGGAGGGTCCGGCGCCAGTTTCAGCCCCCTCGCCGGGCGGCCCGGCTTCGGCGCGCCCGGCCGTGGCCACCCGGCCGGCCCCTGCGGCCAAGAGGACCCCGGTGGTCACCCCCGAGCACCAGAAGCTGGGGCGCAACCAGTTGTGCTGGTGTGGAAGCCAGAAGAAGTACAAGGTCTGTCACGGCACCGGGGCGTGAGGGATCTGAGCGAGGAGCTGGCGGGGCTCCGGCAGCGGCTGGATGCGGCGGCCCAGACTTTGAATGTGGAGCAGTCCCGGGCGGCGGTGGCCGGGCTGGAGGCCCAGGCGGCTGATCCCGGCCTGTGGGCCGACCCCGAGGCAGGCCGCCAGGTCACCACCGACCTCGCCCGGGCCCGGGCCGATGTGGACCTGCTCGATGGCCTCCGCCGCCGCCTGGCCGATGCCGCCGACCTCCACGACCTGGCCCAGGAGGAGGCCGACGACAGCCTGGCCGGTGAGATCGACGCGGCCCTGGCGGAGGTGGGGGGCCGGCTGGAGGACCTCGAGGTGCGGTCGCTGTTCTCCGGCGAGCACGACGAGCGCGACGCGGTGTGCGAGGTCCACTCCGGGGCCGGCGGCACCGATGCCCAGGACTGGGCGGAGATGTTGCTGGGGATGTACCAGCGCTGGGCGGAGCGCAAGGGCTTCAAGGTCGAAGTCCAGGACGTGGCCGCTGGAGCCGAGGCGGGGATCAGTTCCGCGACCTTCATCATCCGGGGCCGGTTCGCCTACGGAATGCTCTCGGCCGAGAAGGGGGTGCACCGTCTGGTGCGGATCTCACCTTTCGATTCTCAGGGTCGCCGCCACACCGCCTTCGCCTCCTTCGACGCCGTTCCCTACCTGGGCGAGGAGGTCACCGAGGTGGAGATCGATGAGAAGGACCTCCGGATCGACACCTACCGGTCGTCGGGGGCCGGGGGTCAGCACGTCAACGTCACGGACTCCGCCGTGCGCATAACCCACGAACCCACCGGGGTTGTCGTCTCCTGTCAGAACCAGCGCAGCCAGCATCAGAACAAGGCGGTGGCAATGGCCATCCTGGGCGCCCGCCTGGCCGAGCGGGCCCGCCAGGACCGCCGCCGGGAACTCGACGCCCTCTCCGGTGAACAGCGCGACGTCACCTGGGGCAGCCAGATCCGGTCCTACGTCCTGGCCCCTTATCAACTCGTAAAGGACCTGCGGACCGATCAGGAGACCGGCAACGTTTCCGGCGTCCTCGGCGGGGACCTGGACGCCTTTATCACCGCCTTCTTGCACTGGCGCCTCCGAGAGTCCGCGGTGGGCGCCGGACCGGCACCAGCGGGCGCGGCCAGGGGCCGGTCCTGATGGCAACCGCGGACTTCCGGTCGTTAGGATCAGGACCTCAGTGATCAGGCTCAGAAACGTCCGGAAGGTCTACAGGGGCAATGTGGTCGCTCTGAATGACCTGTCCCTGGATATCGCCAAGCAGGAGTTCGTTTTTCTGGTTGGCCCGACCGGTTCTGGGAAATCCACCTTCATCCGGCTACTGCTAAAAGAGGAGAAGCCCGATTCCGGTCGGATATGGGTAGCGGGTAAGGATGTAGCCCGACTGAGTCCCTGGAAAGTTCCGTTGCTCCGCCGCAATATTGGTTGTGTGTTCCAAGACTTCAAGCTATTACCCAACAAGACCGCCTACGAGAACATCGCTTTTGCTCAGGAAGTAATCGGGCGTCCTGCCCATGTTATCCGCCAGCAAGTTCCTGCTGTTCTGGATTTGGTAGGTCTATCCAAGAAGGCAGAGCATCTTCCAGGCGAACTTTCCGGCGGAGAACAACAACGTGTGTGTATTGCCCGGGCATTCGTAAATCGACCGCTCATCCTGTTGGCGGACGAGCCCACAGGCAACCTGGATCCGAGCACGTCAGTCGGGATTATGAGGCTGCTTGACCGGATCAATCGCACCGGAACCACGGTGCTCATGGCCACTCACGATTCCAGCATCGTCGACACGATGCGCCGCCGAGTCATTGAACTGGGTCGAGGAGTCCTGGTCCGAGACCAGGAACGGGGCGTCTACGGATCGGTGCGGTGATGGCAATGGCGATCGCAACATCAAATGGCATGGGGATGGCCGGGATCGCGATATTCAAGGCGGGCCGTTAGTTGTCGGTGAACCTCAGTTACGTGGCCCGGGAGACGTTCACCAACCTGCGTCGAAACCTGTCCATGGCCTGGGCGGCCCTACTGACGGTGGCGGTATCGCTCACCCTTGTAGGAGGTGCCCTGCTCGTGAAGCGGGCGGCCGATCGGGCCACGGTTCAGTGGAAGGGCAACGTAGAACTGTCCGTTTTCATGAAACCCGACGCCTCGGCCGGTGAAATTGCCGCGGTTGCCCGTATCCTGAAGGACAGAGAAACCTCGAGCGTCAAGTCCTCCGTCTATCTGGAAAAGGAAAAGGCCTTCGAGGAGTTCAGAACAATATTTGCCAACGAACCTGACATTCTGAATAGTTTGACCCTGGAAGAAATTCCAACCTCCTTCAGAGTCGTGCCCCTAAAGGCGGAGTTGACCAAGATTATCGGCGACTCGGTGCAGAACAGTGCCGGCGTATTCAGAGTGAGCTATGCCCAGGAAGAAGTCGAGGAACTGGTTCGGTTCACCAATTATATCCAGGTAGGACTGTGGGTTGTGGCCGCAGTGTTGTTGGTGGCGGCCTCTTTATTGATCCTCAACACCATCCGAATGGCTATTTTTGCTCGGCGACGGGAAGTAGCGGTGATGAAGTTGGTCGGCGCGACTAATTGGTTTATCCGAATCCCGTTCATGCTGGAAGGGTTGATCCAGGGCCTGGCCGGGGCGGCGTTGGCCTATTTCCTGATGTGGGTTATCCGGGCCTCCCTGGAAGGAGTTATTCAGGGTAGTCAGGGATCGATTATCGGCCAGTTCTGGGTGACGCCCGCCGACGTGGCCGGCACCGGACTGTTCCTTCTCTTGGTGGGTGTGGTGGTCGGATCTCTGGGCTCCTTCCTGGCTGTGCGCCGCTTCCTGGACGTCTGACCCGCGCACCAGCGCTTGCTGGGCCCCGCCAGGATTTGCCCACCGCCCAGGCTTACCGAGGTTGAGTCCGGGGGACGGCCGGCACTGGCGTGGAACCCGATTCGATCCACCGGGAGCGGATCTCGGCTCTCCGTTCCACCCACTCCTCCGACGTCATGGCGTAACGGATGTGGTCCTCCCATACGCCGTTGATGGCCAGGTAGCGCTGAGCCACGCCCTCTGCCCGCATGGCCAGCTTGTCGACCACCCGCCGGGAAGCCCCGTTGCGGGGGATGATGGCCACCTGTACCCGGTGCAACCCCAAATTCTCAAAGGCGAACTCCAAAGCCAGGGCGAGTGCCTCGGGCATGTACCCCCGACCGGCCACCGCCTCGTCGATCCAGTAGCCGACGTAGGCGTTCTGGAACGGACCCCGCTGGACACAGGAGATGTTGATCTCCCCGCTCAAGCGCCCGCCCCGCCAAGGGGAGTCCCGGCCCTTGTTGGCCTGGCTCCGGGGCAACGGCCCGCGGGGCAACTGGTTCCGGTGGCCCAGGGCCCCCCGGGGGGTTCCGGGATTGGTTTCTTCGGCTGCCCCGAAGAAGGCCGGCCGCATCACCGGGGCCGCCGGGTCCAGGGTGCGGGGCAGGAACAGGCCGAAGCCATATCCGGTTCCCAGTTGCCACTCTCGTTCCCGGGCGCTGCAGCGACTGGCAAAGGCGGCTCGGCTTTCGCTCTCCCCGGTCTGGTTGGCCGGCGGGAGGGACTCCCACGGCCCGAGCCAGTCCCGGTTGCGCACCCGGAGTTCCTTCCAGGCGTTCCAGTCGGCCGGAATCATCGGCCTCAGCAATAGCCGGGACCCCCGCAGTTGGGTCGGGACGGACCGCGCAGGATGCATGGCAGTTCGCCAGCCTAGAAGGCCACCGGGCAGGGGGTCCGATGCTCCGAAGGCCCAACGGGGCCGGTTCGTCCCATGACGTCACCTTCGGTCACCCCACCTGCGGTCACCTCACTTGGCGACATTCACGGTGACGGCCAGGTCGTCGGTGGCCTCCAGCACCGTCACGGTCAACCGGCCGGCCTGAACTGACCAACCGACCGAAGGCACCACCACGCCGGCCACGGTGCTGCCCGCCGCGGCCATCGTCAACTCTGGTGGTCGGCGCCGCAGCAGGGGGGCGACGGCCCGGCTGTCGCGCTGGCCTTTCGCGCCCAGGACGAGCACGTCGACGTGGCGGACCCCGTGCCTAGCGAGGCCGGCCATCAGGGGTCGGGGGTTGGAGCCCGCCCCGTTCACCACCAGTACGACCGCGGGGCCCTGTCTCCAGACCCGCGCCCCCGGAGCCACCGCCTCGCTGACCAACGACGAGGGCCGGCGGGCCTGTGCCAAAGGCGCAACCACCACCGCGACGACAGCCAGGGCGGCCCCCAGTCGGCGCAGCCCGCATGCACCTGATCCCCGAGCGGCCAGTGCCACCCCGAGCGACCCGGCCATCAGGTGGGCAGGACCGACCTGTCCCGGAATGCGGGACCCGAAATCTGCAACCCACGACAGCCAGCCCAGGAGCAGCCGGGTCGGAAGGTGGGCCAGCACCGCCACCGGTTCGGCCGCCAAACCGGCCAGCGGCCCCACCGCCATGCCCCACACCATCACCCCGGCGGCGGCCGGGCCGGCCAGGAGGTTGGCGGGCACCGAACCCAGCGGCAGGGGCCCGGCCAACCCGAACAGGAGAGGGGCCACCGCTGCCTGGGCGCCGAGGGTGACCGCCATGGCGCTGGCCACCGGGCGGGGTCCGGGAATCATCCGGGCAATGGCTGGGGCGAACAGGATGATCCCCAGACAGGCCGACACCGACAGCCCGAAGCTCAGGGACCGAGCCAGGAGCGGGTCGACGAGCACCAGAGCGCTGACAGCCAGGGCGAGGATCCGCAGCCGGCTGGCCGGTCGGCCCCAGGTGAAGGCCAGGGCGACGAGCCCAGCCATGGTCACGGCTCGGATGACCGACGGCTCCCATCGGGTCAGCGTCCCGAACATTCCCAACAGGGCCAACGAGGCCAGCAGTCCGGCGCGCAGGCTCAGCCGGCGCAGGATGGGACTGGCCGCGGCCAGGACGAAGGCCACGTTCTGCCCGGACACCACCAACAGATGGGACAGACCGGCGCCGCGGAAGGCCTCCTCGGTGGCCGGCGAAGCCTGGTCGGCCCCCAGTACCAGGCCGGACCACAGGGCCGCCTCCTCCGCAGAGAAATGCCCGACCCCTCCGAGCATGACCCTCCGCAGGTGGTTGGCCGCTCCCGCCACCAGCCCGGAACCGAGAGAATCTCCCACCGTCACGACCTGCATCCGAGCGGAGATGTGCCGTGCCGCCAGCCGGGCGCGCTGCCGATCGGGAACGGGGCTTACCCAGCCCGAGACCAGCATCCTTTCGCCGGCCATCCGGCGGGCAAGGACCCGGCCGTTGTCCCCGTTGGCGGTGGCCACCACCCGACGACCACCAACCCGGGCGTCGACTTGCACTGACCCGGGAAAGGGGCGGGGGTCGCTCACCAGCACGATGGGCCCGGCGTGGTAGGCGGGAGGTCCGTTCCACTCGAGCCCCGAGTGTGACCGGGCGCCCAGGGCCGAGGCTCCCAGGATGACCGCCACGATGACCGCAACCCGTGAGCGGGCCACGAGGCCGGCTCCGCCCAGGGCGGCGGCCAGGGCTGTCGAGCCGCCCCAGCCCTGGTGTGCCCCGAGCACGGCGCCGACGGCCATAACCACTACGCATCGGTCACTGAGGGAAACGGCAGAGCGTCCCCCTTCGAGCCTCCGCCGCCAGGTCGACCATCGGTGGGCCTCCGCCGGGCGGTTGTCGGCCGGGTCGATCACACCTTGACCAGAGGCCGCAGGGCGGCGAACTTTGCCGGGCCGATCCCGGGGACCTCGAGCAGTTCGGTGACGCTGCGGAACCGGCCGACCCGGGACCGGTAGGAAAGGATGGCTCCGGCGGTCGCCGGGCCCACCCCCGGGAGACGATCCAGAGACTCAACGGTGGCGGAATTGAGGTCGACGGGGCTGGGCGTCGGCCCCGACGACGTCCCGGTCTCGCCGGACCCGGGAGGCCCGGCGCCGGAACTGCCCAACGGTCCCGGCCCGGCGGGGTCGGCGGATCCGGGACCGACCTGCTCGCCCCGCCGGGCCACGTAGACCCTTTGACCGTCGACCAGGGGGGCGGCGAGGTTGAGGCGATCCAGGTCGGCGTCGGGACGGGCCCCGCCAGCCGCGGCCACCGCATCGGCGACCCGGGCCCCGGGACCGACCGGGTAGACCCCGGGGCGGACCACGGCTCCGGCGGCGTGGATCACCAAAGCGGACGGTGCGCCTGCAATCGGTTCGCCGGACCCGGGGTCCGACGACGCCCCTCCCGGGACGGGACCGGCCGAGCCGGCGAGCGCACCCGGACGCGACTCTTCGGTCGTGCCCGTCCCCAGCGCCGGTCCGGAGGTGGGTCCGAGATCGGGGGCGCCCGCTCCCGCCGCCATGGGCAGGACGAGTGGCTGCGGAGGCGGGTCCGCCACCGCCACCGACCAGGCCGTTCCCACCCCGAGCAGTACCAGGAGAGCTACGGCCCCGATCCAGGGGCGGGAACGGAAGAGATTGACGATGTCAGTGGCGCCCGGCGAAGGGCGACCGGGCTCGGCGGCTTCAGGCACGGCCTTCTCCCCACAAGCAGTCGGGTGAGATCAGGGGGAAGTGCCGAGCTGCCGACGGTCACGGGACCAGGGCAAGGTGTGCCGTGAGTGTCCCGAAGGGGCCGAAGTGAAACTGCCCGAGAGGCTACCGAAGGGGTCAGCTGATGTCGAGCGGCGTTGAAACTTCGCCTCCTAAGGCCCCTCGGTGGCTTCGCGCGCCGCCATCTCGGCCTCTTCCTCAAGGGGAATCAACCGGTAGGCGGCCACATGGCCGTATCCCAGGCGCCGGGCACTGAAGTAGGCGCCCAGGTACTCCCGCCCGAACCGCCACGGTCCCAGGCTCTGCCACTGGTGGACGTGGGCCGCCTCGTGGGCCATCAGGGTTGAGTCACTGCCGTGGCCAGCCCGCACCACCACCAGAGTCCACAGGGTGATGGCGGCGGAGCCGGGGGGAACCGGACCTCCCAGCCACACCCAGTAACCCTCCCGGGCCGACACCTCGCCGCCCAATCGCGCTATGGCTCGGATCGCAACCGGAGCGCGCCTGGGGCCGTCGTTCATCCCACCGACCGGTCTCAACGGATCATGGCCTCGTGCAGTGCGGGAAGGGCCACCCCGGGAAACTACCGGTGACCGCTACGGTGAAGGTGTGGACCCTTCGGACCTTTACCACCTGGAGGAGGACATCCCCAGACTCGATCGACCGGTGATGGTCGCAGCCCCCGAGGGTTGGATCGACGCCGGCCTGGGTGGGGGAGGGGCGCTGGCCACGCTTTTGAGCGGGATCGAGACCTACCCGGTCGCCACGTTCAACAGTGAGGAACTGATCGACTACCGGGCCCGGCGGCCCACCTCCATCATCAGTGACGGCGTTTACACCGATCTCGAATGGCCCCAGATCGAGTTGCTCGGCGGATCCGATTCCGAGGGCAACCATCTGTTGATCCTGGTGGGCCCCGAACCCGATCAGCGCTGGCTCGGCTTCTCCCAGGCGGTCGGGGATCTGGCCGAGCATTTCGGGGTGCGTCTTTTGGTGGGGCTGGGGGCCTTCCCGGCCCCCGTCCCCCACACCCGGCCCGCGCCTTTGGTGGCATCGGCTTCTTCGGCGGAACTGGCGGAAATGGTGGGCGTGGTCAAGGCCGAGGTTCGGGTACCCGCCGGAATCCATGCCGCCCTGGCCAGGCGGTTCGCCGTATCGGACATTCCCGCCATAGGCATCTGGGCCCGGGTGCCCCACTACGCGGCGAACGCCCCCTACCCGCCAGCGAGCCTCATGCTGCTGGAGGGACTCAACCGGGTGGCCGGGATCGCCATCGACACGACCGAGTTGGCTCAGGCGGCCGACGAAACCCGCCAGCGGCTGGACGAACTCACGGCCAACAGCCCCCAGCACCAGGTGTTGGTGGCCCAGTTGGAGGCCCAGTCCGACGCCGAGGCCCAGGACGATGGCCGAGGGTGGGACGGAAAGCTGCCCAGTGGTGACGAGTTGGCCGCTGAGTTGGAGCAGTTCCTTCGGGGCCAGGGCGGCGCCGAATGACCGCTGAGGACGCCGGTTAGATCTCGTCCCAGCCGGCTCGACCCTTCAGCCGCCTAAAAGACCGAGCAACTGGTTTCCGAAGCCATCAGCGACTCGGCTGGCTCATCGGCTGTTCCACCGGCGACGGCCAGGGCCGGGTCGGGTGGCGGGGAGGCCCCGAAGTCGGGCATCAACGGGTCGTACTGGCTGTCTAGCAACGGTGAGGAGATGAGGTAGTCGGCGGTGGCGCGGTTGCAGGCGATGGGAACGTTCCAGACCACGGCGATGCGCAGCAGAGCCCGGACGTCGGGATCGTGGGGTTGGGGCTCGAGCGGATCCCAGAAAAACAGGACCATGTCGATCTCGCCCGCGCAGATGCGAGCACCCAACTGTTGATCGCCGCCCAGCGGGCCGCTGAGGAAGCGGGTGACCGGCAGCCCAAGTTCGTTGGCGATCAGGCCACCGGTGGTGCCGGTTCCAAACAGGTGGTGGCGGGCGAGAACCTCCCGGTTGAAGGTGGCCCAGGCCAGGAGATCCCCCTTGCGGTGATCATGGGCGACCAGAGCGATGCGGCGGCGCGACCCGGTTCCCTCGCCGGTGGCGGGGATGGGTCTGGTGGTGGCACTCATGGCGCCCAGCATCTCACCCGAGAAGTGACGCTCCGATCACTCCGAGATGAACATCTACTCGTACCGGCCGATGGCGAACCGGCCGATGGCGAACCGGCCGACGGCGAACCGGCGGATGGACGAACCGGCGGACGGACGAACCGGTGGTGACGGCGCGGGTAGGTTCAGGGCGCGTGGCTGACAAGGAAGTTCGCCTGGTGGTACCGGCCCGGCCCGAGTACCTGCGATTGGCCCGGATGCTGGCCGCAGCGGTGGGAAGCCGGGCCGGCCTGACTCTCGACGAGATTGACGACTTGCGTATTGCCATCGATGAGGTCATGTTCGCCGCAGTCGGGCCCGACGGTGGCGAAGGCCAGGTGGCGCTCACCTTCCGTCTGGAGGCAACTCGGATCGAGGTGATCGGCCGCAGCGTCTTCGCCGACGGTGTGGCCTCCCGGGGACGCCCCACGGCCCTTTCCGACCAGATACTGAGGGCGGTTCTGGACGAGTACTCGATCAGCCCGGAGCCCGACGGCGCATCCTTCCGTCTGGTCAAGGCCGGCCAGGGAATCTGATCTTGGCCATCGACGCCGATCGACGGGACGAACTGCGGACCAAGTTCTCCCAGTACGCCGCCACCCGATCGCCGCATCTGCGCGACGAGTTGGTTGGCGCCCATCTGAGCCTGGCCGAGTTTCTCGCCCGCCGGTTCGTCAACCGGGGGGAACCTCTCGACGACCTGATTCAGGTGGCATCTCTGGCCCTGGTCAAAGCCGTCGACCGCTTCGACCCCGGCCGGGGTCTGGAGTTTTCCACCTTCGCCACGCCCACCATCGTCGGCGAGTTGAAGCGCCACTTCCGGGACAAGGGTTGGGCGGTGCGGGTGCCTCGCCGGGTCCAGGAGTTGCACCTTCGGTTGGGGGCGATCGTCGCCGGGCTGAGCCAGGACCTGGGAAGGTCGCCAACCGTCGCCGAGATCGCCGAGGTTGCCCGCGCATCGGAGGACGACGTTCTGGAGGCCATCGAGGCCGGGGCCGCCTACCGGTTCACCTCCATCGACGCTCCGGGCGGAGCCGGGGAGGACCAGGCCCTGTCGGAGACCCTGGGCACCCACGACCGTGGCCTGGCCGACAGTGAGAACCGGGCGATGCTCTCGCCCCTGTTGGCGAAGGTTCCGCCCCGGGAGCGCCTGATCATCCAGTTGCGGTTTTTCGAGGGACTGACCCAGTCTCAGATCGCCACCCGCCTCGGAGTGAGCCAGATGCACATCTCCCGTCTTTTGGCCCGGACACTGGCCGATCTGCGAGAGACGGCCACCGCCGCCGGGGAGGGCCCAGCTCAGGCCTGATCGATGGGCCAGATCCTCATTCCGGGTTAGGGCTGGCCCCGGATGGGAAGGGCACCGGCGTGGTCAGTGACTTTCTCTCCCGGGTTGTGTGGCCAGGTTGGGCTTTGCGCAGAGGGTGGGACCGGTGCTGAAGATCGGCTACACGCTTTCGAGTGAGGAACTCCGGCCCCGGGAATTGGTCGGCCACGGGGCGGCAGCCGAGGGGCGGGGGTTCGATTTCCTTTCGATTTCGGATCACTACCACCCCTGGACCCAGTCCCAGGGCCACAGCCCCTTCGTCTGGTCGGTCCTGGGGGCGCTGGCCCAGTCGACGTCGACCATCGAACTGGCGGTGGGCGTCACCTGCCCGATCATGCGCATCCACCCGGCGGTGCTGGCCCAGGCCACCGCCACGACAGCGTTGTTGTGCGGTGACCGATTCACCTTCGGGGTGGGCACGGGCGAGGCACTGAACGAACACATAACGGGCCTGCGCTGGCCGCCACCGGAAGTTCGTAGAGAGATGTTGGCTGAGGCCGTGGCCATCATCCGCTCGCTGTGGACCGGGGAGACGGTGGACCATCACGGTTGCCACTTCACCGTCGAGAACGCCCGCCTCTTTGATCCGCCGGAGAGGCCCCCGCCGGTGGTGGTCTCGGGTTTCGGACCCGCGGCCGTTGAGTTGGCCGCCGAGATCGGCGACGGCTACTGGGGGCATTCCCCGGAGGCCGAGACCATCGATCGCTACCGGGAGTCGGGCGGCGGCGGGCCTCTCTTTGCCCAGGTGAACGTCTGCTGGTCAGCTAAAACTGACGACGCCCGACGGCTGGCCCACCGCTTGTGGCCCAACGCTGCCATCCCCGGCCAGCTATCCCAGGACCTCCCCACCTGGACCCACTTCGAGCAGGCCGCCGGGATGGTTCGTCCCGAGGACGTGGCTTCGTCCATCCCGTGTGGTCCGGATCCCGAACCGGTCATCGAGACGATCTCGGCCTACGCCGACGCTGGATACGACCACGTATATCTGCACCAGATCGGGCCCGATCAGGATGGCTTTCTTGCCTTCTGGTCCGACCATCTGGAGCCGGCGCTGCGCCAGCGCCGGTCGGCGGGATCGCCCACGGGTTCAGTGCCGGCAACCGCGTCGGGAACGGGGCCAGCAACGGGGTCGGCTACGGGGTCGGCAAGGACGTCGAACCTGCCATCGGCCCCGCAGCCATGATCCGTCGGGTGCTGGTCACGGGGGCCAACTCCGGGGTCGGGCTCCAGACGGCTCTGGAGTTGGCCCGTCTGGGTTTCGATGTGGTGGGCACCGTGCGCAGCCCGGCCAAGGCTGCTGTTTTGGAGCGGGCGGCGGCTGACCAGGGCCTATCCGTGGACACCGAGATTCTAGAGGTGACCGACGATGCCGGCTGCCGGAGGGTGATCGAGGCGGTCGAGCCGTGGGGGTTGGTCAACAACGCTGGCTACATGAATGTCGGCCGAGTGGCCGACGTTCCGCCGGAGCAGGCACGGGAGCAGTTGGCGGCCATGGTGGTCGCCCCCATGTACCTGGCCTCGCTGGCACTTCCGGGGATGCGGGCCCGGGGTGAGGGACGAATTGTCAACGTCTCCTCCGTTCTGTCGGCAGCCACCGCCCCGATGACGGGTTGGTACCAGGCGGCCAAGCACGGGTTGTCGGCCGTGACCGATGCACTGAGATGGGAGGCTGCGGCTGACGGGGTCGACGTGATCCTGGTCGAGCCAGCGGGGCTGAGGACCGGCATCTGGGCCCAGGCCCGCAGGGACCTGGCCCGGCGGCGTCGTGCAAGTGCCCATCCGGACTCCTACGACCGATCGTTGTGGGTACTTGCCCGGGCCCGGCCCAACATGGAGGGGCCGGCCACCGCCGCCCAGGTCATCGGGCAGGCCATGACCTCGGGCCATCCCAAGGCGCGCTACCGGGTCGGTCCTGATTCTGTGGTCGTGGCGGCCCTGGATCGGGTGCTTCCCGACCAGGCCAAGGACCGGGTGGCCCAGGCGGCGCTCGGGTCCTGACGAGCGCAAGCGATGGCCGTCAACCGCATCCGGGTGGAAGCCTCACCGGAAATCGTTTTCGGGGTTCTGTCGGATCCTCGGACCTATGGAGGTTTCGTGGTCGGCGCCAAGCGGATCCGACACTTCGATCCCCGGTGGCCGGAAGTGGGGACCCAGATACATCACACCCTGGGCGTGGGGCCCTTCATCCTTCGCGATCGCAGTCGAATTCTGGAGGCTGATCCGCCCAATCGGCTGGTCATGCGGGCCCGAATGATGCCGCTTTGGATCAATCGGGTGGAGTTTGTTCTCACGCCCCAGGGGGCGGGTACCGACGTCGAGATGACCGAGGTTGCCATCGGGGGCCCGGGGGCCCGGGTCTGGCACCTGGGACTAAATCAGGCCATGGCCGCACGAAACTCCTGGACGCTGCTTCGGCTGCGGAGGACGGCGGAGGAGAGGAATCGACGACAGGCCCGCATCGAGCCTGGCCGGCAGAATCCCGGGACCCCGGCGGCCGATGCCCAGGCCGTGGCCCGAACCACTTCGGGCGATTGACGACCCCGCCGGCGGTTCCGCGCGCCACCTACCGGATCGGACTGCGCGAGGGGGTGACCTTCGCCACGGTCGCGTCAATGGCCGAGTACCTGAGTGACCTGGGGGTGAGCCACCTCTACCTTTCTCCGCCGTTCGCCGCCGCGCCGGGGAGCACCCACGGCTATGACGTGGCCGACCCGGCGCGCCTCGACCCGGTGCTGGGCGGGATAGAGGGCTGGGACGCCATGGTCATGGCCACACAGGCCTGCGGCCTGGGACTGGTTCTGGACATCGTCCCCAACCATATGTCAACCCATCATGACAACCTCTGGTGGTGGGACGTTCTCAAGAACGGACCGGCCAGTCCCTGGGCCCGGTTCTTCGACATCGACTGGTCCAACGACCTCTGCGATGACCTGACCGTCCTGGTGCCGATCCTCGAGGACCACTACGGAAGGGAGATCGAAGCTGGTTCGCTGACAGTGGTTCGTCACGACAACGAGATCGTGGTTCGCTACGGGCCACACGTTCTACCTCTCTGCCCGCATTCGTACCCCTGGGTCATGGGTCGGGCAGCCAATCTGTTGTCCGGCGCCCCGGCCGATCATCTCGATGGGCTGGCCCGGCACTATGGGGATCTGCCCCGTCCGTCGCTTACGGACTCCCCCGAGGTGGTGGCGCGAGGTATGGCGTTACGGGAAAGCTTGTCATCTCGCCTTGACGAAATTCTGGCCCGGGAGGATGTTGCCTCAGCGGTTGATACGGCGTGTTTGGAACTTTCCCGTGAGGTGGAGGAACTTGATCAGGTTCTGCGGGAGCAGAACTACCGCCTGGCCTGGTGGCGGACGGCGGCCGACCAGATCGACTATCGCCGCTTCTTCACCATCGAGTCGTTGGTCGGGCTACGGGTGGAAGACCAGGAGGTGTTCGACTCGAGCCACTGGCTGGCCCTCGCCCTGGTGCATCGGGGGGACGTGGCTGGCCTGCGGGTGGATCATTTGGACGGGTTGGCCGATCCCGATGGCTATCTCACCCGGCTGGCGGAGGCGGCTCCCGGGGCCTGGCTGGTGGTGGAGAAGATCCTGGCCCCGCCGGCGGCCCCCGGCATTCCGGGGGCAACCGGCGGCGATGACCGGGGATCGGTTCGCAGTGGAGTGAACGGGGAGGAGTTGCCGGGCGCCTGGCCGGTGGCGGGAAGCACCGGTTATGACTTTCTTCGAAGTACGGCTGAGCTCTACACCGATACGCGGGGCGAGGAGGCCATGGATCGGTGCTTCCGCTCCTTCACCGATGAAGCGCGTCCGTGGCCCGAAGTTGCCCGCCAAGCCAGGCGCCACGTTCTGTGTACTGATCTGGGTGCCGAGTTGGCTCGACTGACCCGGCTGGCGTCGAGCATCTGCGACCGAAACCGCCGCCACCGGGACCACTCCCGCCTCACCCTGACCGAGACTCTGGTGGAGCTCTTGTCCGCTCTCGGCGTCTACCGGGTTTATGAGGCATCCGGGGCCGAGGGCCCACCTATCGGGGACCCTGCCTCCTCGCCCGGCGGGCACGCGAGCCCGGAGATGGCCGGCGGGGACATGGCCGGCGGGGACATGGCCGGCGGGGCCATGGCCGGCGGGGATATGGCCGGCGGGGGCATGGCTCGCCGGGACGTGGCTCGGGCCGAGGCGGATGTCATCCGCCGCCGCCCGGACCTCGATGCCGAGCTGGTCGGCTTCCTGGCCGGCTGTGCCCTGGCTCCGGTGGCGGGGGGCGAGGCCGAGGAGCTGGCCCGGCGGATGGCACAGGTCTGCGGACCGGTAATGGCCAAAGGGGTGGAGGACCGGGCCTTTTACCAGTTCCCTCGGCTCCTGTCCTTGAACGAGGTGGGCTGTGACCCCGGACGATTCGGCGGCTGCGTCGAGGACTTCCACCGGGCGATGACGCGGCGTGCGGAGAGGAACCCCGCTTCCATGCTCACACTGTCCACCCACGACACCAAGCGCAGCAGCGACGTCCGGGCGAGGATCGCGTTGTTGGCCGAGGCGACCCGTGAATGGGCAAAGTTTCTCACCGACCTGGACTCGGTGGTTGACGCCCACCGGCGCCGACGCTGGTCGGACCCCGTTGCTGAGTACACCATCCACCAGACGCTGGTCGGCACCTGGCCCATAGAAGCCGATCGCCTGGCGGCGGTGGCCCTCAAGTCGGCCCGGGAGGCCGGCCAGCGCACCAGTTGGGCCGAACCCGACCCGGCTTACGAGGGCGGCCTGAACGCCTTCGCCCGGGGGGTTGCCACCGACGTCCGGGTGGGGAAGCTGCTTCGGGTCCTCCTGGAAGACGTGGGCCTTCTGTCGGCAGCCCGGGTCACCTCCCTGGCCCAGACCACGCTCTTGCTCACCTGTCCGGGGGTGCCCGACATCTATCAGGGCGGCGAGGTCATCGATGAGCGTTTGGTGGACCCCGACAATCGGCGCCCGGTCGACTTCGCCGGGCTGGCCGGCCTCCTGGCGGGGCTTGATTCACAGACGTACTCGGCCGGCACCGGCACCAGCACCGATGGCTCCGATCCGGATCCGGGGGCACTGAAGCTTCGGCTGATTCAAGGGATCCTGAGGTTCCGCCGGGATCATCCCGGCCCCTTCACCCAGAGCTACAACTCCCTGGAGGTTGAGGGTCGGGGGGCCGACCACACCGTGGCCTTTTCCCGGGGGCAGGATCTGGCTGTGGTGGTTCCCAGGCTGGTCCTCGCTGGCCGGCGTGACGGATCCGGGTCTGACGCGGCGGTTCGTCTAGGGCCCGGCTCATGGTGTGACGTTCTCACCGGCCGCGTCCATCGGTCGGGTCTGGTGCCGGTGGCCGCCCTGTGGTCGGACCTTCCGGTGGCGGTCCTGCGCCGTGACTGATCGGGTCCCGCGGACGGGTGAGCCGCTGGCATTGTGGGCGCCGACGCCAACGCACGTTGACGTCTGTATAGACGGGGTCACCCACCCGATGGCGCCGGCGGGCGGGGGCTGGTGGCTCGGTCCGGTTATGGAGACGGGTAGTCGGTACGGCTTCTCGCTTGACGGCGGAGAACTGCGGGCCGACCCGCGGTCTGCTTCGCAGCCCGACGGTCCTCTGGGCTTGTCTGCGATGGTCGACCCCGGCTTCGCCTGGAGCGATCACGGCTGGCGGGGTCGGCCCCTTGCGGGGTCGGTTCTCTACGAACTGCACGTGGGCACCTTCAGCCCTGCTGGCACCTTTGCCGGCGTCGCCGAGCAACTGGACCACCTCTGCGGACTGGGTGTGGACGCGATCGAGTTGATGCCGGTTGCGCAGTTCCCCGGCACCTACGGATGGGGCTACGACGGAGTCAACCTTTTCGCCCCTCACCACCACTACGGTGGTCCGAACGGGTTACGGACCCTGGTCGACGCCTGCCACAGCCGGGGCCTGGCCGTGGTCCTCGACGTGGTCTACAACCACTTCGGCCCCACCGGGAACTTCCTGGGCGAGTTCGGCCCCTACCTCCATCCTTCGGCCGCCACCGCCTGGGGTCACGCCGTCAACCTGGACGGACCAGGGAGTGACGAAGTTCGCCAGTTCCTGATCGGCAACGCCTTGATGTGGCTCCGCGATTTCCACCTCGACGGTCTCCGCCTCGATGCCGTGCATGCCCTCGTCGACCGATCTCCCCGGCATCTGGTGGCCGAGTTGACCGACGAGGTCAGGGCGCTGGAGGCTCAGTGTGGGCGGACCCTCTGGGTGATCGCCGAACATGACGGCAACGATCCCCGGGTCTCCCGCCCGACGGATTCCGGTGGTTGGGGAGCCGATGCGGTCTGGGCCGACGATTGGCACCATGCATGGCACGTGGCTCTTACCGGGGAGGACACCGGCTACTACCGGGACTACTCCGAGCCCGGGTCGATCGCCAAAGCCCTGCGCCGGGCCTGGGTCTACGAGGGAAACCGATCGGCACACCGGGGCCGGGCTCACGGGTCGCTCCATACGCACCGGAGGGGCAGTCCCTTCGTAGTGAGCCTCCAAACCCATGACCAGGTCGGAAATCGGGCAGCGGGCGAGCGCCTGGCCCACCTGACCGGATTGGCGAGGTGCCAGGTGGCGGCGGCATTCCTGCTCCTGGGCCCCTTCACGCCCATGCTTTTCGCCGGCGAGGAGTGGGCCGCCTCCACTCCGTTCGCCTACTTCTGCGACCACTCCTCGCGAGACCTTGCCGAAGCGGTGCGTCAGGGCCGCCTGGCCGAGTTCGCCGGGTTCTCGTGGGCGGCCTCGGCCGTGCTGGACCCCTGTGAACAGCGCACCTACGAGGCCAGCCGGCTGAACTGGACTGAGGCCGGCTCGGGTGACCATGCTCGGATGGCTGACTGGTACCGGGGCCTGATGGCCCTTCGCCGGAGGCACGAGGAGTTCACCGATCCCCGATTGAACTCCTTGGAGGTGGACCATGACGCGGGGACCGGAGGGCTGTTCATGCGACGAGGCTCGTGGCTGGTGGCGGGCAACTTGGGCGCGAACTCTTTGGTCCTCGACGTTGCGGTGGCGGAGGTGGCCATGTGCTCGGGTCCCGGATTGGTGCCTGACCTCAGGGGAATTGCCCTGCCCCCCGATAGCGTCGCCGTGGTCAGGATGGCCTCGGTCGAACCCTCCTCCGCCAGCGAGGCAGCCGCCCTGGCCGCGGGCAGCCTGACGGCGGCTGCTTCGCTGGCGGGAACCTGGAACCAGGGGGACCAACGCTGATGGCGGTGGATGTCTGGCCAGGGCGGCCCTACCCGCTCGGGGCCACCTACGACGGGGCGGGAACCAACTTCTCTCTTTTCGCGGAGTCGGCCCGGAAGGTCACCTTGTGCCTGTTCAACCGGGTAGAGGCTGATGGGGGGCCCGACAACCGGGCGGACGGCGAGGTGAAGGTAGCGCTGGAGGAAGTCGATGCCTTCTGCTGGCACGCCTATCTTCCCGGCGTCGGACCCGGCCAGCGCTACGGCTACCGGGTCGAGGGTGAATGGAACCCGGGTCAGGGCTTGTGGGCCAACCCGGCCAAGTTGCTCCTGGATCCCTACGCCCGGGCGGTCGAGGGGGAGGTGAGGTGGAACCCGGCATGCTTCGGGTACTCGGCTGCTGACCACGACAAACCCGATCGGACCGACAGCGCCGCCTTCGTACCCCGCAGCGTGGTGGCCAGCCCGTTCTTCGACTGGGGCAACGACCGGCCTCCGAACACGCCGCTGCACGAGACCGTCATCTACGAGGTCCACGTAAAGGGCTTCACGGCGCGCCATCATCAGATTCCCAACAGTCAGCGGGGGACCTATGCGGGCCTCGCCCACCCGGCGTCCATCGAGCATCTGGTCGGCCTGGGCGTAACCGCAGTTGAACTACTGCCGGTTCATCAGTTCGTCCATGACCACCATCTGGCAGACAAGGGCCTGAGGAACTACTGGGGCTACAACTCCATAGGGTTCTTTGCCCCCCACAACGGCTACGCGTCAACTGGAACTGCCGGCGAGCAGGTGACGGAGTTCAAGGCCATGGTCAGGGATCTCCACGCCGCCGGGTTGGAGGTCATCTTGGACGTGGTCTACAACCACACCGCCGAAGGAAACCATCTCGGCCCGACCCTCAGCTTTCGGGGCATCGACAATCCCGCCTATTACCGGTTGGTACCTGAGGACCGCCGCTGCTACTACGACACGACCGGTACGGGGAACAGCTTGAACGTCGGTCATCCCCGATCCCTGCAGCTAATCCTGGACTCGCTGCGCTACTGGGTGTCGGAAATGCACGTTGACGGTTTTCGCTTCGATCTGGCGGCCACCCTGGCCCGGCAGTTTCACGAGGTCGATCGCCTTTCCGCCTTCTTCGACATGGTCCAGGCCGATCCTGTGGTCAGCCAGGTGAAGTTGATCGCCGAGCCATGGGACCTGGGGGAGGGCGGTTACCAGGTGGGCAACTTTCCAGCCCAGTGGTCGGAGTGGAACGGTCGCTTTCGGGACACCGTTCGGGACTTCTGGAGGGGGGAGCCGGCCACCCTTGCGGAGTTGGCCTCCCGCCTCACTGGAAGCTCCGACCTCTATGAGGCCGATTCCCGCCGCCCTCTGGCAAGCGTCAACTTTGTCACCGCCCATGACGGATTCACGCTGTCCGACCTGGTCTCCTACCACCACCCCGTGAACGTCGACAACGGTGAGAACGGCGCCGACGGGGAGAAGTACAACCGCTCCTGGAACTGCGGAGCCGAGGGTCCCAGCGACCGCCAGGACGTTGTTGCCTGCCGGGCGGCCCAGACCCGGAACCTCCTGGCCACCCTTTTGTTGTCCCAGGGTGTTCCCATGCTCCTGGGGGGAGACGAGATGGGTCGGACACAGGGGGGCAACAACAACGCCTACTGCCAGGACAACGAGGTGTCCTGGTTCGACTGGGAGCCGATTGGGCAGCCGTCGAGCGAGCGCGACCTGCTGGAGTTCACTCGCGACCTGATAGCGCTCCGCCGCCGGCACCCGGTCCTGCGCCGGCGCCGATGGTTCCACGGCCGGCCCATCCGGGGAGTTCCCGACATCGGCTGGTACCGGCCCGACGGCACCGAGATGCAGGACTGCGACTGGAGCACCGGCTACGCCCGGGCCCTGACCATGTTTCTCAATGGCGACGCCATCCCCTCTCCCGATCCCCGGGGCCGCCGAGTGGTGGACGACTCGCTCATGGTCGTCATCAACGCCCATTTCGAAGCCATCGACTGGACGGTTCCATCGGTGGGCCAGGGGACCTGGTCGCTCGAGTTGTCCACGGTCGATCTCGATCCCAAGTGGGCAGAGGCGGCGGCACGGCCCGGGTCGTCGGGCCTGAGTGTCCCCGGGCGCTGCCTGATCGTCCTGGTTCGTTCCCGGGCTCAACCGGGGTAGCCCGGAAACTCAGTCAATGGGTTGGACGGGGGCTGAGCGGGTAGAGGCGGGATCGTGTCGGCGCCTTCCTCCCCTCTTCTCCTCCATGGGGAAGATTGGAAGGCGGCGGCCAAAGGCACGGCGGCGGAGTTCAAGGATGATCGGGCCTCTCTGACCGCCGCGGGTATGGCCTTCTATTGGTTCCTGGCCGTGTTCCCCACCCTGATCGCCGCCGTCGGGCTGATCGGCTTTCTGAACCTGGGCCCGGCCACCACCGACTCGGTGGTCGACACCATCCGCTCGGCCCTTCCGGCCGATGCAGCCGACGTACTGGTTGAGGCGGTCGATCGAGCCGACGAAGAACCCAAGGGCGGGTCGGTTGTGGCGGCCGTGTTCGGCCTGGCGTTGGCCCTGTTCGGAGCGTCGTCGGGCATGGTGGCGATGCAGAACGGTCTGGATGTCGCCTACGACGTGTCCGAGCCGCGGTCCTGGTTCAAGCGCCGGTTGGTGGGGCTGGGTCTGGTCGTGGCCACGCTGATCGTCGGCGGCATATCGACCATCCTGACCGTATTCGGCAAGCCCCTGGGTGAGGCCCTGGCCCGGGCCTTTGGCCTGGGGGCGGTCTTCGATCTGGCTTGGACACCGGTACGCCTGATCCTGTCTCTGGCCGCCCTGGGCTTCCTCTTCGCCATCTTCTACGGGGTCGCCCCCAACCGCCAGCCTCCCAGGATTACCTGGTTGAGCCCCGGCGCCGCCCTCGCGGCGGTGATCTGGCTGCTCGCCTCGCTTGGCTTCTCGCTCTACGTTTCGTCAATCGGCAATTACGCCGAGACCTACGGATCCCTGGCCGGGGTAGTGGTCCTGCTGCTGTGGCTCTACCTCACCGCTCTGGCGGTGATCCTGGGGGGGGAGTTGAACGCAGAACTGGAACGGCGAGCGTCCGAGGCATCACCGAACCCGACCCGGTCAGGTGAGGACAAGACGTTGTCCCGAACCAACGGCGATGGACCGAGGAGCGAAGGCGCGGGGACGGTTACCCAGGGAAACACCTTACGGGTGGACCCCAACGGGACGGTCAGGGTTGGCAGGAGCTAGCTCCGCCACCTCTGCTACCTCTGCCCTGGGACTATCGGGATCGGCGGGAATACGGTCCGAAGGTGAGACTGAGGTGGAAACGTCGAGGGTTAGCGTGACCCAGGTGGAGGCGCAACGGTATCGGCGCAGCTTGGAGGGCCTCTTGGGGGTGCCGGCCACCGAGGGCAACCAGATCGAGGTCCTGCGCAACGGCAACCAGATCTTTCCCGCCATCCTCGCCGCCATCGACGAAGCCCGTTCGACGGTGGACTTTCTGACCTTCGTCTACTGGGAAGGCGATATTGGTCGACAGGTGGCCGAGGTGTTGGCTCAACGGGCTCGGGCCGGGGTTCGCGTCCGGGTGCTGCTGGACGCGTTCGGTGCCCACACCATGGATCCTTCCCTGGTGGAGCGGATGCGCGAGGCCGGATGTCTGGTCGAGTGGTTCCGCCCACTCGATCACCGGCGCCCCTGGGTCAACAACCATCGCACTCACCGCAAGGTTTTGATCTGCGACGAGGAGGTGGCCTTCACCGGGGGGGTGGGAATCGCCGATGAGTGGAAGGGTGATGCGCGAGGCCCCGCCGAGTGGCGGGACACCCACTTCTCGCTGCGGGGTCCAGCCGTTGACGGGTTGCGCGCCGCCTTTCTGGCCAACTGGGCGGAAAGCGAGCACCAGATCTTCGACGCCAAAGTGGACCGGTTTCCTGCCCAGCCCCAAAACGGGGAGTCGACCGTCCAGGTCGTGCGGGGGGAGTCGGCGGCCAAGTGGAGCGACATCACCACCCTGATGCGGTCTCTGCTGTGCCTCGCTGATCAGCGCCTGTGGATCACCACCGCCTACTTCGTGCCCGATCCGGGGACCACCGATCTGTTGGTGGCCGCTGCCCGCCGAGGGGTCGAGGTCCGGGTCCTGGTGCCTGGCCCCCACGCCGACAAGCGCTTCGTCCAGTTGGCCGGCGAATCCCGCTACCAGAGGCTGCTCGACGAAGGGGTAAGGATCTGGGCCTACCAGCCAACGATGCTTCATGCCAAAGTGCTCACCGTCGATGGCCAGGTGGCCACCGTGGGATCGGCCAACTTCAACCGGCGTTCTCTGGTGCTCGACGACGAGGTGAACCTGGTCGTCTTCGATCCCGCCTTGGTGGCAACCCTCGACGAAGATTTCGCACAGGACTTATCGATGTCCCGGGAACTGGTGTCGCGTCGTTGGCGGAGACGTTCGGTGGGCCAGAGAGCGAAGGAGGCAGCGGCAACTGTAGTTGACCATTATTTTTAGCGGCTGAGCGGGAACGCTCGGGGATGGGGGCGGCGGGCCATCCGCCCGGCCACGGCCGACCCCCATTCCACCGGTACCCACCGCCACGGGCACGTGGGCATCATGAGGCAAAACCCCGCCAACGGTGAAGGGGGAGGGGTCCCCCAAACGGCCACCGACCCCAGTGCTCAGTCGCCAGTGGCGGTGATGACCCACCCTCATCGCCCATGAGAGGGCCGGCGCGCTCAGGAATCGTGCTCGGGGCCATCCGACAGCAGGGAAGCGGCCTTCTCGATCGCCCGCCGGGCGCGGGTCAGGCGGCGCTCTTCGGCCAGAAGGCCGGGGTCGGGCCGCTCCGCCGACACCGCTTGCGAGAGCATGTCGATGGCGGCTTCGGCCAACTCGTCAGCCAGTTCGCCCAACCGGGCGCGGACGGACTCGGGGTCGAAGGCCAAGGCACCGAACCTATTCGCGGCTGGGACAGATGTCCTCGGCCCTCGCCTCCCAGGGGGATCGCACGGGGCATCAACTAACTTTCGCCGGTGCCGCCGCCGATGCCTGAAGCCCGCGCTGGTGAGCCGCCGACCGCGGTGCTGCGTCTGGCCGAGGCCAGAGGGCGGGCCGCCGCTGCGGACGAACAGATTCACGCCTTCCTGGCCATGGCCGGCGACTCGGCCGACAGCCAGGCAGCGGCTGTCGATTCGTTGCTGCGCAGCCGTTCACCGGATCAGCCCGTGGCCCCCGGCGGCTACGAATCCGGCGGCGGGCCGGTGGGACTGATGGGCATGGCGGTGGCGGTCAAGGACAACCTCTGCACCCGGGGCCTGGCGACCACCTGTGGCTCGGCCATCCTCGAAGGGTGGATCCCTCCTTATGACGCCACGGTGGTTACCCGGCTGACCCAGGCTGGGGCGGTGGTCGTGGGCAAGACGAACATGGATGAGTTCGCCATGGGCTCCTCCACGGAGTTCTCGGCCTTCGGCCCAACCCGCAACCCTCACGACCTCACCCGGGTTCCGGGGGGCTCCAGCGGAGGGAGCGCAGCGGCGGTGGCGGCCGGGGTGGTTCGGGTTGCGCTGGGGAGCGACACCGGTGGATCGGTCCGCCAACCGGCCAGCCATTGTGGGGTCGTGGGGGTCAAGCCCACGTACGGCCGCGTCAGTCGCTACGGACTTGTGGCCTACGCATCGTCGTTGGATCAGGTGGGGGTGCTGGCCGCCTCGGTGGCCGAGGCGGCCGCAGGCCTGGAGGCCATCATGGGCCACGACCCGGCCGACTCCACCAGCCTCGACCTACCGGTGGAGCCCCTGGGCCCGGCCCTCGGCCAGGGGGTCGACGGAGTAAGGGTCGGCCTACTAGCCGACCTCATGGGACCCGGCGTGGCGCCTGCCGTCAGGTCGGCCGTCGGCGCCTGCGCCAGCGCCCTGGCTGATGCCGGAGCGGCGGTGGAGGAGGTCCGTCTCGACCTGTCCGAGGCGGCGCTGGCCGCTTACTACCTGCTCGCCACCGCCGAAGCCTCCAGCAACCTGGCCCGCTTCGACGGAGTTCGTTACGGGCGACGGGTGGCGGCGGCCAGCGCCGCGGAGATGATGGTGGCCACCCGAACCCGCTACCTGGGGGAGGAAGTCCAGCGACGGATCATCCTCGGGACTTTCGCGCTCTCGGCCGGTTACTACGACGACTACTACGGACAGGCCCAGCGGGTGCGGACCCTGGTGGTGGGCCGGCTCGCATCGCTGTTCGGCGACCACGACGTGGTCATCTGTCCAACTTCGCCCGGCACCGCCTTCGGTATCGGAGAACTGATCGACGACCCGCTGGCGCTCTATCTGACCGACGTCTCTACGGTCACCGCCAACCTGGCCGGGATCCCGGCCGTATCGGTTCCCTTTGGGGCCGACGGTGCCGCGCTTCCGATCGGGGTTCAGGTGATGGCCCCAGCCCTGGGGGAGGCGCTGTTGATGCAGGTGGCCGCGCAGATTGAACGGATGGCTCCGGAACTGCCCCGGCCGCGGGTTTGGGTGGGTGGTGACTCCGCTGCGGAGGCCGAGGCGGCCAGACTCCGTCGATGAACGCGGCGAACGTCCTGCTGGCGGTGGGTTACCCGGTTTCGGTAGCCGTGCTCACCCGGTTCGTGCCCGTCGTGCGCCAGCAACGCAGCGCCTGGCTGCTGGCCCATCACGCGGCAGTGGCCGCCATCGTCGGCGGCTGGGTGCTCAAGGAGAAGTGGGGACCAGCCTCGGTCAATGCCAGTTGGCTGGTTATTTCCACCCTGTGGTATCTCCGGGGCCGGCCGCCCCGCTGAAGGGCCGTTTCCAGTCACGGCACCGGTCCGGAGGTGCTATCGCCTGCGGCGCCGGCGACGGGCGCCGGGTCAGCCCGCTAAGGTGCCACCAGCAGTAACCGGGTCCTGTGGTGCAGCTTGGAGTGCACGCCGCCCTGTCAAGGCGGAGGTCGCGAGTTCAAATCTCGTCGGGACCGCTCAACCAAGCACCCCGGTGCACCGGGGTTAACCTTGGCCCAGGGTTTGGGCCAAGCCGCCTTGGTCGTTGGAACTACGGTGACAAACAACCTGGTCGGGTAGCTCAGTTGGTAGAGCGCGCGCCTGAAAAGCGCGAGGTCACCGGATCGACGCCGGTCCCGACCACCGAATAAGTGCTGGTCAGCAGGGGTTACGGGCTCACCGGCGAGTGGACGGCGGGGCCGGAGTGACCGGCCAGGCCTGCGGCTCGCCTTCACGGAGACCAGCCAGCCCGGATGTCATTACCAGGAGCGCGGTAGTGGTTGGGTACCGCGGCGCCCAAGCGGTGGAGCTTTACCATCGTGACGGCCAGCCGGGAGCGGTCAGCTCGCCGGCGATCGTCGCCGGAGCCGGACCGAGCGCCGGTTCGGAGCGGTTGGGGTCTGGCGGGTTCGGGCGGTTCGCGCGCTGATGGGGGCGGGTGGGCGGCGGTCGCCCGGGCGGCCACGATGGCTCAGAGTGCCCGGGTTTAGGTCACACCCCCCAGCTACCCTCTCGGCGTGGCTGACGACTCGGTGACCTTCCGAATCGATGGGGAGTTGACCATCGAGGCGGTTGCCGATGCCTTCGCGCGCTTCCGAAAGGTCCTGCAGGCGTTGGGACAGGACCAGGTCGCCCACGTCCGCTGGGTTTTGGCCGGACTCGATTACGGATCGGCGTTGATCACGGCTCGCGCCGAGCCGCTTGATGATGACGCGGCTTCCAAGATCCCCGCGATGACAGAGCGCTACCTCGCCGCTGGACGTGAGGCGTCGGGAGGCGGCTTCGATCAGTCGCGGCCGCTTCTTCGGCTCGTGCGCGACCTCACCGAAGTTGCCGACGAGCAGCATCGGGTGACCCTCGAGACGGCTGACGACGAGCTGATCTTCACTGCAGCGATCTCCGCATCGGTCGGTGTTGGCACGCAGACGACCAAGTCCCTCGGGACGATTCGCGGTCGCGTGGAGACGCTCTCTCATCGGAAGGGCTTCCGCTTCACGCTCTACGAACTCGCTAGCGACCGTCCGGTGTCGTGTTACCTGCAACCCGATCACGAGAACCTGATGCGTGATGCCTGGGGCCATATTGCCGATGTGACGGGTCTGGTAACTCGCGACGCCGAGAGCGGGCGGCCGCTCGCCATCCGGCGGGTGACAAGCGTCGACGTCGTCATGGACGGGGACGCGATGGGGTTCCTGCGTGCTCGTGGAGCCGTCGGTGGGTCCGAGCCGGCCGAAGCTGTCATAAGGCGAATTCGAGATGCCGGCTGACGTTCGCCGCATCTACTTCGATGCGAACGTCTTCCTCGCCTACATCGGAAACGAGCCGGGTCGCGCCGGCACGGTGCAGACGCTCCTTGACGAGGCGCGGCGCGGTCAGATCGAGATCCTGACGTCCACCCTGTCGATCGCCGAGGTCGCGTTTGGTGCGCACGAGCGAGATCACGGCCTTACTGAGGCCGGTGAGGAAGCGATCGAGCAACTGTGGATGCCGGCATCGCCGATCTCCCTCGTCGATGTCTCGCAAGCGGTCACGAGGAACGCGCGGATGCTCATTCGGAAGGCAAGAACCGACTCTGCGAGCGGCTTACGGGATGCTGACGCCGTCCACTTGGCAACGGCGCGGATGTTCGGATGTGCCGAGGTCTTCACGTACGAAAACGAGGCGCGTCGAAAGCGGTGGCAGCAGATCGCAGAGCTGCTTCGTCTCCGAGCCCGTGCCGAACGTTCCACAGCTCGATGTGTGACGGACAGCATCGACGTCCGCGAGATTGCCTCCTCGTTCTTGACGATGGGATCGCCGCCCACACCGAACGACAGCACCGAACATCCGGCCTGAGCCGCCCACACTCGGAGCCGGACGGCGCGTATTCGGCGACGGTGCCATAGAACTCACTCAGCCGAGGCACGGACAGGTCACGACGTCTTTCGGTGGCGGGCGTCGCGCTTCGTAGAGACTCCGGCAGCCGGAGGCGGTACCGCCGGGTCGCGCTGGCTAGTGCTAGTGGAGCGCCGGCGGTCACTCATGGGGTGGGCTCGGGACGGACAGGGCGACTTGGGGTTGGCCCCCCGCACCGAAGAGGCGATCCGGAAGCAGCCGGGCAAGGGCGGCCGAGCGAGCGGTGAGCAGGGGGCCGAGGACGGCGAGTACCAGCACGTAGAGGGCCACGAACGGGCCGATGCGGGCGTCGAGGCCTGCGGATGTGGCGAGCGTGGCCAGGATGAGCGAGAACTCGCCTCGGCCGAGAACAGTGAGGCCGATGTTGGCCGCGGCCGTCCGTCCGAAGCCCTGGATCCGGGCTGCCACGACCCCGGCCACGACGTTGAGCACCACCGACAACCCAACCGCGGCGACCACCGGACCGAGCACCCGGGCCGCGTCACCAGGGTCGATAGTGAGACCGAAGGCGAAGAAGAAGGCGGCGGCGAAGGCATCGCGCAGGGGCAGGACCAGGCGCTCGATCCGTGGTGCGACAGAAGACTCGGCCAGGACGAGGCCGGCCATGAACGCCCCGAAGGCCGCGGAGACGCCGACCTGCTCTGCGACGCCGGCCACCAGGATGGCGAGTCCCATGAAGAGGACCGTGAGCAGCTCATCGTCGGGTGTAGTGATCAGGCGACCGACCCACTGGGCCCCGAAGCGGGCGATCATGGCCAGGATCACGAGGAAGGCGAACGCCATCGCGAACTGTCCCGCAGCATCGGCGGCGCTGCTGGCCTCGCCGAGAACAGGCTGGAGCAGGGCGAGGTAGAGGGCGAGGAAGATGTCCTCGACGACGACCACGCCGAGTATCAGCCGACTCTCCCGGTTGGCCAGCCGGCGCAACTCTATGAGCAGCTTGGTGACTATGGCCGAGGAGGAGATCCCCACGGCGCCGGCGATCACCAGGGCCTCGGGAGTCCCCCAGCCCAGGGTCAGGCCCAGTGCCAGCCCCCCACCGACGTTGAGGACCAGGTAGATGCTGCCTATGGCCAGCAGTCGCCGACCCCCGGCCAGAAGATCGCGGAGGCTGAACTCGAGGCCCAGGTGGAACAGCAGCAGGATCAGCCCCAGGGCGGCGAGCAGCTCGAGATCGTGGGGGTCCTCCACCAGGACGATGCCGGGGGTGTTGGGGCCGAAGATGAACCCCGCGGCCATGAAGAAGGGGATGGTGGGCAGCCCTACCCGTCGTCCGGCGCGGGCCAGGAGGCCTGCGGCCAGGAAGGCGGCGCCGACGGCCACCAGTGTCTCGCCCACAGGTCAGCTCCGGACGACCTGGCGGCGGAAGCCGCCCATGTCCTGCTGGCGCCCGATGACGATGAGCCGGTCGCCGGGCGACAAAATCTCGGTGGGCTCGGGAGCCACCAGCGGTACCCCCCGGCGCACGATGGCCGCCACCGTCATCTTGGTGCTCTTGCGGAGCTCCAACTCGGCGATGGTCTTGCCGGCTGCCGGCGAGTTCTCGTCGAGCGTGACCCAGTCGATGAGCAGGCCGTCGATGACCGCCTCGAGCTCCTCGATCACGGCCGGCTTGAAGTAGGCCCCGCCGAGGATCGCTCCCAGCGCTCGCGCCTGGGAGTCGGTGAGGGTGACCGCAGCCCGCGGCTCGTCGCCGCCGTCGAGGACGTAGAGATCGCGCCGACCCGTGTGGTGGATGACGACGGTCACCGACCCGCCCTCGACCGCCCTGAGGTCGTAGCGCTGCCCGATCCCCGGCAGCGGGACCTCGGTCACATCTCCGCCTACCGGCCGGTGTCGGGAATCGGACGTGCTCATCGTGGGCGACCTCCTCGTCGTCTCTTCTTCCGTGGGCGCGGGGCCGCAAGACTCGCCCGTCGCTCCGCTGCCAGCAGCTCCTGGCTCCGTGGATCCTCGTCGTCGCCGCTGGGGCCCGTCATCAAGTCGGCCGCCCTGGCGGTCGGGACCAGAAGTGCCTGGGGTGCTGCCGAGCCGGCGCCCTCTATGGCCACCGCCAGGGGCGCGGCGGTGAACACCGAGGAGTAGGTCCCGACGACGATGCCGATCAGCAGCGCCAGCGCGAACTCCGTGAGGGTCTCGCCGCCGAGGACGTAGAGAGCGATGAGGATGAACAGGGCGCCCAGGCCGGTGCTGACGGTGCGCGGGATGGTGTGCAGGCAGGCATCGTTGGCAACCGTGGCGAGTGGCTCGCGCGGCCGCAGTCGGCGCTGTTCGCGGATGCGGTCGAACACCACGACGGAGTCGTTGATCGAGTAGCCGATGACGGTGAGGAGCGCGGCCAGGAAGACGCCGTCGAGCTCCTTGCCCAGCCACGCGAATGCGCCGAGGAGGATGATCACGTCGTGGAACATGGCGGTCACGGCAGCCGCCCCGTAGGTCCAGCGGAAGCGAATAGCGAGGTAGGCAAGCTGCACGGCCAGAGCCAGGGCCAGTGCGATGAACGCCTTGCGCCGGAGCTCGTCGCCGATGGTCGGCCCCACGAACTCGTCGCGCAGCTCGTCGGCGCTGCCGGCGACCGCAGAAACCGCGGCCGCCACCGTGCTCTCCTGGTCCGAGGAGAGCTGGCTCGTCCGGATGGTCACGTTGCCGTCGCCCGATCGTTGTACCACGGCCCGGGGCACGCCCCGCTCGGCAAGCACCGTTCGCAGGTCGTCGAGATCGGCCGGTCGTGCGGTGTCGTACTCGAGGAGCCGGCCACCGGAGAAGTCGATGCCATAGGTCAGCCCCCGCGTGGCGATGCCGGCCACCGCGAGAGCGAGGGCCACGGCCGAGACGGCGAACCAAATCCTTCGCCGACCGAGGATGTCCGGCGCGTGGTCGGACAGCCACGCCCGCAGCCGCCCACCGGCCTCGATTCCCAAGGAGCGGGGACTGCGGACCACGCGGCGCGACCCCAGCGCGAGGTCGGCAAACAGGCGCGTGACAACCAGGGCGCTGAACATGGAGACGACGACACCGATCGACAAGGTGATGCCGAACCCCCGCACGGCGCCGGAGGCAGAGAAGAACAGCAACATGGCGGCGAGAAGGGTCGTGGCGTTGGAGTCGGCTATGGCCGACCAGGCCCGCTTGAAGCCGTTGATCGCTGCCTTGCGAACACCTGCTCCTGCGGCGCGCTCGTCCCTGGCCCGCTCGAAGACCAGAACGTTGGCGTCGACCGCCATTCCGATGGCCAGGATGAACCCGGCGATGCCGGGCAGCGTCAGCGTGGTGCCGATGGCCAGAAGGGCACCATAGGAGAGGAGCCCGTAGATCCCGAGGGCAACGGCCGACAGCACACCGAGGATGCGGTAGACGGCCACCATGTAGGCGATCGTGAGGCCGGCACCGATGATCGCCGCCCCCACGCTGGCCCGGATAGCAGCGTCGCCCAGCGTGGGCCCCACCGTGCGCTGCTCGACGATCTCCACGGGCACCGGTAGTGCCCCGGCGCGGATCAAAAGGGCCAGATCCTTCGCCTGAGCGTCGGTGAAGTCCCCGGTGATCACGGTCTGGCCGCCAGTGATCCCCTCGCCACAGCCCACCTCGGTTGCCACCCCGGGGCTGGAGATCACATCGCGATCCAAAACGATGGCGACACGGCGGCGGAGGTCGCCGGCGGCAGCGCAGGCCGCTTCCCCGGTGAGCTGGGCCCATTGACGGCCACCCTCGCCTCGGAAGTCCACCTCGACCTGCCACTCGCCGCCGAGCGCTCCCCCGACGGAGGCCCGAGCCGACTCCACCGCGTCGCCCGTGACGGTCGGCGGGCCAAGCCGGAGGCGTTCGCCGTTCTCCGTGGCGAAGCCCTCGCCCTCGTCACTCCCCGCCTCGGTGTCCGGTTCCACGGCGACTCCCGCGTCCACCCCCAGCACCGGACGAAACTCCAGCTGTGCCGTCCGTCCGACGACCTCTACAGCTTGAGCGGGGTCGGCCACGCCGGGAAGCTCGATGATGATCCGCCGATCCCCCGATCGCTGCAGCGTTGGCTCGGTTACGCCGAGGGCGTCTACCCGCCGGCGGAGGACCTCCACCGTGCGCGACGCGACGTCGTCGGTGACAGCCAGGCCTTCGGTGTCCTTGGCCTCCAGGACGATCTGGGTTCCACCCTTGAGGTCGAGGCCCAGGCGGGCGGGGCGCGTCAACGAGAGCGCGCTGGCCCCTGCTACGGAGACCAGCACCGCTGTGGCGCGCCAGCGGGACGCGTTGGACATGCGGGCTCCCTTCAGCTGTGCCGGCCGGGTGGCCGGGTCCGATCAGA
The DNA here is from genome assembly GCA_052390275.1 of Acidimicrobiales bacterium. Taxonomy (GTDB): domain Bacteria; phylum Actinomycetota; class Acidimicrobiia; order Acidimicrobiales; family AC-14; genus JBQTHD01. The sequence continues at coordinate 15,348 of JBQTHD010000033.1, read as the reverse complement.
CGATCAGAAGCTGGAAAGGTGGCGGGCCGCGACCGGTCTCGGGCGTCCATCCGAGGGAATGCGGCGGGCGAGCGAAGCGCGCCGCACTGGCACGCCGGGACCAGGTCAACAAGAACAAGTAGAGGGCGGCCGGGATAGCGAAGAGAACGAAACGGTGTTTGGGAGACCGTTCTGCCCAGGAGCCGTCTCGACGTTCGTGGGCGTTCAGGCGAACGGCCGGGTCGGAGAGCTTTGAGTCGAGGGCCAACGCGTCAACGCTTCTGGGGTTGGCCCGAGTCGGTTGATCGACGGCCATCGCGCCCGAGACCCAGAGGAGTACGGCCACCAGCCAGGTGACCAGCAGTGCCGGCAGCGGTGGGCGGCGGCTCATATCAGCGACACGCTATCCCCACCGTCTCGCGGCCAAGGTCAGTGGCGGACCACCCAACTGCCAGGACTCCGGGAAAGCGGGCCGAGCAGCCAGCGATTATTTCCTTCGTTCACGGGTAGGGGTCGGCCGACGCCGGTGGATACCGGCGCATCGACAATTGGGGGAGAAGATGCGCAAACTTATAGCGGCATTGCTGGCGAGTTCGGCGCTGGTCCTGGGCGTCGCCTGCGACGACAACAACACCGGGGCCGACAAGATCGACGAAGACGACACCAACCTCGGGCCCGGCGACGGTCTCGACGAAACCGGTCCAGGACGGTAGGTACAGAACACCAAAGCAGGCGACGCCCGGCCCGCCGTGCGCCGCCTGCGCCCAGTTTCGCCCTCCTGGCGTCCGGAGGCCCCGTGGCCGCCTGGGCGCTCAGTCGACCGGGATCGTCTCCAGGTCTTTGGTCGCTGGCCCCTGGAGCATCTCGCCCGTGCAGGTGAACCTCGATCCGTGACACGGACAGTCCCAGGTGGCTTCGGCCGGGTTCCAGCGCACGGTGCAACCGATGTGAGTGCAGGTCAGGCTGACCGCGTGCAGGTCCCCTGCCGTGTCGCGGTAGGCGCCCACGGATCGGCCGTCGACTTCAACGACACCTCCTTCGTCGGGACCGAGGTGAGCGAGGGCTGACGCCTTCATCCGCCGAGCCTGGCCGCCCACCAAGCGCTTGGCCACTCCAAGGTTGTCCTTGACCAGGTTCTTTACCGCCTCGGCTCCGCCGATCCGAGTGGAGTCGTAGAGCGAGGCCCAGGGATGGTCCCGACCGGAGATGGTGCCGGCCAGCACCATGGCCGCGGCGGTGGCGTTGGTCATGCCCCATTTGCGGAATCCGGTGGCCACGAAGGTTCGGCTCATCCGGGGGGAGCGACCCACGTAGGGGATCTTGTCGACGGTGACGTAGTCCTGAGCCGACCACCGGTAGTCGACCGCGGTCACGTCGAAAACCGAACGGGCCCACCGTTCGAGATCGTCGTAGTAGCTGTTGGTGTCGTCGGATTGGCCGGTCCCGTGGCTTCCGCCGCCCACAACCAAGCCCTGCGTCCCGCCAAGGTCCACGGCCCGGACAGAACGGCTGGGGGAATCGACACTCAGGTACATGCCCTCGGGCACCGAACCGCCGACCCGGATCGCCATGGCGTAGGAGCGGTAGGCCTGGGCCTTGGCGAAAAAGCCCCCCCGGTCCATGAATGGCAAAAGGGTGGCCAGGACTACGCATCTGGCCACAACTCGGCCTCCATCGGTGATCACCGTCGCGACGTCACCCTCATCCACGTCGAGCGCCCGGCTGCGTTCGAACACGTAGCTCCCTCCTCCATCGATGGCCTCGGCTAGGGCAAGGCAGTATCGGCGGGGATGGACCTGAGCCTGATTGTCCAAACGCACGGCGGCCGCCACCGGATAGGGCAGTTCCGTGTCCTCCACAAACCGGGCCGCAAGCCCCAGGGCGCAGACCGCCTCCACCTCAGCCTCGATGGCCGACCGCTGGCCCTCGTCTTGGGTGTAGGTGTACGCCGACCGGCGCTCGAAGTTGCAGTCGATGGACATCTCCTCGGCTAGGGCGGCCACCTTTTCTATGGCTGCCTGGTTGGCCTCGGCGTAGAGCCGGGCCTTTTCGTCGCCGGATTTTGATCGCAGTTCGGCGTAGGTCAGCCCGTGCAGCGACGTGACTTTGGCCGTGGTGTGGCCGGTGGTTCCGGCGGCCAGGCGATCGGCCTCGATTACGGCGACTGAAGCGCCGCTGCGCTTGAGTAGCAGGGCGGTGGTGAGGCCGGCGATGCCGCCGCCGACCACGGCCACGTCCACCCGAATGTCACCGCAAAGACCCGGGTAGTCAGTGGAAGGAGAAGTATCGATCCACAGCGACCGATTTCGTTCCTGTGCCATCCATCGACCCCTTCCCTGGGGCCGTAGTTGGCCGCCGGCTGTCCTCTACCCGGCGAGTCGGCAACCAGACACCGAGGCCCCGACAGCTCCAGAGTGCAATGCGGTGATCGGCTCCCGCTCCAAGGGGGTGCAGACCACCGCGCCCTCTTGGTCGCTCAGGAGTTGCAGAAGTAGAGTTCGGCTGGCGGTTTGGAGGTGACATGACGGAGAGCCCACGCGATATCTCCAGTCAGCCGCCGGACGATGACACCCAACGTCGGGCCCAGATCGAGCGCGAGGCGTTCCTGGCCCTGCGAACCATCATCGAGCAGGCGCCAGTCGGCATTTTCCAGGCCGATATCGCCGGCAACAACCTCTTCGCCAATGATGAGTTAGCCCAGATCGTTGACCGGCCGGTGGAGTCCATGCGGGGCCAAGGCTGGCTCGACCATGTTCACCCTCGCGACCGCCAGCAGGTGTCGGAGTCCTGGATCAAGGCGATCCTGGCCGCCTCCGACTCCCATGGCGCGTCGGGGAGCGACCGATCGGCCGACCCGACCGAGCCGGAACTGCGTTGGAGCGTCGAGTTCCGAATAGTCAGGCCGGCCGGTGAGGTCCGGTGGGTAGCCGCCGCCGCCCGGCCCATGCGCGACGAGCGGGGCGAGATGCGCGGCTGGTTGGGCAGCTACACCGACATCACCGAGCGTCAGCGAGCCCGCCGAGCCTCCGAGGACGAGCGTCGATTTCTCGACGCCCTGCTGGAAAGCCTGGCCGAGGGCATTGTCGCCTGCGACGGCGATGGCCGGCTCAGCCTGTTCAACCGCTCGGCCCGGGAGTTCCATGGCCTGGGAGCCCAGCCGCTTCCGCCGGAGCAGTGGGCCGAGCACTACGACCTGTACTGCGCCGACGGCGTGACCCCGATGAAGTTGCAGGAGGTCCCGCTGTTCCGGGCCCTGGCCGGCCAAGTGGTGCGCGACGTGGAGATGAGCATCGTGCCCCGGGGTCAACCGCCCCGAAAGCTGCTGGCCAGCGGCAGAGCCATCGTCGACGACGAGGGCAATCGCCTCGGTGCAGTGGTGGCCATGCACGACATCACCGACCGGGTAAAGGCCGAGCAGGAGACCGTCGAGAAGGCCCGCCTCTACGCCCGGGAACACGAAGTGGCCATCGAACTGCAGCGAAGCCTGCTTCCCCAGGACCTGCCGAGAATCCCGGGGATGTCGGTCGTGGCCCGCTACCTCCCCGGCACCGACGGAATCGACGTGGGCGGGGACTGGTACGACGTTTTCCCTCTGGCCGGGGGGCGGTTCGGGGTGGCCCTGGGAGATGTGGCCGGCCACGGGATTCGGGCCGCCTCGGTCATGGGCCAAATGAGGATGGCCCTGCGGGCCATTGCCACCGAGGAAGTGGATCCCGCCCTGACTCTGGACCGGCTCAACCGGTTGGTCCACACCCTCCTCGACGGGGAGATGGCCACCCTGCTCTACATGGTCTGGGATCCGGCCAGCCTCACCGCCAGTTACGTTCGGGCCGGCCACCCCCCGGCCCTGGTCCTACGGCCCGACGGTTCAACCCAGTTCGCCGATGGCCCACCGTCGCCGCCTCTGGGAGCCGTGGAGCACCGCCGCTACCTGCAGAAGTCCTTGGATCTGGCGTCGGGGTCGACGCTCTTTTTGTTCTCCGACGGGCTGTTCGAGCGGCGAGGATTCTGTGTGGACGAAAGCCTCTCGCGGCTGGCCCGGAGTGTGGCCTCAGGCCCGACCGATCTGGCCGATTTGTGCGACGCCACAATCGCCGCCCTGTTGGCCACCCCCACCGATGACGACGTCGCCATGTTGGCACTCCGGGTGGATCGCTGACCCTTCACCAACCGGAGCTTCCAAGCGCCAGGGTCACATCACCTGACCCGGATCACGCCCGGCGCGCCGGCGGCCTGGTGAGGGCTCGGGCCGGCGTGATCCGCCGACCCGGGCCCTCTTCAACAACGAGACTTAGAAGTCGTCTTCGTGCTCGCCGACGTCATGGCCTTCTTCGTCACCGCAGATGTTGGCGGTGCCGTCGGTGGTTGAGGCGTCCTGGATGGTGACCTGGAAGGCAGGGACGATCTCCCCGACGTCAGGGTTCCGGTCGAAGACGCGACCGTCGTGGAGGGTCGAGACCTCTGACATCAGCCCGGCGGCCACCAGGGCCTCCTCGTTCAGGTCGGCGCTGGGCGTGTTCTCGTCGCCGATCCAGTCGCCAGCGTCGACGGTGTAGTCGTTGAACTGGGCGAAGTGGGCTTCGGCCGCGGTTCGCAGGGTCCGGGTGTCGATCCGACAGGCCGCCTCGTTGCCCTTGTCCCCCACGCCTCCGACGGCGAACACGACGACCGCCGCCAGAATTCCGAGGATGATGATCACTACCAGCAGTTCGATGAGGGTGAATCCCCGCTGCCCGGCCCGGCGGCGGGCCTGAAGCGTCTCCATCCGCCGCAAGCAGCGCCCAGCCAGAGCACTCACCTGCGGGTCTGCCCCAGCATGGTTATCGGCTTTTGCGTTCAACTGTTCCTCCTGGTTAGGACCGGCCCCGGCTGTCCTGGACCGGCCGACTGGGCTGCTCGGGGAGTCGGTGCCATACAGCACCTCATCCCGGATCGGGGAAGGTCCGGATCTGGACTCCTCCGTAGGAAAACCTAGCAGTAAGTGAGAAGGATTCTCACTAAATGCGAGCAATCAGAGCGGTGTCGGTCAGAAGACGGGATGTCGCTCGCCCTTCCAAGTCGGGCCGGGAACCGGCGCGCTAGCGTGCATCACTCCCTAGCTGGCAGATTGCGTGGCTGGCATCAGGGCTCAGCCCGAATCACGAAGGATCGTCACCTTGAACACTGCCCCGGACGGCCGGCACCCATGAGAGCGGGAATCCACCCGCCGTACCGCCAAGTGGTCTTTCGCGACCTGGCGGCCGGCACTGACTACCTGACCCGGTCCACCATGACCTCGGACCGGACCTGTGAGATCGACGGTGTGGAGTACCCGTGCGTGCACGTGGAGATCAGCGCCTCCAGCCACCCCTTCTTCACCGGCCAGATGAAGATCGTGGACACCGCCGGACGGGTCGAGCGCTTCACCCGCCGCTACGGGCAGAGGGCCGCTCGGACCACCTGATCAGTCACCCGCCCGCCCGACCAGAGGCGAGAAGAAGGGCCGAGGCCAACCCATTAGTGGATTAGCATTAGATGATGGATCAGCCCTGGGGCCTGCGGCGGAGTTGCTCAAAGCCTTCGCCCATCCCCTTCGGCTGGCCATCGTGCTCGAAGTTCGGGCGGGGGAGCGTTGCGTCCACGACCTGGTGGAGGCCCTGGGGGCCTCCCAGCCCCTGGTGTCACAGCACCTCAAGGTGCTCAAGACCGCCGGGATCCTGCTGGGCCGCCGCCGTGGCCGGGAAATCGCTTACTCCATCGCCGACGAGCACGTCGTCCACATTGCCGTGGACGCCATCGCCCACGCTGAGGAACGGAGAAGCCCATGACCGTGTGTGCCCCCCACCCCACCCACGACCACGTCCACGCCAACGGCTGTGGACATGCCCAGGTCACCCACGACGACCACGTCGATTTCATCCATGACGGGCATGCCCATCGATCCCACGACGATCACTGGGACGAGTGTGAACTGACGCACGCCGCCCATTCCGACCATTCCGACCATTCCCACGACGAAGGTTGCGGTCATGAGACTGTGACCCATGGTGACCACGTGGACTACATCCACGACGGCCACCGCCACGCTGCCCATGGTGACCACTGGGACGAGCACTAATCCACCGATTGGCCCGATTGCGGGCCCAGAACTGAAGGATCTGTAACGGGATAGGGCGAGGGGCAGGTCAGAGACCTCGACGGTCTCCCCCCTGCGTGGACCCCCGCCCTTACCCCGCTGCGGCCTGACTCTCCCGGCGGTATATCGAAATGGCCAGGGCGATGAGGGGAAGTTGCAGGGGGAGGCGGCCGAAAACCAGGATCTTTCGGGCGGTGCTGGCGTCCTGCGCGTCCTGCGCCATCTGCACGTTGGCGGGGAACACTGCCACCAACAGGGCCACGGAGGCCACCGCCCCCAGGCGGCGGGTGGCCGGATGGGCCAGCGCCCCGGCCACCATCAGTTCGGCCACGCCACTGACCAGCGTCCACGCTCGGGCCGGCCCGGGAAGGCCCCGAGGAACGATGGCGTCGTAAAACCGGGGTACGACCAGATGCGCAGTACCGGATCCGGCCAGGAGCCCGGCCAACATCCAAAGGCGGGCGCGGCTGGGATTCTTGGCCAAGGTCAAGGCGCATCCAGGCTCATGCAGAGGCCAGGCTCATGCAGAGGCCACGGTCAGGCCACAGCCAGCAGTGAACCGTTCGCAGCCTGTTTGCGCATCTGGAACAGGCGGAAGCCGGCCAGGCCGGCAGCTCCCACCTCCACCAGTTTCACAGGGAGGTCGGTCAGCAGGTACGGGTCACGATGGTCGACCAGCGGCAGGCTGAACTGGCGGACCAGCACGTACAGGACGATCAGCCCGACCATGGTGGCCAGCACCGAGGTGTAGAGGGCGGGGGTGGGTCGGGTCCCGGCCGCTGCCGCCTGGCCCAGCAGGACCGCTGCCGATACGGCAAAGAAGACGCCCAGGTGCCAGCCCTCGTCCCAGTGGCTTGGAGTCTCCAGGCAGTGGATCACCCCGGTCAGCATCAGGGCGCCGGCCAGGGCCCAGTCCCGCCGGTGAAGGCGGTCATCGGCGGCCCGGGGTTTGAACAACAGCCAGATGCCGGCCGATCCAAGAGCCACCGCCGGGATCCAGGGCCACAGGGATCCGCCCGATCCGCCGGTTCGCGTCATGGACGCGGTCCCGGTCGTTGGCATCGTGCCCGCGCCAGGCGAAGTCCCCGCCGCCGGTGACGCCCCGGGGGCCAGGGAGGTCCCCGGACTCAGGCTCGTCGACCCGGACCGGCGGGTGACCGAGGCCCTGGGGGTCGCGTCGGTGCCGAGGTCCGCGAACGTGGGCGATGGTCGCAGGACGGCACCGGACGACGGCCCGGTGGGCGCCGTGAAAGGGTTGATATCGCTGGACCCGGCCGGTGACGGCTGGCCAGCTGTGGCCCCCGAAGCCCCCGTGGTCGTGGTCTTGTCATGGGCCCAGGCTGCTCCGCTCAGACCGGGTCCGCCCAGAGCCGACCCGCCCAAAGCCAGAAAAGCAATGGCCATTATCCCGCTCAGGCGGCCCCAGAAAGATCTCACGCCCGGTGTTCGTAGCTGTGGTGGGTTCTGGGCGGATCTTCTTCCCGGCTAAGTGGTCACCCCTGAGCGTCGGGTCCCCGGGGACGGCGTCAGGAATAACGGAACCAAGGGCCAACGTGAATGCGTCGTAGGGGGGAGCGCCCGTCTGGGCGTGCCCTTCGCACCCAGGAGTGAACGATGAACGGCTACCTCCCCGATCCGAACCCGAGCGAGTCGCCGTCACCGGCGGCGGGCTCTCAATCTGGGCCCCGAGTGTCCCGCCGGCGGTTGGTGCTGGGTTCGGTCGGCCTGGCGGCGGCGGTTATTGCCGGGGGGGTTGCCCTGACCACTGACGGCGAGCCTCCGGAACTGCTGCTGGCCGCTGGCGGATCCCGGGGTCAGGCGGCCTTTGCCGACTCAGCGCTGTCGGAGGCGTCTGGGACCAGGATGGCGTCCCCGGGTTGGGGCGGCTTGGACTTCGTTGTCAAGGGGGACCTGCCCCGGCTGGCCACCTCCGGTCCAGTGTGGCGGGTGAGCAGCCGGGAAATGACCAGGGAGGACTTCATCCGCATCGCCCGGGCACTGGGAGTCGACGCCACCGCGCAACGGACGGGTGAAGGCTGGAGGGTGGGATCGGGCGGTCCCGAAACCCCGTCGGAGTTGAACGCCTACCCATCATCGGAGGGTTGGTGGGTCGGGTATCACCCGGCGGAGGATTCGGGGTCGCGTCCGGACCAGGTCCGGTCGGTGGCCCCATCGCCGGTCGCGGCCGAACGGGCGGCCCGCAAGTTGCTGACGGCCATGGGAGCGGAGCCCGCATCCATGGCCGCCACGTCGGAGGTGATGGAGCGAGGCGGCATCATCTGCGCGGAGCCTTTCACCGTGGATCCTTCCCGCCCCACCGAGCCCGGGGTGGATCTCCCTGCAGTTGTGGCCCCTGGCCCCGAACAGGTCCCGGTGGTGCCGCCAGAGGAGGGCGGTGGCGTAGCGGGATCGAATGGCTCGGCCGGCGCAAGCGTCGACGGTCCGGTTTCCAGCGGACAGACTTCGGGCCAGCAGATCTCAGATTCCGAACTGGCTCGGATGGAGAGTGCCAAGCTGTCCCGCCAGCAGGCCCTGGCCGGGAAGGCGGAGTCGGTAGACGGGAATTCAACCCTGGAGCCGTCCACGCCCGAGGATGCGAACTGTCGGCCGGAGGGGCCCAACGGCCAGGCCAGGACGGTGTCGTTCTTCAGGGAGTTCGAGGGCCTCAGGGCCGACTGGCCGGCTTGGGCGGTGACGGTGGCCAACACCGACGAGGTTGTCAACGTAGGCGGCACCTGGGGTACCCGCTTCGAGCGACTGGGGGAGTACCGACTTCAGAGCCCGGCGGACTCTCTGGATGAGATGAGGGGCGGCGGGTGGCTGCCGGTGGATCTGCCGGCGGTGATCGAGCCGGCCGTAGGTGGGCCGGTCACCGATGGCCCCGAACCGATCTCACCGGCGGTGACGGAGCCCGTTGAGCGTCAGCCGGTTGAGATTCAGCCGGCGGAGATCAAGCCGGGTGAAAGTGAGGCGGCACCAAGGTCGCAGGACTTCGTCAGTGGCGATGGCGTGGTCTCTGACCAACCACTGGTTGGCGGCGGGATCTCGTGCGAGGTCAACCCCGCCGTCCTGTGTGCCGCTCCGGTCCCTGGCCCCGAACGGGCCCCGGTGGTGACCATCACCGGGGTGAAGTTGGGCCTCACCCTCCTGGCCGGGGGAATCCGCGATTCCGAGGATGACCAGCCTTTCGTGGCTCCCGAGGAGGGCGGAACCGTCGCCAACGTCAGCTTCTTGATGGTCCCCAGCCACGTATTCGAGGGCACCTTCGAGGACGGTTCACCCTTCACCCAGTCCCACATAGCGCTTCACCCCTCGGTTCGCGGCCCCGCTCTTGCCGGGCCGCAACCGCTGCTGGCCGACAAGTAGAGCGGAGCGACCGGAGCCGCCGAAGCGCGATCCGGGCAACCACGAACCACAGAGCCCCGGACACTCGTCCGGGGCTCTGTCTGTTCAACGTGAAGATGCGGACCGGTAGGGCTACCCCGGACCTTTCGTGCGACCCAAGGAACGCAGCGCCCCCTGAGCCGCCCACCACCCGCACATGCCGTGAACCCCGGCGCCGGGTGGGGTGGAGGCCGAACACATGAACCAGGCGGGTCCCGACTGCGTGGGCACCCGGTAAGGGTCGGTGGCCAGCACCGGGCGGGCGAAGAGTTGCCACCCACCCGCCGCTCCGCCGGCGATGTCGCCCCCGATGTAGTTGGCGTTGCCCGCCTCCAAGGCGGCGGGGCCCACCGAGTGGCGGGCCAGCACCCGGGCCCCGAACCCAGGAGCAAACCTTTCGATCTGGGCTTCGATAACCGGGGCCATGTCCTGGTTGGAGCCGTGGGGCACATGGCAGTAGGCCCAAAGGATGTGCCTGCCCTCCGGCGCCCGCCCGGGGTCCACCACCGTTGGCTGTACGCACAGAACCAAGGGCGATCGGGGGTGGCGTCCGGCGGCGACGTCGGACTCCGCCCGCGCAATTTCGTCGAGGGTGGCTCCAAGGTGCAGGGTGCCGGCCCGATGGGCGGCGGCCGCCGACCACGGCACCGGGCCGTCCAGGGCGAAGTCCATCTTGAAAGTACCCGGGCCGTACCGGTACCGCTTCAGTCGGGTCAGGTGGGACGGCGCCATCTGGGAACCGCCGATGTTCACCAGTTGGCGGGGAGTGAGGTCGAACAGTGCCACCCGGTGGCGGGGGAGTTGGTGGTGGTCGGTGATGTTCACGCCTGTGTGGACCTCGCCCCCCAGGCTCTCCAGGTAGGAAATCAGCGCTCGGGTAAGCGCCTGGGACCCGCCCTGGGCGAGGGGCCAGCCCACGGCGTGGGCCGTCACCCCCAGAAGTAGGCTGAAGGCGCTGGTCAGAGGGTCGGTCAGGTCACAAAAGGAATGGCCAGCCAAGCCGGCAAAGGCGGCCCGGGTGCCCTCGTTGCGAAACATGGTCCGGGCCAGGACGGTGGCGGGCCAGGCGGACCGGGCGCCGAACCGGGCCAGGGCCAGGGGATGAGAGGGAATCTTGAGCATTGGTGCCAGGATCGCCTCGCTCAGGGGATCCCAGTCCCGGACCAGCGGACCCATCAGCCGGTGCCAGGCCTGACCGTCTCGGCCCAGCCCGTCGGCTGTCTCGGCCAGGGAGCGGTGCAGCACGACCGCATCTCCGCCACCAAGTGGGTGCACCAGGGGATAGTCGGGATGCAGCCATTTCAGGCCATGGTCGGCCAACGGCCAGGAGGCAAAGGCGGGCGACGATACGGCCAAGGGGTGCACGGCCGAGCAGACGTCGTGAAGGAACCCCGGCAGGGTCAACTCGGCCGACCGGGCTCCACCGCCGGGCAGATCCTGGGCCTCCAGAACGGTCACTGAAGCGCCGGCCCGGGCCAGAGTGATGGCGGCCGACAGGCCGTTGGGGCCCGATCCCACCACTACCGCATCGATCATTTCACGCCTCCTCGGTTGGGCTGGGACCGGGTTCTGATATGGCGCCTGCGGTGATCAATCCAGCGGTGGCCGATGCGAACTGGACGTGCCCGAACTGGACCGGCCCGGCCCGGATTGGATTGCCTGCCGAGTGGGCGGGGCAGAAAGGGGTCGTGGTCATCGTCCGCAGTCCCAGTGTCTACCCACCGCAGGGTGACACATGGCTCCTGGCCCGAGCCCTGCGCCGACGCTTGTCGCCAGGGGCCAGGGTGCTCGATCTCTGCACCGGTTCCGGAGCACTCGCCATGGTGGCCGCCCGTTGCCCCGGCACCCACGTCACTGCCATCGACCTCTCGGCCGGTGCAGTGGCCATGGCCCGGGTCAACAGCGCCGTACGCGGCCTGAGGGTCGAGATTCGCCGGGGGGATCTGTTCGAACCGGTGGCCGGTCGGTTGTTCGATCTGATCGTGGCCAATCCCCCCTATGTGCCGGCCGCCGATGACCAACTGCCTCGCCGGGGCCGGGCCCGGGCCTGGGACGCCGGGCTCCACGGTCGGGCGTTGCTGGACCGGATCTGCGACCAGGTGGGGGACCATCTGGCGCCGGGCGGGCAGTTTCTGGTGGTCTTCTCCTCGGTCTGCGACGTTCACGCGGTGACCGATCGGCTCGGGGCCCGCGGCTTGGAGGCCCACGTGGTGTCCCGCTGCGCTCAGCCCTTCGGTCCGGTGTTCTCCTCCCGGGCCGGGATTCTGGAGGAACGAGGGTTGATCCTTCCCGGCCAGCGCACGGAGGAACTGGTCGTCGTTCACGCCACTGCCTGTGTCTGATCTCGCCACCCGGACGCTGACCGGTGAAGGTCGTTTCCTGCCCATGACCGCTCCTGTCGGGAGGGGCTCTGAGCGTCGACGCCTGACGCTGACCGACGACGGGCCCTGGTTGGTGGAAGGACCGTTGGAGATAGTGCTGCCCGACGGGTCAACCCTTTCCGATGACCGTCCCCTCGTGGCGATCTGCGCCTGCGGGCGCAGCCGGCGGTATCCGTTCTGCGACACCAGCCACCGCAACCGGGCGAACCCGTCGGGCCAGCCAGGGCCGAGTCATCACAGCCAGGCCGGACGACCCGCCGACGACTGAAGCGAGCCTGGCCCATCCCCGACGCCTATGGCGTCGAGCAGGCTCGTCTGGCCGCTGGTCCAGGCGCCGAGGAGATGCCGAGCCAGGTGAGCCTCAAGGAACGAATCGACCCGGATGCCGAAGGCGATGTCGCCGGTCAGTTCCGGCCGCTGGGTCACAAGCCCGGTGATGATCTCCCGGCGGATCATCTGCTCATGGACGGCGTCGGCCTCGATGTGTTCGGCGAAGAAGCGGTCGGCCCCTCGAGGCTCGGGAACCAGTGCGGCGGTGGCCCGGGCAAGGCGGTCCGACGCCGGCGACGAAGTGATCTCGATACTGGCCAACTGGCCGATCGCCGCTCCCAGGTACCGCCGGTGGAGCCCGAACAGGCTCATGGCGTTGACGATGGCCAGGGCCGGAGCCGGCACCAGGTCCAGGTAGGCCCCGTAGGTGGGATCGAGTTCCAGGTCGACCATCATCTGGGCGAAGAGGGCCGAATGCATGCGCTCGGACCGTCCGGCGCCCAGTTCGTCGTAGAGCAACCGGCACAGGGCGGCCTGGGTCCCACCGGTCAGGCGGGGCAGAAGAAAGGTCTGGGGGGCGGCTTCCTTCAGGTGGTAGAGCGACCGGTGGACCACGTACTCCCGCAACTGCCAGAGCTGTCCCCGTCGAGCGAGATAGACCGAGGCCCCAATGTCGGTGTCATCGGTGGCGGCCGGGGGCTTTCGGGGAGCGACCAGTTCGGTCAGGAGTTCGTCGAGGGTCTGCGATCGGGGGCCCGGTCGGCAACCTTGGCGCAGCGCTTCGACGAACGCCTCCTCCAGGGACCGGCGGGCCGCAAGCAGGTCGAGATCCCATTCCCGATCGTCGTCGACTCCGTCGAAGCCCCGGTAGTGCATCTCATAAGCCATGTAGAGGGCCAGTTGAAGATCGTCGCCAAGGGGGTCAGCGTTTTTCGCATCCAACCCGGGTCTGTTCGTCGCAACGGGTCCCGTCAGCCTGTCGATGATTCCTTCCGACAACGGGCCGCGGGGCAGGGGCAAGCGGGGCGGTTCGATCAAACCCGACTGCGGACGGTCAGATACGGGCGTCAGGGGCTTCATGGGTCGTCGTTCCTCCCCCAGGGGAGCCCGGGGTAATCGGCTCCCGGGTAGCGGGGTAGTCGGCTCCCGGGTCGGCGCCGTTGATGTCGCTACCAGCGCTGATACCCCGATGGTCCTGCCGGGTGGCAACTAGGGTGACGCCCATGACCGAATTGCCCGTCACCGAACTCGCCCCATGACCGGATCTGCAACGGGGGGGTTTGCCAGCCTGGACCGCACGCTCGGCTCGGAACTGGCCCGGGCCACCGAGGCCGGGGCTTTGGCTGCGGCCCGATGGATCGGCTCGGGGGACAAAGAGGCGGCCGACGGCGCAGCGGTGGAGGCCATGCGCCTTCTTCTCAACACCGTGGCCATGCGCGGCGTGGTGGTCATCGGCGAAGGCGAGAAGGACGAGGCCCCCATGCTTTACAACGGCGAGGAGTTGGGCCGGGGCGAGGGACCCGAAGTGGACATCGCCGTCGATCCGGTGGAGGGGACCACCCTGACCTCCCTGGGTCGGCCCAACGCCGTGTCCGTCATCGCCGCAAGCCCCCGGGGGTCCATGTTCGACCCCGGCCCCTGCTTCTACATGAACAAGTTGGCCGTGGGCCCGGCCTCGGTGGGACGCGTGGACATCAACCGCACCCCGACCGAGAACATCCACGCCGTGGCCGAGGCCACCGGCAAGAAGCCGTGGGAGATGTTGGTGGTGGTTCTGGACCGGCCCCGCCACACCGACCTGATCGCTGAGATTCGCGCCGCCGGCGCCCGAGTACGGATGATCCCTGACGGCGATGTGGCCGGGGCCATGTCGCCCGCCTGGCCCGACTCTGGGGTGGATGCCATGTTCGGTATCGGGGGCACCCCCGAAGGGGTGATCGCCGCCGCCGCCCTCAAGTGCATGGGGGGCGAACTCCAGGCCCGGCTGCACCCTCGCAACGACGGTGAACGCCAGGCCATCATCGATGCCGGCATTGACCCGGACCGTTCTCTGGGCACCAACGATCTTGTCGCCGGGGACGACTGTTTCTTCTCAGCGACTGGGATCACCGACGGGGAACTGGCGCCCGGGGTTCGCTACGACTCGACTCATGCAACCACCACCACGTTGGTTATACGTGCGGCGTCCGGCACCATCCGCCGGGTGACCACCCGCTTCCCCCTCGGCCACTCCCGGGTGGTCTGAACGTGGCGGCCCCGGCCGAGGCAGTTCGATCGCAGAAGCCGTAAGCGCTGGCGCCGGGCCGTGGTGTCGGGTTGCGAACCTGTGTGGGGCGCTAGCGTGACGACGATGTTCTCGGCCGATGCCGCCGGCAGTTCGGTCGAGGACTTCTACGGGCGGTCCCCCCGGTGAGCGGACCGCCGCCCCCCCAGGTCGGGCGTCGTCGGCCCGAAGGGGCAGAAGGCGTTCCCCCGCCGGTGCCGGTGGAGCAGGGGGATGATCATCGTCATCTAGGATTGACGGGCTCCGACGTGGTGGCAATGTACCGGACCATGTTCCTCGCTCGCTGCGTCGACGAGAAGATGTGGGGAATGCAGCGGATGGGAAAGGCCCGCTTCGTGATCAGCGGGCAGGGCCAGGAGGCGGCGCAGGTGGGGTCGGCCTGGGCCTTACAGGCCGGGCACGACTATGCCCTGCCCTATTACCGCGATTTCGGCGTGGTTCTCACCCTGGGCATGACCGCGCAGGAGGTGATGCTGGCCGTGTTGGCCCGGCCGGAGGATCCCAACTCCGGCGGCCGGCAAATGCCCAACCACTGGGGTTGCAGGCGACTGGGGATCATCACCGGATCCTCCCCCATAGCGACCCAGTGTCCCCACGCCGCAGGACTGGCCTGGTCGTCGCTTCTCACCGGGGACGACCGGGTGACCATGTGCTGGTTCGGTGAGGCGGCGTCCTCGAAGGGGGACTTCCACGAAGCCCTGAACATGGCCGGCATCCATCGACTGCCGGTGGTTTTCGTGTGCGAGAACAACGGCTACGCCATCTCCGTGGGGATGTCGGAGCAGTCGGCCGTGCCCGATGTGGCGTCGCGGGCGGCCGCGGAAGGGTTCGAGGGGGTGGTGGTCGACGGCCACGATGGTGTGGCGACCTCCGCCGCCGCCCCCGCCGCGGGGGGAAACGCTCGGTCCGGCGGCGGCCCCCCCCAGATCGGGGGC